>JBHJHE010000043.1:0-37487 GCA_050331095.1 Parvularculaceae bacterium
TCGGACGGCGTGCGTGGTCGTGGCGCATCCATGGAGTACCTGGCCCATAGCTCGTCCTTCTGCGGTGGCGTCAGCTTACCACCACACACTGGGACGAAACACCTAGCCGCTTGCGGCGAAGGATTTAGAACTCCGGGAGAAACGATGCTTGCTTCCCGCAGAGACCGCCCCAGATGTCTCAGACGCGAAGTATAGTTCCTTCTTTATTGTTGACATAATTCCCGACGCGATCGTTCCGCCAAGAAGATCGATGGTCCTGTCAAGGATATCGCGCGGTCTATGCCTCGAGCGCCCTTGAGTTAACGGGCGCACCCCCGCAAGCCCGCCATCTCGTCGAGCCCCAGCGCCTGATTGAGGTTCTGGACCGCCTGGCTCGCCGCGCCCTTCAGGAGGTTGTCGATGGCGACGACGAGGGCGGCGCGGCGTCCCTCGCCGGCGTCGGAGGCGCCGACGGCGAAGCCGCCGACGATCGCGCCTTCGATCCCGGCGCCGTCGGCGAGGCCCGGCGGCTCGTCGGCGAGGCGGATCATGGGTTCATCAGCATACGCTTCTTCAAAGAGCGCGCGCAAGGCGGCCGCGTCCATCGCTTCGGCGAGCGGCGCGTCGACCGTTACGCACAAGCCGCGGAACGCCGGATGGACGTGCGGCGAGAAACGGACCGCCGCGCCGAGATGGCGCGTCGCCTCGCGCTCGTGCTTATGGCCGACGAGGGCGTAAGGCAGGAGATTGTCGGCGAGCCTGGCGGGGTCGTTGCGCGGGCCCGGCGTCGTGCCGGCGCCGGAATAGCCCGAAACGCCGAAGACGCTCGGCGTCCCCCCGAGCCCGCCTCCGCGCTGGCCGACAAGCGGCGCGAGCGCGATCTGCATCGCCGTCGCGTAGCAGCCGGGATTGGCGATGCGCGTCGCGCCGGCGAGCGCCGGCCCCGCCGGCTCGCGCCCCGCGTGGGCGAGAACGCGCCGCGTCTCCGGCAAGCCGTAAGACCACGCGTCGTCGAACCGCCTGTCAGCGGACAAGTCGACGACGACCCGGTGGGGCGCGTCGGCCTCGATCGCGTCGACATAGGCCGCGCCCGCGCCGTCCGGCAGGGCGAGGACGACGGCGTCGGCCCGCCGCCGCGCGACGGCCGCGGGCGCCATCTCCTCGAAGACGCTCTCGTCAGCGATCTCCGGCGCGATCTCGCGCACCGGCCGGCCCGCCCATTCGCGGCTGACGGCGTAGGCGAGCATCATCTCCGGGTGGCGCGCGACGAGGCGAATAAGCTCGCGGCCGACATAGCCGCGCGCGCCCACAAGGCCGATCAGAAAAGGCTCGCTCAAAAAATCCTCCGCACAACATCCTCCGCACAAGGCTCATTTCGCGTCATCGGCGACGAAGCTCGCCGGCAGGGCGGCGATGCGCTCCACCGCCGGACCGATCCTAGCGAAATCCGCCTCGCCGATCCAAAACACCTTCCAGCCCCCGCGCGAGACCGCCCCGTCGGCGACGTCGTGGTAAAAGGCGTTAAACCCGTTCGCCGCGCGCGAGCGCCAGAAAAACGCCGGCTGGCGCTTGACGAAGCGCCGCCAGACCGTGCGCGCGAGGCCCTCGCCACGGGCGTTTTCGAGGACGGCGAACTTGTCGAGATAGGCGACCGTCTGAGGCCCGACGTCGAGCCGCGTCAGGATGGCGCCCGCTCGGGCGTTCTCCGAGACGTGGGCCGCAAGGAGGTCGAGCCCGTCCCACCAGCCGGGGGCGAGGCGCGCCTCGAAAGCCGCCTCCACAAGCCGCTCGACGGCGTTGCGGTCGATCTCGGCTTTGTGCGTATAGCGCGCGATGCGCTCGCCGCGGCGCACAAGCGTGCCGGCGCCGGAATGGGTGAAAAGCTCGCGCGCGCGCGCCGTCGGCGTCGTGATCGAGACGGACGCCGCCGGCGCCGCGTCGAGGAGGCGCTTGATCTCCGTCAGCTTCAGCCGCATGCCGCCCTCGACCCAGTCGGCGGCCATGAGCTTGTCATAGTCCGTGGCGAGATTGATCGCGCTGATGGTCTCGCCCTTGGCGTTCAGGAGCCCGCCGACGGAGGAGAGAAAGACGATCTTCATCGGCTTCAGCGCCGCGACGAGGGCCCGCGTCGCCGAATCGCCGTTGACGTTCAAAAGCTGACCGCCGGGCGCAAGGCCGAGGCAGGTGAGGATCGGCACCGCCCCCGCCCGCACGATCGAGGAAACGATCTCCAGGCGGACGTTCGTCGGTTCGCCGACGAAGCCGAGCTTCTCCCGGTCGAGAAAATCCGCCTCGATGGCGCCGACGGTGAGCGAGTGCGCGCCAACGCCCTGGGCGCGCACGGCCTCGGCGAGGCGCACGTTCTCCGTCACGAAAACGCCGCGGGCGACGTCGAGCGCCTCAGCGCTCGTCGCGCGCAGGCCGTCATGCTTCGGGGTCTCGACGCCGGCGGCCGCGAGCGCGGCGTCGAGCTGCGGCCCGCCGCCATGGAGGACGATGGGCGTCAGACCCACCGTGTGCAGAAAAGCAAGCGCGTTCGCCGTCTCCTCGAGCGTGTCGCGCAGAACCGCGCCACCGATCTTGATGACGGCGAAACGCTCGCGGTCGACCTCGGCGAAGCGCTGGAGATAGGTGCGGATCTCCTTGCCGTCGCTCATGTTCGACAGGAGCTGGACGATGGTCTGGCGCGTGGAGCGATCGTTTGGGCGCTCTGGGGAGCGTTCCGGCGGCGGTGCTGACGTCATGGGGAGGCCTCGCTCATTCGCCGGGGGGCGTCGCGCCGTTCGCGGCGCTCCGCTCCCCGCCGCGCGTCCCTGCGCGCGCGCCACGCAATGACGAAACAAAGCATGAGAACCAGAAAGCCTAGAACGACAAGTTCGAGGTCAGTCGACATGAGCGCGTTCCTCCGCGAGCGCCGCAACGTATTCGCCAAGGGCATGGGCGACGGTTGTAACCGTCAGCAAGGAAAGGCGCGCTTCGATGCGAACGTCGCTGACGAAGGCGGCGAGGCCAAGCCCCGGCGCGAACCGCTCTAAATTGTCGGCGCGGCGTTCGTTGATCGATTTCGCCGTCGCCGTCACCCCGCCAACGCCTTCATCACCGCCTTTTGCACGTGCAGCCGGTTCTCAGCCTCGTCATAGGCGACGCAGGTCGGGCCATCGAAGACCGCGTCGGTCATCTTGACGTTGCGGCGCATGGGCAGACAGTGGGAGACGAGAGCGTCGTTCGTACGCGCCATTTTCTCTTCGTCGACGATGAAATGCTTGAAGCGGTCGCGTATCGCCTTCTCCGGCGCCCAGTCGCCGAAATAGGGAAGCGCGCCCCAGCTTTTGGCGTAGACGACGTCGGCGCCGTCATAGGCCTCGTCGATGTCGTGGGCGATCGTCAGCGCCTGGCCGGCGGCGCCGGCGTCCTTCGTCGCCTGGGCGACGTAGCGCTCGTCAAGGACGTAGTCCTCTGTCGGACAAAGAAGCGTCGGCGCCATGCCGAACTTCGCCGCGATCATCAGCGCGGAGTTGGCGACGGCGGTGTTCAGGGGCTTCGGATGATACGTCCACGTCAGCACGAACTTCTTGCCGTCGAGCCCGCCCCGGCCGTCCCTCTCGAACCGCTCCTGAAGGGCCATCGTCAGCGCCAGCTCCTGACACGGATGGGTGATCGTCTCGAGATTGATGACGGGGACGTCGGAATGGCGGGCCATGGCGTCGAGGACCTTGTCCTTGCGGTCCTCCGACCAGTCCTGAAACTTCGGGAACGCCCGCACGCCGATGAGGTCGCAGTAGCGCGACAGCACCTTAGCGGCTTCCTTGACGTGCTCCTCCGCCTCGCCGTCCATCACCGCCCCGTCCTCGAATTCGAGCGGCCACATGCCCCCCGACGGCGAGAGCACGATGGCGTGGCCGCCGAGCTGTTTGACGCCGAGGTCGAACGACGTCCGCGTGCGCAGGGAGTTGTTGAGGAACAGGAGCGCGATCGTCTTGCCGGCGAGGGCGTCGCTGAAGCGGCTCGTCTTCATCGCCCGCGCGTCGTCGATCATCGCCTGCAGTTCGGGGCGGGACCAGTCGGCGGTGTTCAGGAAGTGTCTCATTCTGCGCCTTCCAAAGGAAACGTCGGCATACGCCTTTTCATGAACTCGTCGAACAGCGGGACCGTGAACGCGATATCGCCGTAAGAGGGGGAGTATATCATTCCCTTCGAAATCATGCTGGCGCGAACCGGCCCCTTCGTTTGCGCGTCAACGCCGAGGAGCGCCGTCGACAATGCGCCAGCGGCCGGCGAGCTCATAAGGCTGCGCGCCGGCGGAGGGCGCGAACGGGTTCCGGTATGCGTCCATCGACCGAGTTGTAGATCTTTTTTCCCGGACTAACGAGATGTAAGGCGATATAAAATTCGCATTACATCGACGTACAACCCGCAATAAATTAGTACGTCCCCGCTGGAGGATCAGCCATGCGCACGGACACGCCGCCGCGAAAAATCCGCCTCGCCGACTACGCGCCGAGCGCCTACGCCGTCGACCGCGTCGCGCTCGACGTCGCCCTCGACCCGGCGCGGACGATCGTGAAGGGCGCGCTCGCGGTGCGACGGCGCGACGGCGCCGACGCGAACGCCCCGCTCGTCCTTGACGGCGAAGACCTGGAGCTCCTGTCGATCGCCATCGACGGCGCGCCGCTTCGCGACGGCGCCTACGCCGTCGAAGGCCACGTCCTGACCGTCGAAGCGCCGCCGGCGGCGTTCGAACTCACCTATGAAGTCGCGATCGATCCGTCGGCGAACACCAGGCTTTCCGGGCTCTACATGTCGAAGGGCATGTTCTGCACCCAGTGCGAGGCGGAGGGCTTCCGGCGCATCGGCTACCACCTCGACCGGCCGGACGTTTTGGCGACCTTCCGCACCCGCATCGAAGCCGACAAGGCGGCGTATCCGGTTCTCCTCGCCAACGGCAACCTGATCGACGCCGGCGACGTCAAGAGCGGACGCCATTTCGCCGTCTGGGAGGATCCGCATCCGAAGCCCGCCTATCTCTTCGCGCTCGTCGGCGGCGACCTCGCCGTCGTCGAAGACCGGTTCGTCACCCGCTCCGGCCGCGACGTGGCGCTAAAAGTCTTTGTGCAGAAAGAAAACGCCGGCAAGTGCGGCTACGCTCTTGACGCCTTGAAGCGCGCCATGCGCTGGGACGAGGAGGCGTTCGGGCGCGAATACGATCTCGACATATTCATGATCGTGGCCGTCGACCATTTCAATTTCGGCGCAATGGAGAACAAGGGCCTCAACGTTTTCAACTCGGCCTATGTGCTCGCGAGCCCCGAGACCGCGACGGATACGGATTACGAGAACATCGAATCCGTCGTCGCCCACGAATACTTCCACAACTGGTCCGGCAACCGGGTCACCTTGCGCGACTGGTTCCAGCTTTGCCTGAAGGAAGGCTTCACCGTCTTCCGCGATCAGGAGTTCTCCGCCGACATGCGCTCGCGCGCGGTGCAGCGGATCAAGGACGTGCGGCGTCTATGGGCGAGCCAGTTCCCCGAGGACGCCGGCCCCCTCGCCCATCCGCCGCGGCCTGACGAATACGTCACGATCGACAATTTCTACACCGCGACCGTCTACGAGAAAGGCGCCGAAGTCGTGCGTATGCTGAAGGGCCTTCTGGGACCGGAGAAATTCCGCGCCGCATGCGATCTTTATTTCGAGCGCCATGACGGCGAGGCGGCGACGGTGGAGGACTTCGCCAGGGCGATGGAGGCCGCAAGCGGCCTCGACCTCGGCCAGTTCCGCCGCTGGTGGTCGGACGCCGGCGCGCCGACGGTGACCGCCTCGTGCGAGACGGCCGCCGACGGGCGCGTGACCCTGCGGCTAAAGCAGGCGACGAAGCCGACGCCGGGCCAGCCGGAGAAGCCGCCGCGGCGCATCCCCCTCGCCTACGCCGCCATCGGCGCGACGAGCGAGCGGATCCTCGACGAGGGCGTTGTCGATTTCGCCGAGGAGGACGCGCGCGTCGCGCTCGGGCCCTTCGAGGAGCCGGCGCGCCTGTCGCTTCTGCGCGGCTTTTCCGCGCCGGTGTCGCTTGTCGACGACGCGTCCCTCGACGACCGGCTTCTTATCCTCCGGGCCGAGACGGATCTTTTCAGTCGTTGGGCCGTCGCCGATCGTCTGTGGAAGGATCTCTGCCTCGCCGAAGCGGGCGCCGAGCCCGCGGCCGATCGCCCGGGCCTGTCGGCGGGCGCCGTGGAGGCCACGCGCGCCGCCTTCGTCGCCGCCCTCGCCGACAATCTGCGCGAAGCGCTCGGGCCCCATGGCGACCCGGCCTTCGCCGCGGAAATCCTGCGCGCGCCGGGCGCGGACGATCTCGCGCAGGAAGCGCGCGTCGTCGACCCCTTGCGCCTCGTCGCGGCGTGCGACGCCGTCGCCGGCGCCATCGGCGACGCCCTCAAGGCCGACCTCGCCGACGCCTACGACCGGCTCGACAAGAACCTCGCCGGCGCGCCCTACGCCCCGACGGCCGCCGACGCCGGCCGGCGCGCCCTTAAGAACGCCGCCCTCGCCCGCCTCGCCGCCATCGGCGAGACGGCGCGCGCCGAAGCCCAGGCCGAGGCCGCCGCCAACATGACCGACGAGGCGGCCGCGGTCTTCGCCCTCGCCCTCGGACAGACGCCCGCCCGCGAGCGCGCGCTCGAGCGCTTCTACGCCCGCTGGCGGCGCGACCCGCTCGTCGTCGACAAGTGGCTCGCCTGGCGGGCCCAGCGCCGCGGGCCCGACGCGCTCGACGACGTCAAGTCGCTCCTCGACCACGAGGCCTTCGACCTGGGCGCGCCGAACAAGGTGCGTGCGCTCATCAGCGTCTTCGCGCGGCGCAATCTCGCGGCGTTCCACCTGCCCGACGGCGCCGGCTACGACTTCGTCGCCGACCGGATCCTGGCGCTCGACGAGATCAACCCGCAGCTCGCCGCCCGACTGATCACCGCTTTCGAAGACTGGCGCCGCCTCGCCGAGCCTTATTGCGGCGCGGCCGAAGCGCGCCTGCGCGCGATCGCCGAGGCGGGCGGGCTTTCCGACAATCTTTATGAAATGGCCGAACGCCTTCTCGGCGCCGAGGTCGTTTCGCGCAACGGATGATCGCGCCAGCGATTCGCGGTCGACACCGCCTCGCGAAGTGGAATAATTACCGATTAGTAAACGAATAGCCGTCTTATCGCGTGCGAACGGAGCTAAACGCGTCCGCGCCGCCCGGCGGGTCGGTTGCGTTGTTGGAGGACCGCGGCGACGGCGGTCGGCGGGGAGCGCGGCGCTGGGAGGCCGAGGCGGAATGGCGCGACAGGCGCAAGATCGCGAGACGACGCTCTCCGCGCGGGTGGACGCACTGTCGCCGAAGCGGCTCGGCGCGCTGACGGCCGTCTTCATCGTCGCCTTCGCCGGCATCCTCATCGCCAAAATGGCGCAGGAAGACAAAGCCCGCCGCACCGAAACGGAGCTTCGGCTCGACGCCGCGCGGGCGGCCTGCGCGGCCAAAGTCGACGTCGCCGTCATGACCGGCGCGAGCGTGCGCGCCGCCATGCGCGCCTGCCATCCCGGCGGCGTTTCGGCGGTCTACCACCTCACCGAGACCGGCGACATTCTCGCCGCCCTCGGCTCCACGCGCGCCGTCGATCTGCCGATCTCGACCGCCGCGGGCCTGCGCCTCGACCGCCGCGCCGAGCGCGTTCTAGACCTGCCCGGCGTGCGCGCCCGCGCCGCCTGGGCGCCCCTGGAGAACGGCGAGGCCGTTCTCGTCGCCGCGCCGGCCCGCGACATCGCCCAGCGCACGCCGCTCTGGATCACCTACGGTCTGATGATCGCCGCCATCGGCCTCGTCGTCGCCTCGCTGATGGCCGCTTTCCTGCGCCAGAGCCGGTCGGCGGCGCGCGCGGCCGGCGCCGTCGACGCCCTCGCCGAGGCGCGCGCGGCCCTGAGCGACGGGCGCGCCGCGCCCTGGCGGTTCGACCCGAAAGACCGCACCGTGACGATCGGCCGAACGTTCCTCGAGCCCATCGGCCTCGGCGCGCGCGACCGGCGGCTCTCCCTGCGCGACGTTTCAGCCCTGACGCACCCGGACGATCTGCGCGCTGCGCTCGGCGTCCTCACCGGCGACGCGGCCGGCGTCAACGACGCCGTGGTGCGCCTGCGCGACCCGAAGGGCGGATGGACGCGCGCGTATTTCCGCACCTCCGTCCACGCCCCGCGCCACCGCCGCGCCGGCGTCGCCATCGACCTTTCGGGGGCCCGCACGCTGACGCCCGCCGACGCCCTCGCAGAGGCGCGCCTCAAAGACGCGATCGAAAGCATCCCCGAAGCGTTCGTTCTATGGGACGCGAACGGCCGGCTCGCCGCCTGGAACCGGCGCTTCGCCGCCGTCGCGCGCCTTGAGGGCCGCGCCCTCAAAGCCGGCATGACCGCCGACGAGGTCGCCCTCGCCGCCGACGCCGCGAACCCCGCCGCGCGCGGGCCGGGCGGCGCGGCGGGCGACGTCGTGCGCCTTTACTTCGCCCCGGAAGTCCTGACGAACGAACACAGCGTCGAGGTCGCCCTGCCGCGCGACCGCTGGCTTCACATCTCGCGTCGGCGCACCGGCGAGGGCGGCGTCGTCACCGTCGCCTCCCACGTCACCGACCTCAAGCGCCGCGCGCGCGCCCAACGCAGGCGCGAGCGCGAGCTGAAGCACATCGTCGGCGACCTCGAAACATCGCGCACGGAGCTTTCGGAGACCATGCGCAAATACGAGGTCGAAAAGCGACGCGCCGAGGAGGCGAACCGCACGAAGAGCGAGTTCCTCGCCAATATGAGCCACGAGCTGCGCACGCCCCTGAACGCCATCAACGGCTTTTCGGAGATCATGCAGTCGGAGCTTTACGGCCCCCTCGGCGACGATAAGTATAAAGAATACGTCGACGACATTCTGGCGAGCGGCCGCCACCTGCTTGAGCTCATCGACGACGTCCTCGACATGTCGAAAATCGCGGCCGGGCGCCTGGCGCTCGAGCCGAAGCGCGTCGAGCTAGAACGGGTACTGAACGAATCGGCGCGCCTCGTCGCCAAGCGCGCGAACGACGCCGGCGTCGCGCTCACCGTCTCCGTCGGCCACGCGCCCGCCGCCTACGCCGACGCCCGCGCCGTGAAACAGGTGGCGCTGAACCTTCTCTCCAACGCGATCAAGTTCACGCCCCGCGGCGGCGAGGTGACCCTCACCGTCGAAGCGGACCTCGACACGGTGACCATGATCGTCGTCGATTCCGGCGTTGGCATCGACCGGGACCGCCTGCCGCGCCTCGGCGAGCCGTTCCAGATGGCGGGCGACCAGTTCTCGAAGTCGCGCCGCGGCTCTGGCCTCGGCCTCGCGCTCTCCCGCTCGCTCATGGTGCTCCAGGGCGGCGTCCTCGCCATCGCCTCCCAGCGCGGGCGCGGCACCGTCGCCTGCGCCGCCTTCCCCCGCCGGCCCGACGCGACCGTCCGCCTGCCGAAGTTCGTCCGCGAGGAGGCCTTCGTCCTCACCGGCCGCGGCGCGCCGGGGCCCGTCACCGACGTCCCCGTCACCAACCTCACCGCCGCCGACCGCGCCCCGACCTCCGAAGCGGCGGAGTAGATCCGCCTCCAGACGAGCGAAGGCTGGGACCTCCCCGCTGGCGTCGGCGGCGGGAGTATGACAGGTTGCTCGCTTGACGCCGAAGAGCGCGCCGCCGACGGAGCCCGCCCCCATGATCAAAAGCCTTCGCGCCCTCCTCGCCGCGCTCGCGCTCGTCGCCTGCGGCGGGGAGCCGAGCGAGCGGGCCGACGCCCCGATCCGGCCCGCGACGGCCGAAACGACGGAGAAAGACGCCGCCATGACCGAGCCCGCGCCGATCGCGCCGCCCCTCGACTACCGCAAGCGCACCCTCGACAACGGGCTCGACGTCTACGCCCTCAAAGATCCGTCGACGGCGCTCGTCTCGGTCCATGTCTGGTACGACGTCGGCTCGAAGGACGACCCCAAAGGGCGCTCCGGTTTCGCCCATTTGTTCGAACACATCATGTTCAAGGCGACGCGCAACATGCCGGCCGAGACGCTTGATCGGCTGGCGGAGGACGTCGGCGGCTACAACAACGCGTCGACCTATGACGACTTCACGAACTACTACGAAACCGTGCCCGCCGCGCATCTGGAGCGCATTCTCTGGGCCGAGGCGGAGCGCATGGGCTCCCTCGTCGTCGACGACGAGATCTTCGAAGCCGAGCGCGACGTCGTAAAGGAAGAGCTGCGCCAGCGCGTCTACGCGTCCCCCTACGGACGGCTTTTCTATCTCCACCTCGCCCAGGCGAATTACGACGTACACCCCTATGGCCGGCCGGGCATCGGCTCGATCGAGGACCTGGACGCGGCGAGCGCCGACGACGTGCGCGCCTTCCACGCCGCCTACTATCGCCCCGACAACGCCGTGCTCGTCGTTTCCGGCAACTTCGACGACGCCACGCTCGACGCATGGGTCGACCGCTATTTCGGCCCCATCGCCAAGCCCGACGCGCGCATTCCCCGCGTCGACGCCGTCGAGCCGCGGCGCGACGGCCCGCGGGACCTTACCGCCTACGGAACGAGCGTGCCCCTGCCCGCCGTCCTCGTCTCCTGGCCCGGCATCGCCGCGCGCGACCCGGACCTCGCCGCGCTGACGACGCTCGACGCCATCCTCTCGCGCGGTGAAAGTTCGCGGCTTTATCAGTCGCTCGTCTACGACAAGCAGCTCGCCGCGGAGGCTTTCAGCTTCTTCGAACCGACCCGCGACCCGAGCGCCGTCGCCATCGGCGCGATCCTCAGCGCCGGGAAGACCGTCGAGGACGGGCTCGCCGCGATTGAGGCGGAGATCGCCCGGCTGCGCGACGAACCGCCCACGGCCGCTGAACTCGCCGAAGCGAAGAACGAGATCGTGACCGAAAAGCTCCAGGCGCGAGAGACCGCCGACGGGCGCGCCTTCGAGCTCGCTGAATCCGCCATCCGCTATCGCGATGCGTCCTATGCGGATGAACTTCTTGCGCAAATCGGCCGGGTGAGCGCCGAAGACGTGCGCGACGTCGCCCGCCGGATCTTCGACGACGAACAGCGCGTGGTCGTGCGCTATTTCGACGACGACGACGCGCCGGAGGACGCACCGACGATCGAAACCTCGCCGACGATCGACGCCGCGCCCCTGACGCCGTCCGGACCCGTCGCAGTCGTGTCCCTCGCGCCCGAAGGCGAGCGCGAAAGCCCGCCGGCGCCCGGCGCCACGGTGAGCGCGACGGTGCCGGCCGCGAGCCGCAAGACCCTTGAGAACGGGCTTGAAGTGATCGTCGCGCCGCGCCGGGGCGTGCCCCTCGTCAGCGCGTCCCTGCGCGCGCGGGGCGGCGCGGCGGCCGAACCCGCGACCCTCGCCGGCCTCGCGGGCCTCGCCGCGGAGTTGACCACCAAAGGCGCCGGCGGGCGCGACGCCGTCGCCTTCGCCGAAGCCGTGGAGGCCCTCGGCGCCAGCATCACGCCGGACGCGGACGACGACGCGATCGTCCTGGCGCTTCAGACCCGCACGGATAATCTGACGCCGGCGTTCGACCTCCTCGCCGACGCGGCCCTGCGCCCGGCGTTCGACGCCGACGAGCTCGAACGCGTGCGCCAGCAAACCCTCGACGACCTCCAGGTGTCGTTGAGCGAGCCCTCGAGCGTCGCCGGCCGGGCGATCGTACGCGCGGTCTTCGGCGCGACGGGCTATGGCGGCGTCGCCACGGAGCGCAGCCTTGGCGCCGTTGCGCGCGACGACGCCGAGGCGTTCCACGCGCGGCTCTTCCGGCCCGACAACGCCACGCTCGTCTTCGCCGGCGACGTTTCGGCTGAAGACGGCTTCGCCATCGCTGAGCGCGCTTTCGGCGACTGGTCCCCTGACGGATCGTCCGTGAAGACCTCTTCCGGAGACGCTGACGCGGCCGGCGCGCTCATCGGCGGCGCGGCGCCACGGCGCATCGTGGTCGACCTGCCGGGCGCGGGCCAGGCCGCCGTCAGCGTCGGCGGCGTCGGAACCCCACGGCGGGCGGACGATTACCTCGCCGCCGCCCTCGCCGCCAACGTGCTCGGCGGCGGCTACTCCTCGCGCCTCAACGCCGAAATCCGCATCAAGCGCGGCCTCTCTTATGGCGCGCGCACCAGCATGCCCGCCCGGCTCGACCGGCCGCTCGTCTTCTCCACGACCCAGACGCGCAACGACGCCGCGGTCGAGGTCGCGCGGCTCATGACGGCGGAGATGAACCGCCTCGGCGCCGGCGACATCGACGCCGCGGAGCTCGCCGCGCGCAAGGCCGTGCTCGTCGGCCGCTTCGGGCGCAGCGTCGAAACCGCCTCGGGGCTCGCGGCGCAGTACGGCGCGGCGGCGCTTTTCGGTCTCGACTTCGACCGGCTCGCAACGTACGCGGACGAAGTGGAGCGCATCGACGCGGCGGCCGTCGCAAAGGCGGCTAAGGCCTATTTCGACCCGGCGGCCTCGACCTTCGTCGTCGTCGGCGACGCGGCGGCTTTTTTTGACGATTTCAAAGCGGCCTATCCGGATGCGGAGCGCATTTCGATTGAAGATCTCGACCTCGACGCCGCCGCGTTGAAGTAGGCCCGTCGAAACGGGCCCCTTGAAGTAGGCTAGAGCATCCCGTCTACTGATCGAATCAGTCGGATGCTCGAGATTCTTTGTTGTGAGCGCCTGAGACGGCCTTCGCCCGATCCAAGCTGAACGCCCGGCGCTCTAGAGCATTCCGTTTTCTGATTGAATCAGTCGGATGCTCTAGATTCTAGGGTTTGAGCGCCTGAGACGATCTTCGCCCGAACCAGGATGAACGCCCGGCGCTCTAGCGGACGAATATCAGCGCTCGGCCGGCGGATCGCCGGCGTTTCGACGGGGGCCGAACCGGCCGCGGCGCCGGCGACGGCGATCGCGCTCCTCGGCGGCGGCTTCGGCGAGCGCCGCGCGCTCTTCGGCGGGCAGCGCCTCGAAGACGTCGAGCAACAGCTCCGTCATCGTCTCTTCACGGACGAGCGCTTCGGCGCGCATGTCGGCGAGCGCCGCTTCCGTCGCCGCGCGGTCGAACGGCTCGGCGACGAGGGTGGCGCGCAGGCGTTCGCGCGCGGCGAAGGCCGCCCGCCGGCTCTTGCGGAACTCGCCGCGTCGGGCGGCGACCGCCTCGCGCACGGCCGCGCGCGCCGTCGGCGACAGGGCCACGGCCTCGCCGATCACCCGCGCCGGCTCGCCGCCGCGCGCGCCCGGCGGGGGGCCATGCCGGCCCGGCGGACCGTGAGGGCCGTGCGGACCGGCGAAGATCCGCCCGCCAACAAAGCCGGCGAGGAAGACGTTCGCGGCCAGGGACGCGACGAGGACGACCGTCAGCCACCGCTTCATTAGCCGTCTCCCTGAGGGCCGTCGTCCAGGGGCTCATCGTCGATCGGCGCGGCGAGCGCCTCATAGAACAGCGCGCCGTCTAGGAACGTCGTCTCCATCGCCTCGGAGAAAATCGCGGTCGGGTCCTCGTCGATCGCGGCGCCGTTCGCCGTTTCCGCGCCCGCGCTCGCGGCGCCGGCGAAAAAGCCCGCCGCGGCGCGCCCGGCGACGGCGCCGGCCGGCGCGGCTGCGCGCAACGACCGCCGGCCGAACGACCGGCTACGGAACGACTGTTTACGGAAAGACTGGCCGAGAAACGAGGCGACAAGGCCCCGCCAACGGCCCGGCGGCGCGGCCGCCGCGTCGTCGAAATCCGCCAGGATCGCGCGGCGCAACGCCTCGTTCGCCGGCGGCGCGGCTGGCGCCGTCGCCAGCAGCCGGTCGAGTTCCGCGTCGCTCAACGCGGCCGCCTCGCCGTTTGATTTGTCCGTCGCGTCGCCCATCGCGATCATCCGGTCTCCAACAGGTCGCGCCGCCTCGGCGCGAGTTTGTTCTTCAAGGCTCGCCGCGCGCGCGCGAGGAGCGATTCCACCGCCTCCTCGCTCACGTCCATAACCGCCGCGGCGTCGGCGTTCGACAACTCTTCATAATGGCGCAACGTCAGCGCCAGGCGCTGGCGCTCCGGCAATTCGCCGATCGCCGCCGCCACCGCGCGCCGGCGCTCCTCCATCTCGAGCCGCGCGTCGGCGAGGGGCGCCGCGTCGACGCGTTCCGGCGCGGCTTCCTCCGGCGCCTCGCGCTTGCGGCGACGCAGACGGTCGAGGCAGAGGTTCGTCGCCACGCGGTAAAGCCAGGTGGAGAGCTTCGCCTCGCCCGCGCGCCAGGTCGGCGCGGCACGCCAAAGGCGCAGGAACGTCTCCTGCGTCGCGTCCTCCGCCAGCTCGCGATCCGCCAGCAGGCGATGGCAGACGGCCATGACGCGGTCGGCGTGGCGCACGGTCAGTTCGCCGGCGGCGAGCCGATCGCCGCGCCCGGCGCGCGCCATCAGCGCCTCGTCGCTCGCCTGCGCGGCCTCGCTCGCCCGGTCGGCCGGCTTCGTCCCGTCCGCCCGCTTCGCCTTCGGGGCTTGCGCCAACGCCGTCCCTCTCTCCGGCCCGTGGTCCAGATTTCGCCGGCGCGGCGACGTCGCCCTCGACGCCGCGCCGTTTATCGCTCGCCGCCAAGCGCGCGGGTCTTAGCGGGTTCGGCGTCAGCCGTCGCGCCCGCCGCCACGATGGCCGCGACGACCGTGTTTGCGGCCCTTCGGCGCTTCGTCCCGGGTGAGGACGCCGTCGGCGTTCTCGTCGAGACGGTCGAAGCGCTCCAACGCTGCGGCTTGCCATTCGCCGCGGTCGACGACGTCGTCGCCATTGGCGTCGGGAAAGCGCCGGGCGTCGATGCGCGCGCGGCGTTCGGCCCGCCGCGCCTCGCGGTCGGCCTCACGCTCGGCGTCGGAGACGACGCCGTCATTGTTGGCGTCGATCGCGTTGGCGCGCTCGCTGGCGCGGTCGACGATCTCCTGCACGGTGACCTCGCCGTCGCCATCGGCGTCGAGCTCGGCGTTCCCGTGCGGGCCGGGTTGCGCGTTCGCCGCGGCGACAAGGCCGGCGAGGCCGGCGGCGGCGGCGCACAGGGCGATTTTGGCGTTCGTTGGCGTCATTTCTGGATTCTTTCCTTATCCAACCAATGGAGGGCGAACGCGCCGGGCGCCGGGGCAGAGAGGGGGGAGGACAAGAGCCTTTGTCGGCGCGTTCGAACCTTTAACGGCGGGACGGCGCGAACCCGTCGAATGTTATTCGCCTTTTTTGCGGCCGGTCAGCAGCCCGCCGCCGATTTCAAGTTCGCCGCCGGCTTGAAGCGCAGCGCCTTCGAGGCGTCGATGTCGATCGGCTCGCCGGTGCGCGGATTGCGGCCCTTGCGCGCCGGGCGGTCGACGATCGTGAAGGCGCCGAGGGAGCCGATCGCGAAGCGCCCATCGTCGCGGGCGCGCTCAAGGCCGGCCTCGATCTCGCCGAAGACGAGGTCGACCATGCGTTTCGCCTCGGCGTTCGACAGGGAACCGGCTGCGGCGACGTTCGCGATAAACTCCGTTTTGCTCATTTCTTGTCCTTTATGCCTTTTCGGACCGGTTCCGGGCGCGAGGCGCCCGGCGGCCCTTGTCGCGTTTTTAGTCCCGGCGCCTCGAATTGAGCGCGCCGGGGCCAATAAAAAGCGGGCGATTGCAAGAAAAACGCAAGAGCGAAACGAACCGTCGGAATTAGAGCGCACACGGACCGCACGCAATGGTTGCGCGCCGTCCGCTTGCGCCGACGGCTCTGGAGGCGCTGGCGCCAAAGCGTCTCGCTCTATCGCCTCTATGTTTGGGTCAACCGGCTGGTCCGGCTTCTTTGTTGTGAGCGCCTGAGACGATCTTCGTCGGGCCCACGCCGAATGTCCGGCGATCTAGAGCATAACGTTTTCTGATTGAATCAGTTGGATGCTCTAGATTCTAGGGTTTGAGCGCCTGAAACGGTCTTCGCCCGGTCCAAGCTGAACGCCCGGCGCTCTAGGCCGCCCGGCGCTCGGGCCGCCGCGGGCTCGCGGCGCGCTCGGGCTTGCGCGCCGGGCGCTGGGCGCGAAACGACAAAGTCAGCGTGAGGCCGCGCGGGGCGCCGCCGCGCACGAACGTGTGGGCGAGGCTAAGGCTCGCGCCGTGGGCCCGCGCGATCGCCGCGACGAGGCTAAGGCCGAGGCCGCTGCCGGGCGTCGAGCGGCTGCGTTCGAGGCGGACGTACCGCCTCAGCACGTTTTCGCGATCGGCCTCGGGAATGCCGGGCCCGTCGTCGGCGACGGCGAGGCTCGCCATGGCGTTCAGCGGCCCCGCGACCCCAGGAGCGGCGGGCGGAGCGGGCGCGAGCGCGGCGGGGGCCGCCGGACCGTGTACGGATATTTTGATGACGGATCCGCCAACGGCGTATTTCAAGGCGTTGTCGAGCATGTTGGCGAGCGCCTGGCCGATGAGCGCGCGCGAGCCGCGCACCGGCGGGGCGGGCGAGGCGTCGAGCTCTAGGACGAACCCGGCGTCCTGCGCCGCCGGCTCGTAAAGCTCGGCCATCTCCTCGGCGATGGCGACGAGGTCCACCTCCTCCATCGCGCCGGCGCCCTCGCCGCTTTCGATGCGCGCGATCGACAGGAGCGCGTTGAAGGTCGCGATCATGCGCTCGGCGTCCTCGCGCGTCGCGCGCAAGGCCTCTTCTTTCTCCGCAGGCGTCGCATTGACGGCGTCGTCGAGGCGCGCGCGCATGCGCGTCAGGGGCGAGCGCAGGTCGTGGGCGATGTTGTCGGAGACCTCGCGCATGCCGGACATCAAGCGCTCGATCTGGTCGAGCATCGCGTTGAGGTTCATCGACAGATTGTCGATTTCGTCGTCGGTGCCGTTGAGCGCGATGCGTTTTGAAAGGTCGCCGTCGCGGATCGCCTTGGCGGTGCGCGTCACCGCGTCGACCCGCCTGAGAAGCGAGCGCGAGAAAACGACGGCGATCAGAAGCCCGAGGGCGATCGTCGCGGCGCCGATCTTCGCCATCTGTTCTTTGGAGTGGCCGCGAAGCTGTTCGAGCCGCGAGACGTCCCGGGCGACGAAGACCAGGAAGGAGGTCTGGGATTCCTCCGAGGGCTGAAAACGCTGCATCCGCCCGCGGGCCGTGCGCGTCTCGACGCCGATGTTCCGGCTCGCCGCGTCGAGCCGCTCGCGCTCATAAGTGAAGTCGAAGAACTCGTTGCTGGCGACGAGAGCCTCGTTCGGCAGGGCGGTGAGGTTGCCGGTGAGCACGGCGCCCGTCGGCGCGGCGATGAGCATGTAGAGCCCGTCGTCGCGCCAGGCGGCGCGGTCGCCGACGACGCGGCGCAACGCGCCCGCCCCGTCGTTCGTGAACACCTGGGCGATCACCCGAAGGTCCTGATTGATCAACTGATCCGTTTGCCGATCGAATGCGCCGAAGGTCGCGCGATAGACGATCAGCCCAAGGATCGCGACCGCCACCGAGAACACGAACACGTATGCGATCGTGAACCGGAAGGCCGTCGTTCGTAAGAGGCGCATCATGCCGGGGCGCGCGTCCCTTTTGTGGCCGCCGCGCGCGGGCGCGGGAGGGGGTCAGTCCTTGTTGGTGATCGAATACCCTGCGCCCCGGATCGTCTTCAGGAGCGGCTTCGGAAAGTCCTTGTCGATCTTCGAGCGCAACCGCGAGATGTGAACGTCAATAACGTTCGTCTGCGGATCGAAGTGATACTCCCAGACGTTCTCCAGGAGCATCGTGAGCGTCACCACCTGGTCGGCGTGGCGCATCAGGTATTCGAGGAGGCGGAACTCGCGCGGCTGAAGCTCGATCTTGCGGTCGCCGCGCCGGGCCGTCCGTGTAATGACGTCGATCTCAAGGTCGCCGACGACGTAGCGGGTCGTGACGTTCGCAGGCTGGGTGCGTCGGCGTCCGAGCGCCTCGACGCGCGCGAGGAGCTCGGGGAAGGCGTAGGGCTTGACGAGATAGTCGTCGCCGCCGGCCTTCAGGCCCGTCACGCGGTCGTCGACCTCGCCGAGGGCGGAGAGGAAGAGCGCCGGGGTCTCGTCGCCGTCGTCGCGCCGCCGGGTCAGGATCGAGACGCCGTCGAGCTTCGGCAGCATGCGGTCGATGACGTAGGCGTCGTAATCGCCGGCCTTCGCCATTTTCAGGCCGACGTCGCCGTCGACGGCGTGGTCGATCACGTGGCCGGATTCGCGAAGGTTCTTCGCCAGGTGCGCCGCCGCTTCGGCGTCGTCCTCGATCAACAAAATGCGCATGCCGCTCGCTCCCTAGCCGGCCGATCAGCGCCGGGCCGCGCGCGGCCCCCGCCCCGTGGCGGTCCCCGCGCGCTCGGCCGAACGCTTTACCAGCGCGCCGGACTTTCGCCGCGTTACCCTTAATATAGGCTTAGGCGGCGTCGGCAATGACCACGGCCGACGCCCCGTTCGGCGAGCGAAACGAGCGCGCGCGTTAACCCTCGCCGCCGATGGGAAGAGCGGCGAACTCTTTCGCCTGGCCGCGCTGGACCCGCAGAAGCACAGCCTCCTTGCCGGCTTTGACGGCGGCGTCGACCTTGTCGCTCAAGGCTTTCGGGTTCGCCACCGGATCGCCGTCGACCGCGAGGATGACGACGCCCGGCCGGAGGCCGGCGTTCGCGGCCTCGCCGCCGCGCTGCACCCGGGTCACGACGACGCCTTTGACGTCTTCGGAGACGCGGAAGCGCGCGCGCATGGCGTCGTTGAGCGAAGAGACCTGCAGCCCGAGGGATTCCTCCATCGGGCTTTCCTCCTCGTCGTCGGGGCCGGCGGCGTCGGGCGCGCCGCTGTCGGCGTCGCGCTCACCGAGGGTGACGGGAATCGTCTTGGCGTCGCCGTCGCGCACGAACGTGACGCGGATCTTCTCGCCCGGCGGGAAGGCCGAGACCGTGCGCGACAGGTCCACCGTGTCGGCGACCTCGCGGCCGTTGACGGCGATGATGAGGTCGCCGGCCCTGAGGCCCGCCTTCTCGGCCGGCGTGCCGTCGAGGGCCTCGTTGACGAACGCGCCCTTCGTGTCGTCGCGCTCGAGCGCCGCGGCCAGGGTCGTGTCGACCTCGCGCAGGGCGACGCCGAGCCAGCCGCGGGTGACCGCGCCGCTCTTGATCAGCTGGTCGACCGTGGCGCGGGCGGTTTTCGCCGGAATGGCGAAGCCGATGCCGACGCTGCCGCCGTTGGGCGACAGGATCGCCACGTTGACGCCGACGACGCGGCCCTTCAGATCGAAGGTCGGGCCGCCGGAATTGCCGCGGTTAATCGGCGCGTCGATCTGGATGTAGTCGAGGAACTGCTGCTGGCGGTTTTCGCCGCCGATCGCCGAGACGATGCCGCTCGTCACCGTGCCGCCAAGCCCGAACGGGTTGCCGACCGCGACGACGGTCTCGCCGACGCGCAAGTTCACATTGTCGGCGAAGCGCACGAACGCCTGGCCTTTGGGCGGCTCGACCTTGAGGACCGCGAGGTCCGTCAACGGATCCGCGCCGACGACTTCGGCGTCGAGCTCCTCGCCGCTGTTGAGGCGCACGCGAACGACGTCGGCCTGACTGACGACGTGGTTGTTGGTGACGATGTGGCCCTCGGCGTCGACGAAAAAGCCGGACCCTTGGGCCTGAAGGCGCTGCACCGGCGCGTCGCCTTCCTCGTCGTCCTGGCCGGGGCCGCCGCGCGGGCCGAACCGGTCGTCTTCGAACGGCTCGCCGAAGCGGAAGCGGAAGAACTCCTGGAACGGATCAGGGATGCGCGGGCGCTCCACCTCGCGCTCCACCATCACGGTGACGACCGACGGGGCGACGCGCTCGACAAGATCGGGGATCGACGCCGCGCCCTCGTTCACCGCGTTCGGCGCCAGAAGCCGCGGCGCCTGGGCCTGGGCCGAGCCCGGGCCGACCGCCGGCGAAAAGCCGACGACGCCGGCCGTCGCAACCGCGCCCGCGGCGGCGCCCATCAAGAAAATCCGTCGTGCGTTGATCGTCACGTTCGCTACGCTCCAGTTTGGCGTTGTTCGGTCGTCTTCCGTCGTCTGCGGTCGTCTTCTTGCGGTTTTGGCCGTCGATGCGGCCGATTTTTGGCGATCCGACGGCGCGTCGAAGCCCATTAGGCGTCGCCGCGGATTTGTGCACGCGCGGTCCGGCGGAAACGGGGCCGTGCGCATTAAAATTTATATAGAATTCAGTCGATTGAAGAGCTGACGCTGACCTCGCCGGTCAACATTCGGTGAACGGGGCACTTGTCGGCGATCTCCAGGAGTCGGGCCCGCTGGGCGTCGTCGAGGTCGCCTTCGACGCTGACGCGCTTTTCGAGCGCCATCGCGGCGTGGGCGTCGGCCTCCGGCGCGCGCGTTACGTCTACCGTGACGGCGTCGAGCGGCCAGTCCTTGCGCTTGGCGTACATGCGCATGGTGATCGCGGCGCACGCCGCAAGCGCGCCCTCGACCGTCTGCGTCGGGTTGGGGCCGAGGCCGTCGCCGCCGTCCTCGACGCCGGCGTCGATCGTCATCGGCCAGCCGTCGATCGACGTCGCCACGGCGAAGGCCCGGCCGGGGATCGACTGCGCGCGCGCCCCGCCCGCCGGCGCGGCGGGCCGGTCGCCCGCGTCTTCGGGGCCCACGTCTTCGGGGTCGGCGGCGTTGGCGGCGTTAGCGGCGTTGGCCTCCGGCACGTAGCGTCCGGCCCAGGCGGCGATCACCGCGGCGGCGTAACGCCCGTCTTCGGCGCGTGTCAGGAGATGGTTGGCGTCGTCAAGGCTGACGAAGCTCTTCGGGTGCTTCGCCGCGGCGAAGAGCCCGCTGGCGTTGTCGACGCCGACGGTCTCGTCGCGCGGGGCATGCAGCAGGAGGAGCGGCTTTTTCAGGTTCGCCGCCGCGTCGCGCACGGTCGCGCGTTCAAGGTCTTCGAGGAACTGCTTCTTGATCTTGAAGGGCCGCCCGGCGAGGTCGACCACGGCTTCGCCCTCCGCTTCGATCGTCGCGCGCGCCTCGCCCAGCTGCGCCGCGACGTGGGACGCGTCGGCCGGCGCGCCGATGGTCGCGACGGCGCGCACGCTCTCAAGCCGCGCGCCGGCGACGATCGCCGCCGCGCCGCCGAGGGAATGGCCCACCATCAACCGCGCCGGCGCCACTTCGCGGCTCATGTGAGCCGCCGCCGCCTCGAGGTCGGCGACGTTCGACGAGAAATTGGTGTTGGCGAAGTCGCCCTCCGACGCGCCGAGGCCGGTGAAGTCGAACCGCAGAACCGCAAAACCCGCATCGCGCAAGGCCCGGGAGATCTCCCGGGCGGCCTTGACGTCTTTGGTGCACGAGAAGCAGTGGGCGAAAACGGCGCCGGCCCGCGGCGGTCCCGCCGGCAGTTCGAGCGCCGCGGCGAGGGTCTCGCCGAGCGCGCCTTCGAATTCGATTTTGCGGCTTTCGGATTTCCGGCTTTCTGGGGCCATCGGTCGGGGCTCGCTCCTCGCCCGACATCGGCCGGTCGGCCGTCAGGCGCTTTCGAAACGGCGGCGCGGCTCCTGCGCTGCGCCGGCCTTCCACTGTTTGACGAAGGCCTCGAGGTCGGGATCGCCGCCTTCGGGCAGGACAATCCTCACTTTAACGTACTGGTCGCCGATGTCGCCCTTGGCGTTCTTCACGCCGCGGCCCTTGAGCCGCAGCGTCGCGCCGGAGCTCGAGCCCTTGGGCACGGTCATCGACACGTCGCCCTCGATCGTCGGCACCGTGATGCGCCCGCCGAGCACCGCCTCGGTGAGCGAGATCGGCGCTTCGACGTGGACGTCGAGCCCGTCGCGCTCGAAATGCGGGTGGGGCGTGACGCTCGCCTCGACGTAAACGTCGCCGGCCTCGGCGCCGCCGGGGCCCGGCTCGCCCTGGCCGCGAAGGCGCAGGGTCTGGCCGTCTTCGAGCCCCGCCGGCAGGTTGAGCTCAAGCTCGCGGCCGTCGGGCATCGTCACACGCTTCTTGCCGCCCCGCGCGGCGTCGAGGAACGCGACCTCGATGCGGTAGCGCAGGTCGCGCCCCCGCGCCTCGCCGGCCCGGCGTTTCGCCCCGTTGGTCTGGAAGCCCTGCTGGCGGCCTTCCCTTGGCCGCGCGCCGAACAGATCGGCGAAAATGTCGCTCAGATCGGCGAACTCGCCGGAATCGTCCGGCCCGTAGCCGCCGTGCGGAAAACCGTCGCCGCCCATGCCGCCAGACTGGCCGCCAGATGGGCCGCCAGACTGGCCCCCCGGCCGCCCGCCCGTGCGGAAGCCGTCGAAGCCGCCGCGCCCGGCGTAGCTGTCGCGCCGCGCGCCCGCCGCGCCCCAGTCGCGATAAGAGAAGCCGCCGCGCTCGCGCCCCTCGGCGTCGATCTCGCCGCGGTCGAAGCGCTTGCGTCGGTCCGGATCGCCGACGATTTCGAAGGCGGCGGAGAGTTCCTTGAACTTGTCCTCGGCCGTCGCGTCCCCCGGATTGCGGTCCGGATGGTGCTTTTTGGCGAGGCGCCGAAACGCGGCGCGGATGTCGGCGTCCGGTGCGGACGGCGCGACGCCCAACGTTTTGTAGGGGTTACGCGCCAAGAAGAAGTCCTTTCGTACGCTTACACGACCGACCCCCAACCGTTGGAGGATCGCTCGATTCCGCCGGGCGTGCGAAGGCGCCGCCCGCGCGAAAACGACGCTGCGCAGCGCGAACGATGCCGCAGCGAGATTACTTTCGATTTAACCGAAATCGGCCCCAGGTGCCAAAATGCAAGTCCTGCGCCGTTGGGCGCCGCTCATCAAACCCCGATCTCCACGGCCGCGCCCGGGCCGACGGCGTCTGAAAGCTGGGCGACGCGCGCCGTTACGGCCGGCGGCGGACCCGCCGGGCCGAAGTCGGCCGCGACGGCGTCCGCGCCATAGTCCCAGCCTGGCGCCTCGACCTCCGCGACGCGGACGACGGCGCCGTCGGCGAGGATTTCGACGCGATAGCGCTCGAACGCCTCGCCAAGGGGCGTCGTCTCGCCGGCCCAGCCGTCGCCGCCGACGCGCGTGCGGCGGATCCAGGCGAAGCGCCAGCCGTCGGCGCGCGACGGCCCCAGGGGCGCGGCGCGCAGGCGAACGGGGGACAGCGGTTTCAGGCCGCGGCCCGTCAACGCGATGACGCGACGGGCGAAGGCGGCGTCCGGCGGCGGGGCGCCGCGGGGGCCGGCGCGCCAGGCGACGTCGAGGTCGCGCGCGTCGACGCCGGGCGAGAGCCGACCGACCGCCGGGGTGAGCGCCACGACCCGCGCCCCCGCCGGCGCGCCGAGCGCCGCCTCGGCCTCGCCGCCCGCCTGGCCGCGCAAGAGATGCGAGAGCCGCCAGACGCCGGGCGCCTCGAGGGTCGCGTCGCGAAACTGCGCGACCTCCCAGACGCCGGGCGTCGTCTCCACCGCAAGGGCGTTGGCGCCGGCGAAGACCTCCGCCTCTGCGCGCGACGCGAAGCCGCCGTAACCGATCGCCACACGGAGGGACTGGCGCATCCAGCGCCCGCTCGCCCCCGGCGCCAGGGCCTCGACGAGCCGGCCGAGGACGCCCCGCGCCGGCGCCGCGCCGACGAAGACCGGCGCGCCCTCGGGCCCCGGCTCGCGGTATAGCGAAACGCCGCCGGGCCACGGGTCGGCGAACGCCGCGAACCGGAACGTGGACGGATCGTCCGTATCGCGCAAAAGCGGCAGGTCCAGAAGTTCGAACGCCGGCGGACCGAAGACGGGCGCCGACGACGGCGGCGCGGCGTCCTCGCCACCATCCAGACGCGGCGCGTCGTGGGCGGACGGCGCAAGGCGCACGGCCTCGACGCGGGCGAAGACGCCGTTGGAGATCTCCGTCACCCGGTAACGCCGCGCGACGCCGCCGAGCCGCGCGTCGACGACGTCGCCGGGCTCGAGCGCGAGGCGCGCCGGCGGCAGGGCGAAGCGCACGCTCTCGCGCATGGCGTTCGCGTCGGCCAGAAGCGCCGCGGCGCGCGCCGCCGCCTCGCCGGCCCCCATGACCGCCGCCGTCTCCACCGCCGCCGCGCCGCCGAGCGCCGTCTCGCCGGGGATCAGCGCATGGGCGACGGCCGGGGCGTAATCGGCGTTTTCGTCGAGATAGCCGATGCGCGCGGCGTTCGGCAGATCGTCCGCCTGCGCCAGGCGCGCGGCGAACGCCGGCTCGTCGCCGTCGCGGGCGAGGTCGCCCTCGTCGATCGCGAACGCCGGGGCCTGCGCGCGCGACTGGAACCGCAGGGCACCGACCGTCTCGACCATGTCGATTTGATAGACGTCCGCTAAGGGATCGATCATTTCGCGCGCCGACATGGGCCGGTCGACGACATAGCCCGTCACCGCGCCGTCAAGGCCGGCCGTCTCTACGGAAACGTCGCCGGCCTCGCGCGCGAGCGCCGCGATCAGAACGTCGAGGGGCGCGCGGGCGAGCCGGCCGGTGAGCCAGTGGCCGCGAGCCCAGTTCGCGCCGTCGCCCCAGACATCGTCCCGACCCGGAAAGAAGGGATAGGGCCGCGCGTCCCAGGCGTAGGCGTAAAGCCGCTCCGCATCGACCATCGGCCCGCCGTAAACGGATGAGACGGGGTTGTCGCCGGCCTCGCGCCAGAACCCGAGATGGGCTTCGAGGAAGCGGCGCTGGGCGAGGTCGTCGCGCGCGCCGCTGGAGTGATGCGGCAAGGCGCTTTCGTCGCTCTTCGGGTCGACGAAAACGTTCGGCTGGTTCGCGCCCTTGTCGACGGCGGGACAGCCGATCTCGGTGAACCGGATCGGCTTCGACATGGGCGTCCACGCGGTCGGCGTCGCGCTGCGCACGCCGCCGACGCGCTCATGGTGCGGGTTCGCCCACCAGCTCCAGAAATCCTTTGGCCGATAGACCCACGGCTCGCCATGGGCGCCGTCGGCGATCTCTGTGCGGATTTGCGCGTCGCGATCGGCGGCGCTCGCGTAGAACCAGTCGTAGCGTTCGCCGCCGCGGATGTTGGCGCGCAGGTAGGCGACGTCGCGCGGGCCCGCCGCGTCGGCGTCGAGATGGCCGGGCCCATCGCGCCAGTCGGCGAGCGGCAGATAATTGTCGACGCCGATGAAGTCGATGTTCGGATCGCTCCAGAGGGGATCGAGGTGGAAGGCGACGTCGCCCCCGCCGGGCTGATGGCCGAACCATTCAGACCAGTCCGCGCCATAGGAGATTTTCGTCGCCGGGCCGAGGATCGCGCGGACGTCCGCCGCGAGCGCCTTCAGCGCGCCGACGGCCGGATAGGCGCCCGCCCCGTCGCGCGCCGTCGTAAGACCGCGCAACTCCGAGCCCAGAAGAAACGCCTCGACGCCGCCGGCGAGGGCGCACAGATGGGCGCAATGGAGGACGAAGCGGCGGAACGACCATTCGTCGGCGCCGTGATAATCAACGTCGTCGGCGTTCGGTGAAAAGTCGCCGGGCCCGGCCGTTCCGAAGAAACGGGCGACGTCGCCGGCGACGTCCGGCCCCGGCGCGATGCGGCCCCGCCAGGGGAAGCCCGCCGCGTCCATCAGGACGAACGGATGCATCATGACCTCAAGGCCGCGGTCGGCCATCTCGCGGATCGCCTCGACGACGGCGCGGTCGGCCGGCGCGCCGCCATAGGCGGGCGCGCCGTTCAGCGTCGAGATCAACCGCGCCCCCGACCGGTCGACGCCGCCGGCGCGCCAGTCGTAGGGGCGCGTGAGCTTGACGCCGGTCTCGACGCCGGGCCGGATCTCGCACGCGCCCGCGTCCGTCGCGTCGCCGAACCAGGAGACGACGAGCGAGACGGACTTGACGTTCGGCGCTGCGGCGAGCAGCGCATCGAGGCTCGCGACGAAATCCGTCCCGCCGCCGCTGTTATGGGCGTTCTCCGAGACCGTGACGCCCTCGCCCGCCTCGCGCAGCACCTGCGTCGTTCCGTAGACGAACTCCCCCGAGCCGGGGATCATCGTCACCGCCGTGAGCGCGTTTTCGAGCGCGCCCGGATCGTCGGCGCGCAGGGATTTCTCGACCTCGAAGGCGAGTTGCGGCAGGCGGTTGCCGAACTCTTCGAGGGGCAGGTCTTCGAAAACCACGTAGGCGAGGCCGCGAAAGGCGGGGGCCGCGCCCTCGACCGCGGCGATCAGCGCGTCCGGCCCTTGCGCCTCGTCGCCGGTATAGACCCGGGCGTTGACGCGCGAGAGATCGAACGCCCGCCCGTCGGCCCACACGCGCGCGACGCGGTCGATCGGTCCCTCGCAGAGCCCCACGGCGAACGAGGCGGCGTACTGATAGTTCGTCGTCTCGACGCGGGTCGAGGGCCCGCCCTTGCCGCCGACGTTCTCGCTCGTCTCGACGACCGTCTCTTTGAAGCGCGCGGCCCAGATCAACTGCCCGGCGAGGCGCGCGCGGCCCCAGACGCGTGCGAGCCCCGCGCCTTCCGTCGAGGCCTGCAGGGAATAGCTTTCGAGCCGCGGCCCCTCCACGGCGCGTCGCCGGGGCCCGAAAAGCGCGTTCGTCGCGGCGGAGGCGGCGAAGCTCGCCGCCGTCGACGCGGCCGTGCGGGCGAGCGCCTTGCCTATCCCGATCTTGCCGATATTGGCCGCGGCGTTCGACGCGGCCGTGAGGACGAGCTGGGCCATAAGAGATCCTCAGTGAACGCCCGGATAGTCGAAGACGCCGGCGAGGCGTTCGAGCCACCAGCGGTTGAGCCAGCTTTCGACGACCGCGCGCCCGGCGTAGGCGTGGACGAAGGCGTCGTCGCCGACGACGATCCCGCAATGCTTCGCCGGCCCGCCGCGCACGACGCGAAAGACGAAGACCTCTCCCGGCCGCGCCATGATCGGCGCGACCTCGACGAGGTGGCGCCGCGCGGCGCTGAGGAGCGGCTCGTCGGCGGCGCGCGCCTCGTTCCAGTCGGGGGTGTAGGGCGGCGGCGGCTCGGGCTCGGCGCCGTATACGTCGCGATAGACCCCGCGCACGAGGCCGAGGCAGTCGCACCCCGCGCCCTTCGCGCTCGCCTGGTGGACGTAGGGCGTGCCGAGCCAGGCGCGCGCGGCGGCGACGATCTCCGCGCGGGTTGGCGCGCCAGCCGGCGCCGGCGGCTTCATCGTTTGCCCCCGTCGTTTTCGTCCGCCGCGCGCGGATAGCTGACGGCGAAATCGTTGCCGGGCATCAGGTGGAAGCCGCGGAAATTGATCAGATTGGCGAACTTCCCCGCGCAGGTCGCCGCGCGCCGGTCGCACCCCGCGACGACCTCGAAGGCGTCGCCGGCGGCGATGGGCGCGGGGCTCGGCAGCCACAGGTCGCGCCGCGCGCCGCCCTCGCCGACGGTATGGCTCTTGACGTGCGCTTCGAGGCCGGCGCTGGCGCCGCTCGTCCACGTCAATCGGCCGTGGGCGAACCACCCGTCGTCGAAGGCGGCGAGCCCGCTCGCCGTAAATCGCGCCTCGTCGGCGGCCGACGCGACCGTTCCCGCGCCGACATAGGCTGCAGACGCCGCGTCGACGCCGCAGCGCGCATCGCCGAGCCGGGCGTCGCACTGGCGCTGGTAGACGCGGCCCGTGGCGCGCGCGAGCGCATGGGCGGGCCCGCGCAACTCCGCGACGAAGCGCGCGCCCTCCCGGGCGACCTCGCCGATGGTCGCCGATTTGACGAGGGCGCGTTCATCCGGCTTCGCCCAGTTGACGCGCCAGACGTCGACGCGCGCGCCGTCATAGCGCCCCGCGACGAGATCCGCCGCCGTTAAGGCGTCGTCGCTGAGGATCCCCGCCACTTCGGCGTTGTCGACGCTGAGGTCGGCGCTCGCCGCGAACCGCGAGCCTTCGCCGCCGGCGTCGGGCTTGTGGTCGACGCCGTCGAACGTCAGTGTGCGGTCATGGTCGGTGAAGCCGAGGACGAGGCCGTCGGCGCGCGTCACCCGCCAGCACGTCGCGAGCGTCGTCGCGCCGTTTTCAACGTGCGCGGCGAAGGCGGGGTCGAGCGCCCTCACGTCAGGACCTCGATCAGGGGGATCGACGGGATGTCGCCAGCGCGGAAGGCGGCGAGGTTGATCCGCAGACTGTCCGTATCGAAACGCACCGGCGTGTCGAACCGGAAGCCCGCCGTCACGCTCGCGCCCGCGGCCGGCGGCGCGGCGAGGGAGACGACCCCCGTCGTCGGGTCGGCGAGCGCGTCGCCGCGCGCCTCGCCGTCGACGGCGACGAGCACCGACCCCGCGACGGGCTTCTTTATCGGGCGGTCATAGTGAAAGCCGCCGCTCTCGTATCGCTTCGTCAACTGAAAGTCCGTCGTCGCGCCGTCGCCGACGCCGATCGGCTGGTCGCCAGCGGCGGGCTCGCGGTCCGCGGCGCAGGACCTCCAGTCGAACGGATCGCGAAAGCGGAAGCCGTAAAGCCGCCCGCGCCGGGCCTCGAAAAAAGCCACCGCCTTCTCGACGTCGGCGAGGGATTTGACGCCATAGCCGGCGTTGTAGGCCCGCCGCGAGCCGGTCCAGGGGCTAGTGCGCGCCTCGCGGCCCGACACGAGCGCGACGATGTCCGTGCGCCGCGTCGGCCCGCCCTCGCTGCCGAGGGAGATCTCGAGGGGAAAGAGCGCCTCGTGAAAATCGGTCACTGGTTGCGCGCCCCCCGCGAGAGGACCCGGGCGAGGCCCGCGGCGATCTGCGTCTCCGAGGCGCGGAAACTTTCCGCATCCGTCACGCCCGGCAACGCGATCGTGACGTTGACGGGAGCGGCGGCCATGGGCGAGACGCGCCCGCTCGCGGCGGGGGTGAAGATTTCAGCCCCCCGCTCGCCGACGAGGAACGATTGTCCGTGGGCGGTGAACCCGCCCTCGGCGCGGCCCCCGCCGAACGGCGCGGCGAACGCCCGCTCCAGGGGCTTTCGCAACAGCCCGTTGACGGCGCCGCTCGCGAGGTCGGCGACGATCGCCCGGCCGAGCCGCCGCAGCGAGACCTCGCCCGTGCGCGCGGCGCGCGACAATTCCTGTTCGATGCCGCGGGCCGCGCCGGCGAACGCTTCTTCGATGAGCGCCGCGGCGGGGGCGATCTCCTCTTGAGCGAGGCGGCTGATCTCCGCGCCCGCGGCTTCGAGGCCCTGCGACAGGCCGGCGGCGTCAAGACTGACGGAAAGGGTCATGGGGCTTCGTCCGGATACTGTTGAAGGAGCGCTGAAAGATCGGCGCGAGTCATGGGCTCGGCGCGGGTCGCGGGGTTGGCGCAGGGCTTGGCGCCGGGCGCGCCGCCGGCCGCTCCGGCGAGCCAGCGCCATTCGCCGATCGTCAGCGACCAGAAGGCCGCCGGCGACAGGCCGAAATCCGTTACGGCGCTCACGAACCAGTCCGCCCAGGGGACGGGCCCGCCGGGGGCGGCGGGGCTTCGGGCTTTCCCGGCGCCTGCCCCGGCGTCTCGGCCAGCGCGCCGAACGCCTGGGAGACGGCGGCCGCGGCGGCGGCGAGGTCGACGTCGCTCGCCCTCAGCGCCTCGAGGCTCATGTCGGCGCCCCCGCCTTTGAGAAGCGCCCGGAGCATCAGGAGCAGGTCCGCGACGCGCGGGTTCGCGAGGCGCGTCGCCGCGGCGGCGAAGTCGCCTCCGCCCACCGTCTCCTCGATCTCGGCGAGCGCCCCGAGCGTCGCGCGCAGGACGCGCGGCTCGCCATCGATTTCGATCTCTGCGTCTCCGGGTCGACGATCCATGGCGGGCGCTCCCTATGCTGACGCTTCGATGGCGATCGCGCCGGCGGAGGCGAGCGCCAGCGAGACCGTCGCTTCGCCGTCGAAATCGCCGGCGTAGTCGAGATTGGCGATCTGGAACGGCCCGACGATCTCGCCGAAGCCCGGCAGGACGATGCGCCAGTTGCGGATCTCGCCGGCGAAGAACGCCGCGCGCACGCTCGCGGCGGCCGCGTCGTTGAGGAAGACGCCGGCGCCGGCGACGCTCGCCGCGCGCGCCCCCGCCCCGGCGAGGAGCTCGCGCCAGCGCCCGGCGCTCTCGGCGTGCGTCACGTCGACGGTCTCGGCGTTGAGCGAGATCGTCCGGGCGCGAAGCCCGGCGACGGTGGCGAACGCCTCCGGCGCGCCGCCGTCGCCGATCTTCAGCAAAAGGTCTTTTCCGGGTTGGGCGGGCATGGGCGTCAAGCCTCCTGTCGTTGGGTGACGGCGCGAAAGCGCGCGACCCCGCCCCAGGTCTCGCCGTCGGGGCCGGGAAGAACGTCGGAGAAGGAAAGGCGCAGCGAGACGAGGTCGTGTCCGTCGGGAGCGATCGGCGCGCCGTGGAGCGCCTCGTAGAACGCGTCGAGCACGCCGCGGGTCTCGCGCCGGCCCTCGTAGCGGGAATAGGCGCGCAGGCGGAATAAATGCTCGAACGCCCCCTCGACGCCGGCGAGCGGCGCGACGCGCCAGTCGCCGAAGGTCGCGAACGGATAAATCCGGTCGGCGGGCTCGACGTCGTAAAGCCGGGCGGGCGCGCCGAGACGGCTCGTCACGCCGTCGTCGGCGAGAAGCGCGGCGTACACCGCGCGGTGGAGGGCGAAGGCCGCGTCGGTCATGGCCGCGCCTCCTCGCAGACGAGGGTGACGCGCCGGCGGTCGTCGGCGTCTTCGATCGAGACGATCTCGTAGTCGACGCCGGCGAAGCGCACCCGCCCGCCAAGCGCGACGTTCGCCCCCTGACGGACCGTCGCGGCGATGCGGGCGAGGCGAACGGCGCGGGCGCCGTCGACGCCGCGCACGGACGAGAGCCGCGTCACCCGGGCCCAGAGCGTCGCGCTCGGGGCCCAGTCGAGCGCCCGCCCGCCGGCGGCGTCGTCCGTCGCGCTCGGCGCGAGGACGGCGATCTCGTTGCGGAGGGCGCCGATCACAGCCGCACCCGCCGCCAGGGCGCCATCAGCGCGTTGAGGCTCTCCGGGCTCGTATGGAACCGGTCCGTACCCGCCGCCTCGCGGTTCTCGTAGAAATGCGCCGCAAGCGCCTTGATCGCGAGTAGGATCTCCTGGGGCGCCGAGGCGGCGTCGGGCCAGCCGGCGGTGAAGTCGATGGCGATCGCGTCGAAGGGCGCGCGCAGGGCCCCGGCGACGTCGATCCGCACCCGCCCCACATGGCCCGCCGACGCCGCGAAGGCGTCGGCGCTGAGGGCCTCGCCGCCGCCGTCAGGACGGTAGCCGGTCACCGCGTCGACGCTCGCGACGGGCGACAGCGGCAACTCGACGACGGCGCAGGACGCGACGTCAAGGCGCAGGCGCCACGCCTGCGGCAGGATCGCGAGGCCGAAGCGCGCTTCGATCGCCTGGCGCGCGGCAAGCCCGAGGCCGGCGACGAGCGCGTCCTCGGCGGTCTGCGTGACGCGCAGATGGGCCTTCAGTTCGGCGAGCGGGATCGGCTCGCCGGCGGGGGGCGACAGTTGAACGAGGGACATCGGGGCTACGCAACCTTCCCTTGGCGGATGTTCTTGGATCGAGGGGAACGAGGGAGCGCCCGGAGGCGCCCCCACGCGATCAGCTCGCTGAGAACTTCAGAAGCTTGACCGCGTCGAAGTCCTGAACCCCGCCGCCCACGCGCTTCGTCGTGTAGAAGAGGACGTAGGGCTTCGAGGAATAGGGATCGCGCAGGATGCGGACGCCCTGGCGGTCGACGACGAGATAGAAGCGGCGAAAATCGCCGAAGGCGATCGGCGTTTCGCCCGCCTCGATCGAGGGCATCTCCTCGATCTCCGTGACCGGAAAGCCGAGGAGGCTCGACGGCGCGCCGGCCTCCAGGCTCGGCTGCCAGACATAGGCGCCGTCGGCGTCCTTCAGCTTGCGGACGGCGCCCAGCGTCGCGCGGTTCATTGCGAAGCGCGCGCCGGCGCGGTAGGTCTGCTTCGGCGCATAGACGAGGTCGAGGAGGACGTCGACCGCGTCGCTCGCCGGAAAGGCGCCGTCGACGCCGGTGGCGAGATAGCCGACCTCGTCGCTCGCCCGGCTCGCCTCGGGGCTCTGGGTCTCGGTGAGGAACCCGCGCGGCTGCGTCGTTCCGTTCCCGGAGACGAAGGCGGCCGTCTCCTGCGCGGCGAATTCGGCCTGCACCTCGTCGGCGAGCCATTGCTCGATGTCGACGACGGCGTCGTCGAGGAGCGCCTGGCTCGCAGCCGGCATAGCGTAAAGCTCCATGGTCGGAAAATCGATCGCCTGGAGCGTCGGCGTCGCGGTTTCGGCGCGCGCGGCGGTCTCCGCCGCCCAGCCCGCGGCGGGGCCGGAGAGGCTGACCGGCGTGCGGAAGCTGTTCGCCCCAACGGCGCGCACGCTGGCGATCGCGCGGATCGGCGAGACGTCGCGCACGGCGGCGTCGATGACGCGCGCAGTTTCGTCCGGGGCGAGATAACCGCCGTTCGGGTCGCTCCCGACGCTGAGGGCCTTCTCCTCCAGCGCCGGCGCCTCGCCCGCGCGGATGTAGCGGGCGAAGGCGGCCTTCTCTTCGCTTTGCGTAACTTTGGAAACGCCGGGGGCCAGGACGCCGGGGGCCTGAACGCCGAGAGCGGGGGCGCCGAGAGCGGGCCGCCTGCCGGCGAGGGCGAGGCGGTCGATCGTCGATTTCTGGGCGTCGAGCGCGGCGTTGAGGCGGTCGACTTTCTCCGACAAAAGAGGATCGGCGGCGCTCTTCGCCTCGATTTCGGCGAGGCGCGCGTCGTTCGCGGCCTTGAACGCCTCGAAGGCGTTCAGGAACTCGGCGACGGCGCGGCGCGCCTCGCCGGTCTCGGCTTTCGTCTCGATCGTCTCGCGGGCGTTGATGGTCATTGGGGGTCGCTCCTTACACAAATAATCGTTCGGCGGCCGCGCGCAGGGTTTGCGCGAGGTTCTCTTCGGGGTCCGGGCGGCGGGGCGCGCCGACGCGCAAGATCCGCGCGCCGGGCGCCATCGGGAAGGTGACGAGGGAGACCTCCCAGAGCGCGGCTTCCAGAACGCGCCGTCCGAAGACGGTCTTTTCCGCGCGCGCCGTCCGGAAGCCGATCGAAAGCCCGTCGAGGGCGCCGGCCTCGATGAGCCCGTGGATGGCGATTTCGTCGGGCCCGACAAGGGCGATCTCGCCATAGGCGTAGAGCCCGTCGGCGCGCTCCTCGAAGGCGCGCCAGCGGCCGACGGGCCGTTCGGCGGCGTGCTGATAAAGCATCCGCGGCGCGCGGCCGGCGAGGCTCGCCGCGAAAGCGCCGGGGGCGATCTCGTCGCCCGAGGCGTCGGCGACGCCGTACATCGCGGCGTAGCCTTCAATGTCGGCGACGGGGGCGCTCATCGCCCGTCCCCCTCGGCGACGGGTCTGTCGAGCTTCGCTTCGATGCGCGTCAGGCTGACCCGCATGGCGACGGCCTGGGCCTCGAGGCGCGTCGTCCGTTCAAGGATTTCGTCGGCGCGGTCGCTGCGCCGCTCGGCCTGGCGTTCGAGCTGGCCGAGGCGCTCGGCGGCGCCGCCGGCCCAGATCAGCGCGAACGCCGTCTGCAGGACGACCGTCGCGCTGATGACGATCCCGATGCGCCCGTCGCGGCGCTGGAGGAGGTCCTGGCTCATCGCCGGTCGTCCTCCCGCGGCGGCAGGCCCAACAGCGTCCGCTTCTCCGCGTCGCTGAGGAACGTCGCCGCGCCGACGCGCCGCCAGGCGGCGTCGCGTTCGACCGCGAGGGCGTCGAGCTCGCTCGGGTCGAAGGCGAGCCGCGCGCCGTCGAACTCCGCGGACAGCCACGCCGTCATCGCCGCCATAGTCTTCTTCACGAGCGGCGAGACCGTCTGTTTCCAGAAGGCGAGGTTCGCCTCGCGATAATTGGCGTACGTGTTGTCGCCCGGCACGCCGAGCAGCATGGGCGGCACGCCGAAGGCGAGCGCGATGTCGCGCGCGGCGGCGTTCTTGGCTTCCTGGATGTCCATGTCGCTGGGGGAGTGCGACATGGACTTCCAGTCGAGCCCGCCATCGAGGACGAGGGGGCGTCCTGCGTTGGCGCGGCCCGAATAGGCGTCCGCGAGTTCCGCCTTGAGGCGGTCGAACTGGTCCGCCGTCAGATTCTCAGCGCCCTCGGGTCCGCGATAGACGAGCGCGCCGGAGGGCCGCGCGGAATTGCCGAGGAGCGCCTTGTTCCAGGCTTGCGAGGCGTTGTGGAGGTCGACGGCGCCGGCCGCCGCCTCGAGCGGCGAGAGGCCGTAATGGTCGTTCGTCGGATGGAACAGCTTCAGGTGGAGGATCGGCGCCGCGCCGGTCTCGTCGGCGCCCGCGAACCGCGTCGCGCGACCGTCGACCGTATAGTCGTGGCCGGCCGGCCAGCCCGACGCGTCGAGGCGCACCTTCATGCGGTCCGGCCGCAGGGCGTGGAGCTCGCGCGCGCGGCCGTCGAGACGCACGGCCTCGACATAGGCGTTGCCGGCCGTCTGCAAAAATCCGTAAACGGTCTCCAGGAGCTCGATGCGGGACTGGGCGGCGTTCGGACGCGCCAGAAGCTCAATGAGCGGATGGTCCGTCTGCGTAGCGCCGCCGGCGACGACGCGCACCGGCGCGGAGGCCGCCGCTTCGGCGATCAGCCGCACGCAGCGATGGGCGATGGGGTTGCGCTCATAGCCCGCCCGGGCGAGCGAGGCGTAGTCGCGCGGCGTCCAGGCCGGCCGGCCGGGCCCCGTCATCGCGATCAGGGGACGGACGGCGGAGGCCTTGGCCTCGGGCGCGCGGGCGGTGCGGCGGAATGGAAACATCGTCGAGGTCGCTCCTTGTCGACTATTCGTCGTCGCCTAGTCGATCGTCCGCACGGCGGGCTCGGGCGCGCCCGGGCCCAGCATCAGGTCCGTCAGGGCCCAGACGAGGGCGTCGAGCCGGTCGGGGCTCGAAGGCGACGGCGCGCCGTCGAACGAGGTCATCTGCGCCTCGAGCTTCGCGAACGCGCCGACGTGGCGCACGCGGCCGCGCTCATAAAGCGACGCGACGGGCTCGGCGCGCAGGCGCTTCCCGCGGGTCGCGCGCACCATGCGCACCGGCGCGCCCGGATCGACCTGCGCGATGACGGCGGCGGCCATCTCGCCGCCCTGGTTCACTTCGACGACGATGCGGTCGGCGTCATAGTCGTGGTAGGCGGCGACGGCGCGCTCCGCCCACTGACGGGGCGACAGGCCGCCGGCCGAGCGGTCGTCGAGGACGTAGCCGAGCCGCCCGCCGTTCTCGGCGAGGATCGCGCCGGCGACGACGACGCCGCATTCGTCCGCGTCCGGTCCGCTCGTCACGGGCGGATCGACGGCGACGACAATGCGGTCGAGGGAGCGGGCGAGCCCGGGAACGGCGGAGAGGCGCGCGGCCTCGATCAGGTCCCAGCTCCAGAGCGCGCCCGGAACGTCGTCGACGATTTCGCCGAGCAGCTCCTGACGCCCGAGGCGCGTGCCCTCGTAGGCGCTGGCGATCTCCTCGAAGAACGCGGCGGCGAGGTTCTCGCGATTGGCGTAACTTGAGGCGCGGGTGACGACGCAGGCGTCGGCGTTCAACAGGCGCTTCAGGAGCGGCATCGGACGGGGCGTCGTCGTCACCACCTGGCGCGGCGCGTCGCCCAGCCTGAGGGCGAGCTGCAGGTTGCTCCAGGTTTCCTCCGGATGCCGCCATTTGGCGAGCTCGTCGCACCAGGCGGCGTGGAACTGATAGCCGCGCAGGCCGTCCGGATCCTCCGAGGAGAAACAATAGGCCGTGGAGCCGTTCGGCCAGACGAGGCGCCGGCGCGAGCTCTCGAAGGCCGGCCGCGCGGCCGGCAGGCCGATGTGGCGCAAGCCCGAAGGTCCCTCGATCATGACTTCCCTCGCGTCCGCGTAGGCTTCGGCGACGAGCGCGATGCGGCGCTTCGGGCTTCGCGCGCCGCCGACGACGAAGCGGATCCATTCCGCGCCCGCCCGGGTCTTGCCGGCGCCGCGCCCGCCGAGGAGGAGCCAGGTCGTCCACGCGCGCTCATGGACGCTTGCGCGCGGATCGTCCGCAAACCAGGGCACGAACCCGGGCCAGCGCTGATCGGCGCGGGCGATGAGGCGCCAGGCGAGATCGACGCCGCCCTCACGGGCGGCCTCCAGCGCGATCAGCCGACGCAGCCGCGACCGGCGCGTCGCCAGGCTTGTCGCTAGGCTTGTCGTCAGGCTTGTCGCCGGGCCCATCGCCGCGCCCGCCGGCGGGCCCATCGCCGCCTTAATACACCGGCGCCTCGTCGAGCTCCCGCAGGGCGCGCTCGAAACGGTCGGCGAGGGCGGCGGCTTCGCGCCCGATGTCGGCGTCGACGTCGGCGCTCGTGAAGGCTTCCTCATCGGCGGCGGCGTCCTTTTTCAGTTTGTCGCGCAACGCGACGGCGGTCCCGGCGACGCGCATCAGCCCGGCGAGGGCGCGCGCGTTCCGCTCCAGCTTCGCGACGTCGCCGTCGGCGGTCATGTTCTCCAGGCGCTCGAGCGTGCGCTCGACGGCGACCTCGGCGACCCTCGCCAGGCATTCGGCGAGCGCCTCGGCGCGATCGCGGCCGAACCGCGCGCCGTCAGCCGGCCGCGACTCGTCCGCCGATCGATCTTTGCGCGTCGTTTCTTCCGCCATCGTCATAAAGCCCTCCGCGCCTTGACGATCCGCAAGGGGCGCGGGTCGTCGCTCGTTCGCGATGGGCCGGAAGTTACGGGCGCCCCGCGGGGCGTTCGATAAGTCGGAGGGATCAGCCGCGCGGCGGCGTGCGCAGGCGGACGCAACGGGCGTCGAGATCGTCCGGGTCCGCCTCGGTTTCCGAGACCAACCGGCGCGAGACCGCCGCGCCCGCCCGCGCGGTGGATTTTCGATCGCCGGTGACGAGCGGATGCCAGTCGGGCAGCCCCTCCCCGCGGGCGAGCCGGCCGTAGGCGCACGTCTGCGGCATCCACTTCAGAGACGCGGCTTTGCGCGGGGTGAGGCGCACGCAGTCCGGCGCGCGGGCGTGGCGGTTCTCGTAGTCGCGGCAGCGGCGTTTATCGGCGTCGAACAGGCGACAGGCGACGTCGGTCTCCCAAACCGCCCCGGTTTCGACGTCCTCCAGAAGCACGAGGCAGCACTTGCCGCAGCCGTCGCACAGCGACTCCCACTCCGCCTCGCTCATCTCCGCAAGCGACTTCGTCCGCCAGAAGGGTTCGTCCTGCGCCATGGCCACTGGCCTACGCCGGCCGCGGCGCGGGGTAAACTTGGGCGCCTAAAAGGTTGGCAAGGCGCGGTTTCGCCCAACTTTTGGCCCACATTCGACCGTGCTAAAGGCGCAGGGATCAAAAGTGCGGCGGCGCAACGGGGCGCGCGCCGCAGATGGTGCGTTGAACGAGCGATGGGGCCTTCGAAACCGACATCCGGGCATAAGCGCCCTCCGGGCCGCTAGGCCGGCGCCGGCGCGCGCGCCCTGTCGGCGGCGCGCGTCGCCTGGGGCGACGTCAAAATCGGCGCGCAGGACCTCGCCGGCGAAGCGAAAAAGCTCGTCGACGGCGCACGGTCCGGGGCGAAATCGGGCGCCGGCAAAGCGCGCCGCGCCGCCGAGAAGGCCGCGGCGACGGCGAAGTGCAAATCCGCCGAAGCCTCTCAACGCGCCCGAAAGAAGAAATCA
>JBHJHE010000044.1:0-16342 GCA_050331095.1 Parvularculaceae bacterium
GGTGGTGGGCGTCGCGCGCGGCTTGGAGCGCCTCAAGGCGGGCTTGGACGAGCGTGGCGTAGTTAGGCCGGTCGTCTCCGGCGAGCGGCGGCTGAAGTCGTATCTGCGCGAGCGTGATGCCGGCCTTCTTCAAGAGCCGCAGGCGCGCCAGCCTTTCAAGCTCGCGCGGCCCGTACGCCCGCCGCCCGTTCTCGCTGCGCGCCGGGGCCAGCAGCCCTTCCGCCTCATAGTGGCGCAGCGCCCGCGCCGAGAGCCCCGTCCGCCGCGCCACGTCGCCGATCGTCAAGAATTCATCCGCCATGGGAGAGAGCTTAGGCGATGACGCCGCGTCAGGAGCAAGCGGTCATTGGCGTTTTTTTTCGCAAGCGCAGCTACGCGCATAGAGCAACGGTCGATGCTCGGAACGAAGATAGACGGGCCTCCGCGCCCGTCTTTTTCTTTTTTCAGCGGCTGTAAGCGGCGCTTAGAATTTGTAGTTGAAGCCGAGTTCGCCGCCGTGAAGGCCGAGCGTGCCGTCGTTCGTAAAGCCGAGGAAACGGTAGCCAGCCTGGAGGTCGATCCGCGGCGTGACCGAGGCGTTGAGGCCCGTCCGCCCCGTAAAGGCGAACGCGATGTCGTCTTCGCTTTCCGACGTGGCGGGAACGATGACGCCAAGCACGTCCGCTTCGCCGGTCTCAACCGCCGCGCGCACGTAGCCGACGCCCACGCCGGCGCCGATGTAGGGCGACAGCCAGGACGTAATGTTGCTGTGGGCGCTGACGCCGACAAGCGCGGCCGCCAACGTTGACGTTACTTCGGTCGGTACGCCGAGAAGGTCGAAGTCCTGGTTGTCGCGCGTGGCGACGATTTCCGTTTCGAGGCGTAGAGGCGACGGACCGAAGGCGGACCACTCGAAGCCGCCGCTGACAAGCGGCGCGTTGAAGTCGCCCTCTTTCGTTGTGGCGAAAATGTAGCCGGCCCGCACGAACGCTCCAGCTCCGTAAGATTTGTAAACCGATCCACGGTTCAGTTCGCTGGCGTTGCGAAAATCCGAACCGTCGTTCTGCGCGAGCGCAGCAACGGGCGTGAGCGCGGCGCCCACCGCAAACATGATCTTCAGTTGACGAAACACGAGCCGATCCCCTCTTTGGCGATGGGTTCGGAAATGCGTGAAACGATTGTAGATGGCGTTAAGCTCACCGCTCGAAGTGAGCGTTAAGCTGACAGCGCGGCCTCCGTCGCGGCGTCGAAAAAGTCGAGCCCCTCGTCCAGGACCGCGTCGCTGACCGTGAGCGGAACGAGGCAGCGCAGGCATTGCGCATGGCTGCCGGCGGTCGTGAGGATGAGCCCGCGGTCGCGCGCCTCGAGCTGGATGGCGCCGGCGAGTTTCGGGTCCGGCTTGTGCGGATCGTCGTCCTCGGCGCACTCGACCGCGATCATGCCGCCGAACTGACGCACGTCCCCGAAACGACCCTTCGCCGGCCCCGCCTGGAGCGCGCGCCAGCAGGCGCCGACCCGCGCGCCGATGACGTCGGCGCGCTCCAGAAGCCCTTCTTCCTCGAAGACGTCGAGGACGGCCAGCGCCGCGGCGCAGGCGACCGGGTTGCCGCCATAGGTCGAGCCCATGCCGCCCGGCGCGATCTCGTCGACAAGGTCGGCCTTGCCGATCAGCGCCGAGAGCGGCAGTCCGGCGGCGATCGATTTCGCAAGGCAGATCAAATCGGGCTCGACGCCCGCGTGTTCGATCGCGAACATTTTTCCGGTGCGGCCCATGCCCGACTGGATTTCGTCGACGATGAAAAGCGCGCCGATGTCGTCGCAGATCTTGCGCAAGCCTTGGAGGAATTCAGGCGGCGCCGGGTTGAAGCCCCCCTCGCCCTGCACCGGCTCGACGATCATGCAGGCGACCTCTTCGGCGGGAACCGCCGTCTTGAAGATGTGGTCGAGGCAGGCGAGGCAGCCGCGGGTCGAGACGCCGTGGTACTCATCCGGATAAGGGGCATGGAATATCCCGGGCACGAGGGGGCCGAAGCCGACCTTGTAGGGTTTCGACTTGCCGGTGAGCGTCGTCGCGAGGAGCGTGCGGCCGTGGAAGCCGCCCTCGAAGGCGATGACGCCGGGCCGGCAGGTGACGCGGCGCGCGAACTTGACGGCGTACTCCACCGCCTCGGCGCCCGAGTTGAAGAGCGCCGTCTTCGTCGGCGACGCGCCCGGCGCGAGCGCGTTCAAACGTTCGGCGAGCTCGATATACACTTCGTACTGAGCGATGCCGAAACAGGTGTGGATGAAGGCGTCGGTCTGGCGCTTGATCGCTTCGACGACTTTCGGGTGGCGGTGGCCGGCGTTCAGAACGCCGATGCCGCCAATGAAGTCGATGTAACGCTTGCCTTCGACGTCCCAGAACTCGGCGCCCTCCGCCCGGGCGGCGTAGACGCCGGACTTCGACGGCAAGCCCTTCGGCAGGGCCGCGTCGCGGCGCTCGACAAGGCTCGCGTTGCTCGTGAATTCGTTCGCGCCGCGCGCCGCCCCGTCGTCCATCTCGCGTCTCCTCGATTTCGTTGTCGTCGGCCCGTTTAGCACCATTCCGGCGGTTCCGGGGGCGGCGGCGACGCCGCGGCCGGCCTTTTGTTTCTAAAGTTTAACTTCCGCCGGCAAGAACCTGTTCATGTTCGCGGGCGCACCCTAACTTCAATGCGCATCCGCTTATATGCGCCGCCAATTTGAAATCATCGGCCAAATACCTTGATCAATTTAGCGGCCCTTGGTTGACTGAATGCGACAGCGGCGCGTTGCGCCGTGCCTGGAATTCAGACGGCATGACCGACGCCCTATGACTGACGATGCGATCGCCTGGCGAATCATGAAGTTTCTCCGCCAGATGGATGCGGAGAAAAACGACGCGCAGTTGTTGTCCGCGGCCATCGAACGGCGCTGGCTCGACGATGACGGCGCGCCGACCCCGTCGGGCCGCGAGCTTGTCCGCTCCTTCGAAGATATGGCCCGCGTAGCCAACCCCTGATCCGCCCCTCCCCGGCGTCCGCGCCAACCGGTTTTTTTGTCCGAAGATTGTACGGAAGGCGCGGATCGCGCCCGTCCGCTCAAAGCGTTTTGCCGGGAGCGATGTGGCGGGCGGACGTTTTGAGCTCGATCACGGCCGGCCGGCCGCTCGCGCGGGCCTCTTCGAAGGCGTGAGGAAAATCGCCGGCGTCGGCGACGCTTGCGCCAAAGGCGCCGAACGAGCGCGCGAACGCCGCGAAGTCAGGATTGACGAGATCCGTGCCCGACACGCGGCCCGGATAGTCGCGCTCCTGGTGCATGCGGATCGTGCCGTAGGTTCCGTTGTTCGCGACGAGAACGATGACGGCGAGATCATACTGCATCGCTGTGGCGAGTTCGCTCGCGGCCATCATGAAGCAGCCGTCCCCGGCGGCGCAGACGACCGTGCGCTCAGGGTGCGTCGCCTTCGCCGCAAGCGCGGCCGGAAATCCGTAGCCCATGGCGCCGGAGGTCGGGGCGAGTTGCGTTTTGTAGTCGCGATGACGGTAGAAGCGGTGGAGCCACGCGGCGTAGTTGCCGGCGCCGTTGCACACAATGGCGTCGGCCGGCAGGCTCGCATCGAGCCAGGCGAAGACCTTCGACAGATTGACGCCGCCGTCCGGGTCCGGCGCGCCGTCGACGAGAAGCTCCACTGGCGCTGAAAACGCCTCGAAGTCCGCATGGGCCTCTTCCGCGTTTCGCCGCCAGGCTGCGTTTGCGGTCCAGCGGAGATCCGCGAGCGCCTTGACCGTCGGCTCCGCCGCGGCGACGACGCCAAGCGTCGGCGGGTAGACGCGGCCGATCTCCTCGGCGCCCGGATGGACGTGGATTAGCGCCGGCGGATCGTCGGGGTCGGGCAGCGAATAGCCCGACGTCGTCATCTCGCCTAGGCGCGGACCGATCGCGACGAGAAGATCGCTCTCGCGCACGCGCGCGGCGAGTTTCGGATTCGGCGCGATTCCGAGATCTCCTGCGTAGTTCGGGTGCGTATTGTCGAAGAGGTCTTTGGAGCGGAATGTCGCGGCGACCGGCAGTCCCGTCGCATCGGCGAAACGCTGGAGACTACGCCGCGCCTCGGCCGTCCACCCCCCGCCCCCGACGAGATTGAGCGGCCGCTCGGCCGCCTCGATCAACGCCTTCATGCGCGCGAGATCGTCCGCGTTCGGCGCGCTTGCCGCAACCGGCGCCGCGCCTCGCGGACGCGCCTCGACGTCCGTCGTCAGCATGTCCTCCGGCAATGCGAGGACGACCGGACCGCGCCGACCGTTTTGCGCGGTGGCGAAGGCGCGATGAACGTATTCGGGCGTGCGCCCCGGATCGTCGATCTGTCCCGCCCACTTCGCCATCGAAGAGAAGACGCGGGCGTAGTCGAGCTCCTGGAAGCCCTCGCGGTCGATCATGTCGCGGGCGACCTGACCGACGAAGAGGATCATCGGCGTCGAATCCTGAAACGCGGAGTGGACGCCGACCGAGCCTTGGGTCGCGCCGGGCCCGCGAGTGACGAAACAGATCCCCGGCTTGCCGGTGAGCTTGCCGTAGGCCTCGGCCATGTTGGCGGCGGCGGCTTCGTGGCGGCAGGCGATGAGGCGGATGCGGTCGCGGGCGTCGTAAAGCGCATCGAGAACGGCGAGATAGCTTTCGCCCGGCACGCAGAAGACGATCTCGACGCCGTTGGCGATCAGCGCGTCGACGAGGTGGCGAGCGGCGGTTTGGCGAATGTTTGGCGGCATGCAGCCTTATGGCGCCTCGGATCCGGCGCGAACAGCGTTCGCCTCAGGCGAGGTCGTCGAGGACGGCCCCAGTCTCCGGCGCGCTGTCGGCGGACGGGGCGTTCGCCGGAACGCCGCCGGCGCGCTCGGCTTCGACGTCGGCCCGCGCCGTGCGCACCGCGTCGACGAACTGGGCCTCTGGCCACTCCTGCACGACCTCGCCGGTGTCGACGTCGATCGCGCGGTAGATGAAGCCCGGCGCGTTCTCGTTCGGTGAGATGGCGAGGCGCGTGTTGGCGCCAAGCGCGCGGGCGATCGCCTCGCGCGTCGCCGCCAAGGTCTCGGCGCTGCGCGCCCGGGCCTCGTCGGCGGCCGCCGCCTCGCCCTCCGGCGGCGCGGGGCGCCGGGCGGACAGGTCGGCGAGCCGTTCGTTGGCGATTTGCTGCGCGAACGGATTGCTCGTCTGGGGACTGGGGATCGTCGCGTCCATCTACGTCCCTTCAGCCGCTGAACGCGGCGCTCCTTAGGCGAACAGGCCGAGAATGGCGTTCGGCGCGGCATTGGCGATCGACAGGGTCTGGATCGCCAATTGCGGCTGAACCTGCAGCGCCTGGAGGCGCGAGCTCTCGCGCGGCAGGTCGGCCGCCGTCAGATTGCCGATCGACACTTCGAGCGCGTCTGAGACCCGCGTCAACAACGAGTCCTGAAGGTCGATCGCCGCCGAACCGGCGCCGAGTTGGCCGAGCGCGTTTGAGAGATTGACGATCGATGCGTCGATCGCGGCGATCTCGGCGACCGCGGCGGCTTGCTGCGCGGCGAGGTCCGTTCCGTCAAAAGGCGTCGTCCCGCGGTCGATCGTGAGGATCGAGGTGCCCTCGAGATCCTGCTCGGCGACCGTGATGGTGTCGGTGCTGTCCGTGCTCGCCAGAACTTCCAGATCGCCGCCGGCGGTCGCAAGCAGGTTGTTGCCGTTGATTTCGGCGCTAGCGATCTGGCGGTCGATGGCGTTGGCGAGCTCGACATACTGCGCCTCAAGAAGATCGATGGTCGTCGCGTCCGCCGTCGCCGCTTGGGTCGCGATCTGACGCAACTCGACCAAAATGTCGCTGATGCCGTCGCCCGCCGCGATCGCGAGCTCCACCGTCGAACTCGCCGTGCGCAACCCCTGCTGAACCGATTCGATGGAGCCGAGCTCCGCGCGCTGAATTTGCGCCAGCGAGAACAGCGCCGGGTTGTCCCGCGCGCTGGACACTTCGAGCCCGGTGGAGACGCGCCGCTGCGTCTCTTCTAGATCGGCGGTGACCGAAGTGAGCGTCGACAGCGCGGCGAGCGCTCCAGGGTTAGACGTGACGCTGATGACCATGGCCTGAAACTCCGCTTTCCCTCTGACGCGCTCCCGCGTCGGCGCGCCTTCGCCTTATGCATTCGCAAGTTGGGGACCGATTCAGGTTTCGCTCATCAGTGTGAACGAGCCGAGCGCGGAGCGCCCGAAGACCGCGGCGCTTAAGGGCTTCGTCGCTAAGGTTAACGAAAATCGCCGCTGTTGCGCCGCGCGGCCCGTAGCCTTGGTCGGCAGGTTTTGCCGGGCCGGAATTGCCGACCGGCCAAATCGGCGCGGGCCGCTTCAGGCGGTCTCGCCGGCTTCGGGGCCGGCGTCGCCGGCCAGGCCGGCCATAACGCGGCGGTTCACTTCGATCAGATCGGCGATCCGGGCGGGCTCTCGCAGGGCGTCGCGCGACTGGCGGTCGACTTCCACAGCGAGGCGGACGACCCCTGCGCGCAACGCCGCCGGCAACGCGTTGTCGTCGCGCGCGCAATCGTCCTTCAGCTCGCCCCAGAGCTTACGATTGAAGAGAAGCGCCTCGGCGCGGGCTTTCAATTGGTCGCGCCCCGCATCGGCGACCGCGATCAGTCGGCGCGTCGCCTCGACGAACGCCGCGTACTCGACGTCGCGCGGCGCGCCGAACCGCCGTTGCGCCGTGCGGTAGGCGTTCGTCGGCGCGCCATCTTTGTTGGTGATCTCAGTCATGTGCTCGCCCATCCCCCGCGGTCGACCGCGTCGTGAAAAGGCTTAAGAGACAGGGCGTAAAGGAAGTCTGGAGCCCATGGCCGCGAACAAGAAACACGATTGCGACGTCGCCATCATCGGCGCCGGCCATAACGGGCTGACGTGCGCGGCCTATCTTGCCGGCGCAGGGCTCTCCGTTCGCGTTTTCGAGCGGCGCGGCCTCGTCGGCGGCGCCGCGGTGACTGAGGAGTTCGCGCCCGGCTTCCGCAATTCGACGGCGAGCTACACCGTCAGCCTCCTCCATCCGCAGGTGATCGCCGATCTTGATCTTTACGCCAACGGCCTGACGGTCGTGGAGCGGGCGATCGCCAATTTCTGGCCCCTTGGCGACAAGCCGGGGGCGTATCTGAAGCTCTCCTTCGACGGGGCCCGCAACGCCGAGGAGTTCGCTCGCCATTCGCCCGACGACGCGGCGGCCCTGCCCCGTTATTCAGCCGACATCGAATCGGCGGCGGACGTATTGCGGGAGATAGCGCTTGAGACGCCGCCCAACCTCGGCGGCGGCGCCGGCGACGCATGGCGGGCCATACGCACCGCGAACCGTTTCCGGCGATCGCCCACGTCGCGCCAGGTGCTGATTTTCGATCTCTTCACGAAGTCGGCCGCCGAGTTCCTGAAGAGCTATTTCAGCCATCCCGCCATCGTCGCCGCTCTCGCCTTCGACGGCGTCGTCGGCAACTACGCCGCGACCGATGCACCGGGCACGGCCTATGTGCTTCTCCATCACGCCTTTGGCGAAGTGAACGGCGCGCGCGGCCAGTGGGGCCACGCCGTAGGCGGCATGGGCGCGATCACCGGCGCGATGGCGCGGGCCGCGGAGGCGCGCGGCGCAGTCATCGCCACCGACGCCGCCGTCGCCGAAACCTTGATTGAGAACGGGCGCGCCGTCGGCGTGCGCCTGGCTGACGGGCGAACCGTCCGCGCCCGGGCGGTGGTCTCCAACGCGAACCCGAAGCTGCTCGCGCGCGATCTTTTGCCGGACGACGCCGCGCCCGCCTTCCGGGCGCGTATGGACGGCTACGCCTGCGGCTCCGGCTCCCTACGGATGAACGTCGCTCTAGACGCGCCGCCCGCCTTTTCCTGCGCGCCCGACGACGACGGCGAGCACCTGCGCGCCGGGATCATTATCGGGCCGTCGCTCGACTATATGGACCGGGCCTATTTCGACGCCCGCACGCGCGGCTGGAGCGAAGCGCCCATCGTCGAAATGCTGATCCCGTCGTTCGTGGACGACACGCTCGCGCCGGCCGGCAAGCACGTCGCGAGCCTGTTCTGCCAGCACTTCGCGCCGCCGCCGCCCAACGGGCGGTCCTGGGACGACGATCGGGAGGCGGCGGCGGATGCGGCGATCGCCGCTGTCGAGCGCTTCGCGCCCGGCTTCGCTGAGCGGATCGTCGCGCGCCAGATCCATACGCCGCTCGATCTCGAACGCAAATTCGGGCTCGTCGGCGGCGACATTTTTCACGGCAGGTTGTCGCTCGACCAGATGTTCTCCGCCCGCCCGACGCCCGGCGCCGCCGACTATCGGTTGCCCGTGCCCGGACTATATTTGTGCGGATCGGGCGCCCATCCGGGCGGCGGCGTCACCGGTCTGCCGGGCCGCAACGCCGCGCGCGAAATCGCGCGCGATTTCGGACGCCGGATCGGCTGAGGCTCCTGCAGACTCCGCCCTAATCGGCGGGCGAAGCGTTGGCGGCGACGGCGTCCGCGGCGAACGCCTCGGACAGGAACGCGACGAGTTTGCTCCACCCGTCGAGCCGCGCGGCGGCGTTGCCCTGCGCCGATCCGCCGAGCGCGGCGAGGCGCTCGAAGTTCGGATGCGTCACCGGGACCGGGACGCCGAAGTTGGCGTGGCCGGCGTCTTTATAGGCGAGCACGTTGACCTCCGGCGCGCCGTGGAGCCGCGCGCGGTCAGCGATCTGGCGCGCCATCGGGCACGATGGCCAGAGCGTATCCGCCTCTCCGCAGATCAGCATCACAGGTCCGGCGACCCGCTCCACCGGAATGATCGCCTCTGGACGATCGTCGCGTTCCGCAAGGCCCGCTTCGTAGATGGAAAGGACGCCGCCCCTATAGTCGAACGCGCCGTAGGCCACGGCGGGCGCCGGCGCGCCGTCAAGGCTCCAGGACGCTTTCCGGCTGGAGCCGCCGAAATTCCAGTTGATCCCCATCCAGAGGACGCTTGATGGAGCGCCGAGCGCGACGGCTTTGACATCGGGACGGCGCGTCGCCACGAACAATCCGGCTTCGGCGCCCTTCGACGCGCCGACGATCGCAAGCCGCGCCGGATCGACGCCTCGCCTTTCGGCGAGCCAGTCAAGGCCGCGCTCGAACGTTTCGATCGGCACGAGCTCCAGATTTTTCGACTGGCCGGGATTGCGGTAGTAGCCGAGCTGAAGAACGGCGAAGCCCGCCTCCTGCAGCGACAGGGCCATCCGCTTTACGCCGCCGCCGAGCCCGCCCTCCGAGCCGCCGAGGAGCAGGACGCCGGGCGCCGGCGGGTCGTCCGTCGCCGGAAAATAGTTGCCGAAAACGCCGTCCTCGTCGATCCGCTCAGCCGTCGCGCCCGGTTCGGCGACGACGAGCGCCGGCGCCCACGGCTTCAGGATCAAAAGCGTGACGCCGCCCGCGACGACGAACGCCGCCAAGCCCAGAACGATCCGAACGATCCAACGCATCGCGACGCCCCCCAATCCCGCCTGCAACCGGGAGGCTACCCGACAGAAGGAGCAGCCGCCAGTCGATTGCGGCGACCCGCCTCTTGCGGGAGATGTGGATCAGGAAACCGGCCGGCGCCGCGCGCGGTCGATCCGGAGGTCGAAGACGTCGGGGCGGGCGTAGTGGCCGACGACGTCGAAATCCATCTTGCCGCGCGCGATGTCGGCGAGGTCGAGATCCGCCGTCAGCAACGCCTCGCCGCCCCGCGCCGGCCCGGCGAGGATCTCGCCGAGGGGCGAGACGATGACGCTGCCGCCGGCGATCAGGACCGCGTCCGGGTCGACTGCGTCGAACGGCGCGTCGGGCGACAGGTCGATGTCGGCCGGCGCGTCTCCCCGCGTCATGTATTGGCAGGCGGAGAGGACGAAGGCGCGCGCTTCAAGCGCGATCGTGCGCATCGTCGACGTCCAGTTTTCGCGGTCGTCGACCGTCGGCGCGCAGTAGAAGCGGAGCCCTTGAGCGTACTGAGACATCCGCAGGGCCGGCATGTAGTTCTCCCAGCAGATCACCGCCGCGGCGCGGCCCGAGGCGAGCTCGAACGCGTCGAGCGTCGATCCGTCGCCGAAGCCCCAGACAAGGCGCTCGGCGGCGGTGGGCATGAGTTTGCGCCGCTTGCCGGCGAACCGTCCGTCCGCCGAAAATCCGAGCGCCGTGCAATAGAGCGTGCCGCCGCCTTCGGCCGGAGCGGCGCGCTCGATGGCGCCGACGACGATGTCGAGCGAGAGATCCTTTGCAAGCGCGGCGATGCGCGTCGTCTCCGGCCCCGGCGCGTCGATCGCCGCTTCAAAGTAGCGCCGGAAAAGGTCGCGCCCTTCGGCGGTGCGCGAGCCCACGGGCGCGCCGAAGCTCGCGCCTTTGGGGTAGCCGCCGAGAAAGGCCTCGGGAAAGACGACGATCCGCGCGCCGGCCTCGGCCGCGTCCCGCGCCAGATCGGCGAGTTTTTCGAGCGTGCGCGGCGTGTCGAAGAGAACGCCGCCCACCTGCGCCACGGCCGCCCGCATCGTCATGTCGTCCGCCATCGCGCGCTCCCGAACCGCGGCGTTCCTGTACAGACGCGCGCGCCGCCATTACGAACGCGGCTTCGACAGTATGCAACACGAGCGCCGGCATGAGTTTTCAGTCCAGCGAAACCTACGTCGCCACCGACGATCTGAAAATCGCCGTGAACGCCGCCGTGCGTCTGGAGCGTCCGCTCCTCGTCAAGGGCGAGCCCGGCACAGGCAAGAGCGTCCTCGCGCAGGAAGTCGCCGCGGCGTACGGCGCGCCGCTGATCGAATGGCACGTAAAGTCGACGACGAAAGCCCAGCAGGGGCTCTACGAATACGACGCCGTCGCCCGGCTCAGAGATTCCCAACTCGGCGAAGAACGCGCCCGCGACGTCGCGAACTATATCCGTCGCGGCAAACTCTGGGACGCGTTCGCCGCGCCGATGCGTCCGGTCCTCCTCATCGACGAAATCGACAAAGCCGACATCGAGTTCCCGAACGACCTCCTCCAGGAGCTCGATCGCATGGAATTCTACGTTTACGAAACCGGCGAGACGGTGAAGGCCGAGCGCCGGCCGATCGTCGTCATCACCTCGAACAACGAGAAAGAACTTCCGGATGCGTTTCTGCGCCGGTGCTTCTTCCATTACATCCGCTTTCCCGCCCCCGACACGATGGCGGCGATCGTCGAGGCGCACTAACCGGGGGTCAAAAAACGGCTCGTCGCCGAGGCGCTGCGCGTCTTCTACGAGTTGCGCGAAACGCCGGGCCTGAAGAAAAAACCGTCCACGTCGGAACTGCTCGATTGGCTCCGCCTGCTGATGGCGGAGGACCTGCCGGAAGGGACCTTGCGCGAGCGCGACCCGCGCAAGGCCATTCCGCCGCTTCACGGCGCCCTTTTGAAGAACGAACAGGACGTGCACCTGTTCGAGCGGCTGGCGTTTCTCGCGCGCCGCGACGGCGAGGCTTAGGGCGAATCCGACAGCTGCCGCGAATAGCGCCGACGCTACTGCCGCTGCAAGCAGTGCGAGGCCCGCTAAGTTCTGAAAACTCATCCGTATCGCCCCACCCTCGACCAAGTAGGCTACAGTTGCACTCGAAGAGCCATCATGGGGCTATAAGGTGACGTACGCCGTATGTCCTGTGTGGATGGCTCCTGCGTTGCAAGGGGTTTGAGGGTTTAGCTTGCCGAGATCAGGCACGGTCTTGTGTCCGGCCTGTTGTCGCGGTTCTGAAGACCGCTGGCCCTGATGGTTTCCGCGGAGGCGGTACCAGCACTAACCCAAAATCGTTCGGCAGGTGTTCTCCAAGAGCTCGCTAAGCGATTTCTCCGAGTTTTCCAACGACTTTGAGGCTCAGTTCACCGCGTCCGGTTGGGCGAGCGACAATTTTCTCGACGAGACTGCGGACCGCCTCTCGCGCGGCCAAGGCATCTTGCCTTTCACTCTCAACGATCAGCTCACGCATCTTTTTAAGCTGGCGCTCTTAGAGAACATCCGCGTTGGCGGGGAGTGCGATGTCCTTTTCGCTCGCTTCGATGCGTGTGATATCAGCCTCGGCTGAATGTGAGTCGGCGTTGAGTACTGACCCCGTTTGCGGGGTGATCGGCTCGAAAATGGCGGCATTGTCTTTTGTGGAGCCATCCTGTTACTCGACAATTCCGATCTTGGGCTGCGACCGGGTATGACGGCGACGGCGATTATCCCCACTCGTCAGATTTCGAACGCCGTTCTCCTGCCGCACGAGGCGTTGCGCCGCCTAGAGGCCACTTGTCTGTTTACTGCCCCAGCAGCGTGCCGAAATCGACGGACCCGGCATCAGCGATCAACTCAGCGCCGAACACGAAAGAAGGGAACACCAGGACGCGACCGGTGCGGATCGAAGGGACGCCCTCAAAAACACCTTGTCCGAAAACGAGTTCCGGAATGTCGTCGCCGTCAAGGTCGTCGAGATTGGCGGCGGCGGTTAGTAACCCGGTATCGACCGGCAACGGCACCGTCAACGCAAATCCCGGCGGCGGGTCCGCAAGATCGATTGGGGCGTCGGCGGCGGCGAGGCCGGCGCCTGAAATGATGCGCAAAACCGGATCGCCGACAAAGCTTGGGTCCGGAAGCTGCGTAAACTGTAAAAGATCGGGTACGCCGTCGCCGGTGACATCGCCGGCGATGCTCCCGGGCGATCCGAAATTGCTCAGGAATTGCGTTGAAATCGCGTCCGTCAAGAGCTCGATGCGCAGCGCCTCCTCAACTGACAGGTCCGTCAGAACAATGCGATCCGACGCGCCGGCAAGCGCCGAACCGCGCAGGAAAAACATCGCTTCGCTTGGCGCGACGCCAAACGTCCCCGAGAAAATTCTGCCGGCAATTGCATAGTCGTCGAGGCCGTCGCCGTCGATGTCGCCAAGATTTCCGAAAGCTTCGACGCCGTTTAGGTTCACATCGTCAATCAGGATCGCCAGCCGCTGGTCTGGCGTCAGATTGCAGACGTCGAGTTCATCCGTGGCAGCCGCCAGCGCTTCGCCAAAGATGATCAGCACAATGCCGTTCGCGGCCGCGCTGAATTCCGTAAGGTCCTGGAAGACGACGGCAAGATCGTCAATTCCGCCCCCATTGACATCGCCGAGCGTCACGAGGTCCGCGACCTTGAAGAAACAATTCGGATCGTTATCGACAAGACGCAAGATTTCTCCGGGCGCGGCGTCATCGAGAGGGATCACGCCGTCCGGATCGCCGACGATCGTCGTCGAAAATACGATAATCGGGTCGTCTGCGGCGACGAACAGTTCGTCACTGCCGTCGCCGTCGAGGTCCTGAATGCTCGCGAGGGCCCCCGAATTGGTTATTCCGTCATCTGATCCCTGGATAATAGTGGCATTGGCAATGAGCAGATTGTCGAGATCCACACTGCTCGGCGCGCTGAACAATAAAGGCGCCGCTTCCACGACATAGACCTCGCCGCCGTTTGGATTGACGCCGATGTCGGCGAATGGGGCGTTGATGACGATGTCGGCGACGCCGTCGCCATCGAAATCGCCATCCGCGGTAAACCCACGCCCGGAGTTATCTGCAAAATCGATGCCGTCGAACCGGATGCCGTCCGGTTGCGCGATCGATGGAAGGTCAATGGTCGAACCTGCGTCCACAGCCGCGAGGAGGGTTGATGAGAAGATCAAGTAAGTCTCGCCGGCCTCGTCAATCAGGCTGTCGACATCCGCAGTTGGCGCGCCGACAAGCAGGTCTGCCAGGCCGTCGCCGTCGAAATCGTCCGCGACGGCCAGCGCGTCGCCGGCTGAGTCGCCGCTGGACGGACCATCGAACCCGCCAACGAGCTCGATGACAAGCGTATCGAGCTGATTAATCACGGTGATGCTCGCCGACTGATCGGCTGTGTTCGTTCCGTCAGAGATTGTCGCGACAATCTCATAAACATTGTCGCCATCGGCGTCGCCAGGGTTTTCGAAATCCGGCAGCGCCAGAAACCGCACGACGCCCGTCGCCTCGTCAATCGTGAAGAGCGCGGCATCGGGGCCGCCGCTCAGCGAGAATTGCAGATCAGAAGTATCCGGGTCGGTCGCGGAGGCCGTAAAACCCGAATACGTCGTCACCTCGCCCGCCGTGGCGGCGACGGCGGGCCCGGCGACCGGCGGTTCGTCGATATTGGCGACGGTCACCTCAAGCGCTTGCGTCGATGACGCCTCGCCATCGCTCGCCTCGATAACGACCTGAAAGACATTGTCGCCGTCTGAATCCGCAGGGGCTTCAAAGTCCGGCGGCGACAGAAAAGACACAACGCCCGTCGTCGGCACGATCACAAGCGCAGCCGCGTCGGCGCCGGCGACAATCGCGAAGACCACCGGATCGCCCTCCGGGTCGACGGCGACCGCGGTGAAGCCGGTCTCGATCTCGTTTTCATTCGTGGTGACCGCAATGGCGGGCGCCTCGAAAGCTGGCGGCGAATTTGGCGGCGGCGGCGGTGGAGGAGGTGGAGGAGGCGGCGGGGCCGGTGAAGCAATGGGGGCCGACGGTTCACTACCCCCGCCCGAGCACGCGACGGCCCCGACGGCGAGCAACAACAAACAGGCTAACCGAGACACGATAACCGACATCTCGCGACTCCTTCTTAGCCATGCGACACGGTGTGACGACATAGCGGGATCGCGATTTTTTTCGTCGCAATAACTCCTTAATCTGTTCTCAAAACGTTACGGAGCGTAGAAAACGCGATGATTGAGCATCTCACGATCGCCAACGACGCGGTGCGCGGTTTTGGCCTGAGCATTCTCTTTGCCTGGGCGGTTTTCGTGATCCGCGACCTAAGGACCAATCGCGCAAGCTTGTTCGCCTGCCTGCTTGCCGCGAGCGCCGCTAGTTTTCTGTTTGTGAACCGATGGGTTGAATCCGCGCTGCCTGACCTGGTCACACTCGTTCTGGTCGAATTGAGCCGGTCCGGGTACGTAATTTTGTGGCTCTTAACGCTGCACGCCTATCGCCCAGCGTTCACTGTGACGCGATTTCATGTCGCCGTTGTGATCGCTTGGGAGGTTGCGTTCTGGCTTTTCTGGCTGCCGCCGCGTGTCGCCCCGGGCTATGAGAGTGTTGGCCTCTTTGATGCTTACCTCTCCTTCACCAGGCTGGCGCCTGTCGCGATTACCGCAACGATTGAAACTGCGTTCGCGATTGCGCTTCTGGCGGCGTCGGCCCGCGCGGTCACTTCGCAAAACAAGCCGCTTCGTCCCGCCCGTGAACAAAAAGCGGTCGATTTGTTTTTCCTGAGCGCGATCGCCCTTCTCGCGATCGACCTCGCGGCCTCGGCCCCGTTGCTCCTTACCGGGCGGCCGTTCGCTGAACCGGTGAAGTATTTCCAGGTCGCCGAGAATTTCGCGGTCGCCACGCTCGCGTTCGCCGCCTTGGCCTGGCTTCTCGGCGTTCGTCGACTTCGCCAGCCAGACGTCAAGACGGCGCCCGCGAAGCCGACCGGCGCGCGTCTGACGGCCCAGAGACTGACGGACGCCCTTGACGGGGGCGCTTATCTGAACGGCGATCTGACGATATCGGCATTGGCCAAAAGTCTCGGCGTCGCCACCGCGACACTTCGCACCGTGATCAAGCAAGAGCTCGGCTACGCGAACTTTCGTCAGATGCTCAACCACTACCGGGTTGAAGCGGCGAAGGCGTCGCTGAGCGCGCCCGCCACGGCCAATGCGTCCATTCAGATGATCGCGCTGGATTGCGGCTTTATGTCGACAGCCTCTTTCCATCGCATATTCAAGTCCGCGACGGACGAAACGCCAAATGCGTTTCGCTCGAGGGTGTCACGATATGCTAGGGTCGAGACTCATAACCAGTAGCATACGGTCGCTGTGAGTTGCACGGCGGCGAGGAAGTTACGGGCGAGCCTGTCGTATCGCGTTGCGATACGACGGTAGTCTTTCAGACGACAGAATGACCGCTCGACGGCGCTTCGCTTGCGGTAAAGGGCTGGGGAGAAACCCGGTTTGTATCGTCTGTTCGACTTCGGCGGAATGTTCGGCGCAGCGCCTTGGGCCTCGATCTGGCGACGAAGCCTGTCGCTGTCATAGCCCTTGTCGCCGTGCAGGATGACTGTTTCCGGCGACGCCATCGGCAAAAGCGTTTCAGCGGCTATGCAGTCCGCGACATTGCCGCCGGTGAGGATAAAGGCGAGCGGTCTGCGCAATTGATCCGTCAGCGCATGGATTTTCGTCGTGCGCCGTTGAACGAATTCGTTCAACCGCGAGCGGCCGACCGCCTGGTTTCGCTCCCCCCTTTACCGCCGGATGCCGACCGATGCGCGCGCACCGCCGTGGAGTCGATCAGGACCTGCGCCGG
>JBHJHE010000045.1:0-75566 GCA_050331095.1 Parvularculaceae bacterium
CCCCCCCGCCCCCACCCCCGACCCGCCGACCCGCTGCAACCCGGCCCCCCCGCCCTCCCTCCAGCGCCCCACCGCCGCCGGGCCCGCGGCCGCGACGCGCCGGGCGACGGCGTTCGCCATGCCAGCGTAGCCCGCCGTCTCGCGGTTCTCCTTGCAAAGGGCGACGGCGGTGGAGACCGCCGCGTGCGCGGGCGTCTCGAGAAAGAGCGATTGGGCGGCGGCGGCGCGCAGAATGTCCATCGCCCGGCGCGCCCGTTTCGGCAAAGGCCGGTCGATGTAGGCGCCGAGCACGTGGTCGATCGCGCCGCGACGGCGCAGGACGGTCGTCGCCAGAAGCCGGGCGAACGCGCGGTCCGGTCCCTCGAGCGCCGCGAACGAGCGCGCCTCGTCAAGCGCGTCGTCGAGCGTGCGCTCGCCGGCGACAAGGCGCAGGACGTCGCGCGCGGCGCGGCGCGAGGCGAGGCCGGGATCTTCCGGCGGGTCTTTGTCGGGGGCGGCGGCGCGGCGGCCGCGCGCGGGAGCGTCTTGCATGACGCGGCTTATAAGCCCGTCAGCGCCCGGCGCGCCATGCGTCCGCGGCTTTGCCGCCCGTGAAATTTCAGCGTAAAGTTAACGCTAGGGGAGGCTGCGCGACGCGGCCGGAACGAACTGGGATCAGACCATGAAATATCTCGTTTCCGCCGTTGCGGCGGCCGGCGCGCTCGTCGGGTCGGCTGCGGCGCAAGAGGCCAACATTCCGAACCCGCGCGGCATCGTCGCCAACTTCGACGCCGCCAATATCGCGCCCGTCCTGCGGGAGATCGGCCTGACGGTCGAAGAGAAATCCGATCCCAACGGCCGGCCGTTCCTGCGCGCGTCCGTCGGCGAGGACTTCTCTTTCGAAGTGGTGCCGTCGGCCTGCTACGTCGACAACGGCGCGAGAGGATGCGTCGGCGCGAACTTTCTCGCGCGGTTCACCGGTAGCGCGCCGAACCAGCAAACGGTCGCGGCCTATAATCAGAACTACGTCTTTACGACCGTCGGCCTCTTGCCGCGCCGCACCGGGGCGTACGTCAGTCGCTATGAGATCGCCGATTACGGCATTCCCCGCGGCAATCTCGAATCGAGCGTTTCGAGCTTCATCTACCTCGCGACCCGGTTTCGCGACGCGTTGGCGACGACATCGCAAACAGCGAGCGCCGACGGGTATGCGGATGACTTGAGCGCGCGGCTTCTGAACCGTCGCGTGGGCGAAGCCTTCGGCGTCGTCGACGCGAACCTCGACGCACTCGCGCGCCACCGGACCGGTTTTGAAGAGACCGTCGAGATCATCAACGCGCTCGAAGCCACGCCGAGCGCGCCGGCGAACAAAATTCGCAATCTCGGCGCGCGGGTCGACTAACGAAGCCGGACGATCAAGTCGGGCAGCCGCCGCTCAGCGCGACGCCGCCGCTGTTGCGCGGCCAGCGGCTGCCGAACCTAGCTAAGCTGAAGTTCGAGACGAACCGGCTCGTGAACGTCGGGATGTAATTGTAGCTGACCTCGCCGATGATGACGTTCGGCGACGTGGAGAACTGCGCCGCGTCGATTGAGCGCGGATAAACCGAATTCGCCGCATAGGGCGGGGTGCCGCTGGTGCTCGTGCAGCTCCAGTTCACGACCACCTGGTTTGACGAATTAAGGCGAACACTGACGATATTGAAGGTCGCCGGATTGACCGTCGGATCGACGTCGACGTCGACGATCTGCTCCATCCCCGTAAAGATATTGTCGAGCTGCGTGGTCGTGACGGTCGACGACTGGGAGACGAGGTCGGCGAGGCCGTTCGCAGCAACGGTCGCCCGACGCGCCGCGCCAAGCCCGACGGCGCCTTCGATAATCCCGAAAAAGAGGGAAATCATCACCGGCGCGATCAACGCGAACTCGATCGCGGCGACGCCGTCGCCGCCGCGTCGAAAGCGGCGGAGCGCGGCGCGCGGCCGACCGAGAAGCTTCAACCCGACGTTACGGAATTTCGTGCGCATGTTTCGCATTCTCCGTTCCCGTTCGCTTAGCAGCTGCCGTTCGGCAAGCCCGTGCTCGAAATGAAGGGTTCGTTGCAGAAGATCACGGTCGAGACCAAATTCCGGCCGCTCCCTTCGACGTTGAATTTGAACTTGCCGCCGATCGTCGGGTTGATGCTGCGGTAGACGAAACAGACGCGAACCCGCTGGATCGCGCTCGGCCCGCCGAGCTGGTATTGCGGCGTGCCCGAATTGTCGCAGATCGTCGTCGTGCTGGCGCCGGCGAGGGCGGCGAAGCTCGCGAACGAGCGCACGTCGACGTAAAGATCGGCGCAGTCGCCAAGCGCGTCGACGATGTCGCAGATACGCTGCTTGAACTGCGTCTCGCTGATCGAGGTGTTCTGCGCCTGGCCCGTGCGGATGAGGCGCGCGGCCTGGGACGCGGCGGCGTCGGTCGCCGAGTTCGTGAAGAAATAGAAGCCCGCCTCGACGATCGAGAAGAAAAGACCCAGAAAGATCGGCGCGATGATCGCGAACTCGACGGCCGCGCCGCCGAAATCGTCGCGTCGGAAACGTTTCCGAAGAGCGCCGTGCGCGCGTTTCACCAGCATGTCGCTTCGAGCTCCAACCCGTCTTCATTCAACCCATTGGCGCGAACGGCCTGCATGTTTCGCGCCAGCGAACGTGTCTTTCACGCAATGTATGGTTCGCGTTGGATTAAGGGCGCGTTGGCGAACGCCGTTAACGGTTCGTAAACGGCGCATCACGAAACGAAAAAAAACGGCCTCCCGAAGGAGGCCGTTTTCGACGTCGCCCTTACGCCCCGATAGGTGGGGCCGCCGGGCCGATGGCCGGCGGCCCGAGAAAGTTAGAAGTTGAAGCCGAGCGCGAAGCCCCAGCGCCGCGGCTCCAGGATGAACGCGTTGGTGCCGTTGCCCGTCGACTGGCCGAAGCCGTTGAGGCCGGTGATCGCGTATTCGTCGGTGATGTTCTGGACGAAGAAGCGCATGTACCAGCCGCCGTCAGTCGGCGCGAAACGGATCTGGCCGTTAAGGTAGGCGTAGCTGTCGATCTCGTCCTGGATCGTGTTGAAGAACGAGCCGAACTGCGTGCCCTGGTAGTAGATGTCGAGCCGCGGCGTCAGCAGGAAGCGGTCGCCGATGGGCTGCTCATACTGAATGCCGCCGCCGATCTGGAAGTCGGGCGAGTTCGGCAGTTCGTTGCCGGCGAGCGAGACCTCGACGCCGCCGTTCGGCAGGAGTTCGAAATTGGTGAGGCCGCCGTTCGCCGCGTTGATGAGCGGCAGGGCGTCGGCGATCTCGCTGCAGACCGAGAAGTTGCTCGCGAAGAGCGCGGTCAGCTGCGGATCCGGCAGCGCCGCGCCGATGAGGCTTGGCGCGCCGTTGTTGTCGATGACGCAGTTCTGGCCGTTGGTGATGTCGGCGATGAGGTCGAGACCCGGCTGGAACTGCGTCGGATTGCGCACGTCGACCGTGTCGAACTCGCCGATGTCGGTGTTCAGATAGCCGAGGTTCCAGTTGATCGTGAGCGCGTCCGTCGGGCGCAGAACGAACTCGGCTTCGACGCCGAAGATCGTTGCGTCGATGTTCGCGTTGACCGACGTGTTGCCGATGATCTGCGACACCTGCAGGCCCGAATAGTCGTAGTAGAAGCCCGTCAGGTTCGCTTGGAGAAGGCCGTCGAAGAGGTTCGTCTTGGCGCCGACCTCGATCGAGTTGATGAACTCCGCGTCATAGGTTAGCGGCACGTCCGCGATCGCCGTCAGCGGGTTGAAGCCGCCCGGCTTGTAGCCGCGCGAGTACGACAGGTAGTACTGCTGATTGTCCGTAGGCGTCCATTGCAGGACGGCGCGGCCGGTGACGGCGTTGAAGTCCTCTTCGGCGATCCGGAAGTCCGTGATCGCGCCCGGCGTGCCGGAGGTCAGCTCGTCGGAATCGAGGAGCGGGCGTACGTCCGTGGTGCCGAGGGGCACGATGGGCGGCGTGCCGGCGAGGACGCCGGGGTTCGTCGGCGAAAGGCTGTCGAGCAGGTTGCCGCGGTCGCGAACGCCCTTGGTGTCGCGATTGTAGCGCACGCCGCCGGTGAACTTCAGCGTGTCGGAGATGTCGTAGTAGACCTCGCCGAAGAACGAGACCGACTCAAGGAAGTTGTCGTCGGTGTCGTTGAAGAAGAACGGCGTGAAGAAGCTGAAGCCTTGCGCGCCGGCGGCGCCCGCCGCGGCGAGGGCGGCGGCTTGCGCCTGCGCGCCAATAGCGGCCGGGTCGGTGACGCCGGCGGCGATCGCCGCTTCCGTCGCGGCCGCTGCGGCGTCTTCGGCCGCGGCGCTTTGCGCAGCGAGCGTGCCGAGCACGACGGAGGTGTAGTCCAGGCCCGTCGTCGCGACGGCGAAGTCGGCGAAGCCGTTCGAGTCGAGATAGTTGATCCCGGCGAGGAAGTTCAGTGGACCGTCGAAGTTCGTCGTGACGATGCCCTCAAGCGTGAGGTAGTCGCGTTCGCCGATCGAGAGGTCGATCGACTGGTAGCGGTTCGACAGGCCCTGAGTGAAGCCGCCGATGACGCCGGTAAGGCCGGCGTTCGGCCCTTCGATGCCGAGGTCGAAGTCCGAGATCGGCAATTGTCCGTTCGGGAACAGAGCGGCGACGCCGGGCAGGGTGGCGATCGCCGGCGGCGGGGTCAGGATCGGACCGACGCTGCCGTCGAAATCGTTCCGTGTAGCAATTTTCGAGTTGCCGAAGCCGCCGTTGAATTTGACCGAAAACGTCTCGAAATCGTGCTTGGCGTTGATAAGGATGTACGATTCTTCAGCGTCGTATTGGGGCGTGAAGTCCTGGTTCGTCTGGCGAAGATCCGCGGGCAGCGGTTCGCCGGTCACCGGGCCGTCGGCGAGGGAGAAGAGTCCGAAGGCCGCCCCCGCCGCCGGATCGCCCGTCAGAAGCGTGAACGCTTCCTGCGAGGAGTTCGCGAGGAACGAGGCGCGCAGGTCGACGGTCGAGGTGAAGTCGAGCGGCACGCCCGGTTGACAGCCGAGCAGCGGCTGGAGGGGGCCGTCGGCGCAGGCCTGACGCTGCGAGCGCGAGCGGTTGTCGTCTTCGCTGAAATAGCTGCCGGTGATGTCGACCGTCGTGTTGTCCGTCGGCAGCCAGCGGAGAGAGCCGCGCAAGGCGAAGATGTTGCGGTCGTCGATGTCGCGGCCGTCGAACAGGTTCTCCGTGAAGCCGTCGCGCTGGATCGTCGTGCCCGACAGGCGCGCCGCAAGCGTCTCCGTCAGCGGAACGTTGAGGGCGCCCTGAACCTTGATCGAGTTGAAGTTGCCGTATTCGGCCTCGACGTAGCCCTCGACTTCGTCCGGGTTCGCTTTCGCCGTCACGACGTTGATGACGCCCGCGGTCGCGTTGCGGCCGAAGAGCGTGCCTTGCGGCCCGCGCAGGATCTCCACTCGCTCGACGTCGAAGAACTCGGTTTCGAACAGGCGCGGCGCGGAGATGAAGACCTCGTTGACGTGGACCGACACCGCGTCCTCGGTGCTTGATCCGACGGCGAGCTGACCGATGCCGCGCAGCGAGATCGACGAGGAGGTGAAGTTCGTCCGTGTGAAGGAGAAGTTCGGGACGTTGAACTGAATGTCCGTGAAGCTCTCAATCTGTCGGTCCTGCAACTCGCCGCCGCCGAACGCCGACACGGCGATCGGCACTTCCTGCAGCGATTGCTCGGTCCGCTGGGCCGTCACGACGATTTCGTCGTCGAGCGATTGCGCGAGCGCGCCGCCGGCGGAGCTCGCCACGGCGCCCGCGGCGACGGAGAAAAGAAGACGCGCCGTAAGGCGGCCCTTCGGCGTTGCGACGTTTATCATGTCTACCCTCTGAGGTGCGCCCCTCCCGTGGAGCGTTGTTGGGCCGTTAACGACGCAACGGCCGAAAGATACTAATTCCGCCTAAGGCTGCGCGCGTCCAGTGGCCGCCCGCGTCCCCCCTGAGGCCCGCGCTTCGCCGTTACAAAATTACAACAGAACCGTGCGTCGGCGACGCCTGAAATTAGGCCGCCAAGGCTAACGACCGATTAACGTTAACCGCCGCGGGGGTATGCGCCGCAACGAACGAGCGACGAGCCAGAGCGCCGGGCGTTCGGCTTGGATCGGGCGAAGCCCGTCTCAGGCGCTCGCAATAAAATCTAGAGCGTCCAACTGATTCAGTCAGTAGACGGGATGCTCTAGTTTCGACGCTGAAGGACGCGTTTCGCAACCGCACAATAGTCGCGCGCGCCGCCGACGGAGCCGTCGCGGCGCGGGCCTAAGTCTAATGGGTTTTTCGTTGGAGCCGCGCCGCGGCCGCTCAGCGCTCGGAGATGGTCTCCGCCGCCTTCATCATGACCATCGGCGCCCCGGTGTCGGCGTCGAGGACGATCGCCTTGCGCGAGGTTTTCTCCGTAGGGGCGTCGCCCACCACGATCCGCGCCGAATAAGTCCGCGACTGGGGCGCGCGGCCGTCCCGAGCCACCCGTGCGAAGACGTTGACGTAGTAGACGCCGGCGTTCTGCGCACGGAAAAACGCCTCCCACGTGTGGGTTGCGCGTTCGCCTAGCCCGAGCGCGCCGGAGGAGGAGAGGCCGATAAGTTCGAGGCCGTCGTCGGCGTTCGCCTCAAGGGTCATGGCGCCGTCCTCATAGGCTTCGGCCACCTCGAAGACGACGCTGCCGATCTCGCCCGGCGCAGTTGGGCCCCGAACGGCGTGAGAGAAGCTGACGGCGGCGCCGGTCTTCGGCGTGATCGCCTGACGGGTATGGGCTTGGGCATGAGCTTGAGAATGGGCGCCGCTGTCCGCCGCCGCGGCCCCGATCGACGCCAATCCGATCGAAAACAGGCCGATCGAAAACAGGCCGATCGAAGCGAGGCCGAGCGCCGCCCGGACGGTCGCCGAACGGGCCGCGTTACTGCACCGAAAAATCATAGCAGACGTCCTCGCTGAAGTTGAACGTGCGGATTTCCGCGGCGAAGTCGCCGGCGGGGAGCTGCGCTGGTGCTTGCTCCACGTTCGCAACGGGGTCGAAGCCGAACGCCGCGACGTCGCCGTCGTTGAAGATGATGAAATCGGGGTCGACGGGCGAGGCGCCCGACGTGCGCTGGGCCGTGATCGTGAACGCGCCCGCCGCCGGGGTCGTGAACCGCGCGAAGGCGTTGAGGCCGAGGCTTGCGAAGTCGCCGAACGACGCCGGCACGCCCGTGCGTCCGTCGTCGACGTTGCAGACTTCCTCCGGCGCGCCGCCGACGATCGGCGTTCTGTAGACGGGCAGGACGACGGGGACGCCGCCATTGTTCGTCTCGCCCTCGCCGAAGGGGCCGGTTCCCGAAATCGCCTGGCCGCCGAGGAGCGCGTCGACTGCGGCGTCCGGCGCGCCGACGACGCGAAGCGCGTCCGCGAAGGCGTAGATCGTGGTGAAGGCGTCGCCCTGGCTGTAGGCGGGCGACGTCAGCGCCGCGTAGACGAGGCCGATCCCGCCGTCGAGCGTGTCGACGCCGTCGTCGACCGCGTCGCCCACATCGAAGACGATCGACTGGGTCGAGCCTTCGCTGAACCAGCCGACGTTGCCGGGGGCGATGGCGTTGTCTTCGACGCTGAACGAAAAACCGTTCGCCTGGCCGGGCCCGGAGGTGTCGCGGTAGACGGGGTCGTTCAGGATGAGCCCTGACAAGGCGTTCGCGAAGCCTTCGCTGAAGGCGAGGCGCGGATCGAGGCGGATGTCGAGCGTGTGCGGACCGCCGGTCGAATCGCTGCGCGAAAGCTGGTCTTCAATGTAGTGTCCGAACTCGTGGACGACGATGTGGCGGTCGTATTCGTCCGTATCGACGTTCTCTGCGCCGAGCAGCACGATCGTCGGCAAGGCGAAGCCGTTCGAGGTGAAGAACGAGGTCGTCACGTCGCCGTCGGCGATGTCGCCGTCCGACGGGCGATTGTCCGGACTCCACAGGACCTGCATCTCCGGAAAGTCGACGTCCGGATCGACGGCGACGATCGGCGCGACCGTTTCGAAGATCGCGTCCAGGACGGCGAAGGGCCCAGCGGCGCGTTCGCCGGCATAGCTCGTTCCGTCCCAACCGGAGAGGGCGGTGAGGTCGCGGGTGGAATTGTCCGCGCCTGACGAGGCGAGCGCGCCGATCAATGCGTACTCGGCGTTGTTGCTCGTATTGTCGCGCACCGAAACCGCGAAGCTTTCCGTTGCGCCGTCCTCGCTCCGCATATTGGCGCGAACGCGGATCTGAACGTCGGTGTTCGGCGTCACCGTGAGCGCATAAAATCCGTTCACGTCGGTGATGTCGCTCGCGACGACCGCGCCTGTTGCGTCCAGGGCCTCGACCACGACGCTGCGCGACGGCGCGCGCTGAATGACGTCGTAGTTGAGCGACACGGGGCTCGTCGCAGCCGGCACCAGGTCGAAAGTTACGACGCCGTCGATGGTCACGGCCGTGCCTGTCGCGGGCGGCGGCGTTGGAGTCGGCGTCGTTCCGGGCGTAGGCGCAGGGCCCGCCGGTTGGAACGGCGTCGTCGCGTCGCCGTCGCGGCACGCCGCCAGCGCGATGAGCGCCAGCGGCGCCGCGCCGGCGTTGAGGAGGGCTCGCCGCCAGTTCGTCGTTCTTGAGGTCAAAAAAAGTCCCCTTCGGCCCGTCTCGCAGCCAACGCCGCCCTTCGCGCGCGGAAACATGGTCGAAAATGCTTGTCGGTTCATCAACGAAGAAAACAACATTTGGCGCGGGCGAAGCGCTCGATTCAGAATCTCGTAACCTCAGCTGGTGAATTATAAATATAATTGTTTGTGGATTAAAAACGCTGCTGTCCTAATGAATGGTTTCCTGCATTCATTTTTTTAGAAGAAATATAACGTAAACGTCATCGACTCGCGAGATTCGGACGTTAACGGATGAACGGCTTCACATCGCTGCGAAGGGCCTTGTTCGGCGCGGCCGCGCTATCGTTCGCTTCGCCGGCGGCGGCTGACGACACAGCCGCGCTGACGCGCGCGCTCGAAGAGACGCAAGCTCAATTGCGCGCGCTGCAGGCGCAGGTCGACGCCCTCGAATCAGCGCTGGCGGACAAAGAAGCAGAGGAAGCGGCGGCGGACGTCATTCTCCTTTCGGAGCGCGTCGACGAGCTTGAGACGATCGCGGTCGACACGGACGAGAAGATCGGCAGCCGCGCGGTTGTGAAGGCGTTCGACGGCGCGAGCCTCGACATTGGCGGCTTCTTCGACACATCGGCGACGATCGCCATTGGCGAGGAGGGCACGGACGCTGCGTTCGACCGTCAGGTCTTCGAACTTTTGGCGAGGGCGCGACTCGGCGAACGATGGGATCTCTTCGTCGCGCAGGCCTTCGTCCGCGACGCGCCGTTGACGTTCTCCGATCCGGCCCAACGCACGACGCCGGCGTTCGCGAACAACAACTCGCCAGTCGCCACCGACACGGTTATCGCCTGGGGGCAGTACCGCCAGTCCGACGCCTTCAACGTCCGGTTCGGCCGTTTCATCACGCCGCACGGCATCGTCAACATCGAACACTTTCCCGCCTCGCTCCTTGACACCGAGCAGCCGCAGTTCCTGAGGCCGTTCACCGGTCAAACGGTGTTTGCGAACTTTACGAACGGCGTGCAGGCCCACGGCTCGACATTCTTCGGCGACGACGCGCTTGAATATTCCGTCTACGCCGGCGTCTGGGCCGGCAACGCGACGAGCGGATCGTTCGGCGGAAGGCTGGGCTACGCCTTCGGACGCAGCGGCGTGAAGCTGGGGCTGAACGGCTTTTCGGGCGATCGCGAAGCCGACGTCGAGGGCGACCGGTTTTACGGCGGCGGCGTCGACGTCCTGATCGACCGCGGCCCGCTCCTTTGGAAAAACGAATTGTTCTTCACTTCGGAGGGCGGCGGCGGGGATCGCCTCGCCTATTATTCACAGCCGGCGTTTCGGTTGAACGATCAGTGGACGCTTCTCTATCGCTACGATTTCCTCGATGACGGCGCCCTCGGCGGCGAGACAGTCGAGCACACCGCCGGGATCGTATTCGATCCAATCGACAACGTTCGCCTTCGAACGTTCTACCGCCAGCAGCGCAACCGCGCGGACGAGGGCCTCGAAGCCGCGAAGACCGACATCGTTCAAGTCGGCGCGACGTTCAATTTTTAGGGCGGCGACATGCGCAAGACATGCCTTGTTCTTCTCGCCTGGGTGTTGGTCGCCGCCTTCGCTCCCTCTGACTTGAGCGGGGCCGCCGACCCGGCGGGGGGCGACGGGGTCGTCGTGCTCGTCAACGCGCATAACGAGATTTCGCTGGACGAGGACGAAACGAAACGTCTCCTTCGCCGGCTTTATCTCAAAGAGCGCTCATCGTGGCCCGACGGCGAGCGGGCGGTGTTTTTCGCGCGCGCGTCCGCCGACGTCGCCGAGCGCCGGTTCCGCCGCGAGATCCTCGACATGACCGATGCGTCGCTCGACGACCATTGGATCCGGCAGAAACAGACGCGCGGCGAGACGCCCCCGCGCGCCGTCAGGTCGACCCGCATTTTGATGCGCCAGATCGAACGACGGCCGAACGCGGTCGGCGTCGTTACGAAAAGCGAATTCGACGAGTTGTCAGGAACGCATGAGAACGTTCGTATCTTGATCTCTTTACATGGAGACGCGCGATGACCGATCGATCGTTTCGAGGCGGATCGCTGCGCGTGTCCCTGGTCGCCCAGCTCGGCCTTGTCGCTCTTCTCGTCGTGTCGTTGTGCGGGTTGTTGATCTTCGCCGGCGTTCAGAACCGGGCGTCGATCGAGAACCAGCAACGCGTCGACCGCGCATATCTGGACGCGTTGGAGCTCGACGAAATCATCGACGGCCTCACCTATCTCGGGGCGGAGCTTTCCAACAGCCTTTCCGATGAATCATACGACGCCTTCTTGAAGGCGTCGGCCCGCGCCGACGTGTCCGTCGAAGAGGTCGACGACGCCGCGTTGCGCGTCCGCCTGCGTCGACGCAAGGAGGAAATCGTCGACAATGCGATCGCCGCGCTTGACGCCTATGTCGTCGATGACCGCGCGACCGGCGACGGCCATATGGCCCGCGTGCGCGCCGCGGCCGCCGCGCTCAACGGTCTCGTCCAGGATCATGTGCGCGTCTTCGAAGAACAAAGGTTGCGGGAGGAAACGGCCATCCTTGAATGCACCGCGCTCGTGCAGAGGACGTCGGCGGTCGTCGCCGCGACGACGGTGATCATCTTCATTACAGTGATCGTAAGTCTGTGGCGAAGTTTTTTCAGTCCCGTCGAAGCCCTCGCTGCGAGCGTCTCGAAAGCCGCGGCGTCGCCTTGGGATGCGGCGCGTTGGAAACTCACGCGCCTTGCCGACAATGAAATCGGCCGCGTCGGCGCCGCGCTGAACACGCTCCTCGACGCGGCGGAGACGTCGATCCGAGAAGCGAGATTGCGGGCCGACGACGCGGAGAAAGCCGAACAAAGATGGAAGGCGCTCTTCAACGAGTCGCCCGACGCGATCGTTCTGCTCAACCCGAAGACGACGGAGCTTCTTGAACGCAACCCCGCGTGCGACCGGCTCTTGTGCATCGGGGCCGACGAGGCGCGCGCGAACGATCAACTAACGGCGCTCGAGCTCCATCGTCACGAGGTGAGGGAGCTGAAGTCGTTTCTCTCGGAAGTCGCCTCGAAAGGTTGTGCACGGAACGACGCATTGTCGTGCGGCCTTGAGGAGCGCCGGATCCCGGTGTCGGTCGTCGGCGTCACCGTGCCGCGCGACGACGGCGACGCCATCCTTCTCCACATCCGGGATATATCGGCGCAGAGAGAATACGAGCGCGAGCTTAAGGAGGCGCGCGAGGAGGCGCTGCGCGCGGCGCAATCGAAGAGCAACTTCCTCGCGAACATGAGCCACGAGATCCGTACGCCTATGAACGGCGTCATGGGCATGGCGGAGGTGCTCGCCAACACCGAGCTCACGCCCCGGCAAATGAATTTCGTCAACATCATCAACAAGTCGAGCAACGCGCTGCTGACGATCATCAACGACATTCTCGATTTTTCCAAGATCGATTCCGGCCGCGTGTCGTTCGACGAACGGCCGTTCAACCTCAAGACCGTGGTCGAGGACGTCATCAGCCTCGTCGCAACGAAGGCGGACGAAAAATCGATCGAGCTGATCGTCCGTTACGAGCCGGGACTGCCGGAGGATTTCATCGGCGACGACGGCCGCATGCGGCAGGCTCTGATGAACCTTGTCGGCAACGCAATCAAGTTTACCGAGGCGGGCCATGTGCTCGTAGACGTTTCCGGCCGAAGCGACGGGCGCACCGCCCTGCTAAAGGCGCGCATCGAAGACACCGGCGTCGGCGTTCCCGAAGACAAGCTCGACGAGATATTCGAGAAGTTCAACCAGGTGGACAATTCCGCGACGCGCAAGTTCGAGGGCACCGGGCTCGGCCACGCCATATGCCGGATGCTGATCGAAAAGATGGGCGGCGAGATCGGCGTCGACAGCGTCGTCGGTTCAGGCTCGACCTTCTGGTTCGAGATCGAGCTGCCGATCAGCGACGAGCGCGCGCCGAAGAAGGTCTTGCCGATCGACGTCGACGGCAAGCGCGCGCTAATCGTCGACGACAACCCGGTCAACCGCGAGATCCTCGTGGAGCAATTGACGAGCTGGCGGTTGCGGCCCGTCGCCGTCGACGGCGCCGCGGGCGCTCTTGAAGCGGCGCGGCGCGCTGCGCGCGAGGACGCGCCGTTCGATCTCTTGGTGCTCGACTACCAAATGCCTGAAGCCGACGGGGTGACGACCTTTGAGCGCATCAAGGCCGAGCTTGGCGCCGCGACGGCGCCTTGCGTTCTGCTGACGTCGGTGAGCGACGACGACAATCGCGGGCGCGCCCGGGCGGCCGGCGTTCAGACGACGCTGACGAAGCCGGCGCGCTCCTCGGCGCTTTTCGACGCGATCGTCGGCGTTCTGAGCGAGGGCCGGCTTTCCAATCGGCGACCGGCGGCGCGCGCGAAGGCCGACGGCGCGTGCGCCGGCGAAGAGCCGTCGCGCGACGAACGCGGGCCGCTGATCCTTGTCGCGGAGGACAATGAGGTGAACCGCGCCGTCGTCGGCGAACTGCTGAAGTCGCTCGGTTATGATTTCATCCTCGCCGAGGACGGCCGCGAGGCCGTCGACGCCGTCGACGTCCATGCGCCGGACGTCGTTCTGATGGACGTGTCGATGCCGGTGATGAACGGCCTTGAGGCGACCGCGGAAATCAAGCGCCGTGACGCGGCGACGGGCCGCAAAACGATCGTGGTCGGACTGACCGCCAACGCCCTGGCCGGCGACCGCGAAAAATGCCTCGACGCCGGCATGGACGATTACCTGTCGAAACCCGTCAACCGCGAGCGGCTGGGCCAGTGCGTCTCCACCTGGCTCGCCCATATCAATGTCGCGCCCGCCGACGACGAGGTCGCATAGAGCGACGCTAAGTGATTGATTTAATGGTGGGCGCGGCTGGGTTCGAACCAGCGACCCCTACGGTGTGAACGTAGTGCTCTCCCGCTGAGCTACGCGCCCTCGTCGCCGCGGCGGACGCGACGAATTCCGCAAATGAACGGCGGGCGGGCGCGGCGTCAAGCGCCGATCGCGCGGGAGCCCGTGATCGGCTTGTTCAGGCGGCGCTTGAGCGGCGCGGGGCGAGGACGCGTTCCGGCGGCGTGACGATGAACGCGGAGAGGCCTTCGCCCGCCGTCGAGGCGAGCTTCAGGGCGCCGCCATGGGCCCGCGCGATGGCCTGGGCGAGCGGCAGGCCGAGGCCGAGGCCTTCGGTCGAGCGGCTCAGCGACATGTTGAGCTGGGTGAAAGGCTGGATGAGCCCGTCGAGGCGGTCCGGCGGCACGCCCGGCCCTTCGTCGCGCACGAGGAACGCGACCCCGCCGCCCTTCGGTCGGCCCGTGGCGACGGTTACCGTCGTGCCATGGGGCGAGAGCATCACCGCATTGTCGACGAGCTTCCAAAGGGCGCGCGTCATCAGTTGGCGGTCGCAACGGATTTCGAGATCGTCGTCGTGGATCGCCACTTTGATCGCGATGCGCGCGAGTCCTGCTTCCTTCGCCGCCAGGTCGACGGCGGGCTCGACGACGTCGCGCAAGGCGCTGTCGGCTTCGTTGAGCGCGATCGGGCCGGCGCGCGAATCCGACGCGAGCAACATGTCGGAGACTGAATTCAAGAGCCGTTTGCCGCCGTCGACGACATAATCCGCGTATTCCTTGTTCGAAGGATCGGCTACGTCGTCGAAATGGGCGCTCAGCATTTGCCCGAAGCCGATGATGGCGTTGAGGGGCGTGCGCAGCTCGTGGCTCATCAGCGACATGAGCGCGTCCTTGAAACGCTCGCCCGCCTCGGCGCGGTCGCGCGCGGCGCTCAGCGCCGCCTGGTCGCGCGCCGCCTGCAGAACGAACTTCACGGAATTGCCGAGAAGGGCCCAGTTCATGGGCTTGGCGAGGAACGACGTCGCGCCGACGGCGAAGGCCCGTTCGACCGCTTCGCTGGAATCGCTACCGGTGATCACGATGATCGGGATCGCGGCGAGCGCGGCGTCGGCGCGCAAGGTTTCTGTGAATTCGTAGCCGCCCATCTCGGGCATATCGAGATCGGTGATCACGAGGTCGCACGGCGTCTCGCGTATCTCGTCGAGCCCGGCGCGGCCGTTCTCGGCGACGATCGCGACGTAGCCCGCTTCCGCGAGCTTGGCCGACGCCAGCTCGCGCATGATCGGGTCGTCGTCGATGATTAAAATTCGCGCCGGATTTTCCATTCCGTCGGCCGTCTCTAACCGCTCCGCCATTAAGCGTTTCTATGGCGCGGCGCCCGTTAACAGGGGCTTTCGCCGGCCAAACGGTCGTCGAACCGACGCCTTTCGCCCAGCCGACGGCAAACAATTCGCAACCTATCGCGCCCAATCTCGATCGTTGGTTGTAACCAATGGCGCGGGACGTCTCGCTAGTGGCTCCACGGTACCGATCGCTGCGCGGCCGGCTGACGACGCTCGTCGTCGTCGCCATCCTGAGCGCCGTCGGCGTCGCCACTCTGCTGGCGGGCTGGCGAGAATTCCGGATCTACGATTACGACACCAAGACCAATCTCGCCGCGACGGCTACGATTTTCGCCTCGTCCATCGCCGAGCCCTTGAGCCGCGGCGAAACCGCGCCGGTCTATGAATCCCTGCGGGCGATTTCGCGCCTGCCGGCGATAGATTATGTGCGCGTCGAAAACGCCGACGGCGCGCTCTTCGCCGAACTGGGAGGGGCGGTGGCGCTCGAGCCCGCGACGGGCGGCGTCGCCGACCGGCCGCTTGCGGTCCTCGCGCCGCGCACGCTGAACGCCCGCGCGCTGATCGTCGATGGCGGCCTCGAGATCGGGGCGCTCGTCGTCTACTCAAAGACCGAGCCCCTGTTCGACCGGGTGAAGACGCTCGTATTCGACGCCCTCTTCGCCGCGACGTTCTCAACGCTCCTGGGCCTCCTGATCGCGTTGCGCATGCAGCGGGCCGTCACTGAGCCGATCACGCAATTGATGCGGGTCATGAACGCCGTCCGGCGCACGCGGGACTTTTCGAAGCGCGCCTTCCGCGTCAGCGACGATGAGACGGGCGAGCTCGTCGACGCCTTCAACGAGATGCTCTACCAGGTGCAGGAGCGCGACGCGAAGCTACTCAGCCACCAGGAAAACCTCCAGCGTATCGTCCGTCAGCGGACGAAAGAGCTTCATCGGGCCAAAGAAGCGGCCGAGGCGGCGAGCCAGTCCAAGTCGGAATTCCTCGCGACGATGAGCCATGAAATCCGTACGCCAATGAACGGCATGCTGGTCATGGCCGAGATGCTGAGCGACGCCGACCTGCCGCCGCGCCACAAGCGCTACGCAGACGTGATCGTCAAATCGGGGCAGAGCCTCCTCGCCATCATCAACGACATTCTCGACTTCTCGAAGATCGAAGCGGGGCGGCTGGAGCTTGAGCGCATCGCCTACGATCCGGCCGAGGCGATCAACGAAGTCGTCGGCCTCTTTTGGGAGCGCGCGACGTCGCGGGGCATCGACCTCGCGGTTTACGTGGGGCCCGCCATGCCGTCGCAGATCATGGGCGACCCGACGCGGCTGAAGCAGGTCCTGTCGAACCTCGTCAACAATTCGCTGAAATTCACCGAACAGGGCAGCGTCACCATCTCGGCGAAGCGCATCGAAGCCTCAGGCGAAAACTGCGTGGTCGAATTTTCCGTCACCGACACGGGCGTCGGGATCTCGGCGGAGAAACTGCCGACGATCTTCGACGCGTTTTCACAGGCCGATCAGAGCACGACGCGCAAATACGGCGGGTCCGGCCTAGGCCTCGCCATCTGTCGGCGGCTCGTGGAGGGCATGGGCGGGTCGATCGGCGTCGCCTCGCGCATGGGCGAAGGCTCGCGTTTCTATTTTAAATTTGAAACCGTCTCGGTCAGCCCGTCCGTCAGGTACAAAGAGGCGCGGGGCGGCCAGCGCGCGCTTGTGGCGCTTGAGGGCGCGGCGACGGCGAAAAGCCTCAGGCTCTACCTCGAAGAGGCCGGCTTCGTCGTGGAGAACGTCGAACGGCTCGACCAACTCATGCAGCGCCTTCCGTATTCAAACGTTCTCTTCGCCTCGACGAGCCTCCTGCGGCGTTGCGCCGAAGCGCTCAAGGCCGGCGGCGACGCCTGGACGCCGCCGCGCGTTTGCGTTGGCGAGTTAGGCGACGACGCGCCCGACCAGTTGCTTCTCGACGGCGTCGCCGAGGACGTCGTCCTGAAGCCGCTCACCCGGCGCGAAGCGTTCGAACAAATCGAGCGCGTCATCGCCAATCGGCCGCGTGGGCACGATGCTTTGCGCGTGGTGGCGCCGGCGACCAACGCGATGCCGCGTTTTTCGGGCGGGCGCGTCCTCGCCGCGGACGACAGCGCGGTCAATCGCGAGGTCGTGGGCGAGGCCCTGTCGCGCCTCGGACTCGACGCCGTCATCGTCGAGGACGGTTCGGCCGCCTTCGACGCCGCGACGTCGGAGAACTTCGACCTGGCGCTGATGGATTGCTCGATGCCTGGCATGGATGGCCTCGAGGCGACCCGCGCCATCCGCGCCTTCGAACAGAAAACCGGTCGGCCGCGCCTGCCGATCCTCGCGCTGACGGCCCACGTCGCCAGCAGCAACGTGCGCTGGCGCGAGGCGGGTATGGACGACTTTCTGTCGAAGCCATTCACGATCAATCAGCTGGCGGAGGCGATCGGCCGCTATGTGAGCCTCGCCGAGCCGCCGATGGCCGCGCGTCCGGACGATGGAGACGCGAGCGACGTCGCTACTGCGAGCGCCGAAGACGCAAGCAAGAGCGCCGGCGCGTCGAGCGACGAACTTTTCAACGCGGCGAGCCTGCGCGACCTCGCCCAGCTCGACGGCGGGCGCGGCGATCTCGTCGCCCGCGCGCTCAATCTGTTCTCAGAACATTCAAAACCCGCCATGCGCCGGCTCGTCGAGGCGGCGCAAACCGCCGATGCGGACGAAACGAAGCGAGCCGCCCACGCCCTGAAGTCGATGAGCCTCAGCATCGGGGCGAAACCGTTGGCGGCGCTCTGCGCCGAGCTGGAGGCCGCCTCGGCGGACCCCGCGGCCGTCGCGACGCTGATGAAGCGGGCGCGAAAGACTTTCGTCGCCACGCACCGCGCCCTCCCGGACGTCCGCGCCACGTACGCTCGCGTCGCAGCCTGACCGTTCAGTTCGTCAACTAAGGTCCTTATCGTCAGTCTTCGAAGCGGCGCTGGCCGCGGAAGGGATTGAGCGGGCGCTCGGCCGGTTCGCGGTCGCGCCAGGCTTCCGCGGCGCGGGGGCCGAGGTCCGATGGCGGGCGATCCGGAGACGGATTGCCCTGCGCAGGGCGATCCCACACTGACGGAGCCGTCTGCGAACCGTCTGCGGTCGGCTGGTTCGGATCTCGTGAGTAGGCTTCGCCGTGGGCGTAGGCGTCGTCAATCTCGTCGTCGTCGCGCTCGTCGAAATCGAGGCCTTCGCCCAAACTCGACGGATCGTCGTCATAGTCCGCCCAGCCATAAACGGAACGCCCGCCGACGCCGCGCTCGCGCGGGGCGGCGTTTCGATCGACGTCGCGATCCGCCTGCGGCCAGTCGATGCGCCGGTCCTCGGACGGCGAGGCGGCGCTGCGGTCGAGGGAGGCCCCGCGCGCGCGCCACTGCTCATCGTCGAGCGCCGCTCGCTGCGCTCCCGCGGCGAGGAGCCCGCGGCCCTTGGCGCTGATCGCCTCTGCGTAACGGTGGATCTCCGCCGCCGACGCCGAGGCGTCGCGCACGTCGCGGCGGGCCTTGTCGAAATCGGCTTCAAGGGACGCCATGCGCTCACGGAGCGTTTCCATTTCGGTAAGCGCGCGCTGGGCGTCGTCGGTCATTTCGCGAGCTCCGTCGCGCGCCGCGGCGTTGCGTAGGACGGCGCGGATCGTGTGCAGCGTCGCCGTAAGGCTCGCCGGCGAGACGATCCAGACGCGCGCGCGGGCCGCGTCGTCGACGACGTCGGGGAACTGCGCGTGAAGCTCCGCATAAGCTGCTTCAGAGGGGACATACATCAACGCCGAATCGGCGGTGTCGCCCGGCGAGATTAGTTGCGCCGCGACGCGGTCGACATGGGCGCGCGCCGTGCGCTGGAACGCGGCGGCGGCGGCTTTCCGGTCCATGTCGCTCGCGCCGCCCTCGTCGAGGCTCGCGAAAGCGTCGGCCGGGAACTTCGCGTCGACGGCGATCGGGCCGGGCGGATAGGGCAGTTTGATGAGGCAGTCGGCGCGGCGGTCGTTCGCCAGCCTCACGTTGAAGGCGTAGGCGTCGGTAGGCAGCGCGTTGCGCACGACTTCCGCGAGCGGCGTCGCGGTTGCGTCCCTGCGCGCGCCGACGCCGCGGCCGCGCAAAGCCGCGACGTCGCGCCGGAGCGCTGCGAGATCGTCTCGGGCGCGGGCGACGTCGTCGACGCGCGCGGCGAGGTCGGCGAAGCGCTCGCCGGTCTCGCCGCGGTGCGCGTCGATCATTTCGGCGAGGCGGGTCGCGCCGGGGGCGTCGAAACTGGGCGTTTCGAGGCCATGGGCGTCATAGGCGGCGATCGGATAGGCGCCGGCGCGGTTCTCCGCCGCGACAGCGTCCTCCACCGCGGCGACGCGGGCTTCGAGGCGGCCGGCGAAATCGTCGAAAAGATTTCGCGTGTCGGCCTTCATGCTCTCGCCAAGGGCGACCATGGCCTCCTCGACGCCTTCGAGCGTGCGCGCCAGGTGCTCCGACGCCGCGGCGCGTTCCGCCTCGCCCCCGTCGCCCGGCCGCCCAGACGCGATTTTGGCGTCGAACCGCTCTTCAAAGCGCAAGAGAAGGTTGTCGAACCGCGCTTCGAGGCGGTCGCCGAGTTCGCGCTCGACGCGATCGGCGATGCGCGCGTCGACGCGTTTTTCGAGCCGTTCGGCGGCGGCGCGTTCGGCGGATTGCGTCTCGGCGAAGAGGGAGGCGCGGCGGGTCTCAATGTCGTCGCGTTCGCGCGCGGCGTCGCGTTTTTGCGCGTCGATGAGGCTCGCCTCGGCTTTGACGCGCTCGCCTTCAGCCCGCGCCGCGGCGCGCTCGGCGTCGAGTTCGGCGGCGAAGGCGAGGCGCTCTTCTTCGCGGCGCGCGGCGATCGTCCGCTCCTCGTCACGACGACGTGCCTCAGCCTCGCGTTCCAGGCGATGGCGGTTCTCCTCCGCCTCGATTTTGGCGCGGCGGCGGATCTCGGCCGCCTCTTCCTCGGCCTTCCGGCGCAGGGCCGCCGCGTCGAGGGTGCGCGGCTCCCGGTCGTCGCGCCGCCCGTCCGTGCGATAGTCGTAACCGTCGTCGTCCTCATCGGAGCGCAACAGGCTCGATCGCCGGTCGTCGTCATCGTCGCGGCGCTCGCCGCGCAGACGGCCGAAGACCCCGCTGCGCCGGGGCGCCTCGTTGACGGCGACGGAGGCCGGGTTGTCGATGGCCACAACGGCGAGGGGATCGTCGTCGTTCGACGGCGCAAGGGAGTCGTCGTCGAGCGCTTCCTCATCCGCATAGCGATCGTCGTACTCGTCGGCGCGCCGCGCCTCGTCGTCGTAGTTTTCGTCGACGTAGCGCTCGTCGACATACCGTTCATCATTGTAGCCGTCGTCGATGAAACCGTTTTCCGCGCGCTCAGCGCGGAAGTCGTCGTCGGCCGACGCGTCCGCGTCGTCCCGCAAATCGTAATCGTCGTCGAACGCGTGATTGGCGCGGGTGCGCCGGGCGCGGCCGCGCATCAGAAGGTAAAAGACGATCGCCATCGTCGCGAGGGCGGGCGCCACCCCCGCCCAGAGGAACGGCGCCGGCCCGCTGATCGCGGGGTCGCCTGCGGCGGGCGGCGGCGCGCCGACGGTTTCGGTCGCAACGTCTTCGGCGGCGTCCGTGGACGGCTGCGCGGCGTTCTCCGACGCGTCTTCTCGCCCGGCGTTCGCGTCGACGTTGACGGACCGGGGCGCGGCGGCCGCCGTGGCGTCGGGCCCCGGTTTCAGGCGCGGCGCGATCTCGTCCATCGCGTCAGCGAACTCGCCTTGCGGCGGCGTTTCGAGGCCGGTCTCCCGTGGCGTATCGGTCTGCATACCGCTCCCCAAATAATACGCAACAATTCCAACAATTTACCCTATATTAACGATCACGCGAATGCGAGGGGCCGCGTTAACCTATCGGTCGGCGCTGCGGGCGAAGCCGCGCCGCTGTCGACGCCGTTCGCCGGCGTTGACGGGCGTTCAGGGTCCGCCTACGTCCCGCCAATGGCCGCACTGCCCATTATAACCGCTCCCGATCCACGCCTGCGGGTCGTCTCCGAGCCCGTCAAAACCGTCGACGACGGCGTGCGCCGGCTGATGGACGACATGCTTGAGAGCATGTACGCGGCGAAGGGCATCGGCCTCGCCGCGATCCAGATCGGTGAGCCGAAGCGAGTGATCGTCATGGATCTCGCGGACGAAGGGGAGGACCGGGCGCCGCGTTACTTCGTCAATCCCGAGATTGTTGATCCGTCCCAAGAGACGAACGTCCACCAGGAAGGCTGCCTGTCGGTGCCTGAGTTCTTCGACGACGTGGAGCGCCCGGCGACATGCCGCGTGCGCTATCTCGACTATGACGGCGAGGCGCGGGAGGAAGAGATGGAGGGCCTCCTCGCCACGTGCATTCAGCACGAGATGGACCATCTCGAGGGCGTCCTTTTTATCGATCGTTTGTCGCGGCTGAAGCGCGACCGCGTGCTCCGTAAGCTGAAAAAAGAACAACGCCTCGCGGCGGAGTGAGCGCTATGCGCATCGCCTTCATGGGCACGCCGGAATTCGCCGCCTCGAGCCTCGGCGAGTTGATCGCAAGCGGCGCCGACATCGCAGCGGTCTACACACGGGCGCCAAAACCCTCCGGACGCGGTAGAAAACTATCGCCGAGCCCCGTCCACGCCCTCGCCGAGGCGAACGGCCTTGAGGTGCGCACGCCGAAATCCTTCAAGCGCCAGGAAATCGTCGACGACTTCGCCGCGCTTGGCCTCGACGTCGCGATCGTCGTCGCGTACGGACTTATTCTGCCGCAGGCTGCGCTGGACGCGCCGCGCGCCGGCTGTTTTAATCTTCATGGGTCTCTTTTGCCGCGCTGGCGCGGCGCCGCGCCGATCCAGCGCGCGATCATGGCGGGGGACAAGACCGCCGGCGTCCAGGTCATGCGCATGGAGGCGGGCCTCGACACGGGACCGATCGCGCTGTCGGAAACGCTCGAAATCCGCGACGACGACACGGCGGGCTCGCTCCACGACCGAATGGCGACGGCGGGCGCGGCGCTGCTGCCGCGGTTTCTCGCCGCCCTATCCCGCGACGCCGTCTCGCTGACGCCGCAGGCGAGCGAGGGCGTCACCTATGCGGAGAAAATCGCCCCGCCGGCCGCGCGGCTCGACTGGGCGCGGTCCGCGGCCGAAATCGACTGGCGCATCCGCGGCTTGTCGCCGTTTCCAGGCGCCCATATCGCGATCGCGACAGGCGATGGGCCCATGCGCGTCAAGGCCCTCATGTCCCGGCGGGTTGATGGCGAGCAAGGCGGAGAGGCGGGCGAAATTTTGTCCGCCGACGGGCGGCTAGTCGTCGGGTGCGGGGAGGGAGCCGTCGAACTCCTCCGTGTGCAGCGCGCCGGCCGCGCGGCGCAGGACGCGGCGGCGTTTCTGCGCGGCGTCGATCTCGCGGTCGGCGCTCGGCTTCTGAACGGGGTCTGACGCGACGCGTGGCGCGGTTTCGTCTCGAGGTCGAATACGACGGCGGGCCGTTCGTCGGTTGGCAGCGCCAGGACAATGGCCCTTCCGTGCAAGCTGCGATCGAAGGCGCGGTCTTCGCTTTCCGCCAGGAACGGCGGGATGTCGTCGGGGCGGGGCGCACCGACGCCGGCGTCCACGCCCGCGCCATGACGGCGCACGTCGATCTCGAAAAACCAACGACGACGGATGTGTTGCGCGACGCCCTCAACCACCATCTGAAGCCGGCGCCGATCGCGGTTCTTCGCGCGCGAGAGGTCGGGGACGATTTCCATGCGCGCTTTTCGGCCCTCGCGCGCAGCTATGAGTATGTCGTGGTCAATCGCCGCGCGCCCCTTGCGCTCGAAGCCGGCCGCGCCTGGCCCGTTCCGGGCGCCTTGGATGCGGAGGCGATGCACGCGGCGGCGCAAGCCCTTGTCGGGCGTCATGATTTTTCGACGTTTCGCGCGGCGCAGTGTCAGGCGCGTTCGCCCGTCAAAACGCTTACCCGGATCTCGGTGTCTCGGCAGGGCGAGGCCGTCGTCATACGGACGGCTGCGCCGTCGTTTCTCCACCATCAAGTGCGCTCGATCGCCGGCTCGCTCGTGGCCGTCGGGCTCGGCCGCTGGCCCGTATCCGGCGTCGCGGCGGCGCTCGCGGCGCGCGACCGGAGCGCTTGCGGGCGGACCGCGCCGGCGGCGGGCCTCTACTTCGTAAGCGCTGATTACCCCGGCGACGAGGCGTCAGCCGTCGAGGAACGCGCTCACGAACGCCCCGACGAAAGCCGCGACCGCTAGGTTCGCCGCGACGAGGGCGGCGAAAAGCGTGATCGTGTCCGCCACCGAGCGCTCGAACCCGCGCCTGAGGACGCCCCAGATCAGCAGGAACTGGATCGCGAGCGCCGGGAAGGCGAAAAGCCCCACGACGAGGATCGCCGAAGCCATCGAGCCGGTCGTCAGCTGCATGAACGTCGCCATAAAGAGGACGATCGAGAACGCCGCGGCGTTCATGAACTGCGCCCAATTGTAGCTCGTGACGATCGTCGGCGTGCGTTCGCCGATCCCCATGCCGCGGGCGAAGGCGGTGAGCGCGCCTGCGCCGACCAGCCACTCGGCGACCCGAGCGACGAGCTGTATGACGATGAAGTTGCGCGAGCCGAGCTCTGCAAGCTGCAACGGCGCTTTTGGCGAAGCGTTCGCAAGCCGGAAAGCTCCGTCGAAGCCGATAATGAAAAATGGGGTCGCGTAAATCAGGGCACTGAAGGACAGCGCTGCGTCGCCCGGCGACGTGGCGAGACGATCCGCCCAGTCGGCGCGCCCGCGCGCCATCCGCCAGACGGCGGCGACCTGCGCGGCGGCGTGTTCAAACGATGCGACGGCCATGGACGCGCTAGGCCGCCGCCTGGGCGGCGCGCGCGAGATACCGCTCCAGGAGCGTCGCGTAAACGTCCGCAAGCGTTGCGATGTCGTCGACGGAAACGCGTTCGTCGGTCTTGTGCATCGTCGCGCCGACGAGGCCGAATTCGCAGACGGGCGCGTGGTCGCGGATGAACCGCGCGTCCGAGGTCCCGCCGCTCGTCGACCGCTCCGGCCGGCGGCCCGTATGCGCCTCGACGGCCGCGGAGACGAGGTCGAGAAAGGCGTCGTCTTCGGTGAGGAACGCTTCGCCCGAAACGACGCACGACAGGTCGTAGGCGAGGCCCGTCTGCGCGGCGGCGGCGTCGAGGCGCTCGCGCAACGCCGCCTCCAGGCTCGCGCCGGTCCAGTTCGGGTTGAAACGCACGTTGAAGCGCGCCGTCGCCTTCGGCGGGATGACGTTGTGCGCGGCGTTGCCGACATGGATGTCCGTAATCTGAAGGCTTGACGGCTCGAACCGATCGTAGCCGTCGTCGAGCGGCGCCTCAGCGAGCGTCAGGAGCTTCTTCAGGAAACCGGGGATCGGGTTTTGCGCGCGGTGGGGGTAGGCGACGTGGCCCGCCGCGCCGAAAACCGTCAGCCAGCAGTTGATGCTGCCGCGGCGGCCGACTTTCATCATGTCGCCGAGCGCGTCGCGCGAGGTGGGTTCGCCAACGAGGCTGTGGTCGATCGTCTCGCCGCGCGCGGCGAGCGCGGCGAGCATTTTTTTCGTGCCGTTGATCGCGGGGCCTTCCTCATCGCCGGTTATTAGCAGACTGACCGACCCTGGCCCATGCGCGCGCCCCTCCAGGAGGCGCGACGCGGCGCCGACGAACGCCGCGATCGCGCCTTTCATGTCGGCGGCGCCGCGGCCCCACAGCGCGCCCTCCGCGACGACCGCGGCGAAGGGCGGCGCGCGCCAGTCTTCCTCGGGGCCCGGCGGCACGACGTCGGTGTGGCCAGCGAAACAGAAGTGCGGCGAGCCGTCGCCCCAGCGCGCGTAAAGATTGTCGACGGGCGCGGCGCCGGGTTCTTCGAAGGGCATGCGCTCGCAGCGGAACCCGAGCGCCTCCAGTTCATCCTCGAGAACGCCAAGCGCGCCCGCGTCCGCCGGCGTCACGGACGGGCAGGCGATGAGTTTACGTGCAAGTTCGACCGGATCGACGCGCGCCATGGCGGACGATTACGGAAATTGCCGGGGCCGCGCAACGCGGCGCCGCCTCAGGCCATCTCGAAAGCCGGATCCCGGGCTGCGGCGCGCTGCTCGTCCTCGAGCGCTTTGACGAGCCGCCGGTTGGCTGGCCGGCCGTCGACGAGCGGCTGACGCACGTCGTATTTCATTGCGCAATAGACTCGAGAGGCGCCCGGCCCGTCGAAGGCCGGCCGTTCGATGCCGTAGGCGTGCACCTCAAAACCGATGCGCAAAAACATCGGCGTCAGTTTGTCTTCGCAACTCATGACCGCCCATGCGCTGTTGCGGCTGCGCGTCGTTCTGAGCGTTTCTTTTGAGAGGGCGAGTAGCGCACGCGAGCCACGATAATCCGCTCGCAGAATAAATCGAGATAAAACGACGCAGTTCTCGCGGTAGAGCGGATCAAGCTCGCTGATGCGGTAACGCCGCGCGTAGTCTTCGATAAAGTAATCGGAGAGAAAGTTGATCCGCCCGACGCCTACGACCTCATCACTTTCGATCGCCACGAGCTGGTAGGCGAAAGGATCGTAGTCGTCTCGATACTCTTTGTAAGGCGCATTTTCAGTGCGGGCGACGACGTGTTTTTCGTCAATGTATACGTCGTAGCGAAGCTTGAAGACTTTTTCAGCGAGCTTGGAATCGATCGTAGACGGCGGGAAGACAAGTACTTTCATAAAGCCCCTCTGCGTCCGCGCGGGTCTCCCACCAACCCCGCACAGCCCCTTTTTTGCGTTGCTCGGAGTTACGATGCGATAGAACGTTCCGTGACCAACTCGTCCGCGATCTTACCGTCGACGGCCAATTCTTCGTGACACCAGCCGCGCTCGAACGGTTGGCTGACGTCGTTCACGGCTTCGTCGTACATACGGCCGTACAGCCGGCCCGTAACGCGCATGGCGTGCGCGACCGTATCGTAATCGGCGTCGGTGACGACCAGGCCGTCAACGTACTGTTCCATTATTCTGTTGTGGGCCATGTCAATCTCGGCGTGATCTCTCAAGAACGTCATCGCGTTTGGCGTGACGCCGATGTTGTGGAGCCAACGAGCGACGTCCTCTCCAACATGCGTCGGCATGAACTCGAGGAAGAACACATAACCAAGATAACTCAACGGGCTGCCCCGTTGCAGTTGGTAATATGCAAACGCCACTAGAGCGGATGTGGCCGGAAGCGGGTTTTCGTAAGGGATTCTCGACACCTCGCCGCCGAGCGTTTCGATGTCGTTCAACGCCAACTGGTCGTGGCCGACTTCCGAACCGGCATGGGCGAAGTAACGCTTGACGAAATCGCGCTGACGGCCGCGCAAATAGATCATCGACATCGCATGAAGCTGGGGGTTTTCGCGGGTCTGATGAAAAATCTCTCGCAACACCGATTGGTATTGCGACACGCTAAGCTCGCCGGCCGCCAAAGCGCGCATCGCCGCACAATCGAGAAATTCGCGCAACACGGGCTGGAACGCCTGTCTGAGCTGCTCCATTTTTTTCGAAGACATCGCGGCGCTCCAACTCGATTAGCGATTTATTAACTGTCCTAAAATCGCATTACCGCGCGTACGTAGTTAACGCAATCGTAAAAATCCGGTCGCCCGCGACGCCGAGGACGGACGTTCGCGATAACGTTTTTTAAAAGTCGCGCTGCAAACGTGGTTGATGCTTTTTGCGTTTTGAAAAGCGTCGATTGGCGGCCGTTGCTTGCACGAAAGGGACTGCGGTGCCCCCAGACCAGAGGATCAACGTGCTCACGGCCCGCTTCGCCAGCAAGTCCGTCGAGGCCGAATTCCAACGTACGGTCGCCTACCGGAACACGCGTCAGAACGTGTTTGGGCTCGCGTTCCTGTCTGTCGTCCTGGTCTTGTTCTCGGTCTCGGAGCTTCTCAGTCTCGAAGAGCCGGGGCCGGCGGTGGCGCTCCGGTTACTTGCCGGGGCGGTCGGAGGGCTAGCCCTGCTCGGTTTTCTGAGTCCAGCGCTGAGGGCTCGTCAAGAATTGATTACACTCTTGGTCTGCTTCTTCGGCACCGGCGCGTTGCTCGCAATCATCGGTTCGCAGGAAACTTTCGAAGACACGCATTACGTCGCGTACATTCAGGGCTGCATTCTCTTCGCGTTCATATTGCGGTTGAGCTTCACCAATCTCGTCATTCTTTACGCCGTGGGGCTATTCGGCTTCGGGCTCGCCGTCGCCCGCGTGGCTCCGGTTGAAACGGCGACCGTGAAGTGCGCCTCGATCTTCGTGACGATGTCGATCTGCGCGACGGGCATCTACTTCATCGAGCGATACCAGCGGCGCGACTTCATTCAGGCGCGCATCATCGAACGCCAGAACGCGAAACTTTCCGCAATGCTTGCGGAGCTGCAACGCGATAACGCGCAGAAAATCGCGACGCTGAACCTGCTCGTGCATTTCGTTCGTACGCCGATCCATCAGATCTCCGGTTTCGCAGAGGTTTTGGCCACCATGGAGCCGTCCGACGACGCGTCGCCGAACGCGGAGTATCTCGACTACATCAAGTCCGCGGCGCGCGACCTCAATCTCAATGTGACCCAATTGTTGGAGTACCATCGCTTGGATGATGGGGTCGAAAGCGAACCGAACGCCGTCATCGACCTCGCCGAGGCTTTCGACGAAGCGCTTGACCGGCACAATGAGTACGACGCCGTCGCGCGCGGCTTTGAGCAAGACGCGGTCGGCGCCATGCGAGGCGATACCGTTCGCCGGGCGCTCGACGGCCTGTCGCGCCGCGCGGCGGCGGCGGTCGCCGCGGGCGCGGCGGTGCGCGCTAGCGTCGGCGAGCGGGAAGGCCGGCTTTACGCGCGGCTCAACGTCGTCGGCGATGATTTGTCAGCGGAGGATTTCGCCCATCAAACGATCCCGCTCGTCGAGGTCACGAATTATCTGAACGCCGATCGTTCCGCGATCAGCATGGACCTGCGCACGGCGGGGCGCGCGGCCGAACTGCTCGGTGGCGCCCTGACCCGCGTCGACGTCGAGAATGGCTATGCGATCGAACTCGCGGTGCCGAAACGCGACCCCGCGGAGAGCGAACCGATCGCCGCGGAAACGAGCGACGACGACGAACCGGTCGCCGACGCGTCGCCGCGCGCCGCCGCTTAGAGGCGTCCCACGGCCGGCCGGTTCAGTTAACCGCCGCACACTACCTTCTAAGGCGCTAGGTCATTGATTTTAATGGTGCGCGCACCAAGGATCGAACTTGGGACCTCTACCGTGTCAAGGTAGCGCTCTCCCGCTGAGCTATGCGCGCCCGTAGCGAGCTGAGGTAGCCAAAACGCAAGGGGCGCGCAAGCGCCGGCGCAGCGCAAGTAAGCGGCCGGCTCAGGCGGCGATGACGCGGCCGACCTCCTGAACGAGATCCTTCAGGTGGAACGGCTTTGAGAGGACCTTCGCCTCTTCGGGCGCGCGGTTCGCCGGGTTAAGCGCGACCGCCGCGAACCCGGTGATGAACATGATCTTCATATCGGGATCGATTTCGGCGGCCCGCCGGGCGAGCTCGATGCCGTCCATCACCGGCATCACGATGTCGGTGAGGAGGAGGTCGAACTCGCGCAACTGAAGCTCGGTGAGGGCCTCGTCGCCCTGTCCCGCGACGACCACCGAATGGCCCGCGCGCTCCAAGGCCTTGCGCAGGAACCGGCGCATGGACTCGTCGTCTTCCGCCAAGAGGATGCTCGCCATGTCGTTTCCGATCCCTTCCCGCGCCGGCGTCGCCTCACGGCCGATCCCGCTCTTCGCGCGCTTATCCTACTTCGCGCCGGCGAAGCAATTTTGACGCCGCGGCCGCCCGCCGCTCGATCGATTACGGCCTCGGCGCTAACCAGCCGCTTAACGAATCCGCGGATAAAATCGGTCGTGTTGCCGGGCTCCGCGCCCGATGCGATATGACGAGCGATGCGCGACCAACGACCGACGCCGATCCGCCCCGACGTCGCCGCGACGCCTGATCGGCGCGGCGGAGCCGACGATCGCGCGGACGCCGAGACGACGGCTGCGGACCGCCGGCCGATCGACGTGGTCGAGCCGCCAGCGTCCGCAACGCCGTTCATCTACGCTTCGCCCCATTCCGGCCGTCGGTACAGCGCCGAATTTTTGCGGATGAGCAAGCTCGACCGCCATGCCCTTCGCCAGTCCGAGGACGGCTACGTCGACCTTCTGTTCGACGCGGCGCCGCGGTTCGGCTCGCCGCTTTTGCGCGCGCTGTTTCCCCGGGCCTATGTCGACGTGAACCGCGCGCGGGACGAACTCGACCCGCGCATGTTCTCCGACGCTTTGACGACGCCGGTCGACGGCCGCTCGAACAGGGTGCGCTCCGGCCTTGGCGTCATCCCGCGGATCGTCGCGGACGGACACGATATATATGCGAAAAAACTGAAGTTCGCCGAGGCGCGTCGGCGTTTGTCGACCTGCTACGATCCCTACCACCGGGCGCTCTCGGCGCTGATCGACGAGACCCGCGGCCGGTTCGGCTGCGCCATCGTCATCGATTGTCATTCGATGCCGTCTCTCGGCGGGGCGCCTTTCCGCGACGGCGACCCGCCGATCGACTTCGTGCTTGGCGACCGTTACGGCTCGTCTTGCGCGCCAAGCCTGACGAGCCTCGTCGAACACGCGATGTGCAAGCTGGGCTACAGGGTCTCGCGCAACGCGCCCTACGCCGGCGGCTACGTGGCGAGCGCCTACGGCCGGCCGGAGCAGGGCGTCCACGTCCTGCAGATCGAGGTCAATCGGGCGCTCTATCTCGACGAGCGGCGGCTGACGCGCCACCAGGGCTTCGCGCGCCTCCGCGAGGATCTCACCTCGCTGATCGGCGAACTGTCGTCCGTCTCCCCCTACTCCATGCGGCCGGCCCAAGCCGCCGAATGACGGCGAAAAAAAACCGCGGAGCGCGAAGCCCCGCGGTGAAAAGTTTAGGGAGGAAACGCCCCAGAGGGGCTGTGACGACAAGTCGCCACAGCCAAAGGCTAGCCGACCGCTTTGTGCGCCGCAACAATAATTTCGGCATTGCACAATAAGGTGAGAAGGCCCGGAACGGGTCGCCAATCGCGCCCACGCGTTGTCAGTTCGCGAAAAGCCGCGTACCTCCAGCGCCTTAGCGAGCGGGTCGCCCGGTTGGGCCGAGCCGTCGCGGTTGTGGACCGGGTTCTCTGTGGAAAAACGAGCCGATGACGACGGCGCGCCGTCGAAGAGCGCCGAAGACGCTGCGGTCGAGAGCGATCAGGCGCGACGTGAGGACGTAAACAAAGAGCCGGAAAAGCGCAGCCGCCTGAAACGCCTGAGCGCCGGCGTCGGCAGACTGACGCGCGCCAAGCAGCGTTTCCCCATGCCGACGGGGCGCGAGAACCTGCGCATCGCCATCGCCACCGACGCCTGGCGGCCGCAGATCAACGGCGTCGTGCGGACCCTCGAGACGCTTGGCGACGTGCTGACGAGCCGCGGGTCGGAGGTTCGCTACATCACGCCCAATGAGTTCTATTCGGTGCCGATGCCGTCGTACTCTGAGATCCGGCTCGCGCTCCTGCCGAACCGCAAGGTCGCGAAAATCATCAACGACTTTAAGCCCGACGCGATCCACATCGCGACGGAAGGCCCGATCGGCCGAGCGGCGCGCCGGTTCTGCAAGCGCCGCCGTTATCCATTCACGACGAGCTTTCACACCCGCTTCGCAGAATACGTCGCCGCGCGCTTCGCCGCGCCGGTTTCGTGGGGGTACGCGGTGTTGCGAGACTTCCATAAGGACGGCGAGACCATGATGGTCGCGACGCCCGGCGTTATGCACGAACTTGCCGAGCGGGGGTTTTCGAACATGAAGTTGTGGCCGCGCGGCGTCGATCTCGACGATTTCGCGCCGGCGCCGCCGAGCCTTTTCCAAGATCTGCCGCGGCCGATCTGGCTTTATGTCGGCCGTCTGGCGGTGGAGAAGAGCGTCGAAGACTTTCTGCGCCTCGACCTTCCGGGCGCGAAGGTCGTGGTGGGAGACGGTCCGCAGGCGGCCTCCCTCGAGACGCGGTTCCCTGATGCGACGTTCCTTGGACCGAGGTTCGGCCCCGACCTCACCAAGTGCTACCAGTCTTCGGACGTTTTCGTGTTTCCATCGCGCACGGATACGTTCGGCCTCGTTAACGTCGAGGCGCTCGCTTGCGGCAAGCCGATCGCCGCCTATCCCGTACGCGGACCGCTGGAGATTCTAGACGGCGCGCCCGCGGGCTGCGGCGCCCTCAGCGAGGATTTGCGCCAGGCGTGCCTCGACGCATTGGAGAACGCCGACGCGCAGGCCTGCCGCGAGCGCGCCGGCGATTTCTCCTGGGACGCCGCCACGCGTCAGTTCGTCGCCAATCTGGAGATCCCCGGCTTCGACGAAGAATTCTGGCTGCGCTCGGCGCGGATGAACGATTGATCGGCGTTCTCCGCGAGGTTGAACCGAATTAACCATCGAGCGGACTAAAGATCGTCCGTCGCGCCGGCGGCGCGCCCGTTTTGGGACGTCGGCGCCTCCGCTGTCGGACGAAAACGGGACGCGCGACGCGCCAAATGCGCGACGCAAGCAAATGTCGCCTTTTCGGGCCCCAGCGCCCGTTCGGCACGAGCCTTGCCTTGGACGATCCCAAAGGCGCGCGATGCCGGCGCGTCCGCGAGGGAGTTGAGTCATGACCCATCCAATCGATTTGCACGTGGGCCAACGGTTGCGCCAACGCCGCCGCCTGTTGGGCCTCACGCAGCAAAAACTCGCTGAAGCGGTGTCGATCCGTTTTCAGCAGATTCAGAAGTACGAAAGCGGGGCGAACCGAATTTCCGCCTCCCGCCTTTGGAACCTGTCACAGGCGCTCCAGGTGCCGGTTTCGTACTTCTTCGAAGGGCTGAACGATCGCGCCGAAGCGTCGGTCAACGGCAACGGCGTTCACAACGGCGCCCCTGCCGACGCGTTTCAGAACAAAGAAACGATCGATCTTGTTCGCGCGTTCTACAAGCTTAACGAAGAGCCGCGTCGACGCCTGCTCGACCTAGCGAAGGCGATGTCCGGCGCGGAATGAACCGTCTGCGGAGAGGCGTTCGCTTCTCTCCGCGGACGCCTCCGCCGGCGGCAGGTGGCGCGCAAGGAACGCATCGACCGCGGCCCAGTACCGATCGCGAAATTCGTCGCGCTCCATCATGATTTCATGCAGCGCCCCATCGACCGTCACGATTTCGATGAGGGGCGAAGCCGCGGCGATCGTGCTGTGATCGCTCGAGCGAACGATTTCGTCCGCACCCGCTGAAACGAGCAGCGTCGGGGTGCGCAGGCGCGCGAACCGCCCTTTTTTGTGAATGTCGTCCATGGCGTCCGTCGCTGCGCGCAACCAGCCATAGGTGGGCTGGCGGATCGCCGCTTCCGGACGCGCCTCTTGCAGCTCGCGGAACCGCGTATGGCGCGCCAGATCCGACGTTAGGGCGTTGCCCTCGAACTCGATGGAGAACTCGCGAACGCCGACGATTTTGGCGCGCTCTGCGCCGAACCTCGAAGCGCCGCGCGCAAGCATGCGCACGCCGAGGCGCTTTAGGGGGTGTTCGAACAGGCGCGTCATCGGCGCGCACAAGGCGGCGGCGGCGAACGTCGCATCGCCGTCGGCCAACAGCCGCAAGGCCGGCAGGCCGCCCATGGAGTGGGTCAGGAGAACGTAAGGGCCGGGCAGGCGCGGTTTGACGATCGTTTCGACGAAGCGGGAAAGGTCCGACTGGAAAGCGCCGAAATCGCCGACGTGCCCGGCGCGCTGATCTTCCAGCGCGCGTTCGGAGAGCCCCTGGCCGCGCCAGTCCATGCTCGCGGCGGCGAAGCCTCGGGCGTGGAGATCGCCGACGACCTCGAAGTATTTCTCGATGAACTCCGAGCGGCCGCCGAGGACGACCGCCGTCCCCCGCGCGCCGTCTTTCGGAAAGAGGGCGCCGCGTAACGTCGTCCCGTCGTCGCCGGCGAAGGCGAGCGCCTCGGCTCCCGCCGGCGTAGGGTTCGATGGGATGGGGATGAAGTCGGCTATGACGCGGCCTCCAGGTGCAGACGGGCCATGACGCTCATGTCGCCGGCGATCTGGATTCGGCCCGCGAGATAGGCGTTCTGAAGGGCGCGACGCCGGGCGAAAATCTGCGTCAGCGTTTGTGCGCCGGCGCGCCAGACGGCGTCGGCGCCGTCATCGGTTTTGTCGTCGATCTTGTCGGCGACGACGCACTCGTCGCCGCGCCCGTCGACGACGAAGGCCGCGCCCATGTCGGGCTCGATGCGCAGGACGCCCCCGAAGCCTTCGCAGAAGGCGTCGCGCGCCAGCGCCATCAACTCGTCGGCCTCGCTCATGCGTCGTCGGCGGGTTTGCGGAACTTCAGCGTCATACGGTCGCTTTCGCCGATCGCGTCGTACTTTGCGCGGTCAAAGTCAGGGTCCTCCGCGCCCGGTGCGAGGGCCGACCGGCGCACGGGCGGCAGGGTCCAGACGCCAAAGGGGTGGTCCTTCGTGTCCGCCGGATTGGCGTTCGCCTCTGACGCGGCGATGAAGACGAAGCCCGCGGCTTCGGCCAACCGCTTCACCATATCCTCGGCGACGTAGCCGCCGGGGAGGTCGCCGCCGGCGAGCGCGTCGGCGCGGTGTTCGACAACGCCAAGAACGCCGCCCGGTTTCAGGGCGTCGTAGAAAGCGACGAACGCTTCGTCGGCGAAGCCGCCGTCGATCCAGTTGTGCACGTTACGGAACGTCAGCACCCGGTCCGCCGAACCCGACGGCGCGATGGGGCGAACGGCGTCGTCCTCGGCCGGCGGAGCGAATGTCGTTATACGGATGTCCCCATAGACGTCCGGCTTGGCGGCGAAGGTCTCGGCGAATCGCGCGGCCGCGGCCGCTGCGCGCGGCGAACGGTCGGGATCGAAGCCCGCCGCGACGTAGGCGCCGCCGCCGGCCTTGAGGTAGGGCGCGAGGACGTTCGTGTACCAGCCGCCGCCGGGCCATACCTCGACGACGGTCATGTCGGGCTCTACCTCGAAAAAGAGCAAGGTCTCTTCCGGATGGCGCCAGGCGTCCCGCGCGCGCTCGGCCGCGTCCCGGCGCGGATGGGCCACCGCCTCGGCGAGTAGGTCGGCGGCGCGCGGCGCGTCGGACGCCTCAGCGGCTGGCGCCGCGCCGGCCCCGTCAGCGTCCGTCGCCTCGCCGCAGCCTGAGAGCGCCAGCGTTAGCGCTGTGCTCGTCGCCACGGCGCCGAGAACCGGAAATCGAAATGTCGCCACTTGGGTCACCCGTTCGACGCCCCCTGCCGATATCGCCGCGGCGTTTACCATATGCTGAACGCAGCGGCGGGAATGTGGCGCTTTGCGGCGATTGATGCGCGAGCCCCCTTGAATTCGCCAGCGTCGCGCTCACCTCGATCACGTCGGAAGCCGAAAGGGTTCGATGCCGCCAGGCTCGCTAAAGGCGGGCGACGCTGACGCCGTCAAGGGTCAGTTGAAATCGGCGGCTTTTCCTTGCTTAGCAAAGAAGGTGATGACGCTATGCGTACTTTTGATCTGACCCCCCTCTACCGCAATACCGTTGGTTTTGACCGCATGCTCGACTTGCTCGACAATTTCGGCGCAACCGACGCAGGCGGTTATCCCCCTTACAATATCGAGCGGCTTGACGAAAATCGCTATCGCGTGACGCTGGCGGTCGCCGGCTTCGGCCCGGCGGATCTTGAAGTCGAAGCGCATCAGAACACGCTGAAAATTTCGGGTGCGCGCTCGGCTAGCGCTAGCGATCAGACGTTCCTGCACCAGGGCATTGCGGCTCGGTCGTTTGAACGCCGCTTCCAGTTGGCGGACCACGTCGAAATCGACGGCGCCACGCTTGAGAACGGTCTTCTGAGCGTAGAGCTGCGCCGGGAAGTTCCCGAAGCGATGAAGCCTCGCAGGATCGCCATTAACGGCGACGGCGGCCTCAAAGTGGTGAAGGACGCCAGCGCCGCGTAACTTGCCAGATCGGCCGAAAATCCAACGCCCCCGCAGTTTTGCGGGGGCGTTTTGTTTTGGCGGATGGCCGGAACGCCATCCCGAAAACAACGGGTGTTGACGTCAATGAACTGATGATGTCGGCACGGCCCTGAAATCGCGGATCTGAGCAACCCCGTCGGCCTTCCGGGCCGGCCGCTTTTGAGCTTCCTGCTATCGCCCGCCGATCAGCTTCAGCGCCGCATCCGGGATCATCGCGTTCGACGCGAAGAGCCCGCCAGCGTGGAGCGGATTCGGTCCGCCGTCGAGTTCGCTGACGACGCCGCCCGCCTCGCGCACGAGGACGATGCCCGCCGCCACGTCCCAAGCGTTGATCCCGCGCTCCCAATAGGCGTCGAAGCGGCCCGCCGCGACGAAAGCGAGGTCGAGCGCCGCCGAACCGTACCGGCGCACGCCCGCGGTCTCGTTCAGCACCCGGTCGACTTCGCGCAGCGCCGTCTCCCGGCCCGGCCGTCCTTTGAAGGGCAGGCCCGTGGCGAACAGGCATTCGTCCAGTTCCCGGCGGCCGGAGACGCGCAGGCGCCGATCGTTGAGGAAGGCGCCTTCGCCCTTCTCCGCCCAGAACAATTCGTCCGTTACAGGGTTGTAGACGACGCCGGCGAAGGGCTGGCGGTCGCGTTCAAGGCCGATGGAGATCGCGAACTGCGCGAGGCCGTGGAGGAAGTTCGACGTGCCGTCGACCGGGTCGACGATCCAGCGGTTGGAATTATCGGAGCCCTCGACGGCGCCGCGCTCCTCCATCAGGAACCCGTACTTCGGGCGCGCTTTGTTTAGCTCCTCGAACAACGTCTGTTCGGCGCGCAGGTCCGCCGCGCTGACAAAGTCCGCCGCGCCTTTTTTCGAGACTTGCAGGGCCTCCACCTCGCCGAAATCGCGGGCGAGGGCGCGGGCCGCCTTGCGCGCGGCGTTGACCATCACCGTTACGAGCGCGGAGGCGTGGGCCATGTCGGGGGATCCTTTGCGAGAGCGGAAAGCGGGAAGCTGCAGGGCATAGCGCCCAACGCCGGCCCGCGCCATTGCGCTCGGTCGCCTTTTTGGCTTTATCGCGACTGATCGTCCGCCTGTCGAAAGCTCGTCGTCCATGCGCCCCGAACTCGCCTATCTTGCGGCGTCGTCCGTCCTTTACCTCCTGATGGTTCTGGCCCAGGGCGCGCTGCGCAACCTCGAGAACGATCCGAAGACGTTGCTCGGCCCCCGCGACGGCGTCGTCGACAAGGGCGTGCGCCTGCAGCGCGCCAGCCGGGCGCTGCGGAACATGAACGAGGCGATGCACATGTTCGCGCCGCTCGCCGTGGTCGTCGTGATGACGGGCGCGGCGAACGGCGTCTCCGCCCTTGGCGCGGCTTTGTTCTTCTGGGCGCGGGTCGCCTTCGCGCCGCTCTATGTTCTCGGGATCTCAACGGTGCGGTCGATCGCCTGGGCGATCGGCGTCGTGGGGGTTCTGATGACGGGTTGGCCGCTCTTGCCGTTCTGACGGCGCGCGTTCGAGGAGTTTTTGGTATGCGGATCGTCGCGCCGGCGGACGTCAAGAGCCTGGTAGGGGAGGAGGTGGGCGTCTCCGAATGGGTCCTGATCGATCAGGACCTTATCACCCGCTTCGCCGACGTTACGGACGACCGCCAGTTCATCCATGTTAATCCGGAAGCCGCGAAAGCGCCGCCCTTCGGCGGCACTGTCGCGCATGGATTTCTGACCCTGTCGATGCTCTCGAAGCTCGCCGTTGGCTCCGTTATCGTCCTTGATGGGATCAAGATGGCGGTGAATTACGGCTTCGACAAGGTTCGCTTTCTCGCGCCGGTGCGTTCCGGGCGAAGAATCCGCGGCCGGTTCACGCTGATGAAAGCGGACGAGCGCGTCCCTGGCCAATGGCGCTTCACTTACGCCGTCAGGGTCGAGGTGGAGGACGAGGAGCGTCCGGCGCTCCTCGCCGAATGGATCACGGCCCAGATGGTTTAAGCGCGCCGGCGGCGCTTGCGCCCGGCGAACGCCGCGCCGGCGAGCCCGGAGCCGAAGAGCAGCGCAGCGCCGGGGAGCGGGATCTCGCTGAAGGCCTCGGTGTTGATTGCAGCGGCGATCAGGTCGAGCGATCCGTTGCCGGAATTGACGAACGTGCCGGTGATAAGGAGGCCGAACACCTCTTCGAAACCGAGCTCCGTAAACAAATCTTCGACATCGAAGCCGACGCCGGCGATGTCGATATCGTCGATCACCGTGTCCGGCGCGCCGAACGGGTTAAGGTCGAGAAAGAGCGCGAGGTCGAAGTCGACTTCGCCGAAATCGACGCGGTCGTCGGTGCCAAAATTATTCGGGCCGGGACCGGAGTTGATCGCGAAGCCCGTCCCTTCGATGACGTCGCCGTTGGCGTCGAGCGCCTCGATGAGAATGGAATCGTCGCCGAAGAGGTCGAACAAAAAGACGTCGTTGCCTTCCCCCTCGGCGCCGGCGAGGCCGCCGCCGAAGAAGAGCTCGATGGTCGTCGCATTGTCGACGCCCGCGGAGACGTCGAGGCCTAGAAGGCTGTCGCCGCCTTCGACTTCCGGCCGGTCGATCGCGAAGAAATTACGGATCGTGTCGCCCGGGCCTTCGCCGCCGGGATCCGTCGCAAGCGCGCCGACGGACGCCGGGCCGACAAGGCTCGTGATCGTCTCGCCCGTCTCTAGCGTGATCGAGGCGATGTCGGCGGGACCGGTGACGTCGGGATCGGCGTCGACGCCGGAATTCGCGGACGCCGGAATGTCGCCGTCGCCTGCGGGAAACACGAGGTCTTCCGTCGGCGGCGGCGAAAGCGTGATCGCGCCGACGGCGACGGCGCCCGCGTGGGCCGAGCCGGCGGCGACGGCGCTGAGGGCGATTGCGGCGAGTGCGGTGCGGTTCATCTCTCTCTCCCGGCGGCGCGAAGGGTTAACGCCGCGCTACCGTGTTCAAGAGAGAGCCCCCGCGCAAAGCACGTTCGCTAACGCGGGCTAACGGTTTGGTGATCCTCGAAAAGTTTCGAGCGACCCCCTGGGGCTTGTGCGAAGAGCCGCCTCCGATCCGGCGATAAGCAACCTGTGCGCCGAGCTGGTTTAATATTGATCTCTTCTATCAAAAACAGTTCTTGAGTTCACAAAAAGAAAATAGCAATTTATGTCTTGGCGGACGACCATATTGAAATGGTTCGCCCGCCATTCTTGCCTCGAAAGAAAGCTTACGAACCTTCGTAGGGAAGGGAGGACTTGTGGACGACCATGCGTAGGCTCTGATCTACGTCTTTAATATAGCCGATGGTGTATTCGACCTTCGTCTCGTCGCCTGTCACCGGCTTGAAGTAGTAGTTGCCCATGGCGATGGCCATTGTGCAGCTATTGTTGGTGATTCCCGCATTCTCCCAACGGACCTGGGTCCACGGCTGCAACGCGAAGCCTTTATCTTCAGGATACGATGGGTTGCCGCCGACGAAGTATGAAAGCGCTCCGTCGAAAGAGGCGCGGAACTGTTCGACGGCGGCGAGCGTCGGTTTGAACAGCACGAGGCTAAGGTCGTAAGCGTAGAACTTATTGATGTGTTCGGAAGCAGCGGCGACATAATCTCCGCCTCTCGTATACTCCCTGCCGATTTCAACAATGCCGTCGCCCCATGCGACTTGCGCGGCGACGACCTCTTGCTCAGTGATGCACTGATCGCTGTACTGAACGAATCTTTGCGGCTTGCTCTGCGCCGAAACCTGACTTGTTTCGGTGACGCAGGCTGTGAGGCCCAGCAGCGCCATTGTCGAAGCGATAACTCTCATTTTTTCTCCGTTTCCGATTTCGCAGCTTCGCCGCATTCGTGGATGAGTTGCGGCGATGGTTCGTTTCGACACCGGACACCGACGGGTTGGTGAAATAATAATTATATCTATTTTAGCTGTATTTCAATACGTGGTTGCGGTTTTTCAGTTGAAGCGAGGGCTCGCCTTGATTTGTCGTTTTAGAAAGTAAAGTACCCCGTGCCCCGGTCGCCGTCCTGAAACTCGTTGAAGGGCCGCCGCATCCGCAAAGTTGCGACGAGGAAAGCGAAAGGGCAAGGGCGCTTCCAGTCACTCCACCGGATCCAGCAGCGTGTTCAACACCGCGGCGAGGCGCACGCCGGCCTGTTTCAGGCGTTTCTTCATGTCCGGCAGATGGCGCTCGTAGTAGTGCGCGCCCGGCGCGTAGGCGGCGTCTGCGTCAGCGTACTGGTAAGCGATGTCGCGTGAGCGAGCGTAGTCGTGGCTCTCTTGCGCCCAGGGGACGGGATCGAGGGGCGCGCGCACCTCGACGCCGGCCACGGCGAGTTCGGACTTAAGTTCGAGGGCGAACTGGTCGACGCGCGCCGCTGGCGGCAGATAGGCCCAGCGCGCGCCGAGATAATCGAGGATGATCTCAGTGTCCCACATCCGATGGAAGTTGGAGCGCCGCTCGCCGCGCCACAGCGCGTTTAGGTCGTTGCCGCCTCGGTCGCCGTCGATCGAGACGTGCAGCGGCTGGTGGACGTCGCCAACCCAGTGGCCAAGGAATTTCAGCGCCTCCAAGCGCGCGCGGTCGTCGAGCCCGTGGTCCGCGCGCCGCGTTCCGTCGTCGATGACGGCGCTAAGGACGCAGCCCTCGGCCGGGCAATCGTCGAGGTCAACGACCGGGTCTTCGCGGGCGAGACCCACATAGTGAAGAGGCGCCGTCTCCGGCCGATTCTCGCCACGCACCTTGTCGGCCCACGAGCAAGCGTCGCGGAATTTGGCGTAGACCTCGTCGAGCGCCATCAGCCGGTCCACCTCCGCCCGAGCGATCGTCGTCAGATGGTCGTAGGCGATGTCGCAGACGATGCGGTGGCCGTCGCGTCCAAATGCGGCGGCGGGGCTGGCCGTCGCAACCGCGAGAAAGCCGAAAGCGAGGACGGCGCGGACGAGAACGGCGCGGATAGGCATCGAAACTCCGTGGAACCCCAACTCTATTCAGCGCCGTTGCGCGACAGATTCGTGACGGCGCGATCACGAACCCGCCAACCAACCGCAAAACGCGGAAAAATTTTCGGTTAACGCGCCCGTAACCGTTCTCTTTAGCCGGCTGGAAAGGAGGCTCGTTCGAAAACCCGCGTCATTGGTAGGAGTTCGTTAAATGACCTCGACGCGCCTCATCGCCGCCGCCTTCGCCGCCGCCGCCGCCCTGTCGCCGGCGGCCGCCTCGACCGTAACGTTCGACTTCGCGGGCGAAACGAGCGTGCAGGTCTTCGAAACGGCGCAAACCGCCGCGGAGTTCTATGGCCCGCGCAACACGACGAATTTCGACGTGGGGTCGAACGGCGCGAACTTCTTCCTCCACCGCGATACGCGCAGCGACGTATTTTCGTTCGGGATCATCGTCGATGGCGTCAATGACGGCTCCGGCGGCCGGTTCGCCGGTTCGATCTCGGGCCTGACGCCGGGCGCTTTCGTCGCTCTCGCCGACGACAACGCCAGCGAATTCTCGCTCGCCGACGCGACGACGGCTGTGTTCGATTTTCGCTTCCTGAGCTGCTGCGTCGACGGGGCCGTCATCAGCGGCCTCGATCCGAACAATCTCGCCTTGTCGATCAGCCTAACGAACGTCTCGGCGATAAACGACGTCGTCCTGATCGATCCGACGGGCTTCAACTCGCTCGGCGTCGCGCCGGCCGCCGGCCAGTCGATCGCCGTCTCCTCGGCGCCGGAGCCGGGGACATGGAGCCTCTTCGTGTGCGGTTTCTTCGCCGTCGGCCTCGCCATGAAGCGCCAGCGCCAGGACGTCGTTTTGCCGCGCGCTCGCGCTTACGCCTTATCGCGGCGCTGATCTCGGCTGAGGGCTTCTCGCATCACGAGGAGCCAGCCGGCGAGGAAAGCTAGGCCGCCAAGCGGGGTTACCGCCCCAAGCGTCGACGGCGCGCCGAGCGCGAGCGCGTAAAGCGATCCGGCGAAAAGAACCGCCCCCGCGAGAAACGCCCCGCCGGCCGCGCGCCAGCCCGCCCGGGATGCGGCAAGCGCCGCGACGGCGTGGGCGAGGGCGTAAGTCGTCGCGGTGTCCCAAAGCTCGGCCCCGCGCGGGGTCAGCCGATCCTCCAGCCCATGCGCGCCGAACGCGCCGAGCGCCACGCTCAAAAAGCCGGCGAGGCCGGCGGCGAAAGCCAGTCTATCCATGCCCCAGACCATGGCGAGCCTGCTCTGTCGGAGCAAGCGCGGCCCCCGATTGAAGCGGCGTTAAGGCGCTGTTAACATTCAAAGAAGGCGCGGGATCCGAAGGGGTGAAATCGTTTCCGCGCGTGGGGACGACGCATGGGCGGCTACGAACTTTTCGACATTCTCGCGGCGAACCGCGAGCTGATCTCCGACACGTGGCATTATTTCCTGACGGTGCATCTGGCGATCTTCGGCATCGTCTATATCGCCAGCGGGCGGATCGGCGTCGGCGAGCGGATTCTGCTCGTCTTCGCCTATTTCGGCTTCATGTTCATGAATTACGGCGCGCAGGTCGACAATTACGAAAACTACCAGCGTCTGACGGACGCGATCCGCGCCCTGCCGGCGCCGGGGCCCGAGCTCGTCGACGTGCGCGAACTGATCGCCGACGCCGACGTGTGGGTCGTCGACGTTCTGCACTATGTCTATCTCGCCGCGGGCGCTGTCGGGGCGTTGATCATTCTTCTGATCAATCGCGGTCGCGGCGCCGACGACTGATCGGCGCGCGGTTCAATAGAACTGGATGTTGCCGAGAAGGCGGGCCGCCCCCTTATCGCCGACGAAAACCATCGTCGCCATTCCGAGCGTGAACAGCGTCCAGGTCGCGCCGAAGATCACGATAAATAAGATCGACTGGTTGACGCCGTGCGAGAGCGCCGCGCGCGAGGGGTCGTTCGGGTCGTAGCGCACGGCGACGTCGCGTCCGACGCTGAGGGCGGCGTAGACCTCGCGGTGAAACCGCTCCGACGAACTGCCGGCGTAGCCGAAGGCGATCGTCTCGCCCGTCAGTTCCCGTCCGTTCACCTCGTAAACGTAACGGACTTTCGTACGGTACGTGGTCGACTCGCTGTCGCGGTCGATGTCGAAATCGCGCGAGACGATGCGGCCGGTCGCCGTCGGCCAATGCGCCGCGACGCTTGCGAGACGCCAGGCGTGGGCGCCGTAGCCGAGAAGGCCGAGCCCAACGGCGACGAAAAGCGCTAAGAACACGCCGCCGACGATCTGACCCATGACGTCTTCCTCCCGAGACGGGACGCTAACCGTCAACGGTGAACGGAGCCTTGCGCGCCGCTCTCATGTTGCGCGGGCCGCCGCCATCGGCGAGACTTTCAAAAAACGAGGGGGCGAGTACCCATAAAGACGTCAATCCTGGGCGTAGCGGCGTTTATGTTCTGCGCGTCCGCTTGCGCCACCGCCGATCCCGTCGAGCCGCCGACGGGCCCTTGGGCGCCGGTGACGAGCGATGAACCCGATACGGCGCCAGCGACGCCGGAACCCTGGTCGCCGGTGACGGGCGACGAGCCTGAAGCGGCGGCTCCGCCCGCAGCGCCCGAACCCGGGCCGCCCGAGGCCAAGGCGCCGGCTCCCGAGACGCCAGCGCCTGAGACGTCTGCGCCCGAGGCGTTTACGGACGACCGCGAGTGGACGCCGGTAACTGGGGACTGAGGAGAGGCGGACGCTTCTTTTCGCGTCTCGCGCCGTAGATTTGGCGCAGGGCGTCAGGCGGTCAGCTCACTGACAAGCCAGGCACTCCTCGTAATCCGTCTTCGCGGCCGCCTCGCGCAGGTTCGCCTGGATCGCGGCGTCGAGGCCAGCCTTTTCGCCGCCGGCGTAGCTCGCGCGCTGAACGGATTTCGAGCGGCAGTAATAGAGGCTTTTGACGCCCTTCTCCCAGGCGGTCCAGTGCAGCATGTGCAGGTCCCACTTATCGACGTCTCCCGGGAGAAAGACGTTCACGGATTGGCTCTGGCAGACGTAAGGGCTGCGGTCGGCGGCGAGGTCGACGATCCAGCGCTGGTCGATCTCGAAAGCCGTTTTGAAGACCGCTTTTTCGTCGTCCGTGAGGCAATCAAGATGCCGCACCGAGCCCTCGTTCTCGAGAATGGAAGCCCAGATCTCGTCCGTGTCGGCGCCTTTTTCGGCGAGGAGTTTTTCAAGCGCTTGGTTCTTCACCGTAAACGAGCCGGAGAGCGTCTTGTGGGTGTAGACGTTCGCGGGGATCGGTTCGATGCATGGGCTCGTCCCGCCGCAGATAATCGAGATCGAGGCCGTCGGCGCGATCGCGAGCTTGTGGGAGAAGCGCTGCTTGATGCCGCGCTCCTCCGCATCCGGACAGGCGCCGCGCTCTTCGGCGAGGCGCACTGAAGCGGCGTCCGCGCCCATGCGCAGGGTTTTGAAGAGTTTTTTGTTCCAGGCCTTCGCCCCGGCGCTTTCGAACGGCACGCCGAGGTTCTGCAGCAGCGAGTGGAAGCCCATGAGGCCGAGCCCGACGGAGCGTTCGCGCATCGCCGAATACTTCGCCTTCGACATCGAGGCCGGCGCGCGGACGATGAAGTCCTGCAAGACGTTGTCGAGGAACCGCATCACGTCCTCGATGAATTGCGGCTCGTCCTTCCACTCGAAGTATTTTTCAGCGTTCACGGACGAGAGGCAGCAGACCGCCGTGCGGTCTTCGCCCAGATGGTCCGGCCCCGTGTGCAGCATGATCTCCGCGCACAGATTGGACGTCGAGACTTTGAGGCCGAGGTCGCGCTGGTGCTTCGCCATCTGGCGGTTCACCGTGTCGGAGAAGATAAGATAGGGCTCGCCCGTGGCGAGACGCACCTCGAGGATCTTTTGCCACAGCTTGCGGGCGTTCACCGCGCGAAGCGGTTCGCCCGTCTTCGGCGAGCGCAGGGTGAAGTCCCTGTCGTCGGCGACGCACTCCATGAACTCGTCGGTGACGTTGACCCCGTGGTGGAGGTTCAAGGACTTGCGGTTGAAGTCGCCGGAAGGTTTGCGGATCTCAAGGAACTCTTCGATCTCCGGGTGGTGCACATCGAGGTAAACGGCGGCCGAGCCCCGGCGCAGCGAGCCCTGGCTGATCGCAAGGGTGAGCGAGTCCATGACGCGCACGAACGGAATGATGCCGGACGTCTGGCCCGCGCCCTTCACTTTTTCGCCGATGGAGCGCACGCCGCCCCAATAGGTGCCGATGCCGCCGCCGTTCGAGGCGAGGGAGACGTTTTCGTTCCAGACGCCGACGATGCCGTCGAGGGAATCGCCGACGGCGTTCAGAAAGCAGGAGATCGGCAGGCCGCGACTCGCCCCGCCATTGGAGAGGACGGGCGTCGCCGGCATGAACCAGAGCTTGGAGACATAGTCGTAGATGCGCTGGGCGTGGTCGGCGTCGTCGCCATAGGTGCGCGCGACCCGGGCGAACATGTCCTGGTAGCTCTCTCCGGGGAGGAGATAGCGGTCCTCCATCGTCGTCTTGCCGAAAGCGGTCAGCAGCGCGTCGCGCGAGCGATCGATCTCGATGTCCTTGACGACCTTGAGCGCCGGTTTTTTCGGCGCGCACGCCTGGGCCGGCGCGTCCTCCGCGCGCGGGGCTTCGACGGACTTCTCGAGGGGCGTCGTAACGGACATGAACCGGCCTTTCCTGTCTCGCGGCGTCGCCGCCGAATGTCGGCGCGCGGCGCGCAAAGGGGTGTCGCGCGACGGCGGCCGCCGCACGGGGGAGCTCTCGGCGTCGGCGTTTTCGCGTCGCCGCCGCGTTCAATTTTCCTTGGAGCCCGCGCACCTTGGGCCGATTCGATCGGCGCGGTCGGCGGCGGCGTCGACGGCGCGGACGCGATACTGGTTAGGCCGCCGTCGACACAACATATAGTGATAGAACCGCCCCAGACCGTCAACATGAAGTTGTCACGATGGATCGACTTTTTGGTTGACGGAGCGTTAATCGCGCGCGCTCAGTGCGCCTTAGGCGTTAACGAAGAGCGGCCGCCAAAGGCGTTTTCGACCGACGAACGCGCCTTGTTTCGGCGCCGATCGCGGGCGTTCAGCTCTCCAGCGCCTCGCGTTTCATTTCCAGCTCAAGCCACGTTTCTTCCGCCGCCGCCAAGGCCGAGCGGGCGTCGGCGAGGGCGTCGGCCTTCTTTTGAAACGCCGCCGGGTCGCGGGAGAAGAGCGCGGGATCTTCGAGCGCCGCAGCCAGGGCGGCGGCCTCTTGCGTCAGGCGGTCGATCTCGGCGGGCAGGCGCTCCAAAGCCCGTTGGTCGTTGTAGGTGAGCTTGCCGCGGCCGGGTTTCGGCGGCGGCGGGGTCGTTTTTTTCGGCGCCGGGCCGGGCGCCGCGGCGCTGGTTCGCGCCGAACGTTCCGCCTCGATCGCCCCATAGCCGCCGACGCGCTCGATCCACCGGCCGGAGCGCCTACCCGGATCGCGCGTCCAGTCGTCGAGCGCCGGCGCGATCACGGAGGTTGCGATGCGGTCGACAAAGCTGCGGTCGTGGCTGACGACGAGGAGCGCGCCCGGATAGTCGGCCACGAGATCCTGCAGGAGGTCGAGGGTCTCCAGGTCGAGATCGTTGGTCGGTTCGTCGAGCACCAAGAGATTCGAAGGCCTCGCGAGGATCGCGGCGAGGGCGAGGCGACCGCGCTCGCCGCCGGAGAGAACCGAGACGGGCGAGCGCCATTGTTCGGGGGCGAACAAAAAGTCCCTGAGATACGACGCCACGTGCTTCCTGCCCTCGCCGAGGTCGACCCAGTCGCCGCGCCCGTCGGTGATGGCGTCCGCGACCCGCATCGTCGGCGCGAGCGCCGCGCGGCGCTGGTCGAGGCTCGCGATTTTGAGGTTCGGTCCGTGCTCGACGGTTCCGGCGTCGGGCGCGAGCTCGCCGATCAGGAGCTTGACGAGCGTCGAATTGCCCGCGCCATTGGCGCCGACGACGCCGACCCGGTCGCCGCGGGCGATCACGGTGGAGAAGTCCGAGACGATCGTCCGGTCGCCGAACGCTTTCGAGACGTTCTCGGCGACGATCGCGCGTTTCGCGGACGGATCGGCGACATGGGCGGCGAAGGCGACTCGCCCGGGCGCGCCCCTTGCCTCGCGCTTGGCGCGACGTAGGTCTTCAAGCTCGGCCATGCGGCGGACGTTGCGTTTGCGCCGCGCGGTGACGCCGTAGCGCACCCAGTCCTCTTCCGCTGCGATCTTGCGGTCGAGCTTGTGAGCGTCGGCCGCCTCCTCGTCGAGCAGCTTGTCGCGCCACGCCTCGAAATCGGCGAAGCCGCGATCGAGGGCGCGGGTTCGTCCGCGATCGACCCAAAGCGTTTCGTCCGTGAGCGCCTCAAGCAGGCGGCGGTCGTGGCTGATGAGCGCGATCGCCGCGCGCGAGGCGTTGAGGCGCGCCTCCAGCGCTTCTATGGCGTCGAGGTCGAGATGGTTCGTCGGCTCGTCGAGCAGGAGAACGTCCGGGTCCGATGCGAGCGCCCGGGCGATGGCCGCGCGTCGGCGCTCGCCGCCGGACATGGACGCGACCTCGACGCCGGGGTCGAGATCAAGCTCGCCGAGCAGCCGTTCGGCGCGGTGCTCCTCGCCGCCCGCCCCCTCGCGCGCGACGTCGAGGGCCGTCGCGTAGGCGGAGAGATCAGGCTCCTGCGGCAGGTAGGCGACGCGGGCGCTGGGGTCGAGGTAGCGCACGCCCGCGTCCGGTTCGACGAGCCCGGCGGCGATCTTGAGGAGCGTCGACTTGCCGGAGCCGTTGCGTCCCACCACGGCGAGCCTCGCGCGCGGCCGCAGGCTGAGCGCGGCGCCGTTCAGAACGGGGTCGCCGCCGAAGGTGAGCGCGACGTCGCTGAGGGTGAGAAGGGCGGCCATCGCCGGGGGGGTAGCATTCGGCGCCGGCGGGCGACAGGCGGTCGTCCCGTTAAGCGCCGGTCAGGCTTTACGCGCGACGTTTAGCGCCATGAAGAAGGCGACGGCGAGCGACGCGGTTCATCCCCTTGCGGCTTATCTGCGCGAGACGAACGCCGATTTCGCGGCGTTCGCTGCGAGCGCCGGCTTGCCTCCTGACGCGCTCGATGCGCTCTTTGGAGGCCGCGCGCCGCTCGCTCTGGACGCGGCGCGCCGGATCGTCGCCATGACCGACGGCGCCGTCGATTTCGACTGCCTCGTCGTCTTGGACGGCGATGGGCGGGTCGCCGATTTCAGCGCGCGGTCTCGTCCGTCGGTCACCATCGACGTCGCCCTTCTTGCGCTCGCTCTGGAAGGCGCCTTTGGCGCCGACGGCGGCCGGCCCGTTCCGTCGGACGTCGTCGATCGGATCGCCGGGGCCGCGGGCGCTGCGGCCGAGGCGCTGTGTCCGCTCAGTCCCGACGGCGCGGCGGCGCGTCTTCAGCGAGTTCTTCCGACAATCCTTTCAGAAGCTCTGACAATGGAGCTGGGTCGTCGTCGGCTGGAAGCGCTCGCGGCCGCGGCGATCGATCGCTACGAGACGACGGCGCGACGGACGTGAGGTGCGCGGCGTGGCGGGCGCGACGTTGCGCCATACGCCAGACGTTGCGTGCGAACCGGGCTGCGAAAAGCTCGTCGCGCGACGTTTCGCAACCCTCGGTTGAATGCAGCGTAAGATTGTTTTGTTTTTCGTCGTCAGCGGACAAAATCATTCTCGGCTGTTGAAAAGAAATAATCGTTTTGCGGCACATTTCTCGTTTGTCGTGCATCCGCATTGTGAATACGCGCAAGGCGCGTAGCGATCCTCAACTTGCAGTTTGACGGACGCGGGATCAAAAAATTTCTAACGACCTCTGGAAAGAACAAGTCGAACTCTTGGAATTCGAGCGAAAGGTCGCGGCGTTGGCCGTCAAGCTCGCCGCCGTTCCGTCGGACGGGCGCGCAGCCCTCGAAAAAAGCGCGGCAACCATGGGCGCGAAGGCGTTCGATTTCAGCGGCGGCCTGCCGAAAGAAGAACCTCTCGTGAAGGCGGCGAAGTCTCTGCTTGGGGCGACACGACGTTATTCCGTTACGTAGCGCTTCTTGGCGCCACGCTTCTTCTGGCGTTCGCAAACCAGTCCGAACGGATCCGAAAAGCTGCGATGGCGCTCGCGATTAGCTGGGCCGCGAATTTTAATTTGGGGCGGAGTTCGGCCGCCCTTTGCATTATGCGCTTTTGGCAAATATTAGCGTAGTTTTTTCGGTTTTTATTGTAATATCTCAGACGTTGGGTTTCTGGTATTATTGTGCTAAATTAAACGTTGTCACCTGCGTTTACAGTCTCGCATTAGGCGTCTTTCTTGCGCGCCCTTGATTCTGGGCCGCATTGCTCGTCAATCGGCTGTTGGAGCCGTCTCCGGTCCACGTCAGCGGCGCGGCGCTTTATCTTATCGCTCGTCGGTGGAGCGCCGGGTCTGGTAGCGTCCCTGGCGACCGGGAGCCTAGGAAACGACCGACGCCTTTCGAGGGAAATGCTTAGCAGCAGTCCAGTTGCGCTGCTAAATCGCGCAGAATCGTGATCTCGCGCGATTTTCAACTTGATCTTCATGCCAATCGTCGACACGCTTTCGCGTCTGCGTAGCGTTAGGAGGCGCGTCAATGGCGGAAGAAGCTTTTCGGAAGCAGCTCGACGGCTACAGGCTGGCGACGGCGGAAATTCTTTATCGGATGCCGGATCATCCGGCGCTCCTGCAAAGCTATCTGTGGCAGGACTACGACATCGCGCCGAAGTATCCCGTGCTGACGAAATTCCTCGACTTCTGGCGGTCTGAACTCGACGGAGCGCTCCATTCGGTCAGCATCGGGCAGACGCGGGTCGTCAGCGCGGCGGAGATCCGCTCAGGCGCGCTTTTCGCCGTCCATTAAGTCCGTCCGCGCTGCAACGCGCCGCAGCAGGTCGGCGGCGAAGTCGCTCAAGGTGTCGTCGCGCGCGCCCATGACGACGATGCGGTCCCCCGGCGCGGCGCGTGCGACGAGGGCGTCGCCGCAGGCGTCCCGGGTCGCAAGCGCCTCGGCGTCGCGGCCGGCCGCGCGCACGGCCTCGGCGACGTCCGCGCTCGACACGCTCCGGTCGACGGTGCCGCCGAAATAGACAGGCTCTGGCATCACGAGCGCGTCGCCATCGCGAAGCCCGTCGACGAAGGCGCCGACGAACTGGTCGCGCAGCTGGCGCAACGGTCCATACCCGTGTGGTTGGAACATCGCGAGGATGCGGCCGCGCGCTTCGCGCAAGGTGCGGAAGGTCGCGGCGATCTTGTCGGGATTGTGAGCGAAATCGTCGATCACGAAAACGCCGTGCGCGCCGCCGACGACTTCGAACCGGCGCCGCACGCCCGCGCACCCCTCAAGCGCATCGCAAGCTTCGGCCAACGGAACGCCGGCCGCGCGGGCGGCGGCGAGGGCCGCGAGGGCGTTCGAGACATTGTGCCGACCGGGCATCGACAGGCGCAGCGTGCGCGCCGGCGCGCCGTCGGCCCGCAGTTCGAACGCGGCGCCGTCGGGCGCGGGCGCGTAGGAGCCGCCGAGAAAGTCCGCCGTGTCGTCCGCTTGCGAGTAGGTGAGCTTCTCGCGCGCGCGTCGGCGCGCGACGGCCGCCGGTTCCGCGTTGTCGAGATTGAGGACGGCGAGGTCGGCTTTGTCGACGAAGTCGCCGAAGAGCGTCCGCAGTTCCGGCAAGGGCTTATGGTCCTCGGCGATGTTGTTCAGGACCGCGATCGTCGGAGAGAAGAGCGCGATCGAACCGTCGCTTTCGTCGATCTCGCTGACGAACGCCTCGCCCGCGCCGTTGAGGGCGCTCAGGAACCGGCCCTCCGTATCGGGAAAATTCTTCATCTCTGCGCCGTTCATCGCCGTCGGCGCCCGCCCGCAGGCTTCCAGGAGCCAGGCCGCCATCGCCGTCGTCGTCGACTTGCCCGACGTGCCGGCGATCCCGACGCGCATCGCCGCGGCGTTGAAAAGCTCGGCGAGGATCTCCGCGCGCGTCGCCCGCCGGAGGCCGCGGGCCTTCGCCGCGGCGACGTCTGGGACGGCGTCTTCGATCGCCGCGGACGCGACGAGCACGCCGGCGTCGACGACGCCCGATCCGTCTTGCGGAAAGAGCCGGATCCCCCGTCCGCGCAGGTACTCGAACTTCTCCGGCGACCGGCCCTGGTCGAGCGCGCGGTCCGAGCCCGCGACTTCAAAACCCCGCGCCGTCAGGATGAGCGCCAGGGGCAGCATCCCGCTGCCGCCGACCCCGCAGAAGAAATAGGAAGGTTTGTCGGTCATAGTTCCGGCCTACTAACGGATGCGAGTTGCGGGCTCGTTTATGGACGTTTGCGGGCGCGCATAAGGCGATGAAGAGGGCGAATCGCGATGGCCGACAAAGCATACGCGAAGGCGATCGCCGTCGTCGCGCCGTCGCGCCGGCTCGATCCGGCGGCTGCTGAGGCGGCTTCGGCGGTCGCGGCGGGGCTTGGCGACGGGGCTCCGCGACTTTTCTTTCATCCCCAGTGTTTTCTGGCGGACGGCCATTTCGCAGGCGACGACCACGCCAGAACCGAAGCGTTCGTGGAGGTGGCGAACGACCCGTCGTTCGACGCCGTTTGGTTCGCGCGCGGCGGCTACGGCGCTTGTCGCCTTGACGACGGTCTCGAGGCGCGGCTCGGCGACGCGGCGTGCGCGAAGACCTATCTCGGATATTCAGACTGCGGATACCTTCTCGCTCGCCTCGCGGCGGCCGGCGTCGGCCGCGTCGTCCACGGACCCATGCCGGCGGACATTGCGCGCGAGCGCGGCGAGGAAGCCGTCGCGCGGGCGCTGCGATGGCTCGTTCGCGGCGACGACGCGTCGCTTGAGGCCGAGGCGCGCGCCGCGGCCGCCGAGGCGCCGCTCGCCGCGTTCAACGCGCCGGTGCACGCCCACGCCCTGGCGGCCGATCGCGCGCCGGATCTTTCCGGCTGCGTATTGATGATCGAGGAGATCGCCGAGCACGACTACCGTTTCGATCGGACGATGCACGCGATCATGACCCGCGTCGGACGCTCGCTCGCCGGGTTCGCGCTTGGCCGCGTCAGCGACACGCCGGAAAACGACGTCGCCTTTGGCCGCACGAGCGAGGAAATCGCGCAGTATTGGTGCGCGCGTGTCGGGACCGCGTATCTCGGCCGAGCGGATATCGGTCACGATGCGGACAATAAAATCGTCGTGCTCGGACCGCCGACGGCGTCTGGCTGAGGCGTTTCAGGTCGGGTTGCCTCGCGGGCGGTTTCGACTACGGTCCCGTCGGAATCGACGCGCGCGAGCCCGCGCCAACCGGAGAACAATTATGAACGTTCGTTTAGGGCGCTTCCGCGCCGTCGCGCTCATGGGCGCTGCGGCGCTGGCGCTCGGCGCTTGCGGCGGCGAGACGCCCGACGCCGCCCCCTCCGAAGAAGAAAGCGCCGGCGACGCCGAGGGCGACGATACGGGCGAGCAGGGCGACGCGGTCGACAAAGACGAAACGGCGGACGCCGAAGCGAACGAGGCGCAAAAAGCGGCGAACCTCGAAAGCGCGAAGGCGTTCCTTGCGGAGAACGCGAAACGCGACGGGGTCGTGACGACCGAATCCGGCCTGCAATACGAAATCGTCAGCAAAGGGCCGGAGGACGGCGCCTCGCCGGAGGCGAGCGATCTCGTTGACGTGCACTATGTCGGTACCCTGACGAACGGCGAAGAGTTCGATTCCTCGCGCGCCCGCGGCCAGCCGGCGCGCTTCCCCCTGAACCGCGTCATCCCCGGCTGGACCGAGGCCGTGCAGCTCATGAGCGAGGGCGACCGCTTCAAGATCTTCCTGCCGCCCGAACTCGCCTACGGCGAAACGGGCACGCCCAACGGCCCCATCGGCCCAAACGAGGCGCTCGTCTTCGACGTCGAACTGATCAAGGTCGCGAGCCCCAAGCGCAACCTCGCCAAGGCGAAGGAGTTCCTCGCCGAGAACAAGGCGAAGGACGGAATCCAGACGACCGAGTCGGGCCTGCAGTATGAAGTCCTGACCGAGGGCGGGACCGACGGCGTGGCGCCGGAGGCGACCAACGTCGTGCGCGTTCACTATGAGGGACGGCTAATCGACGGCACGGTGTTCGATTCTTCGCTCCAGCGGGGAACGCCGGCGGAGTTTCCCCTGAACCGCGTGATCGCCGGCTGGACGGAGGGCCTTCAGCTTATGAGCGAGGGCGACAAGTACCGCTTCTACATCCCGCCTGAGCTCGGCTACGGCGAAACCGGCGCGCCGGGCGGCTCCATCGGGCCGAACGAGGCCCGCGTTTTCGAGGTCGAGCTCCTTGAGGTGAAGGTCTGACGTCTAAGTCGTCCCACCGAGGTGACGGTTTGAAGATATAAAGATAAGCTTATGTCATTCGACGACGCGGCGGCGTTCCCCGTCCGCGTCGTCGACGCCAAAAGGACGTAAGCTATGCCTGATCCGGCAAAAGACCCCTATCCCGGCCGCCAGGACCGCATCGCCAAACTGCGCATCGCGTTGGACGAGCGCGTCGTCGTGCTCGACGGCGCGGCCGGCACCTTCATCCAGGGCGAAGAGCTCGACGAGGCCGGCTATCGGGCGGAGCGCTTCGCCGACTGGCCTTGCGACGTCCGCGGCAACAACGACCTTCTGATCCTGTCGCGGCCCGACATCGTGGAGCGGATGCACGCCGCCTATCTCGCGGCCGGCGCGGAGCTCATCGAAACGAACACGTTTTCGGCGACGACCATCGCCCAGGCCGACTACGCGATGGAGGACCTTGCTTACGAGCTGAACGTCGAGGGCGCGCGCCTCGCCCGGCGCGCCGCCGACGCAGCGGCGACCGCTGACGCGCCGCGGTGGGTCGCCGGGGCCATCGGACCGACGAACCGGACGGCGTCGATCTCGCCGGACGTCAACGATCCGGGCAAGCGCAACGTCGATTTCGGCGCGCTGCGCGTCGCCTATGGGCAAGCCGCGCGCGGGCTTATCGAGGGCGGGGCGGACGCCATCCTCATCGAGACGATTTTCGACACTTTGAACGCCAAGGCCGCGATCTTCGCCGTCCAGGAGCAGTACGACGAGCTTGGCTTCGAGATCCCGTTAATGCTGTCGGTGACGATCACCGACCAGTCTGGGCGCACGCTCTCCGGTCAGACCGCGGAGGCGTTCTGGCGCTCCGTCGCCCACGCCAGGCCGTTGAGCGTCGGCGTCAACTGCGCCCTTGGGCCCGACCTCATGCGGCCCTACGTCGCCGAACTCGCCCGCGTCGCCGATTGCTACGTTTCGGCCTACCCCAACGCCGGCCTGCCGAACGCCTTCGGCGGCTATGACGAAACGCCGGAAAGCATGACCGAGCATCTCGGTGAATGGGCCCGCAGCGGGCTCCTCAACATCGTCGGCGGGTGCTGCGGCACGACGCCGGCCCACATCGCCGCCTTCGCGGAGGCGGTGCGGGGCGTCGCGCCGCGATGCGCGGGCGACGTCGAACCGGCCCTGCGCCTGTCGGGCCTCGAGCCGTTTTCGCTCGCAGGTTGAGCGCGGCGCGTTTTTCGGATCAAAATTTAGGATGCGGCGCCAAAACGCGCCGGACGCGCTAGGGACGCAATCGACAGAGTGACAGAGGCCATCGAGGACATAGCCGCGCAGAAGGCGTGGATCGCGCGTTTGATCGCTTACGACACGACGTCGCGCAATTCGAACCTCGCGCTTATCGACGACGTGGAGGATTTCCTCCGACGATCGGGCGCGGCGACGTTCCGCGTGCCGAACGACGACGGAACGAAGACCAATCTCTACGGCGTCGTCGGCCCTATGGCGCCGGGCGGGGTCGTCCTTTCCGGCCACACGGACGTCGTGCCGGTGGACGGCCAGTCCTGGGAGAGCGATCCGTTCACGCTCGCCGAGCGCGGCGACAAGCTCTACGGCCGCGGCGCCTGCGACATGAAGTCCTTCTCCGCCGTCGCCCTCTCGCTTGTCGAGGAAATGCGCGCCGCCGAGCTAAAGCGGCCGATCATATTCGCCCTTTCTTATGACGAAGAGGTCGGCTGTCTCGGCGCGCCGCGGATGATCGACGAAATCATCGCCCGCCTGCCGCGGCCTGAAGCGGTCATCGTCGGCGAGCCGACGATGATGAAGGTCGTCGACGGCCATAAAGGGATTGCGTCCTTCCGCACGACCGTCACCGGCTTCACGCCCCATTCGAGCCAAACGGACCGCGGCGTCTCAGCGGTCGAAGGCGCGGCGAAGCTGATCGCCAAGATCGCCGGCATGCGCGAGACGCGGGCGCGCAACGCCGATCCGGACTGCCCGTTTTCGCCGCCCCATTCGACGATGACCGTGAACGTCGTCGATGGCGGCACGCAGCTCAACATCATGGCGGCGAGCTGCGCCTTCGAGTGGGACTGCCGCGTGGTGCCGGGCGAGACGGCGGCGGACATTTTCGACGAGTTCGCCGACGCTGCGCTCGGCGTGCAAGCCGAGATGCGCGAGATCGCCGGCGACTGTCGTGTTGACACGGAGCAACTGACGAACGCTCCGTCCCTTGCACCGCGGGCGGACAATCCGGCTGCGGATCTCGCCAAGGCGTTGACGGGTCACAACGCGACGGAAGTCGTTTCCTACGCCGCCGAGGCTGGCCAGTTCCAGGCCGCCGGCCTGCCGACCGTCATTTGCGGGCCGGGGTCGATCGATCAGGCTCACCAGGCGAACGAGTACGTCTCCGTCGACCAGGTGGCCCAGAGCAAGGCGTTTATGCGCCGATTGATCGCCCGTCTGGCGGCTTGATCGCCGGTCGACGCCTACAACGTATTCGCTCTCAAGCCTTCAACGGAGCCGATGCGCATGAAAATCAAAGATCGTCCGGAATACGCTCAAAAAACCGACATCCTCCGGTTCTCGCCCGGCGTGACCGTCGCCGAGGCGGTCAAGGCGATGTCGACGAAGAATTACGGCTCGAGCCTCGTCATCGACGAGAACGAAAAGCTTCTCGGCATCTTCACCGAGCGCGACTTGATGCGCCGCGTCGTCGCCAACGACGTCGACCCGGCGACGACGCCGTTGCGCGACGTGATGACCGACAGCGTAAAGGTGGCGACCGCCGAGGACAGCTTGATCGACTGGCTGCGGATCATGTCGAACGAGCGGTTTCGCCACCTGCCCGTCGTCGATGAAGACGGAAGGGTCGTGACCATTATGTCGCAGGGCGACTTCGTGTCGTATACATGGCCCGACCTCCTGCAACGCGTCGGCGAACAGGCGCGAGCCACGATAGCGCCGAACGTGCAGATCGCCTTCATGGTCGGCGGGGTCATGCTCTACACGATTGTGATGATGCTGATCTTCGCCGCCTAGGCGCGGTTCGGGCGGGCGTTAAGCCCGCCGCTTTACCCAGCGTTTACGCTGCGCTGCGACGGTCCGCCCGTGGTCGGCGGGCGACGGCCGCGCGGGTAAGGGCGCGTTGTGAAGAAGATCAGTCAATGTCGGGCGTGCGGTTCAACGAGCCTGCGCCCGGCGTTCGTCATTGAGAGCGCCGCAGCGTCGGCCGGCGGCGACGTGCGGCGCGGCGAGGCCAACCTCGCGCGCGGTCTTTTCGGCGGCGAGGGGTTCGCGGCGTCCGGCGCCAGCGCTTATCGCTATGTGCGTTGCGACAGCGGTCAGAACGCTGAAGCTTGCGGCCTTGTCCAGAACGAACGCCTTGGGGCCGCGCCGATGGCCCCGCCGCCCTCCGGGCTCTACCGCTCCAACCGCAGCCATTTGCGCGCCGTCGCCACGGAGGCGTTGGAGCTCGTGTCCGGCCGCGATTGCGCCGCCCTCGACATCGGTTGTTCCGACGGCACGTTGTTGTCGTTCTATCCTCGCTGGGTCGAGCGCTACGGCGTCGACCGCGCCGACGTTGTCGAGCAGATCGGCGCCTGGGCGTGGCGGGCCCGGGCGGCGTTTCCGTCGATCGAGATCGACCGCGCCCTCGGCGACCGCAAATTCGATATCGTCACGGCGATCTCGGTTCTTGAAGAGGTGGACGAACCGCGCGCGTTTCTCGCCCGCATCAAGGCGCTGCTCGCCCCCGACGGCGTTCTCGCGCTTGAGACGCTCTATGCGCCGATGACCCTGACCCGCACGAGCGTCGAGGCGGTCATGGACGGCAAGGCGGCGCTCTATTCGCTCGGCGCCCTGGAGCGTCTTTTGCGCGAGTGCGATCTGAAGATCTTCCGCGGCGCCGTAACGGACAAGAACGGCGGGTCGGTGAGGCTCTTCGCTTGCCACGCCGACGTGGACGCCTACGATTTCGATCCGTGGTACGAGCGTCTCGCGCGGCTGTGGGACGAGGAGAACGCCCTCGCGCTCCACATGCCGGCGCCATACCAGGCGTTTCAGGGGCGCGCTGAAGAAGCCCGCGCCGCTTTCGCCGACTTTATGGTCGCGGCCCGCCGCCGCGGCGAGGTCGCCCACATCGTCGGCGCCGGCGAGGCGGCTCGCGAAATCTTTCATTGGGCCGGTCCCGGCGTCTCGGCGATCGAAGCGGCGGTCGCGCCGAACGACGTCGCCGGCGACGCCGCCGACGGCGCGCGTCTTTGCCCCGGCGGCCCGCCGCTCGTCAGCGAGGCGGAATCGCGGGCGTTGGAGCCGGACTACTTCATCGCGCCGTCGGCGCTGAAGCGCGAAATGCTGGAGCGGTGGCGCGAGCCGATCCTTCGCGGCGCGACGTTCCTCTTTCCGACGCCGACGCCCCACATCGTCGACGCCGGCAACTACGCCGCCGAACTCGGCAAGTCCCTCGCCGACGGCGATGGGGCGGGCGGCGTCGAAACCCTGCGCGCGATCTTGAGCGCCGCGGGCGGCCTGCGCGTCGTCGCCGACGCCGGGGCGCGCAAGCGCGCCTGATCGGCCATCAAGTTTTTCTGCGAACGAATTTGAGCCCTGACCAGTCCGCGTCGACGGCGCAGACTTTGACGTCGCCCCAGCCGAGCGGCAGGAGCGTCGCGCGCAGATCGTCCTCCGTCAGGTCGACATGGAGAGGCGAGCTTTTCTTGGGCCACGAGATCCAGAGGGCGCCGCCGGGCGCGACCTTGTCGAGCGCGCCGGGGATCGCCGCCGCGAGCTTCGCTCGGTTGGCGCAAAACAGATGGACGACGTCGCCGCCCGCCGCCCGCTTGCGGAACGCGACGTCTTCGGCGCCCGCCATCAGCGCGTCGTAACTGGCGGGCGCGTTGAGCGCGAGGCAAGTCATCCCTGGCTTCAAGCCGATCTTCTGGAACAGCGGCTTGCCGGAATAGCCGTGAACCGGCGCGGGCGCGGCCCTTTTCATGGCGTCGATCGCGCCCGCCGCATGAAGCGCCGAACGATCAGCGCCGCAACGAACAACTCGAGCCAGGCGAGGGGCAGCGCGGTCCACATGATCGGCGCCGGCGCGAGGCCCATATTGCCGCCGCCGAGCCAGAGGAGGCCGAACGTCCCGAGCGTGAAGCCCGTCGCGCCGAACGCCGCCTCGGCGAGCGTCGCGCCGCGCGCTTGAAGATAGAGCCAGAAGAAGCCCGTCGCCGCCGCGATCAGGATCGTGGCCCAAACGCCCCAAACGGCGAAGATCGCCAGGTTCATCGCGCCGACGCCAGGGTCGTCCGGATAAGCGGCGCGCAGCATCGGCCGCACGATCGCAAAGTAACGCCAGACCTCCGACGCGTTGATCCACACATAGTTGGCGGCGAACGCGCCGACGAGGGCGCGCGGCGCCCCGCCCGTGCGTCCGTCGTCGCTGTCTCGGTGCGGTTCGGCTCTCATGAACGCGATCTCTCCGCGGACCCGGCGCCGGCGTCAACGCCATCGTGATCGCTTGCGCCGCGGATCGCGCGGAAAAAGACGCAAAACATCACAAAATTTAAACCGAACGTTTTCCATAACAAGTGCGCCGTGGCGGTCGTCCGTCCGGCGCGATACGAGAAACGTTGCGTCAATTTCGATCCCCGCCGTTTGCTTGGAGCGCGCGGCGTCGTACGGAGCGAAGCGAGCGGCGTTCGTCCGAGAGCGTCGCGTGGCGGAAAGGCGGACCATGACCGTCCTCGTGACCGGCGGCGCCGGATACATCGGCGCGCACATGCTGCTCGCCCTCGCGGAGGCGGGAGAGGAAGCCGTCGCGCTCGACGACCTCTCCAACGGCGCGCGCTGGCTCGCGCCCCGTTCAGCGGACCTTGTCATTGGCGATGTCGGCGACGCCGATTTCGTCGAACGCGTCCTGCGCGCCCGCGGCGTCGACGAGGTGATCCACTTCGCGGGCTCGACGCTCATTCAGGATTCGATCTCACGCCCGCTCGACTATTACGAAAACAACACCGCGAATACGATCCGTCTCCTGAAGGCGTGCGCGGCGTGCGGCGTCAAACGCTTTATTTTTTCGTCGACGGCCGCCGTTTATGGCCGGCCCGCGTCCTCGCCCGTTAGCGAAAGCGCCGCCGTCGCCTCGATTTCGCCCTACGGCGCGTCTATGGCCATGAGCGAACGCGTGCTCGACGACGTCGCCCGCGCGGCCGGCATGACGTACGCGACGTTGCGTTATTTCAACGTCGCCGGCGCGGATCCGGCCCTGCGGGCAGGCCAGATCGGCAAGCCGACCCACCTCGTTCGCGTCGCGGCGCAAATCGCCGTCGGCGCCCGCCGGGAGAACCTGCAGATTTACGGCGGCGACTACTCCACGCCCGACGGCACGGCGATCCGCGACTACGTCCACGTCAGCGATCTCGCCGACGCGCACCTCGCCGCGCTGGAACGCCTGCGCGCCGGCGGCCGGTCGACGACGCTCAACTGCGGCTATGGCCGCGGCTACTCGGTGCTTGAGGTGATCGACGCCGTCGAGCGCGTTTCTGGCGAAGCGTTGCCGACGGCGCCGGCCCCCCGGCGCGAGGGCGATCCCCCGCAGCTCATCGCCGACACGGCGGCGATACGCACGCAGATCGACTGGCGCCCGCGCTATGACGAGATCGACTTTATCGTCCGTACGGCGATCGACTGGGAGCGGAAGATGAACGCCGCCCTCCTGGAGCGCAGCGCTTGAGCCGTCTCAACTGGATTTTGGGGCCGAGGCGCGCGCCGATCTGGCGGGCGACTTTCGTCTTTCTCGCGCTTGCCGCCACGTGGGCGACCTTAACGCCGAACGCCGATCCGGTAGGGCGGGGACTCTCGATGTTGCGGTGGATCGCCGAACTCGTTCTCGGCGACCCCAACGAGGACGACAAGATCGGCCATTTCGCCGCCTATGGCGCGCTTGGCGGCGCGCTCGCCCTTTCGCGCGGCGATTTCTTCAGGGGGCGCGCACCCGGCGGGCGATTGTTCGGCGCCGTCCTTCTCGCCGCTTACGGAGCGAGTCTCGAATACGCGCAGCTCCTCGGCGGCGTGCGGTACGCCGACCCCGCCGACGGCCTTGCGAACGCGCTTGGCGCGATCTGCGGCGTTCTCGTCGGACTGCTCCTCGAACGGATCGCCGAGATCCGTGCGTCGCGCCGCGCCGGCGCGTACTACGCCGCCGGGCGCCGCTAGACGCTCGCTTGCGCCGGTTGCGGAACGGCGCGGCTTCGCCCAAGGATCTCGTCCGACGGATTGACGCGGGAGGGATCGATGGACGCGCTGTTGTCTCTGGAGAACCTGTTCACGCTCGCCATGTTGGTGTTGCTGCAGGCGGTGTTGGGCTTCGACAACCTTCTCTACATCTCGATTGAATCCCAGCGCGTCGAACCCGCGCGCCGTCAGTTCGTTCGCCGCATGGGCATCGGGCTGGCCGTCGGCCTGCGGCTTGTCCTGCTGCTGGCGGTCGTCGGCGTCCTGGAGCGGTTCGCCGAACCGTTTCTGGCGTTCGACTTCGGCTTCGTCGACGCGGAGTTCACGATCCACGCGGTGGTTTCGCTCTTCGGCGGCGCCTTCATCATCTACACCGCGACGAAAGAGATCATGCATCTCCTCGCCATCGATCATCTGGACCAAGTGGAGGGCACCAGCCAGCGCAGCGTCCCGACGGCGCTCTTCTGGATCGTGACGATGAACCTCGTCTTCTCGTTCGACTCGCTCCTGTCGGCGATCGCCTTGACCGACGTTCTGCCCGTTATGGCGCTCGCCATCATCATCGGCGGCGCGATGATGATCCTCCTCGCCGATCAGGTTGCGGCGTTCATCGAGAAGAACCGGATGTATGAGGTGATCGGACTGTTCATCCTCTTCATCGTCGGCATCCTGCTCGTCTCCGAGGGCGGCCATCTCGCGCACATGCACCTGTTCGGCTACGAAGTGACGCCGATGTCGAAGACGACGTTCTACTTCGTGATTTTCGTGATGGTGGTCGTCAACATCGTGCAAACGCGCTACCGCAAGAAGATCGAGGCTCAGCGGCGGCGGGAGCGCGGCCCCCGCGTCGCGCCGACTTCCGCCGCGGCGGCGCCGGCCGCCGCGCCCGCCGAATAGATATTCGGGAGCCGCCAGGCCGATGGCCGTCTCCGTATCCGAATTGCCGAAGCTTGAGCGGGCCGATCGGGGCGAGGACGACCATGCGCTTCTGAAGCGCTATCGCGACGCGGGGCCCATGGCGATTAGCCCGCTCGGCCTACCGGTCGCGCTGCGGTACAGGCATATCGACGCCCTGATGGACGGCGCGCGAACCCGCCAGGTCGAGATGGAGCCGATGGCGATTCAGGGCGTCGCGTCCGGTCCGATCTACGAGCTTTTTTCAAACACGATGCTGTTCGCGAACGGCGAGGTTCACCGCCGCCGCCGCGCGCCGGTGCAACGCGCGTTCGCCTTCAAGCTCATTGAGGCGATGCGCGGCGAGGTCGCCGCGCTTGCCGAGCAGATGGTCGCCGCGCGCCTTAACGCCGGGCCGTTCGATTTTCTCGACATGATCGCGGGCGAGTTGCCGGCGCGCGTGATCGCGCGCGTCATCGGCCTGCCGGACACCGAAGCCGACAATTTTCGCCGGCTCGTCTATTCCGGCGTTCGCGGCGTCGCTATCCACGACCCAGCGGTGCGCCCCGAGATCGAGCGCGACCTCGCGTCGCTCACGGCCTATGTCGACGGCGTACTCGCCGAGCGCCGCGCAGCCCCGCGCGGCGACTTCGTTACCGGACTGATGAACGAGGCGGGCGATCTCACCGAGGAGGAAGTCCGCACACAGGTTCTCTCGCTTATTGTCGCGGGCTCGGACACGACGCGCCTCGCGATTTGCGCAACGCTCGCCTGTCTTCTTCAGAGACCCGACCAGTGGCGGGCGTTCTGCGCCGATCCGCATGGCCTCAAGGCGAGCGTCGCTTCCGAGGGCCTGCGGTTCGAACCCTCCGTGGCGAGCGTGCCGCGCATCGCCCTCGTCGATTTCGAGCTCGACGGGGTCGCCATCCCCGCCGGCGCGTTCGTCAGCATCTCGACGATGTCCGCGATGCGCGACGAGGAGGCCTACCGAACGCCGGACGCCTTCGATCTGCGCCGCGACGACCATCCGCGTTGGCATCCGATCTTCGGGGCTGGAGCCCATCGCTGCCTCGGGGAGGCGCTCGCGCGGATCGAACTGGAGGAGACGCTGGCGGCGATCGCGACCGCCGCGCCCGACGCCGCGCTCGCCGGGGCGCCGCCGTCGTTCCGCGGCCTCGCGGCCGTGCGGACGATCGATCGTATGGAGACGGTTTTAGCCTGACGTCATTTGCCGAGCCAGCGCGCGATGAGCGTCGCGACGACGCTGACGAGGATCATCGTCGTCAACGGAAAATAGAACGAGAAGCCCTCGCGCTCGATCCGCACATCGCCGGGCAGGCGGCCGAGGCCGAGCTTTGCGACCAACGGCCAGGCAAGCCCCAGCGCGACGAGCGCGAGGCCGGCGACGATCAGCGTTTTCTGAACGGGGCTCATGGTCGTCGATCCTTCTGCGCGGCGCGACGCTTCATGGACAGGCGCGCCGACGGCGCCTACTAAACGAATAGAAATCGCCGCCGCGTCAACGTCCAACGGAGCGACCCCATGGCCACCGACCCTGAACGCATCACCATCCTCGCCCGCGAGTTCACCGCTGCGGCGCTTGAGTTCCACCGCGGCCGGATGGCCGAGAAGGGCTATCGGATGGAGGGGTCGATCACGCCCCGCGCGTTCAAAATGATCGAGGGCGTCGAGCCGCCGAAGGATCTCTTCGACGCCGAGCCTCTGTTCGCCGTCACTTTCGTCAAGCGCGACAGCATCGCTTAAGCTGTCGCGACCAAAGTTCGGCTCGTCGTCAACCCGGTTTCCACGAGCGGCGGACCGCGTTGCCGTGACCTTACTGTCGCATAGGGCGACGCCCATGGCGCGGCGGAATGCGCTCGTCCCGGACAACAACGCGCTGCGCTCCTGATTTGGCGAGGCGATCTCCGCACGGGCGCCGCCGCGGTTCCGGCGTTCGAGCCGCCGGCCGAGATAACGGATAGCGTCTTTGCAGGTTTGGGTCCTGCCGGCCGAGCGTCAGGCCGAGCGCTCGCGGCGGATCAGCCGAGAATAGCGCGGAACCGCGCCTCCACCATTGCGACGTATTGTTCGAGTACGCCGCTTCCCGGTTGCGCGTCCGCCATCAGCGCGCTCAGCCGAACGACCGACCCCCAAAGGTGGCAAACGACGAGCGCCGTCTCCCATGCGTCGGTCGGGTTCGCCGCTCCGTCGGAAAGCTCGCGGACCCGCGCGGCGATCAGTTCCGCGTTCTCCATCGAGTTCTTGAGGTCCGCCGCCTGCAGGGCGGGATCCATCGTAGGCGACGACCAGATGGCGAAGAGGAACGGACGCGCCTTCACGAGCGCCAGGCTCTTTCGCAACAGATCGCCGATGCCCTCGACCACGTCGCGGGTCGACGCCGCGGCGGCGAGGCGCGCGCGCAGGGCGTTGTCTATCGGAGCCATTTCGCGCTCGAAGAGGCGCGCGAGCAGCGCCGTCCGATTTGGGAAGAACTGATAAAGCGAGCCGATCGGCGCGCCGGCGCGTTCCGCGACCTCCGACATGTTGAAATCGAGGCTTCCCGTCTCCGCCGCGAGGTCGCGCGCGGCGTTGAGAAGCGCTGCCACCCGGGCGCGGCCGCGCGCCTGGGCCGGCTCGCGCCAGGTCGGAATTCGCTCGCCGTCGGGCGGGAAGGCGTCGGACGTCATGGCTTGACGTAACATGAGCATTCCTCGTATTAAATATGAGGAAAGCTCATGTTTGGTTCGCCGTGTCGCTGCTCGCGCTTGTTTTCTCGATAAAGATCATCGTGACGTTCGTTGCCGTCGCCGCGCCTTTCCTTTTTTTGTCGAAAAGGAGGATCGACCGCCTGTCCGGCTTCGATGGCGCGCTGGCGCTCTATCGGCTTTACGGCGTCGCCGTTCTCGCGCTTCTCGTCGGCTATGCCGGTGGGCTCGTCGAAACGCTGGGCGGGGCGACGCCGTACGGCGTCATCGCCATGGGCCTCGTCTCCAACGCCGGCGCCGCGATCGTCCTGATGGCGACCGGCGTCGCCAGCCGCCGGCCGTTGTCGACGGGGTTCTTCGGCCTCATCGCCGCTGCGCTCGGCGCGTGCGCGCTGTTTCCGGACGCCGCGCTGCGACCCCTGTGAGCAGGGCGGGCGTTCGCGAAGCGCGCGTCGACGACGTCGATCGGCTCGCGCCGGTGATCGCGCGCGCCTTCGCCGACGACCCCATCACGACCTGGATCTTCGGTCCGCCGCCGACTTTCGAAATTGCCTTACGCATTCTCGCGCGGGACGTTTATCTGCCGCGCGGTCGGATCGCGCTCGCCGGCGACGGAGCAGGCGCGGCTATGTGGCTGCCGCCTCGCGCCGCGGCCAATCCCTCCCCGTACGCCCTATTGCGCTTCGCCTTCAGCGTCTTGCCCCGCGTCGGCGTCGACCGCTTGCGCCGCGTCGCCGGCGCGTCAGCGACGTTTGCGCGCGCGAAACCGCGGGCGCCGCACCTTTATCTCTTCGCGCTCGGGGTCGATTCCGCGGCGCGGGGGCGCGGCTTCGGGGTCGGCCTCGTGCGCGACGGGCTCGCCGTCGCCGACGCGCGGGGCTGGCCGACCTACTTGGAGACAAGCCGACCGGAGAATCTGCGTTTCTACGCCCGCCTCGGATTTTCGATCGAACGCGAAGTGATCCTGGCGCCGACGGCGCCGAAAACCTGGACGATGATGCGCGAGCCGGCCCCTGCTTGATGCGCCCCGACCGCGCGTCTAAGACCGCGCGAGGCTCGCGATACGGCGGGCGCGCGACCCGCTGGAGGCCCCATGTCCGTTCTCGTCGGCAAAGACACCCACGTCATCTGCCAGGGCCTCACCGGCAGTCAAGGCACGTTCCATACGGAGCATGCGATCGCCTACGGCACGCGCATGGTCGGCGGCGTGACGCCGGGCAATGGCGGTTCGACCTGGACGGGCGGCGAGGTCGCCAACGGCGCCGAGCTGCCTGTCTTCGATACGGTCGCGGAAGCGCAGAAAAACACGCGGGTCGACGCTTCGGTGATTTACGTCCCGCCCGCCTACGCGGCGGATTCGATCCTCGAGGCGATCGCCGCGGAGGTGCCGCTGATCGTTTGCATCACCGAAGGGATCCCCGTTCTCGATATGGTGGAGGTGCGCCGCGCCCTTGACGGCTCGGCCTCGCGGCTCGTCGGGCCCAACTGCCCCGGCGTCATCACGCCTGACGAATGCAAGATCGGCATCATGCCCGGCCACATTCACCGCGACGGCCATGTGGGCGTCGTCTCGCGCTCCGGAACCCTCACCTACGAAGCCGTGCACCAGACGACCGCGGCGGGGCTCGGCCAGTCGACGTGCGTCGGCATCGGCGGCGATCCCGTGAAGGGGACGGATTTCATCGACGTGCTCGAGCTGTTCCTGGCCGACGACGACACCCATTCGATCATCATGATCGGCGAGATCGGCGGCTCGGCGGAGGCGGACGCGGCGCAGTTCCTCGCCGAAGCGAGTGTGAAGAAGCCGACGGTGGGCTTCATCGCCGGCGTCACCGCGCCGCCGGGACGGCGCATGGGCCACGCCGGCGCCATCGTGTCCGGCGGCGACGACACGGCCGAAGCGAAGATTGAGGCGATGAAGCGCGCAGGCGTGGCGGTCGCGCCCACGCCGGCCTCCATGGGGCGGACGCTGCTAGAATTGTTGAAGTCTAAAGCGCGCTTGGGGTCTTCTTCCGCTGGCGGCCGGTTCGGCCGCGGGGTCCCATTGAACGGTGCGGCCAATGGCGTAAGTAGGTGTTGTTCGCGATTGGCGGGTCGAATTTAGGCATGGCGAAATACGACGACGGTCGCGCTGGCGGACCGACGGGCACGAGCGGAGCTGGCGAACGCGACGACGAGACGTTTCTCTCCGGCGCCAACGCAAAATATCTCGACGCCCAATATGCGCGCTTCAAAGAGGATCCCGCCTCGGTGCCGCAGGCGTTGCGGTCGCTCTTCACCGATATGGGCGACGACGCCGAAGCCGTGCGCCGCGGCGCCGACGGGCCGAGCTGGGCTCGATCCGATTGGCCGCCGGCTCCGAACGGCGAACTGACCGCCGCCTTCGACGGCGATTGGGGCGAGGTCGACGGAACGTCGGTTGCGCAGAAGACGGCGTCGATCGGGCGCAAGATCGCCGCGCGCGCGCCGGGCGCCGGCGCCGACGACGTCAAGCAGGCGACCCAGGATTCCTTGCGCGCGCTGATGTTGATCCGCGCCTACCGGATCCGCGGCCACCTCATCGCCGATCTCGACCCTTTGCGTCTCGACGAACCGGAGGTGCACGCCGAACTTGATCCCAAGACCTACGGCTTCACGGACGAGGATTTCGACCGGCCGATCTTCATCAATATGGTGCTCGGCCTAGAGACGGCGACGCTGCGCGAGATTCTGGAGATCGTGCGCCGCACCTATTGCGGCACGTTCGCCGTCGAGTTCATGCACATTTCCGAGCCGGAGCATAAAGCCTGGATCCAGCAGCGCATCGAAGGGCCGGACAAGGATATTTCCTTTACGGACGAAGGAAAGCGCGCGATCCTGAAAAAGCTCATCGAGGCGGAGGGCTTCGAGAACTTTCTCAACACGAAATATGTGGGCACGAAGCGCTTCGGCCTCGACGGGGCCGAGACGATGGTGCCGGCGCTCGAACAGATCATCAAGCGCGGCGGGGCTCTCGGCGTCGAACACATCATCGTCGGCATGCCCCACCGCGGGCGCCTGAACGTGCTCGCCGCCGTTATGGGCAAGCCCTACCACCACATCTTCCACGAATTTCAGGGCGGCTCGGTGACGCCCGACGACATTGGCGGCTCGGTCGACGTGAAGTACCACCTTGGCGCGTCGTCGGACCGGGAGTTCGACGACAACAAGGTTCACCTGTCGTTGACGGCGAACCCGTCTCATCTCGAAGCCGTCGACCCGGTCGTTCTCGGCAAGGCGCGCTCGAAGCAGGACCGTCTGCCTGCGCCGAAATCGCTGGAGACGCCGCGCACGCACGTTTTGCCGCTGTTGTTGCATGGCGACGCGGCGTTCGCCGGCCAGGGCGTCGTCGCCGAGTGCCTCGGCCTGTCGGAACTGCGCGGCTACCGCACGGGCGGGACGATCCACTTCATCGTCAACAATCAGATCGGGTTCACGACGTCGCCGAAGTTCGCGCGTTCCTCGCCCTATCCGTCGGACGTCGCAAAAATGGTCGGGGCGCCGATCTTTCACGTCAACGGCGACGATCCCGCGGCGGTGGTTTACGCAGCCAAAGTCGCGACCGAGTTCCGTCAGAAGTTCGGCGTAGACGTCGTCATCGACATGTTCTGTTATCGTCGCTTCGGCCACAATGAGGGCGACGAGCCCAGCTTCACCCAGCCGCGGATGTACAAGAAGATCCGCGAGCACGCGAAGGTCGCGACGATCTACGCGGAGCGCCTCGAAAAAGAGGGGCTCATCTCGAACGGCTGGGCCGACGACGAGGTTGAGGCCTTCCGAAAGTTTCTCGACGACGAGTTCGAGGCCGCGACGTCGTTCAAGCCGAACAAGGCCGACTGGCTCGACGGGCAATGGTCGGGTTTTGCGCCGCCCGTCGACGACGACCGGCGCGGCGACACCGCCGTCGGCGTCGACGAATTGCGCGAGATCGGCCGCCAGATCTGTTCCTATCCGGACGGCTTCAATATCCACCGCACCCTGAAGCGCGTCATCGACCAGCGCCTGAAGACCTATGAGAGCGGCGAGGGGATCGACTGGGCGAGCGCCGAGGCGCTGGCGTTCGGCTCGCTCCTGCGGGAGGGCTATGGCGTGCGCCTCTCCGGCCAGGATTCGCGACGCGGCACGTTCTCCCAGCGCCACGCCGTCTACATCGATCAGGAAACCGAGAAGAACCACACGCCGCTGCGCCGTCTCGAAGGCTCGCGGGCGCGTTTCGAAGTGCACAACTCGAATCTATCCGAGTTCGCCGTCATGGGCTTCGAATACGGTTACTCGCTCGCCAACCCAAAGGCGCTCGTCCTCTGGGAGGGTCAGTTCGGCGATTTCGCCAACGGCGCCCAAGTGATGATCGACCAGTTCATCTCCTCCGGCGAGCGCAAATGGCTGCGTATGTCGGGGCTCGTCCTGCTTCTCCCCCATGGCTACGAAGGTCAGGGGCCGGAGCACTCGTCGGCGCGGCTCGAGCGCTTCCTGCAATTGTGCGCGCAGGACAACATGCAGGTCGCGAACTGCACAACGCCCGCAAACTACTTCCATATCCTGCGCCGGCAGATGCGCCGGAACTTCCGCAAGCCGCTCGTCGTGATGACGCCGAAATCGCTCCTGCGCCACAAGAAGTGCGTCTCGACGCTGGAGGAAATGGGGCCGGGCGCCTCGTTCCATCGCGTCCTTTGGGACGATGCGGAGTATTTGCCGGGCTCGACGGTCAAGCTTGTCGACGACGACAAGATCCGCCGCGTCGTGATCTGTTCGGGCAAGGTCTATTATGACCTGCTTGAGGAGCGCGAGAATCGCGGGATCGACGACGTCTACCTTCTGCGCGTCGAGCAGTTCTATCCGTATCCCGCGCACTCCATGATGCAGGAACTGCAGCGCTTTAAGAAGGCCGACATGGTCTGGTGCCAGGAGGAGCCCAAGAATATGGGCGCCTGGTTCTTTATGGAGCCGAACCTCGAATGGACCTTCAACCAAATCGGGGCCGACGCCTCGCGGCCGCGCTATGTCGGCCGCGCCGCCGCCGCCTCGCCGGCGACGGGGCTTATGAGCCGACACAAGCAGGAGCTCGCCGCGTTCCTCAATGAAGCGTTCGCCGGCTGACTTGCACGAAGACGCACACGAACAAGAAGGCGCCTCGACCATGTCCTCAGAAATCCGCGTCCCGACCCTTGGCGAATCGGTCACCGAGGCGACGATCGGCCGTTGGCTGAAAAAAGTCGGCGACAAGGTGTCCGCCGACGAGCCCGTGGTCGAGCTTGAGACGGACAAAGTGTCGGTCGAGGCGAACGCGCCGGCGGCCGGCGTCCTGACCGAAATCGCGGCGGAGGAGGGCGCGACCGTCGAGGTCGACGCGCTCCTCGGCAAGATCGGCGAGGGCGACGGATCATCCGATACGCCTGACACGGACAAACCGGCGAACGGCGAGGCTCAAGCGGCGTCAAGCGGCGGCGCGGCGTCCGGCGGCGGCGAAGAGGTGGAGCTGCGCGTGCCCGAGGGCGGCGAAAGCGTTACCGAAGCCGACGTCGCGGAATGGCTGAAGAAGGAGGGCGACGCGGTCAAGCTCGACGAGCCGATCGTCGTTCTGGAGACGGACAAAGCCTCGATGGACGTCGGGGCCCCCGCCGCTGGCGTCATCAAGAAGGTCGCCGCAGAGGAAGGGGCCACTGTTGAAGTCGGCGCGCTTCTCGCCGTGATCGAGAAAGGCGGCGCGCCCGCGGCCGACGCCCCGAAGCAAGACGCGCCGGAGAAAAAGTCCGGATCCGCCTCGACGTCGTCCGAAGGGCAGGCCGCGCGTTCGAACGGCTCCGACGCCTCGTCCTCGGCGCTGTCGCCCGCGGCGCGCCGCGTCGTCGAAGAACGCGGCCTCGACCCGTCGACGATCGACGGAACGGGCAAGGACGGCCGGGTCACCAAGGGGGACGCGCTCGCGGCCCCGGCGTCCGCCGAAAAGGCCAAGCCTTCCAGCCAGGCGAAGGCGCCGCGCGACACCGGTCCGCGCGAAGAGCGCGTGAAGATGACGCGCCTGCGCCAGACGATCGCGCGCCGCCTCAAGGAGGCGCAAGACAACGCCGCGATGCTGACGACGTTCAACGACGTCGACATGACCGCCGTCATGGACCTGCGCGGTCAGTACAAAGAGCTTTTTGAGAAGAAGCACGGGATCAAGCTCGGCTTCATGTCGTTCTTCGTAAAAGCCTGCGTCCACGCCCTGAAAGAGGTTCCCGACGTCAACGCCGAAATCGACGGGACCGACGTCATCTACAAGAACTATTACGACATCGGCGTCGCGGTCGGCTCCGATAAAGGCCTCGTCGTGCCGATCGTGCGCGACGCTGACATTAAGTCCATGGCCGAGATCGAGCTCGAGATCGCCGACCTCGGCCGGCGCGCGCGCGACGGCGACCTTTCGATCGCCGAGATGCAGGGCGGCACGTTCACGATCTCGAACGGCGGCGTTTACGGATCGCTCTTGTCGACGCCGATCCTGAACCCGCCGCAATCCGGCATCCTTGGCATGCACCGCATCGAGAACCGCCCGGTGGCGCAGGGCGATCAGGTCGTCGTCCGCCCCATGATGTATCTGGCGCTCTCCTACGACCACCGCATCGTCGACGGCAAAGGCGCGGTGACGTTCCTTGTGCGCGTGAAAGAAAACCTCGAAGACCCGCAGCGCTTGCTGCTGGACCTCTAACAGCGCGGTCCGCGCCCGGAGCGAGAAGACATGGCGAATGACTACGACCTCGTGATCATCGGCGCGGGGCCGGGCGGCTACAACGCCGCCATCCGCGCTGGCCAGCTCGGCCTGAAGACCGCGATCGTCGAAAAGCGCGAGACGGGCAAGCTCGGCGGCACATGCCTCAATGTGGGTTGCATTCCCTCGAAGGCGCTTCTTCACGCCTCGGAGCTTTACGAGGCCGCAAAGAAAGACTTCGCCGGGCTCGGCATCAAAGCGGACGTCGCTCTCGATCTGCCGCAAATGCTGAGCCAGAAGGACGACGCGGTCGACGGCCTGACGAAGGGCGTTGAGTTTCTCATGAAAAAGAACAAGGTCGACGTCTTTCTCGGCGCCGGCGAGTTTCTCGCGCCCGGCAAGGTCAAAGTGACGGATGCGGACGGCGGCGCGCAGGAGCTGGACGCGAAGAACGTCATCATCGCCACGGGCTCCGAGGTGGCGACCCTGCCCGGCGTCGAAATCGACGAGAAAAGCGTCGTCTCGTCGACCGGCGCGCTCGACCTGCCGTCCGTGCCTGACCATATGCTCGTCATCGGCGGCGGCGTTATCGGCCTCGAGCTTGGCTCGGTCTGGCGCCGGCTCGGCGCGGAAGTGACGATCGTCGAGTTCCTCGACCGCATCCTGCCGACGATGGACGGCGAGGTCTCCAAGCAGTTCCAACGCATCCTGAAGAAACAGGGCATGGCGTTCAAGCTTTCGACCAAGGTGACCGGCGTTGAGAACGCGAACGGCGCGATGGACGTGCGCCTCGAGCCCGCCGACGGCGGCGAGGCGGAGACCGTCAAGGCCGACGTCGTGCTCGTCTGCATTGGTCGCCGCCCGCACACGGACGGCCTGGGCCTCGACCGCATCGGCGTCGCCGTCGACAATCGCGGCTTCGTTCTCACCGACGGTTTCAAAACCAACGTCGACGGCGTCTGGGCCGTCGGCGACTGCATCCACGGACCGATGCTCGCCCATAAGGCCGAGGACGACGCCGTCGCGTGCGTCGAGCTTATCGCCGGCAAGCCGGGCCACGTAAACTACGACGCCGTCCCCAACGTCGTCTATTCGTATCCTGAGGTCGCCTCCGTCGGCAAAACCGAGGAGGAGCTGAAGGACGCCGGCGTCGACTACAAGTCAGGCAAGTTCCCGTTCACGGCGAACAGCCGCGCGAAGACCAATCACGAGACGGATGGTTTCGTGAAGGTCCTCGCCGACGCGAAGACAGACCGGGTTCTCGGCGTCCATATCGTCGGCGTCGGCGCCGGCGAGCTTATCGCCGAAGCGGTGACGACCCTCGAATACGGCGGCTCGTCGGAAGACATCGCGCGCACCTGCCACGCCCACCCGACACGCTCCGAAGCGGTGCGCCAGGCGGCGATGGCCGTCGAAGGCTGGACGATGCAGGCCTAAAGACGCGTTCGCCTAAAAGTCGAATGCGCCGGCATCGCCATTGCGGAAGACCGCGACGCACGCTCCGTCGGTCGCGGCCCACGGGCAGGCGTCCGGCGCGGCTTCGTTTTCAAATCGCATGCGCAAAACGCCGTCGGCCGGCGCTTCGTAATCGCATCTCCCGCTCGTTGAGTCGCGGGCGGAGAGTCGCACAACGCCGCCGCGACCGCGTGCGCGTTTGACGATGGGCGCGTCGTCTGCCCGGTCGAATGCGCATTCGACCGTCCAGCCGCGATCGCCAGAAAGGCTGACGACGGCGAGGTCGGCGGCGGCGAGCACGCTCGTCGGCGCGGCGACGGCGAGGCACGAAATCCCCAGGACGGATGATCGGAACGCAGTGTTTTGACGCATCGTCTCCTCCGGTTCAGCGTTGGCGGATGCGGGCAGCCTACATTACTTCAATGACCATTGATATAATGAGACGCAGCGCGCGGCGCCGCGCTGGGGCCTCGCTAACGCCTGGATTTTCGGTCACATTCCTGCCTACATTCGCGGATCAGTTTTCGCGCCGCCGCGACCCGGACCCGGGCCGCAACGCAAACGCCGCCAACTAGCGACGCGGGACAGGACGCGCCGCGCCGGAGGACCCCCCCATGTCAGACACGCTCGCCAATCCGCCGGGCTCCGCCGCGCCCGGCGTCGCCGACGAACGCAAGACCTGGTTCGGCCACCCGCGCGGGCTTGCGGTCTGTTTCTTCACTGAGATGTGGGAGCGCTTTTCGTACTACGGGATGCGCACGATCCTCGTCCTCTATCTGACGAAGTATCATCTGTTCACGGCGGGCAAGGCGAGCCTGATTTACGGGGCCTACGCCGGGCTCGTCTACATGATGCCGATCCTCGGCGGCTACCTGGCGGACCGCTATCTCGGCAGCCGCAAGGCCGTCACGTACGGCGCTCTGCTGCTTGTCGCCGGCCACGGATTGATGGCCTTTCACGGGCCCGAGGCCTACGTCGAGGGCGACGCGATCGTCCGCAACGAATTCTATATCAGCGTCTTTATCCTGGCGCTGGCGCTGATCATCACCGGGGTCGGGTTCCTCAAGGCGAACATATCGACGATCGTCGGCGCGCTTTACGAGGAGAACGATCCCCGCCGCGACGGCGGCTTCTCCATCTTCTATATGGGGATCAACCTCGGCTCGCTCTTCGCGACGCTTATCGTCGGCTATGTGGGCGAAACCTACGGCTGGAACTACGGCTTCGGCATCGCCGGCATCGGCATGCTGTTCGGCCTCGTCGCGTTCCTCTCCGGCCAGTCCATGCTCGAAGGAAAAGCCGAACCGCCAAGCGAGGAGCGGCTGAAGGCGCGCTCCCCCGTCGGCCTCTCCAACGAATGGACGATTTACGTCGGGGGGATCGGCCTCGTCGTCCTCGCGTGGGTCGCGATGCAGTTTCAGGAGCTTGTGGGCTCCTTGCTTGGCGTCGCAGGCCTGACGATGCTGGCGATCATCATCGGCTACGCGTTCACGAAAACAGAAGGGGCGGCGCGTGACCGTCTACTTGTCGCGTCGTTCCTGATCGCGATCCAATCCGTGTTCTGGGCGCTGTTCGAACAACAGGCGGCGAGCCTCACGCTCCTCGCCGATCAGCAATTCAACCTCAATGTCCTCGGGATCGAGATCAAAGCCTCGCAGGTTCAGTTCATGAACCCGCTCTTCATCGTCGTCTTCGCGCCGATCTTCGCCTGGGCCTGGGTGGCGCTGTCGCGCGCCAAGCTCGAACCTTCGACGCCGGCGAAGTTCGGCATCGCCATGCTGCTTATCGGCCTCGGCTATGTCGTCTTCGCGTGGGGCCTCGGGTTCGACGACGGCGTCAACAAAAGCTTCGTCTGGCTTGTCTTTATCTACCTCGCGTTGACGCTCGCCGAGCTTTGTCTGAGCCCCGTCGGCCTGTCCATGGTGACCAAGCTCAGCGTGCCCCAGATCGTCGGCATGATGATGGGCACCTGGTTCCTCTTCACGGCGCTCGGCAATTACGTCGCCGGCGTGATAAGCGCGCTTGCCGGCGCCGACGCGCACGGCGGCGGCGACGCCGGTCTTCTGGATCTGCCGGCGACGATCGGCATCTACTACCGCATCGGCGCGCTCAGCGTCGTCGTGGGGCTCATCATCTTCGCCCTGACGCCGCTCATGCAGAAACGCATGCACGGCGTGAAGTAGGCGGGGCATGGCGGGCGACCGGCTCGACAGGATCGTCACCCGCGGCGGTGACCGAGGCGAGACGTCCCTCGGCGACGGCGCGCGGGTCGGCAAGAACGACCCGCGAATCGCGCTCTTGGGGGACGTTGACGAACTAAACGCTTGGATCGGCGTCGTCCTCTCCCAGGCGCCCGGCGAGACCGTGCGCGACACGCTGGTCGGCGTGCAGCACGACTTGTTCGACCTCGGCGGCGGCCTCTGTTTTCCCGGCGCGCCGCTCTTGTCGGCCGCTCACGTGGCGCGTCTCGACGACGCGACGACGGCGCTGAACGCGGACCTGCCGCCGCTGAAAGAGTTCGTGTTGCCGGGCGGGGCGCCGACCGTCGCCTGGCTGCACGTCGCCCGCACCGTCTGTCGGCGGGCCGAGCGCACGGCGGCCGCGTTTCTGTCGCCGAGCGACGGCGGCGAAAGCGGCCACGACGACGCGAACGCCCGCGCCTATCTCAACCGACTGTCGGATTACTGCTTCGTCGCCGCGCGCGCCGAAGCGCGCCGGCTTGGCGCGCCCGAGACCCTGTGGCGAAAATCGCACAGTCTCGCACCGTAATCGCCCGGAGCGGGCGCCTGTACATCCGTTAATCGTCGCCCGGACGACTTGCCGCGGCGGCGCGCAGCGTGCGTTTTCCGTCGTCTCGGACGCCCGCAAAACCTTGTGCGACGGCGGAAAACTCAGCCTTCGGGCGAACCCTTCTCGTGCGCGTCCGTTCTCCTCTGAGGGGCCGGCGGCGAAGCGATGCGCGGTTGCAACAACGTTAACCGGATATTATCCAACAACCGCCATTTCGCCGTTTTATGCTGTCTCACCGCTACCGAATTCGCTACCACCAACGCAGTCCATCGCCGCACGTACGTGCGCGCTGCCCACGTTCACCTGAGGAGGGGAATTATGAAGCTTAAATCCGCCCTGTTGGCCGCCGTGACGGCCGTTGGCGTTTCTCCGGCCGCGCACGCTTACGAAGGCCTATACGGCGCGATCGGCGAGGGCCTGTCGTACAACCAGCCCGATCTCGACCTTGAAGGTCTGGGTCCGGTGGAATTCGACGGCGACGCCGATTACGACAACGGCATCGGCATCTACACGTCGCTTGGCTACGCGTTCCCGAGCAATTGGCGCGTTGAGCTGGAGTTCTCGTATCGCGAGAACGATCTGCGCTTCATTTCGAGCGAAGACGCTCGCGCCAGCAACTTCAATCCGATTGACGGTGGACTGGAAGCTTATTCCGGCCACGTGAACCTGCTCTACGATTTCGACACGGGAACCGTCGTGACGCCTTTCGTCGGCGTTGGCGCCGGCGTCACCGGGTTTTCGCTTGACGCCACGTCGAGCACCGTCGATCCGATCGGCGGTTTCAACCTGAACGTCGACGACGGCGCGAATTTCCGCCTGTCGGCGCAGGCCATCGCTGGCGTGTCGGTTGAGCTCGCTGAGAATTTGGCGCTCGACCTTTCCTACCGCTACCTGGCCGCCCTTCGCGATCCTGACTTCTTCCAGGCCGATGGGCAGCAGCTGAAGGCTCAGTTCCGCAATCACAGCGCTTTCGCTGGCCTGCGTTGGAACTTCGGCGCGCCGGCCGCGGCGGCGCCGGCCGTGCAGTACAAAGACTGCTGGGACGGCTCGAGCGTGCCGGTCACGGTCGATTGCCCGCCCGAGATCGTTGAAACGACGACGGCCATCGCCGAACCGATCAATTTCGTCGTATACTTCGATTACGACAAATCGAACCTGACGCCGGAAGCGGCGAACCTCGTCTCTGAAGCCGCGGATCGCGCCCTAGCCGACGACATCGAAACCGTCGTCGTTTCGGGCAACACGGACTCCGCCGGCGGCGCTGCTTACAACCAGCGTCTCTCTGAGCGCCGGGCGTCGGTCGTTCGTGACGCGCTCATCGCCAACGGCGTTCCAGCCGACCGCATCCGCACGGAAGCGAACGGCGAGAACAACCCGGCGAAACCGACGCCGGACGGCACGCGCGAGCCGCTCAACCGTCGTACTGAAGTTTCGATCTCGTTCGAGAACGCTTCCTCGTAAAGCCTTGCTTTCACAGTCGACTGAGAAAAGCCGGCGCAGTTTGCGCCGGCTTTTTTCTTGTTGTAGGCGTGTGCGACGAGAAACCACCGCGTGAAGCGTCTCGCATGCTTTACGCGGCGTTATCGTCCGTCCACAATCGTTCGCTCCATGGCTACGAAGAAAAGCTGGCGACGAC
>JBHJHE010000046.1:0-28905 GCA_050331095.1 Parvularculaceae bacterium
CCTCCTCCCGTGAGTATGTGGCCTCCGCCCCCCTGCGGGCGGCGGGCCCCCCCACCGCCCGGCCGTCGGCGGCCCCCGCGACGCTGGCCTCCCTTCTGTCGATCAACGGCGAGAACCGGGCCGCGATCGAGGCGGTCACGCCGGCGATCGAGGCTTTGGGCGATAATCCGCCTGCCGATGCGTGGCGCTACTTCATCATTCGCGGCGGGGCCCGCCTCGAGGCCGACCTGTGGCCGGGCGCCGAGGCGGACCTGAAAAAAGCGCTCGAGCTCGCGCCGAACGAAGCGACGACCCTGAACTATCTCGGTTACAGCTGGGTCGAGCGCGGTCTTCATCTCGACGAGGCGTTCGACCTGATCGAGCGCGCCGTCGCGCTCGCGCCGCAGTCGGGCGCGGTCACGGATAGCCTCGGCTGGGCCCATTATCAGCTCGGCGACTACGAAAAAGCGGTCGCGAACCTGGAGCGCGCCGCTACGCTGGAGCCGGGCGATCCGACAATTACGGACCATCTCGGCGACGCCTATTGGCGCCAGGGCCGGCGGCGCGAGGCGCGCTTTCAATGGCGTCGCGCGCTTGAGCTCGACCCGGCGGAAGACGTGCGCGCCAAGATCGAGACGAAGCTCGCGCAGGGCCTGCCGCCGCCGGCCGCCGAGGCGGCGGACGGGCCGCCCGATATGAAGCCCCTCGTCGACGCCCGGCCATGATCCGGGAGATCGCTCCGGCAAAAGTCAATTTGTATCTACACGTCGGCGGGCTTCGGGCCGACGGTCTGCACGAGCTTGCGAGCCTCATCGTCTTCGCCGGCGACGGCGACGTCGTCGAGGCGGCGCCGGCGGACGAACTCTCTCTTGAAGTCGACGGGCCCTTCGCCGGCCCGCTGCGCCGCGAACCGGTCGAGCGCAACCTCGTCTGGCGGGCGGCGGCGGGCTTGCGCGCGCTTGTCGGCGAACGGCGCGGCGCGCGCCTGCGCCTAGACAAACGCCTGCCCATCGCCGCGGGCGTCGGCGGCGGCTCGGCCGACGCGGCCGCCGCGCTCCGGGCGCTGATCAAGCTGTGGCGCGCCGACGTCGCGCCGGGCGCGCTTGCGCGCCTCGCCTTTTCCCTCGGGGCCGACGTGCCGGCGTGTCTCGCGCGCGCGCCGGTTCTGGTGTCGGGCGCCGGCGAGCGGCTGGCGCCGTTGCCGGGGCCGCGACTGGCGCCGGCGTGGCTATGCCTCGTCAATGTGGGCGTCGCCACGCCGACGGGCCCCATCTTCAGCGCTTACGATGCGGCCGCGCCGGCGCCGCCAGCTCCGCGCCTTGCGCGACCGTACGCGGCGACGATCGCCGGCCTTGTCCGGCTCTTAGGCGCCACGCGCAACGATCTGGAGCCCGTCGCCGTCGCCGCCGAGCCGGCGATCGCCGAGGCGTTGAACGCGCTCGGCGCCGCGCCCGGCGGTCTTGGCGCGCGCATGTCGGGCAGCGGGGCGACGGTGTTCGGGGTGTTTTCTTCGGCTTCGGCGGCTAAGAAGGCGGCTTGCGCGGCGCGCGCGCGGTCGTGGTGGTCGTGCGCGGCGCCGATCGTTCGCGCGTGACGCAAAACCTTGAAGGTCCAAGCGGATCGGCCCGTTTTAGCGTCCGGTCCGTGGGATTGCGTTGAGAGGAGTGGCGCAAGCGTGAATTCGGTGGCTGTCGCAGCGTTGTTGAACGCCGGCGCGCTCATCGCGTCGTGCGCCGCGGCGGGGTTGATCGCGCTTCTCGTGAGCCGGTTTCTGGCCGCGGGAAACGCGTTGCCGGACGCCGCGAACGATCGCTCCAGCCACCGCGGCGCGGCGCAGCGCGCCGGCGGCGCGGCGATTTTCGTCGGCTGGCTCGCCGCGCTCGGCGGCCTCGCGATCGTCGGCGAGGCCGGCCTGGCGCCCCGCCTCGCGGCGCTAGCGGCGCTCGCCTTCGCCTTTGGCCTCGTCGACGACTGGCGGGGCCTCGCCGCGTCGTGGAAGTTTCTGGGTCAGACGGCGGTCGCCGCCGGCTTCGTCGTCGCGTTCGGCGGCCTCGCGTCGGCTCCCGTTCCGTTCGTCGGCGACGTCGCGCTCGGCGCGTTAGGGCCGGCGGTCACCGTCTTCTGGATCGTCGCGTTCATGAACGCTTATAATTTCATGGACGGGCTCAACGGCGTCGCGGCCGGCTGCGGCGTCGTCGCGCTCGGGGCGTTCGCCGTCGCGACGACGCTCTTCGGCGCCGGCGGCCCGACCGACGCGACCGTCGCCGCATTGACGCTCGGCGCGGCGCTCGCCGGTTTCGGCGCGGTCAATGTCATGAGCGGCCGCTTCTTCATGGGCGATGGCGGCTCGCAGTTCATCAGCTTCGCGATCGCCGGGCTCGCGGTGCTTGCGGCGTCGGGCGCGGGCGGCGGGCGCGCGCTGACGCCGCTGTTCTTGCCGACGGCGTTTGCGCCGTTTTTGGCCGACGTCGCTTTCACGCTCGTCCATCGGTTGGCGCGCGGGCGTAACGTCGTCTCGGCGCACCGCGAGCACGTCTATCAGCTGCTCAATCGCTTCGGCCGGTCCCATGCGGCGGTGGCGGGGCTCTATCTCGCGCTGACGGCGCTATCGTGCGTCGTCGCGCTCGCTTTCGCCGCCGCGCCGCCGGCGCTTCATTGGTTGGGCCCGATCGGCCTGGCGGCCGCGTTCACGCCGGCGGGCCTGTGGGCGTACGGACGGGCGACGCGGCTTGGGCTGCTCGCAGGTGCCGGCGAAGTCGCTCGCGAGGGACGTCTCGCCGGGCGGCGCGTCGCCGCCGCGGAGTGAAGGTACGTTCCGTCGCCCGTCAGGCGGCGCGACGCGTGGACCGTACGGCGAGATCGTAAAGCGCGCCCCCGAACGCGTTATGCGCCGCGCCGCCGAGGCATGCGCTCGCGGCTTCGGCGTACTCCGCGGCGACGCGCAACGTCTCGTCGACCGCCCCGGCCTCGCGAATAAGCCTTTGCGCATGGGCGAAGTCGCCCGGCCGCTGATCGCCCTCGGCGATCGTCCGCCGCCAGAACGCGCGGGCCTCGGCGTCGGCCTGACGCAGGGCGAGCACGACGGGGAGCGTCATTTTGCCTTCGCGGAAATCGTCGCCCACCGCTTTGCCGAGGGCGTCCTCGCGGCCGGCGTAGTCAAGCGCGTCGTCCACAAGCTGGAAGGCGACGCCGAGCTGCCGGCCGAAATCGCCGAGCCGCGCTTCGGTGTTGGCGTCCGCGCGGGCGACGACCGCGCCCACCCGCGCCGCAGCGGCGAAGAGGGCGGCCGTTTTCGCTTCGACTACGGAGAGATAGGTCTCGTAGGTCGCGTCGAGGTTCTTTTGGGTCGCGAGCTGAAGAACTTCGCCCTCGGCGATGACGCCGGCGGCGCGCGACAGGATGCGCAGCACGTCAAGATCGCCAACGTCGACCATCAGCTCGAAGGCGCGCGAGAAAACGAAATCGCCGACGAGCACGCTTTCCTTGTCGCCCCAGAGCACGTTCGCGGTCGACAGGCCCCGGCGCAGTTTCGAGCCGTCGACGACGTCGTCGTGCAGCAGCGTCGCGCCGTGGATCAATTCGACCGCCGCCGCGAGCTTGATGTGTCGGTCGTCGACGACGCCGCAGGCTCGGGCCGATGCGAGCGTCAGGAGGGGGCGAAGGCGCTTGCCGCCCGCCTTGATAAGGTGGCCGGCGAGCTGCGGGATCATCGCCACGGGCGAGCTCAGACTCTCCAGAAGCGCCGCGTCCACAGCCTCAAGATCGTTCGCGCACAGCGCGCGCAACGCGCCCACCGCCGCAGCGAAGTCCGACGCCTCGCCATCGGCGCGGCTTGCCGACAGCGTCGACGTCTGAGGCGGGGCGAGGCTCAAGGCGCAGCTCCAGTGGACGATGGGCGGGATCGCCGCCGTCAGGCCTTCGAAATTGGAGAGCGCGCCAGTATCGGTCAAGGCGAGCCGTCGCCGCGGGCGCGCGGCGGCGCGGCGATCGAGCGTCACATCTGCGCGCGGCCCGCGACGCGCTTGCGGCCGCGACGCGAAGGCCATAATCGCCGCTGATGTCCGAACGCCTGTCTCCCGCCGCCGCCGTCCGCAAGCGCCTTCCGTTCTTGAACCCGAAACCGGTCGTCACGGCGCTCGAGCTCTCGGGCGTCGTCGACGCGTCGACGCGCGGCCGCGGCTTGTCTCTGTCGCGCGTCGAAGACGCGCTCGACGCGGCGTTCCGGCCGTCGAAGCTCGCGGCCGTGGCGTTGCTGATCAACTCGCCGGGCGGCTCGCCGGTGCAGTCGAACCTGCTCTTGCGCGAAATCCGCCGTCGCGCGGCGAAGAAGAAGGCGCCCGTCATCGCCTTTATTCAGGACGTCGGCGCGTCCGGCGGCTACATGCTCGCGCTCGCCGCCGACGAGATCTACGCCGACGCGTCGTCGATCGTCGGCTCCATCGGCGTCATCTCCGCCGGGTTCGGGTTTCACGAGGCGATCGATCGGCTCGGCGTCGAGCGGCGGGTGCGGACGGCGGGCGAAAGCAAGAGCCAGCTGGACCCGTTTCGACCGCAGAACGAAGAGGACTTGAAGCGTCTCGACGCCATCCTGACCGACATCCACGCCACGTTCATCGAGACCGTCCGCGAGCGCCGCGGCGACAAGCTGAACGCCGCCTATGACGACGTCTTCACCGGCGCTTTCTGGACGGCGGCGCCGGCCGAGGCGCGGGGGCTTATCGATGGAATCGCCCATCTCGACGAATTTATGCGCCAGCGCTTCGGCGATCGGGTTAAGATCAAACGCGTGACCGTTCGGCCGTCGATTTTGCGCCAGGCGTTCGGCGGCCGCGTCGCGTTCGACGCCGGCGACGCCGTCGCAACGCTCGCGGAGCGTTCGCTGTGGGCGCGGTATGGCCTCTGACGCCGCCGGCCCGCCGTCGGTAAGATTATTGGGAGTTCGAAGATGGGCGCGATGGCAGGATTTCTGGCCGGAATTGCGACGATCGGAGGCGCCGTCGCCCTCGGCCGCTTGATCGGGCGGCATACCGCCGCGCGCGACGCCGTCGACGCGGCCCTACGCGACGCGCGCAGCCGCGACGCGGCGGGGGCGGGCCCCGTGCTCGACTACGAACTCGACCGCCACGAAGGCGTCTACCGCCCGAAGCCGTGACCGCGTCCGGGGCGAGACGGCCGTACCGCGCAAAATCGGGACAGCCCGGCGCGGCCTTGGACCGCGCCCGCGTTTTTGCTATCGCCCGGCGATCTTGAATGCCGCCAGACGCCGCAGCGAAGACGCGGCGGCGAGTTAGAAGGGACCCGTCGCCCATGAGCGAGACCCCCGCCGCGCCGCAAATCACCGGCCGCATGTTTCTTTACGAACGCCCCGAGCTCCTGAATCCAGGCGCCCATGGCGCGCTGGGCCTGAAGCCCCTGGACCGGCCTTTCGGCTTCGTCTCGAGCGTTCGCGCCGTGCCGCTCACGGTGTCGGAAATCGCCGCCGCCGCCCGGGACTACCCGGTCGTCTTCTTGTCCGCGGAGGAGCCGGCCCCGATGGCGGTGGTCGGCCTTGTCGATGAGGAGAACCTGTTCGTCGACGAAGAGGGTCGTTGGGATAATCTGACGTACGTGCCGGGTTACGTGCGGCGCTACCCGTTCAGCGTCGCGCGCGAGGAGAGCGGCGACCGCGCCGCCATCGTCATCGACGCCGCCTTCCCCGGCCTCGTCGCGGATGGCGAACTGAGACTTTTCGAGAACGGCGAGCCCACTGACTACACGAAGGAGGCGATCGAGTTCTCCAAGCGCTACGAACAGGATCGAATGGTTGGCGGTCAGGCTCTTGAGATGATCAAGAAGTTCGACCTCATCGCCAACCAGACCGCGCAATACACGCCGAACGGCGCCAGCGAGCCGCAACCGTTCGCGCAATATTTCGGCATCGACGAGCAGAAACTGCGGGACCTGCCGGATGACCAGCACATGGAGCTGCGGCGCACGAACCTGCTGCCGGTGCTCTACGCGCAGCTCATGTCGATGGGGAACTGGCGCTCGCTCGTCCAGCGCCGCGCGACGCGCCACGACATGACCGAGGCGTCGGTGTTTTCGCCGAAGACCGTCTCGTAACGGGGCAGGCCGGCGAACGCCGCGGTCACAAGCGTGGGAGAGGGCGCGCGCCGGGTTCGCCAGCGCTTGCGCCGCGCGCCGGTCCGGCTAAGCCGTTGCCAATGTCAAAGCTGATTTGTGGTCTCGCGGGCGTCGCCGCCGCGGTCTTTTTCGCGGTCGCCGCCAACGCGGCGAGCCCGGCGCTCTCCGATACGGTCGTCACCGAACACGCGACGACGAAGCTGAGTTCAGCCCGCGACGCCCTTGCGCCGGGGCGGACGATCGCCCTCGCCTTTCGCCAGAAGCTCGAACCCGGCTGGCACGTCTACTGGCGCAATCCCGGCGACAGCGGCCTGCCGCTGGAGCTGAACTGGACGCTGCCGGACGGCGTCACGGCGAGCGACGTCGCTTACCCGGCCCCTGAGCGCGTGCCCGCGGGGCCGTTCGTCAATTTCGGCCACCATGGCGAGCCGACGTTCGTCGTCTCGCTGACGGCGGCGCCTGATCTCGCCGTCGGCGATACGTTGGAGATCGGCCTCAACGCGACCTGGCTCATCTGCGAAGAAATCTGCGTGCCGGAAAGCGGCTCGTTCACGCTGAGCCTGCCGGTCGCCCGCGAGCCCGCGCCCGTCCCCGAGGTCGCCGCCGCGATCGAGGCGGCCCGCGCCGCGGCCCCCCAGCCTTTCGCAGGCGAGGCGCTGGCGCGCGTTGACGGCGGCGTCGCGTTGTCGACGACGCTCGACGGCGCCCCGGAGGACTTTGAAAGCGTCTTCTTCTTTCCCGAGACCGAAGGCCTCATTGAGCCTTCGGCCGCGCAGGTCGTGACAAGCGCCGACGGTCGTCTTCGGATCGACATGACCGCGGGCCCCGGTTTCGACGAGGCGCGCGAGGCCGTCGACGCGGTGCGCGGGGTCCTGAGCTTCGAGACTCGCGACGGCGCGCGGGCCTTCGACGTCGACGCATCGATCAGGAACGACGCGGCGGTCTTCGCGTCGGCGGCGCCGACGCCGATCGCGACGCGCGGCAGCGGCGCCGGCGATCTTTTCGCGCTGATCGGTCTCGCCTTTCTGGGCGGGCTCATTTTGAACGCGATGCCTTGCGTGTTCCCGATCATTTTCGTGAAAGCCGCGTCCTTCGTCGACGCGGCGTCCGGGGCGCGCGCTGAGATGCGCGCCCATGGGCTTTTCTACACCGCCGGGGTCGTCGCGACCTTCGCGCTCCTTGGCGGGCTTCTTCTCGCCCTGCGCGCCGGCGGGGCCGAGCTTGGTTGGGGTTTCCATTTGCAAAGCCCGCCGATCGTGGCGGCGTCCGCCTACGTCCTGTTCCTCGTCGGTTTGAATCTCGCCGGCGTCTTTCACGTCGGCGAAAACCTTCAGAACGTCGGCTCGGACCTCGCGGCGAAGGGCGGACGCGCCGGCGCGTTCTTCACCGGCGCGCTCGCCGTGTTCGTCGCCGCGCCGTGCATCGGACCGCTCTTGAGCGCGCCGATGGGGGCGGCCGTTCTACTGCCGCCATTTGCGGGCATGCTGATCTTCGTCGCGATGGCGCTGGGCCTCGCCGCGCCGTTCGCGGTTCTGTCGTTCGCGCCGGCGCTCGCCAAGCGACTGCCGCGGCCGGGCGCGTGGATGGAGACGTTCAAGCAGGCGCTGTCGTTCCCCGTGTTCGCTGCGGCGGCGTTCTTCCTCTGGGTGCTCGCCGAACAGACCGGGCCGCAAGGCCTTGCGGTGGGGCTCGCCGGCGGGGTGCTCCTCGCCGCCGCCGCATGGGCCTTCGAAAAGGCGAAAGGCCGCGCCGTCGGCGGCGCGCGCGCCTTCCAGGCGGCCGCCGCGCTCGCCGCGCTCGCCGCGATCGTTCCCGCCGCCGGGCTAGACCTCGCCGCGCCAAGCGGCGGGCCGGCCAAGGGCGGCTACGGCCGGATCGAGGCCGCCGCCGACGACCCCGCCGCGCTCGACGCCGCGCGGACGGAGGGACGCGGGGGCTTCGTCGATTTCACCGCCGCCTGGTGCGTCACGTGCCAGGTGAACAAGGCGACGATCCTGTCGCGCGCGTCCGTCGCGGACTTGTTCGAGACGAACGACGTCGCGCTGATGGCCGCCGATTGGACGCGCCGCGACCCTGACATCACGGCGGCGCTCGAAGCCTTCGGCGCCAATGGCGTGCCGCTCTACGTGTACTATCCGCCAGCCGGCGCGCCGAAGGTGCTGCCCCTGCCGCTGACCGAAGGCGCCATCCGCCGCCATCTGAGCGGCGAGGTCGGCGCGTAGTCCGATCGTCGTTTCGCTGAACGAAAGGGAGCCCCATGATGAAATTCGCCGTCGCCGCGACCGCCGCTCTTGCGCCGCTTCTCGCCAACGCTGCGCCGTCCGTCGGCGCGCCGGCGCCTGACTTCTCCGGCGTCACGAGTTCGGGCGAGACGATCTCGCTGTCGCAGTTCCGCGGCGAGACGGTCGTTCTCGAATGGACGAACGACGGCTGTCCGTTCGTGCAGAAACATTACGAGACGGGCAACATGCAGGCGACGCAGGGCGTGGTGAACGAGGCTGGCGGCGTCTGGATCACCGTCATCTCGTCCGCCCCCGGCAAGCAAGGCCACGCAAGTCCTGCGCGCGCCGACGAATTGACGACGTCGCGCGGCGCTGCGCCGGATTACGTGCTGCTAGACGAAAGCGGCGACGTCGGCCGCGCCTACGCCGCCAAGACGACGCCGCACATGTTCGTCGTCGACGGCGAGGGCGCGCTTCGCTACGCAGGCGCCATCGACGACAAACCGTCGGCGAACCACGCCAGCGTCGACGGCGCCACGAACTACGCCCTTGCTGCGTTCAACAGCGTCGTCGCCGGCGACGGGGTCAAAGTTCAGGAAACCAAGCCCTATGGCTGCTCGGTGAAGTACGGCTCCTGACGGCGGCGCTCACCCGCGCAACGCCGGGCGGCCGTCGGGCCGGCGGGCGATACGTCCGCGCGGACTGTCGTCCATGCCCGGTCGGCAGACTTTCACGCCAAGCGCGGCCGCCTTTGCGGGCGTCGAGGCTGAGATCCCGTCCCAGACGGGCGTCGACGCGCGGGCCTCGGCCTCGAGGCGGTGGGCCGACGCCATGAACGCGGCCGTCACAGCGAGAACGGCGACGATGCGCACGAACGCGCCCGACGCCGCCCGGCGCAGGCGATTGGTCGACACAGCGATAGCCCCCTCGGCGGTCATGGCGGCCGTTTACCGCGTCGCGCTTAAGGCGCGTTGAGGGCGATCGCTAAAATCCCTAAGACGCGAGCGCAGTGCGGAGGGAGGAGCTTCGGCCCATGGCGAACATTGTCGACAGCGACGCCTGGCGGGCCTTGCAGGCCGAGGCCGCCGCGCTCGCCGGCGACCGGGCGGCGGGGCGCTCGCGCATCGCCGCGCTCTTCGCGGAGGATCCGGATCGGGCGGAGGATTTCTCCTGCGAGGCGGCGGGCCTTTTTCTCGACTACTCGAAAAACCTGATCGGCCGCGAGACGCGGGACGCGCTCGCGGCGCTCGCCGAGACCGCGGGCCTCGCGGGCGCGGCGAAGCGTATGGCGAACGGGGAGCGCATCAACGAAACGGAGGACCGCGCCGTTCTCCACATCGCGCTCCGGGACTTCGCTCAGCGTTCCTACCACGTGGACGAGGTCGACGTGATGCGCGACGTGCGCGCCGAGCGCGACCGGCTCAAAAACTTCGCCGAACGGTTCGCCGCGGGCGAGCTCAAAGGATACGCCGACGCGCCGCTCGACGCGGTGGTCAACATCGGGATCGGCGGCTCCGACCTCGGCCCGCAAATGGCCGTCGAGGCGCTGCGGCCCTATTGGCGCGAGGGGGCGCGCGCGCATTTCGTCTCCAACGTCGACGGTCAGCACCTCGCCGCGGCCCTCGAGCAAGTCGATCCGGCGCGGACGTTGTTCATCGTCGCGTCGAAAACCTTCACGACCGAAGAGACGATGACCAACGCGGCGAGCGCGCGGGACTGGCTGCGCGCGAACGCCTGCGAGGCGGGGCTCGACGACGCGGCCGTCGACGCCGCGGTCGCGCGCCACTTCATCGCGCTATCGACCAACGAACGCGCCGTCGCCGAGTTCGGGATCGATACGGACAATATGTTCGGCTTCTGGGACTGGGTCGGCGGGCGCTATTCGTTGTGGTCCGCGATCGGCATGTCGATCGCGCTGCAGGTCGGCTACTCGAATTTCGAGCGGCTCCTGCGCGGCGCCCACGCGATGGACGAACATTTTCGCGCCGCGCCGACGCTCGAGAACATGCCGATGATGCTGGCGCTCGTCGGCGTGTGGAACCGCAACTTCCTGAAGATCGGAACCCATGCGGTTCTGCCCTATGACCAGCGCCTTAGCCGTCTGCCAGCCTACCTTCAGCAGGCGGACATGGAATCGAACGGCAAGGGCGTGCGCATGGACGGCGCGCCGGCGACGACCGAGACGGGCCCAGTGATCTTCGGCGAGCCCGGCACCAATGGTCAGCACGCCTTCTATCAGCTCATCCACCAGGGGACGGACGTCGTCTCGGCGGACTTCATAGCGCCCGCCTTGTCCGGCGCGCCGCTCGGCGACCACCATGAAAAACTGCTTGCGAACTTCCTCGCGCAGACCGAGGCCCTGATGCTCGGCCGCAGCGAAAAAGAGGCGCGGACCGAACTCGCCGCCCAGGGGATCGCCGAAAACCAGATCGACGCCATCGCGCCGCACAAGGCGTTTCCCGGGGACAGGCCGACGAACTCCATCCTCCTCGACGACCTGACGCCGGAGCGGCTCGGCGCGCTGATTGCGCTTTATGAGCACAAGATTTTCTGCCAGGGCGTGATTTGGGGGATCAACTCGTTCGATCAGTGGGGCGTCGAACTGGGGAAAATCCTCGCCAAGAACATCAGGCCGGAGATCGCGGGCGTCGGCGGCGAGGCGCCCAAACCCGGCGACCATGACGCGTCGACGCTCGGTCTGCTGCGGCGGATCAACGAGATCCGGGCCGCTGCGAAACCATGATGCATACTGAAGGGAGAGACGGCATGCGCTTCGTTCTTTTCGCCGTCGCCGCGCTGGCGTGCGGCTTGTCGACCGCGCGGGCGCAGGACGCGCCGCGCGTTATGTTTGAAACGACCAGGGGCGGCTTCGTCGTAGAATTGGCGCCGGACAAAGCGCCGAAGACCGTGGCGAACTTTCTTCAGTACGTGGAGGACGGGCACTACTACCGCACCATCGTCCATCGCGTCGTGCCGGACCGGGTCATCCAGGGCGGCGGCTACAGCCGCTATTTCAACGAACGTCCGACGCGCAAGCCCGTCCCGTACGAAGGCGCGAACGGCCTTTCCAACGAGCGCGGAACGATCGCCATGGCGCGCGGCCCGGATCCGGACAGCGCCGCCGCGCAATGGTACGTCAATCTCGCCGACAATTCCGATCTTGACCATGTCGACAACGATCTCGGCGTCCGGCCAGGTTACGTCGTGTTCGGACGGGTGATCGAAGGCATGGAAACGGTCGACGCGATCGGCGCGGGCGAGACCGGCGCCGGCGGCCCGTTCGAGAGCGAAGTCCCGGCGGAGCCCATCGTCATCGAAGACGCGACGATCGTCAAAGGCGGCGAATAGTCGATCGCTCCGTCAATCAATCCATCGCGTCCGCGGCGAGGATCGACCGCGTCAGAACGTCGGCGCCGTTGGCGAGGTCTTCGGCGAACGTTAACTCCTTCGGCGAATGGCTGACGCCGCCGACGGACGGCGTGAAGATCTTCGCCGTCGGCGCGATCAGCGCCATGTCCTGGGCGTCGTGGCCGGCGCCGGACGGCATCAGCCGGTAGGCGAGGCCGAGGTCTTCGGCGGCGTCGGCGACGACCTGGCGCAGCGCCGGGTCGGTGATCGCCGGGTGCGAGGCGACGTCGAGGCGTTCGAACGCGATCGCGACGCCGGTGCGCGCGGTCACGGCCGTCGCGGCTTCTTCGACCCGGGCGAAGACGCTTTCGATTTTCGCCGTTTCGAGGTCGCGGATCTCCAGGCTCATGCGGACCTCGCCGGGGATGACGTTCGGCGCGCCGGGCAGCGCTTCGATGCGGCCGACGGTGGCGACCTGGCGGCCCGGCGTCTTCACCGCGATGTCGTTGATCGCAAGCGTCAGCCACGCCGCGGCGACCATGGCGTCCGTCCGCCGGTTCATCGGCGTCGTCCCGGCGTGGTTGGCGACGCCGGTCAGCGTCACGTCCCACCACTCGATGCCGACGATGCCTTCGACGACCCCGACGTCCTCGTCGGCTTCGTCGAGAACGGCGCCCTGTTCGATGTGCAACTCGAAGAACGCCTTCAAGGCGCCCTTGGGGATCCGCGCCTCGGCGAGGCGCGTCGGGTCGCCGCCGACGGACTTTATTCCCTCACGGATGGTGACGCCGGCGTCGCTCACCACGTCGAGGGCGCCGGGTTCGAGCCGCCCCGTCATCGCGAGGCTGCCGACGAGGCCGCCTTCCTCGTTCGAGAAGACGACGACGTCGAGCGGGCTGCGGGTTTCGATGTCGCCGGCGTTCAAGAGCTCGATCGCCTCGAGCGCGGCGACGACGCCGGCCTGGCCATCGAAATTGCCGCCCCCCGGAACGCTGTCGACGTGGGAGCCGAACATGATCGGCTTCGCCGCGCGGTCCGTTCCCGGCCGCCGGCCGAGAATGTTGCCGCCCGCGTCGATGCGCACGTTTTGCAGGCCGAGCGCGCGCATTTCGTCCATGACCCAGGCGCGCGCGGCGCGGTCGGCGTCGGAATAGGCGACGCGGTCTATCCCGCCATCGTCATTGGCGCCGAATTCGGCGAGGGCGTCGATGCGGGCCTTCATGCGGGCGGCGTCGGCCCGCGGCGGCGCGTCTGCTGCCTGGGCGGCGAGGGCGACGCTGGCGAGGATGGCGCTGGCAAGGATGGCGGCGAGACAGGCGAGGCGGCGCATGGCGATCTCCCATGGATGCGCGGCGGAGCCTATCGAATTCAGCGGACCGCGCCAGACGCCGCCGCCGCACGATCGCGCGACGCGGAAGCCCCTTCGTTGCCGCGCCGCGGCGCATCGGCTAACCGGAGCGGCCATGGCCAAGAAGACGAAGTCGTTCCGCCCGAAGCCGCGCCGCCCGCGCGGGTTTCGCGACCGTTTCGGCGCGGAGATCGCCGCCGAGCGCGAGGCGCTCGCGCGCATATGCGCCGTCTACGAAGCGTACGGCTTCGACGCGCTGGAGACCCCGGCGTTCGAATACACCGACGCTCTTGGCAAGTTCCTGCCCGACGTCGACCGTCCGAATGAGGGCGTTTTCTCGCTCCAGGACGACGACGAGCAGTGGATAAGCCTGCGCTACGATTTGACGGCGCCGCTCGCGCGCTACGTCGCGGAGAATTACGACGCCCTGCCGAAGCCTTTTCGGCGGTACGCGGTGGGCTCCGTCTGGCGCAACGAAAAGCCTGGGCCCGGACGGTTCCGTCAGTTCACGCAGTGCGACGCCGACACGGTGGGCGCGCCCGCGCCCCACGCGGACGTCGAGGCGTGCGTCATGCTCGCCGAGGCGATCGAGGCCGCGGGGGTCGCGCGGCGGGACTTCGTCGTTCGAATCAACGATCGCGACGTCCTGACCGGGCTGTTGCAGTCGATCGGCCTCGTCGGCGGCATGTCCGGCGCCGTGGCCGGCGGCGGCGACGCAGCGAAGCAGCTCGGCGTCCTGCGCGCGATGGACAAGATGGATCGTCTTGGAGCGGACGGCGTGCGCGCCCTCTTGGGCGCCGGACGCAAGGACGAGAGCGGCGACTACACGCAAGGCGCCGGCCTTGACGAAGCGCAAATAGACCGGGTCATGACTTTCATGTCCGCGACGAAAGAAACGAACGCGGCGACGTGCGCCGCCCTCGACGATCTCATCGGGTCGTCGCCGGCGGGCGCGAAGGGCGTCGCGACGCTCGCGGCGATGGCCGACGGCCTCGCCGCGGCGGGGCTCGACGAGGCCCGCGCGAAGATCGATCTCTCCGTCGTTCGCGGGCTTGAATACTATACGGGACCGGTCTTCGAGGCCGAACTAACGTTCGAGGTCGAGGACGAGAAGGGGCGGCCCGTGCGTTTCGGCTCTGTCGCGTCCGGCGGCCGTTACGACGGGCTCGTCGCGCGCTTCAAAGGCGCCGAGGTTCCGGCCGTCGGCGTTTCCGTCGGCGTTTCGCGGCTTCTCGCCGCGCTGGAGCTTGCGCGCGCCGCGCCCGCCGTCGCCGACGGGCCAGTGGTCGTCCTCGCGCTGGAAGACGATCGCATGGCGGACTATCAGCGCATGGCCGCCGAGTTGCGCGGGGCCGGCGTGCGCGCCGAGGCCTATGTCGGCGGATCCGGCATGCGCGCGCAACTAAAGTATGCGGACAATCGCGGCGCGCCGGCGGTCGTCATCGTCGGCGAAGACGAGCGTGCGAAGGGGCTCGCGACGGTGAAGGATCTCGTTCTCGGCGCGAAGCTCTCCGCCGACATTGCGGACAACGCCGAGTGGCGCGAAGGTCAGCCGGCGCAGGTCGAAGTACCGCGCGCCGCGCTGGTCGGGGCCGTCAAGGAGATCCTCGCGCGCCGCGCGCCGGGACGCTCCAACGGATGATCCGCGCCGCGACCGCCGACGACCTTCCCGGCGTGCTGGGCGTCGCCGAGGCGACGGAGATGTTCCTCGGGGACGAACTTGACGGTTTCACCTCGGCGCTGCGGGCCTCTTTCGGTTCCGATGGCGGCGACGGCGACGCGACGCTGCTGGTCGCCGACGATGCGGCGACCGTCGTCGGCGCGGCGTACTTCGCGCCGGAGGCGATGGCGCAGGGCGTCATGAACCTCCTCTTCCTCGGCGTCGCCCCGGCGGCCCGGCGTCGGGGCGTCGGCGAGGCGCTGTTGGGCGCGTTCGAGGCCGCCGCGCGGCGGCGCGGCGCGCGGCTCGCGATCATCGAAACGGCGAGCGACGAGACGTTCGCGCCGGCCTGGGCGCTCTACGAGAAAGCCGGATACGCGCGCGAAGCGCGCGTTCGCGACTATTATGACGACGGTCTTCACAAGCTGATCTTCCGCAAACGCCCTTAAGGCCGCGCTCGGGGTCGGCCCCGGGCTCGGCTTGGGGCTCGGTCAGGGCTCGGCGGCGGCGTTGAAACGGCGCGCGGGGCGAGTCAGTCTTTCGGCGGGCAAACCAAAGGAAACTCCATGCGCCTCCCGATGATCGCCGCGCTTCCCGCCGCGGCGCCGCTCTTCGCGAACGCCGCGCCGCTTGAGAACCAGGCGCTGGAAGACGCCGCGCGCCGCATCCACGAAGACGTCCTCACGCTCGACACCCATGTCGACATTTCGATCGAGTACGCGACGGCGGCGCTGGACCCGGGCGGGTTCACGACCGCGCAGGTGGACTTGCCGAAAATGCGCGCCGGCGGGCGCGATGCGGCGTTCTTCATCGTCTACACGCCGCAGACGAAAAACGACGCTGACAATCTATCGGCGGCCGAAGAGATCGCCGAAACGCGTCTTTCCGCCATCGAACGGTTCGCGGGCGGGTATCCGGCCGAGATCGGCCTTGCGACGTCCGCCGACGAGGTGCGCGCGATCGCCGCGACGGGCCGGCGGGTCGCGCTGATCGGCATGGAGAACGCCTATCCTCTGGGTCAGGATCTCTCGCTCGTCGACGGGCTTGCGGCCCGCGGCGTGCGCTATGTCGGGATCACCCATTTCGGCCACAACCAGTTCGGCGACAGCTCGAACGACAACGCCGACGCCGGCGTGCCGGCGACGAAGTGGAACGGGTTGAGCCCCCTCGGGCGCGAGCTCGTCGCCAAACTGAACCGCGTCGGGATCTTGGGCGACGTCTCGCACGCCGCGATGTCGACGATGATGCAGGCCGTGAAGCTCTCCAAAACGCCGATCATCGCCTCGCACTCCGGGGCGAAGGCGATCGGCGACGTGGCGCGCAACCTCGACGACGAGCAGTTGCGGGCGCTGGCGGCGAACGGCGGCGTCGTTCAGATCGTCGCCCTCGACGGTTATCTGAAACCGTTTACCGACGAACAGGTCGCGTTTCGCGATGCGCTCCGTAAAGAGATGGATCTCGACACAAGCGCCAAGCGGGGCGCAGCCGACGCGGCGACCCTTGAGGCGTACGCTGAGCGCCTCGACGGCACGTGGGAGATCGAGCCGCGCGCGACGGTCGCGGATTTCGTCGACCACATCGACCACGCGGTGCAGGTCGCGGGGATCGACCATGTGGGGATCGCCTCGGACTTCGACGGCGGCGGCGGGGTCGACGGCTGGGAGGACGCGAGCGAAACCCTCAACGTCACCCGCGAGCTCGTCTGGCGCGGCTACGGGGAAGCGGAGATCGCCAAGATCTGGGGCGGCAACCTTTTGCGCGTTTTGGAAGCGGTCGAACGCGCCGCGGGTCCGGCGCGTTGATTGCGCTCCTTGCGCGCTGCGCGACAAGCTTGCGCCGCGCGCGTCGAAAGCGCTCCTCCTCGTGCGTCGACGCGCAGGCCCGCGCGTTCGATCACGCGGTCAATCAGGAGGAGACGACATGACGTATTTTGATGGGTTCGTGATCGCCGTGCCGACGGCCAACCGGCGAGAGTTCATCGACCACGCGAAGGAGTTCGATCCTCTGTTCAAGGAGTACGGCGCTTTGCGGGTCGTGGAGTGCTGGGGCGACGACGTGCCCGATGGCGAGACGACGGACTTCCGCAAGTCGGTTAAGGCGACCGACGACGAAACGGTGGTCTTCTCCTGGGTCGAGTGGCCCGACAAGTCGACCCGCGACGCGGCCATCGAGAAAATGAAAGCCGATCCGCGTATGGAGACCCTCGGCCATCCAATGCCGTTCGACGGCAAGCGGCTGATCTATGGCGGGTTCGAGGCCGTCGTCGATATGTAGGCCCGCCTTAGGCCGCCGCTTCCAGGATCCCGACGCGGACGCCGTCGAAGACGTACTGCGTCGACAACGCCATCAGCAGCATGCCGAGGAGGCGCGTGATGACGTTCATGCCCGTGCGCCCCAACGCGTCGCCGATGCGGCTCGCGAAGCCCATGACGAGGACCGCGATCGCCAGCACGACATAGACGGACGCGAGGGCGGCGCCCCTCTCCGGCCCGGTCGCGTCAGGTCCCATGAGAAGCATCACCGTCGCGATGGCGCCGGGCCCGGCGAGAAGCGGAATCGCCAGGGGGAAGAACGCGATGTTGTCCCGCGACGAGGCTTTGGGGCCCGGCGTTTTCGCGGCCGTTTCGCCGTCAGGGTCGAAGAACATGCGGAACCCCATCAAGAAAAGAAGAATCCCGCCGGCGGTGCGGAAAGCGGCCATCGAGATGCCGAGATGGTGCAGCAGAAAATTGCCGGCGACCCCGAAAAACGTGAGCAGCGCGGCGGAGATGATCGCCGCCTCGAACGCGATCCGGAGCCGTCGCGCCCGCGTCTCGTCCTGGGTCAGCGAGGCGTAGATCGGCGTCACCATGATCGGGTCGATGACGATGAACAGCGTCGCGAAGGCGGCGATGAACGCGGCTAGGAAGCTTTCGATCATGCGGGGGCGTTCATCGAGTGGCGCGTTCGGGCGTCAGAGACCGCCGGAAAGCGCGCGGCGCGCTGGTTTTTGGTGCGTGTCGCCGGATTTTTGGTTAATGTCGAGGGCGTTGCTGCGTCTAAGCTGTATTGGGGAGCGCAAGCCGATGTTTTTGAATGCAAAATCGCCGATCATGGCCGCGGCGGTCGTGGCGTTGTTCGCGGCGGGGTGCGCGAGCGACGATCCGAACATCTTCGCCGCCGCCGAGTACGCCGGCGCCAATAGCCTTCTTTATCAGGCCGATCCCCTCCGCCGGGTGAATCAGCCGATCGAGATCGACCCCGATACGGGCGCTGTCATCGAGGCGGCATACTATCTCGGCATCGACGGCGCGCGGCGGGCCCACGCGACCTATGGCGAAGACATCGCCGAAGCCCTCGACGGACGCTGCGAGCCCTTCGTTCGGACGGCCCACAACGAAAATCTCGCCAATGTCGCCAGCCTTTGCGACGTCGACGTGGCCGAGCTCGTCGACTTCAACCCGAACATCGGCAACCCTTACGTGATCAAGGCCGGCGCGCTCGTCGGCGTGCCCAACGCCGAGATCGGCGTCGAGCTGGGCGGGTCGACGACCGGCGGCGCGGACCTCATCCGCAACGACGTCGTGTCGGTCGACGTCTACACTGTGCGGCCGGGCGAATCGGTGCGCGACGTCGCCCGCCGCTTCAATGTCGGCGCAAACGACATCGCCGCCCTGAACCCGCAACTGGTGCGCACTAGCCTGCGCGCCGGCGACCGGGTTCGCGTGCCGGCGCTCGCCGGGAAATCCCGCGGCGCGAAGGGCGTCGCTCGCAACGACGTCGCGCCGCGGCCGTCGATCGCCCACACGCGCGGCGAGCGTCTCGACGTCGCCTTCAACGACGCGCCGCCCGCCTTCAACGACGCGCCGATCGCCCGCCAGCCGCGCGCGCCGTCGAAGCGCGGACCCGCCCCGCAGGCGGGCGCGCCGAGCTACGGCGCGGTCGCGACGCGGACGTCCGGCGGCGGCTGGGAAGGCTATGACGGCTATCTCGGCGAACACGAAGAGCCGGCGGTCACCGACGAAGAGGTCGCGCGCCACAAGCCGCTGCGGCTTGGTCCCGTCGGCGCGTTGCCCGAGCGCGGCGCCGCCCCGTCGCGCCGATATCTGGTCGAAGTGTCCGCCGCGGCCGTGCGCCCGGGCGGCACGGTCGAGGTTCGCCTCGGCGGACTTGAGCCGGGCGAGCGCGTTACGTTCTATCGCGGCCACGATCCGCGGGATCTGACCGCGCCGCGCACGTCCCACGCCGGCGGCGACGGCGTCGCCCGCGCCTCCTTCTACGTGCCGCGCGCGACGGAGCTTGGCGGCCTCGTCTTCAGCGCCACGCGCGAGCGCGACGGCGTGCGTTTCCACAGCCGGCGCGTGGCCGTGGTTGGCGTGACGTCGCCTTTTGATAGCGCGGCGGTCGATGCGCGCGACGAAGGCCCCTTGCGTCGCGTCACGCTGGAGGAGGTGGTCGACCACATGCGCTCGAACCGCATTGCGACGGTCGATGAGCTTCAGGCCGCGGGCGTTGCGTTCTTTCCGGAGATCGACGAGGCGGACTACGGCGAGATCGAGGAGCGCGCCTACTTCGCGACGCGGTAGCAGGGGGATCCGTTTTCGTTTTCGCGGCTAACTGCGCCCAACGGCGCTCGCCGCGCCCGTTTGCGCTCCCTTGACCATTCGCCTGCGATAAACGGCCGGACTTGCCGGCGTTCGGCGTGTTTTTGAGTTCTGCTTGTGCCCGTGCGTCGCCCGTGAACATTGTCGTCATCGCGCCCAACATCTCGGAGAATCTCTCCGGCGAGGCCATCAAGGCGTATCAATACGTCCGCCATCTGATCGCCCGCGGCGACCGCGTGTCGGTGATCGCCCATAGCCGCAGCCGCGGCCATTTCGAGAACGCCGCGGCGGGCGCGCCGCTCCATTTCGTCGAAGACGAAATCGTCCAGCGCCTGCTTTGGAAATCCGTCGCGCTTCGTCCCTTCGTAACGCTGCCGTTCTTTGTCGCCGTCCGTCGGCTCGTCCGGGACATCGCCGCGCGCGAGCCCGACGCCGTCTTCCATTACTTGTGCCCGGTCTCGCCGATCTATCCGCGCCTGCCGGTCGCAGGCGTCCGCAACGTTCTCGGCCCCGTCACCGGCAACATTCACTACCCGCCGGCGTTGCGCCATCGCGAGCCGTTCGGCGCCCGCTGGCGACGCATGTCGCACCGCGTGTTGCAGGGCCTTATCGGCGGCGTCCTGCGCGACAAGGCGAAGTTCGACCGCATCCTGATCTCGGGCGGCGAGCGAACGCGCGAATCCCTGTCATGGGCCGGCGCGGGCGACGATCAGTTCCGCGACGTTCTCGACAGCGGGGTCAGCGACCGCATCCTCTCGCGCCCGAGCGTCGCGCACGAGGGCGTCAACCATCGCTTCGTCTGCAATGGCCGCCTCGTGCCGCACAAGGGCGTCGACCTCGCCATCCGCGCCGTGGCGCGGGCCGCGACGCCCGTCGCCCTCGACGTTTTCGGCGATGGGCCGACGGCGCCGGCGCTTCGCGACCTGATCCGGTCGCTCGGTCTCGAAGACCGTGTGCGGCTGCGCGGCTGGCTGCCGTCGCACGACGATCTCCTCGACGAGATGGCGGCCTATCGCGGCTTTGTTTTTCCGAGCATGGCCGAAGCCAACGGGATCGTCGTCCAGGAGGCGCTGGCGATGGGATTGCCGGTCATCTGCCTCGACTGGGGCGGCCCGGCGCTGCTGGCATCGGGCGAAGAGGCCGCGCTCATTCCGCCGACGGGCGAGGAAGCGATCGTCGACGCGATCGCCGCGGAGATGGACCGGCTCGCCGAGAACCCGGCGCTCGCGGCCGCCCGCGCAGAAGCGGCGCGCGACGCCGCCCGCCGGCGGTTCAGCTGGTCGGCGGTCGCGGACGACTGGATCCGGAACTTCGACTGACGCCGGCGCGCGATCGCGCGCGGGCAGGACGGTACGTAGGCCGGCAAAAAACCTTCGATCCGCTCGACGAGGCCGTCGAGCTTCGCCTCGGCGGCGTCAACCGTGGAGGCGTCCGGGATCGGCGTGATCAACCGAACCATCGCGCCGTCGGAGCGTTTGCGCGTGACGGCGTCGACGATCAGCCAGAACTTCATGACGAACTCGTTCGCCACTTTACGGCCCCGCTGGTCGTACCAGTAATAGACGAGCTGGCGCGACTGGCCGTTGCGGATGATCATGCGGTTGTAATTGAACGCGCGGCCGTCGCCGGTCTCGGCGCGGACGATGTCGTGAGCGTCGATCTTCCAACCGCCGCCGGGGATGCACTGGCGCGGGGAATGCCACGAGCGGCCGTCCCGCTGCGCTGCGAGATAAGCCATGTACAGATTATAGCGCTCGCCCTCGGGCGTCGTCAGATCGACGACGATGGAATCGTCCGCGCCGAGTTGTTCGGCGACGCTGGCGTCGATCGGCCGAACGTCCGTACGCCAATCGGCGAATTCCGACGGCACGCCGGCGAAGTCGCGCCGCTCCGGTTCGATCAGGCTGTCGACGGAGACGATCTTCGAGACGACGAAGAAAGAGGCGGCGACGGCGGCGAGGCCGCCGACGAGCCTAATCCCGTCCCGTCGATCGAAGAGGCCGAAAGGCGATGGGCCGGCGCCGTCTTCGTCGCCCGTCGCCCGGCGCGGCGGCGTCACCGGCAGTTCCGGGGTCGTCAGCGCGTCTAGGGGGTTTCGCGGCGGCGTAGACAGTCGGCAGAACACGGCGACGACGCCGAAAAGCGCGGCGAGGCAAAACAGAAAGACGACCCAGCCCTCGAAGAAGTGCAGGGCCCCCTCGGCGTGTTCGGGGCCGTAGGCTTGCACGAGGCCGCCCGTCGCCGCGATCCGAAAACTGTTCATGAGGATCGTGATGGGGATCGTCGCCAGAACGATGATCGCCTTTTGCCACAAGGGGCCCCGGAACATGTAGGCGGCGATGACCCCGATCGACAGGAACGGGAAAAGGTACCGCAGTCCGCTGCAGGCTTCGGCGACCTGCAGTTTGTAAGAGCCGAGATCGATGATGTTGCCGGAGAGGAAAACGGGCACGCCCATGGCCTCCAGCATTTGAACGCCGAGCACCGACGACATTAGCTGGAAGTTCCAGGAAAGAACGCTGATCGCCCAGAACGGCGGCGGCACGGCGAAGAAGAGGAACGCGATCGGCGCGGCGGTCGTGCGCAGCAGCGACAGACCGCCGAAGGCCGCCGTCAGACCCGCGATGACGACGACGAGCCCGACGTGCTGGAACAGGTAGATGCTGGTCAGTTGGCCGAGGATGAGCGACGAGAGGCCGCCGGCGACGATAGCGACGCCGACCCACGAGCCCGGGCCCACGCTGGCGCGAACCGCGCCCTTGTTCGACCAGATGAGCCAGGCGGATACGGCCGGGATGACGTAGCTGTGGCTCAACTCCTCCTGGCCGCCCCACCGGCTCCAGAGGTTGCCGAGGGCGTCCCAGAACAGCGCGACCAGCGCGAGCGCCGCCAGGCCGAAGCCGATCGCGGGGGCTCGCGTCAACGCGTCAGCGGGCGTCGCGAGCGGGCGTTGCGCCGTCACCATGGGGTCGTCTCCGAAATCATCGCCGCCCGCCGGCGCGCCGCGCCCCCAAACTCAGCGCGCGCCTCCCATTCGAACGGGCGTTATGGGTCACCCGTGGCCGGCCATGCAAGTCTCGTTCTCGACGCGCGTCCCATCTCGCGCGTTCGTTAACACGGTGGCGGCCTTAGCGGTTGAACGAGATGAGCAGGTTGCGCCTGATCGCCGAAAATCTCGGCGCGCGGTCTCTTCAGGCGCCGCCGAGGGCGACGGCCGCGGCGTCGGCGAGCCGGTCCATCGCGGCGCGCCACGGGCCGGGGCCGTGGCTCACCCGCGCAACGCCGAGTTCGGCGAGGCGCGCCGTCGTCGGAACGCCGTCGCGGACCATGACGTTGACGGGCATGGGGGCGTTTTCGACGATTTTCGCGATCGACGCCTCGTCGATCAGCGAGGGGACGAAAAAGCCGTCCGCGCCGGCCGCGGCGTAGGCGGCGGCGCGGGCGATCGCGGCGTCTACGAGATCCGGATGGGCGTCGTCCGGCGCCTTCAGAAACAGATCCGTGCGCGCATTGACGAACGCTGGCGCGCCCGCCGCGTCCGCGGCGCGCCGAACGGCGGCGATGCGCGCCGCCTGTTCGTCGACGCCGTAAATCCCGTCGCCGCCAACCATCTGGTCTTCGAAATTGACGCCGATCGCGCCGGTCGCGAAGAGGCGCGCCGCGTGGGCTTCGACGCGCCTCGGCTCGCCGGCGTAGCCGCCTTCGAAATCGACGCTGACGGGCGCGTCGACGCTGGCGACGATGCGCGCGACGGTCGTCAGCACGAGGTCCAAAGGCGCGTTCTCGCCATCGTCGAAGCCGAGGGCACCGGCGAGAGACCAGCTGCCGGTCGCGACGGCGCGCGCGCCGGCCTTGACGACCGACCGCGCCGAGCCGGCGTCCCAGATATTGTTAAGGATGAGCGGCGCGCCGGGCCGGTGGAGGTCGGCGAACGCGCTGGCTTTGGCGGCGATCTCCGTCATAGCGGCGCCTTCTTCGTTGCGGCGAACGCTGCATAGCGCGCGACGCGCTGCGCGGCCGCCCGAAACTTGCGGGCGTGAGATCGGCTAAAGGCCGGCGTCAGCGTTAAGCCGTCGGCGATGCGCTCGATGATGACGAAGCACTCGTCGTGTTGGCGGCAGACGTCGCCGGCGGCCGTTGGGGTCAGGGGGCCCGCCTGGAGACGGTAGACCGTTTCGCCCTCGCGGTGGGCCGCGCGCACGCGATGGCGGCGGCCGGCGAAAATCTCCGGCGCGTCCTCTTGGGCGAGGCTCCAGGCGCGGTCGGCGCGCGCCCGCGTCGAGTAGGACCCGATTTGCGCATAGGCGACGCAGTCGGCCGCCTTGTTCGCCATCGTCGCGCGCGGCGGCGGCTCGGGCGCCGGCTCTGGAAGCGGTGGGGCGGCGGCGACCGGAACGGGCGCGGCGGCGAGCCGTCGCCGTTGCGGGCCGGGGGGCGCCGCGCGGCTCAAGACCGGCGCCGGTTGGGGCAGGACGGCGGGGACGTCGCCGATCGGCGCGCCGAGGCGGCTTAGTTCGAGCTCAGACTTTAGGCGGGCGATTTCGAGTTCGTAGAGATGCGTGCAGTCGACGCGGTCGGGCTTGGGGCCGAGGGGCACCACCATGCGGCCGTAGACGGCGTTCGTCTGACGGCTGAAGACGTCCTCGGACGAAATCACGCCGAGATCGAGATAAGGCCCGTTCGAGGCGACGGCGGTTTGGCACGAGGCGCCGCCGGCGCTGCGCACGATGTCCTGGCCGAAGGGCTGGGGCGCGGTCGGCAGGTTGACGCTGTTCTGGTTGAAGACGGAGCTTTGCGAAGGCGCGACGATGACGCCGGCGGGCGCGTTCGTTCCGGTTTGCGGATCGATCTGGGCGAGCGCCGCTGGTTGGCAAACGCAAAGAACAAGCGTCAGGAGCCCCGCCGAACGACGTAGTACTTTCCGCATACCTCCCCCTTTACGCGCGCGCCGCCCTCGGTCGCGGCTGGCGAGGCGTTGCAGACATAGAAGCCGCGCGCCGCCGCCCCGTCGAACGACCCCGTGACGGCGACGCTGGCGCGCTGGCGCGGGGCGAGATCGAAGCTTTGCGGCATGGCCCGCGCGCCTGCGAGCGGCCGCCACGCTTCGTCGTAGACGGTGATCGTCTGGCGCGCCGGCCGGTCGTATGGATTGAACGCCGTCAGACGTATCCGGAACGTATCGGCGAACGACGCGAACGCGCCTCTCATCGGCGCGAGCGCTTGCGCCGAGGCCGCGCTCGCCGCCAGCGACGTCGCGAAGGTCGAAACGATCAGGAGGCGACGCACCGCACGACCGTTTCAAGCTGATAGGCCCCGGCGGGGAAGGCGCCCGCCGACTTCGTCGCGCTAGCGTTCACGGTCACCGCCGTCACGCCGAAGCCGAGGCTTGTCGGCGCACCCGCCGGCGTGTCGGTCGCATTGGTCGCGCCGGCGGCGGAGTACGACGCGGCGAACGCGGCGTTGGTCTCCGCGCCCGCCGGCGCGCTCGCGAAGGCGACGGGCGGGTCGACCTCCAGATCGAAGTCCGCGCTCGTCGCCGTGACCGTGGCGAGGCCGGGCAGGCCGCCCGTCTCCGCCGATGAAAGCGCATTGGACTGCGCGTTCGGTTGCAGGAGCCCCGGCGTGCCGACGACGACGATGCAGCTGTCGAGGACGACGCCGTTGAACTGGACGTTGCCGGTTGACTGTGCGAGCGCCGGGCTCGCGCAAAGACACGCGGCGCACGCGTAAAAAAGCCGTCTCGGCGCTGGCATGGAACGTCTCCCCGGTTCTCGGCTGCGGCGCTCGTTGGGTAGTGGTCTCGTCGTTAAACTCGACCTTAGGTTGCAGACCGAAAGGATTTGTTCGCAAAGCGTCTAAAATATTATGGAAGCGCCAAGCCGATGCGCAGGCCGTGAAAAAACAAAAAAAGGGCGGCCCGAGAGCCGCCCTTTTTCATGTCTCCGGCTTTTGGTCGGCGGACTTAGAAGTCCATGCCGCCCATGCCGCCCATGCCGCCGCCCGGCATCGCCGGGGCCGATTCTTTCTTCGGCGCTTCGGCGCCCATGGCTTCGGTCGTGATCAGAAGGCCGGCGACGGACGCGGCGTCCTGGAGCGCGGTGCGCACCACTTTCGCCGGGTCGATGACGCCGGTGGCGACGAGGTCGACATATTCCTCCGTCTGCGCATTGAAGCCGAACTTGAAGTCGTCCTGCTCCAGGAGCTTGCCGACGACGATCGAGCCTTCGCCGCCGGCGTTGGCGACGATCTGGCGGATCGGCGACTGCAGCGCCTTACGGACGATCTGGATGCCGGCTTCCTGATCGGCGTTCGCGCCCGACAGGCCGTCGAGGACTTTCGAGGCGTAGAGCAGCGCCGTGCCGCCGCCCGGCACGATGCCTTCCTCGACCGCCGCGCGGGTGGCGTTGAGGGCGTCGTCGACGCGGTCTTTGCGCTCTTTCACTTCGACTTCCGTCGCGCCGCCGACTTTGATCACCGCAACGCCGCCGGCCAGTTTCGCCAGGCGTTCCTGAAGTTTTTCGCGATCGTAGTCCGAGGTCGTGTCTTCGATCTGCTTGCGGATCTGGCTCGTGCGCGCCTCGATGTCGGCTTTCTGGCCGGCGCCGTCGACGATCGTCGTGTCGTCCTTGTTGATGACGACTTTCTTCGCCGTGCCGAGCATGTCGAGCGTGACGTTTTCGAGCTTGATGCCGAGGTCCTCCGAGATGACCTGGCCGCCCGTCAGCACCGCAATGTCTTCGAGCATCGCTTTACGGCGATCGCCGAAGCCCGGCGCCTTGACGGCCGCGATTTTCAGACCGCCGCGCAGTTTGTTGACGACGAGCGTCGCGAGCGCTTCGCCCTCGACGTCTTCGGCGACGATCACGAGCGGTTTGCCCGACTGCACGACCGCTTCGAGAAGCGGCAGCATCGATTGCAGGTTCGAGAGTTTTTTCTCGTGGAGGAGGAGGTAGGCGTCCTCAAGCTCGGCGATCATTTTGTCCGCATTCGTAATGAAGTACGGGCTCAGGTAGCCGCGGTCGAACTGCATGCCCTCGACGACGTCGAGTTCCGTTTCGAGGGATTTCGCTTCCTCGACCGTGATAACGCCTTCGTTGCCGACTTTCTCCATCGCTTGCGCGATCATGTCGCCGATGTCGCTTTCGCCGTTCGCCGAGATCGTGCCGACCTGGGCGATTTCGGAGGAGCCTGCGATTTTCGTCGCACGGGTTTTGATCTCCTCGACGACTTTGGTCACGGCGAGGTCGACGCCGCGCTTCAGGTCCATCGGGTTCATGCCCGCGGCGACGGCTTTCGCGCCTTCCTTGACGATCGCCTGGGCGAGCACGGTCGCGGTCGTGGTGCCGTCGCCGGCTTCGTCGTTCGTCTTCGACGCCACTTCGCGCACCATCTGGGCGCCCATGTTTTCGAACTTGTCTTCAAGCTCGATTTCTTTCGCGACCGTCACGCCGTCTTTCGTCGTGCGCGGCGCGCCGAACGATTTGTCGATAACGACGTTGCGGCCTTTCGGGCCGAGCGTGACCTTCACCGCGTTGGCGAGAATGTCGACGCCGCGCAACATCTTGTCGCGAGCTTCAACGTCGAACTTGACTTCCTTAGCAGCCATATTGCGTCTCCTGTATTGGTGTTGTGGTTTCGGAAGAGCCGCGCGTTACTCGACGATGCCGAGAACGTCGCTCTCCTTCATGATCAGCAAGTCTTCGCCGTCGATTTTGACTTCGGTGCCCGACCATTTGCCGAAAAGGATCCGGTCGCCGGCTTTCACGTCGAGGGCGACGACCTTGCCGTCGTCGTCGCGCGCGCCGGGGCCGACCGCGATGATTTCGCCTTGTTGCGGCTTCTCTTTCGCCGTGTCGGGGATGATGATCGACCCGACTTTCTCGTCTTCGTCGACGCGGCGCACAAGAACGCGGTCGTGGAGGGGACGAAACGCCATCTTTTTCTTCTCCATTAATTTGCGAGGAAGCCGATCAGCTAAGCGCATAGCGGCTTAGCACTCGCGTCTTTCGAGTGCTGCCGAGCAGCTAGGTAACGTCCGCTCGCCCGTCAAGTGGCGTCGCAGGAATTTGACTCGTAGGCGCCCGTTGGCGGGTTTGGTAAACACGATCGTCCTCCCGGCATGCGTGCATGTGGGGAGCGAGCTTGAACGGGGGCCTACCGATGACGTCGGTTTTGCGGGACGAACCGCCAGCTTTCAGCACGCGCGATATGGCGCGCCGTTCAGCGGCGACCGACGCCGCCTCGCACGCTGACGCGTCGGAGGTCGCCGTCGATCCGTTGGACAGCGGGCTGGCGGACGGGGGCGCAAGCGACGAGGAGCCCAGCGTCATCGAAACCTACGACGCCCAGTCCGCGCGATGTCAGATCAACGGCGTGGCGAACGATTTCGTCGACAAAGTCAAAGCCACCTGGCGCGGCGACGGCGACAGGTATCACCGCCTTATGGGGTATACGCATTATTTGCGAAACACCGCCATGTTCGTACTGTTGGGCTTCTTCGTCTACGGCTTCACATGCGGATTGGCGGCGTCGATCATTCCGCGGGGAGGGCAAATCGGCGAACCGGTGGGTTGGTTCGCGCACATTCTGGTGGTGGCGACGGCGGCGGCGGTCGTTTGGGTTCGCAATATGCAGCTCGACGCCGACCTCAGCACGCTCGACGACACCTTGTTCCGGTTGACGGACGCGTGCGTCGAGAAAGACCTGAAGAAGCGTCTCGACAATCAACTTGCATTGTTGCCGACCAGCGGTTCGACCGAACGCGACGCGGAAGACGGGGCGCGGAGGGTCGTCGAAATCATGCGCCTTTGGCGCACGCTCGAGCGCATACCGCACTACATTATTCGCGAGTGGCAGTTGTACCGATTGTCGATACGCGATCCAAGGCAGTCGAAACTAATCGTCGGTTTTCTGCTGCTTGTCGCTTTGGCGACTTTGTCCTTCGTGCCCGCTCTGGTCTTCAACAACGCTATCGCCGGGTTTTCCGACAACACCGCGCTGAAAGGACTGGAGGCCGCAGGCGGCTTCAAGACATGGCCGTTCAACGACGCTACCGTCGGCGCGATGCGCAGTTACCTCATCGCGTCCGCTCTGGCGTCAGTCGCTGCGGGCGCAGCTTACCAGCTCGTAAAGAATCACTGGAAGACAAAGACGCTTGTCTACGTCAACAACGGCTTGCGCGTGGGAACGAAGATCCTTGGCGCACCAGTGGTCGAAGACAGCGTCGCGCAGTCGCAACAGGTGCTCGGGACCCGCATTGACTGGCGTTTGGAGATCGCATCGATGGATCCGACAGCGGTGCTCGCCAAAAACTACCGGTCCGTGCTCGCCGGTTTCATTAGAGCGTCGGCGAAGTGAGCCGTCCGGACGAGGCCGGCGGCGACTTTCGGGATTTCCTGATTACGAGCATTTAATCGAGACGATGCGGCGATCGCCGCATTTTCGCGGTTCGCGTTAACCTACAATACGCGACCGGCCCATATGCGAAACGCGACGGCCTTCAATATCCAGCCATGCGCGAAGGAGCGACATGACGATGCGTAAAGCCATTCTTTTCACCGCGATCGCGGCCCTCGCCGCCGGTTGCGCGACGAACCCCTATACCGGCGAGCGGCGCGCGAGCCGCACCGTGACGTCGGGCGC
>JBHJHE010000047.1:0-11914 GCA_050331095.1 Parvularculaceae bacterium
CAGGGCCTCGGATATCCTGAGGCCCGCCCCGTAGAGCAGGAGAAAAACCGCCGCGTCACGGGCCTTGATCCAGGACGGCGCGTCAGCCTTCGACGCGTCGAGAAGGTTGCGCGCGCCTTCCGCCGACACAGGTCGCGGCAACCGCGCCTTGGCGCGCGGGCCGCGCGTCGCCGCGATCGCATCGTTTTCGATCGACCAGCGCGCGCGCGCGAAGCGGAAAAACGATTTGAGAGCGGATAGCTCAAGCTTCAGGCTGGAGGCGCTCAGTCCCTCGTCGCGACGATGGGCGAGGAACGCCCTGAAGTCTCTCGCTTCCAGACGCGACAGACGGTCCGCATCTAGAGGGCCATCGGCGCGCGGGCCCATAAATCCGTCGAAGCGTTCGAGCGCCGCGGCGTAATTGCGCACCGTCGCCGGGCTCGCGCGGCGTTCGCCGCGCAGATAAGCCTCGAAGCTCCCGCGCAGGTCGGTCAGATTCGGCTCGTCATATCGCTGCAACGCCTGCATGCGGACAGGATGCGACGAAACTTGGTGAATTTTCGATTAACGCAAGGACGAATTGCGGCGGCGCTGGCCCACCTACTTAGCGACGCCGGCCGACGAACGCGGCGCGCGTTCCTTTCTTGTAGTCGTCGAGGCCCGTCCAGTCCGACACCGTGCGGCGGAAGTCGACCCTTTCGCTATCATAGCCGGCGCCCCTGAGCATCGCCTCGACGTAGGAGACGCTCGGCCAGTAGACGACGCCGTCGGGGGCCGTCGTGTCGCTCGTCTTGGACGCGTCTTCGACGTACATGAAGAGCGCCGGCGGCTTTCCGAAGAACTCCCGTCCGAACCAGAGGTAGTTCTTGGCGACGCTCGTGTCGACGAAGACGGCCTGCGGCGCGAGGCGCTTCACCTGACGAAAAAAGTCGGCGTGCCGCACCGTGTGGTAAAGAAAGCCGGCGCAGACGATAACGTCGAAATCGCCCGGTTTCGCCGCATCGAGATAATCGAACAGATCGCTCTCGACGAACGTCATCTTCTCCGCATACGGCGACTTCGCGAACAGGTCCCGGCCGCGATCGATAAGCTCGCGCCGGGCTTCGACGCCGACGACCTTTTTCGCGCCGAGCATCAACAGGGGATAGGCGAGCCGCCCGGTGTTGCACGCGAGGTCGAGGACCACGCGATCCTTCAACAATTCGGCGCGCTGGGCGAAAATCGCGTCGACGCGGGCGCCGAACCGCTTGACGCCCGGCGCGTTCGTGTCCGCCGCATGAGGAACGTCGTTATAATTAATCGTCATAACCTCGGACATTTCGACAATCCTCAGAACCGTTCGTTTGCGGCGTCTTTGGCGCTCTTCTTGTAGAAGCCGGACGCATTGCGCAAGCGGCGCCGGCTTTCATCGCAACGCCGAGATTTCGGCGCGCAACTCGGGCACGCCGTCGCCTTTCTCCGCCGACGTCGCCATAACGGCCGGGTGCGCCGCGGGTCGGCGCGCGATCGCCGACGCGACCGCCTCCCGAACGGCGCAGAGCGCCGTCGGCTTGATCTTGTCGATCTTGGTCAGAACGATCTGATAACTGACGGCCGCTTCGTCGAGCAGGTCCATTGCGTCCGCATCGGCGGGCTTCAGTCCGTGGCGGCTGTCGACGAGAATGAACACGCGACGAAGCGGCGCGCGGCCGCGGAAGAAGTCGCGCGTCAGTTTGGTCCAGCGCTGAACGTCCGTGCGCGACGCCCGGGCGTAACCGTAGCCCGGCAGGTCGACAAGCCGCATCTCGCCGCCAAGGTCGAAATAGTTGATCTCGCGCGTGCGGCCCGGCGTGTTCGACGTGCGCGCAAGGTTCGACCGGCCGGTAAGCGCATTGAGGAGCGTCGACTTGCCGACGTTCGACCGCCCGGCGAACGCCGCTTCCGCCCCCCCTTCGGGCGGCAGTTTGTCCATGCCGACGACGCCGAGCATGAAATCGCAAGGCCCCGCAAAGAGCTTGCGGCCCGCTTCATGCGCGGCGGCGTCCGGCTCAGCGGTCATTCGGGCGATTCCTGCAAGGATGATACGTCATGTGACGACGTTGCGGCCCGCCGGACAAGTTGCAAAATCAAGTAAGCGACGAGGCTCGCAAAGAAGGCGGCGCCGCCGCCATAGAGCAGAAGCGAACGGCGAACGAGGCATTTGCGCACCGCGGCGTAGTCGCGCGCATAACCGCCGGTTTTGACGCCGTAGATCAGGGTGTCGGCCCACTCGTCCGGCGCGTAGGCCGCGGGCGCGCCTTCAAATCTCGGAACCCGGAGCGCGGCCGGCGCGCCGGCCCGAAACGCCGCGAGCGCAGCGTCGAAATCGCCGGCTCGGCCACGGTAATAGTACGCTTCGCCCGTGCCCGCCTCTTCGACGCGGATCGCAAGCTCATCAAGGTAGTCGTAGCGGCCCGCGTCCGGATCGCGGACAATAGAGACCAAATATCCGTCCACGGTCGTCGTCGTTAACTCACTCTCATGAGGGATGGCGTTGCGCAGACCGACGACGGGGATAAGCGTCCATATCGTGAGCGCCGAGAACAAAAACAGCGCAACGACGATCGCGTCTTCCGTCGGTTCACGCCGCTTTTCGGCTCTGTATCCGAAAAGCCGCATAGGCTTTCGCCGCCTATTCCCCAGGCGCAGGCGACTTCGCGCCGCCCTTCAGGAACGGCAGGCGTTCGCCCCAGTCGATCTCGACGCCGTTCTTCTTCATGATCGCCCACTGTTGGAGGATGGAGAGCGCGGTGTTCCAAAACCAGTAGAGCACGAGGCCGGCGGCGAAGCTCGCGAAAAGGAAGGTGAAGAGGATCGGCATCATGGTGAAGATCTGCTGCTGGATCGGATCGGCCGCAGGCGGATTGAGTTTCGTCTGGAACCACATCGCCGCACCCATCAACAACGGCAGAACGCCGACGCCGAGGAATGCGCCGATAAGCGGCAGCGCCGTCGGGTCGTAAGGCAGGATGCCGAAAAGGTTGAAGATCGACGTCGGATCCGGGGCCGAAAGGTCGCGGATCCAGCCGACGAAAGGCTCGTGGCGCAATTCGATCGTGACAAAGAGCGTTTTGTAGAGCGCATAGAAGATCGGCATTTGAATGAGGATCGGCAGGCAGCCCGCGAGCGGGTTCAGTTTCTCCTTCTGATAAAGCCCCATCATCTCCTGCTGGAGCTTCATCTTGTCGTCTTTGTAGCGATCCTGAAGCTTCTTCACCTCCGGCTGGAGCTTCTTCATCTTCGACATCGACTCATAGGCCTTGTTCGCTAGCGGGAAGAGCAGGGCCTTGATGACGAGCGTCAGGAGGAGGATGGCGACGCCGAAATTGCCGGTGAGGTCGCCGAAGAAATCGAGCGTATAGAAAATCGGCCGGGTCAGGATGAAGAAGTTGCCCCAGTCGACGGCCTTATCGAAGTCCCAGACGCCAAGGCCGCCCTTCTCAGGCGATTTTTCGTAGGCCTGCAGAATACCGACGTCCTTGGCGCCGCCGAAGAGGTGGAACGTCGTCGTGCGGCTTTCTCCCGGCGCCAGCGTCGCGGCGGCCATGGTGTAACCGGCCCGGAAGACGGGCGCTTCGGGTTTGCCGATATTGTAGATCTTCGCCTCGAACGAGGCGTCCTGCGGCGGCACGGCGGCGGCGAGCCAGTATTTGTTGGTGATGCCGACCCAGCCGCGCCCGCCGGTTTTCTCCACGACGGCCGTGCGCGCCTTGTCGTACTTCCGCTCGAACTTGGAGTCGTCGACGATCGCAATCGGGCCCTCATGGAGAATCATGAAGTTTTTCAGGTCCTCCGGGATCCCGCGCTGATCGACGAGCCCCCAGGAAACCACCGTGCGCGGATCGCCGGTGTCGTTCGTCAGCGTGTCGGTCGCCGCGAACATGAAGTTCTCGTCGACCGCGACGACGCGTTCGATACGCACGCCGTCCACCGTCCGCGACAGCGTGACCGGCGTTTCCGGCGTCAGCGTCTCGCCGCTGACGAGGGTCCAGGGCGCGCCAAAAGTGGAGGCGGCGCCGACGTTCCAGCCTTGCTCGATGTAATGGCCGTGTTCGGTCGCAGCGGGGCTGAGGAGCCGGATCGTCGGGCTCTCGGGATCGAGCTCTTCGCGGTAGTTCTTGAGCCGCAGATCGTCGAGCCGGGCCCCGGCCAAGTTGATCGAGCCCGCAAGCGCCGGCGTGTCGACGCGGACGCGACGCGGCGCGGCGGCGAGCGCGTCCTCCACGGCGACCGGCGTCGGGCCGGCCGCGACGGGCGGCGGGGCGAGCCCGCGGGGGCCCGCTGCGCCCGGCGACGTTTGAGCGCCGCCGCCCGCTGCGGCTTCAGCGGCTTGTCGAGCTTCCTGAGCTTCGCGCTGGGCCTCCAGCGCCTCGCGCTGCGGCCCGACGACGGCGATCTCCCAACCGATCAACACGGCCATCGATAGCGCGATGGCGATCAGGACGTTGCGATCCATGGAGCATCCTTGAGGTTTCGCCCGCGTCGGCGCGGGGGCGGGCGTGCGAACCCTACTTCGTCGAGAGGCTTAGGAGCGCGCGGTTCATATCGTCAAGCAAGGTCGCGAAGGGCCGCGTCGCCGCCGCCGGCCGCGCAATAGCGACATAGTCGCAGCCCGCTTGCGCCAGGCCCGGAAACGCGGCGGCCGCCGCCTCCCTAATGCGCCGGCGGATGCGGTTGCGCGTTACGGCGCCGCCGAGCTTTTTCGTGACCGTCAGGCCGATGCGCGCCGGCCCGTCGTCGCCGCGGACGCGCTTCGCCAATATGAAAGCCGGCGTGCGGGCCGTCGGGCTTCGCCGCGCCGCCAGGAAGTCCCGCCTCGCCTTGATCGTGGGGGACGCAAAAGCGCGAACCGGGCGTTGCGTCGACGCCCTAGGCGGCGAGCTTTTTCCGGCCGCGGTTGCGCCGGCGCTTCAAGACCAGTTGGCCGCTCTTGGTCGCTTTGCGCGCGCGGAAGCCGTGGCGTCTCTTACGCACGAGTTTACTCGGTTGATAAGTGCGTTTCATCGTCGACATCCGTTTCAGGGGCCGGCGGGCGACGCTCGCCGCTTTCGAAAACGCGTGCGATATGGCTTCAGCACCGGAACGTCAATGTTTTTCGACGGCCTGACACCCTCTCCGCGGTGCGGCGTCGGTCGCCGCTTTGACACGGGGTCGCGTCAACGTGACGGCGCGCGCGCGCATCGTTGGGGGCATGACCGCCGGAAGCCTGTTAGGGGGAGTGGGAGAGACGACGTCACCGAATGAGGGAGAACTCTAATAATGACGGATAACGAACAAGCGGCGCCGCCGAAAAAAGGCATCGCCGGGCGCCTGATCCCGCTCGTCGTGATCGTCGCGGCCCTGGGGGCCTTCTTCTATTTCGACCTCGACCGCTACTTCTCGATCGACGCCCTGCGCGACAACCGTGAAACCCTGGATGCCTGGGTGCAGGGCTCGCCGGTCCTCGCGGTCGGCGCTTTCGTCATCGCCTATGCGGCGGCGGTCGCCATCTCTTTCCCCGGCGCGACGATCCTGACGATCTTCGGCGGCTTTCTCTTCGGCGTGAAAGTCGGCGCTCCCGCGGTCATCACCGCGGCGACCCTCGGCGCGACGATCGTTTTCCTCGCCGCGAAATCCGCCCTTGGCGACACGATCGCCAGCCGCGCGCAGGGCTTCGTCAAACGCATGGAGCAAGGTTTCCGCGAGGACGAGCTCAACTACATGTTCCTCCTGCGGCTCGCGCCGATCTTTCCGTTCTGGGCGGTCAATCTCGGCGCCGGCGTCCTCGGCGTCTCGTTGCGGAACTTCTTCATCGGGACGTTTCTCGGGATCATGCCGGGTTCGATCGTCTACACCGGCATCGGCAACGCAGCGCGTTCGGCGATTGAGTCAGGCGACGAGGTGAACCTCTCCGGCGCGCTCCTCCAGCCCTCGGTGCTCCTGCCGATCGTCGGCCTCGCGGCGCTTGCGGTGTTGCCTATTCTCCTGAAGCGGCTCAATCCGAAGGCGGCGAAAGCGTTGGACGACGCGGACGGGAGCGAAACGGCGTGAGCGGACAAAACTACGATGTGGATCTGTGCGTCATCGGCGGCGGGTCGGGCGGCTTGTCGGTCGTCGCCGGCGCGGCCCAGCTTGGCCGCAAATGCGTTCTGATCGAAAAAGGCAAGATGGGCGGCGACTGCCTCAACTATGGCTGCGTGCCGTCGAAGGCGCTCCTCGCCGCCGGCGCGGCCGCGCAGAACGCGCGCGACGCGGCGAAGTTCGGCGTCACCGCCGAGCCGACGGTCGACTTTAAAAAAGCCATGGCCCACGTGCGCGGCGTGATCGCATCGATCGCGCCCCATGACAGCCAGGAGCGGTTCGAGGGCCTCGGCGCGATCGTCTTGCGCGACCATGCGCGCTTTACCGGCCCGCGCGAAGTCAAAGCCGGCGACGCGACCGTGCGCGCCAAGCACTTCGTGATCGCGACAGGCTCCTCGCCGGTCGTACCCCCGATCGACGGGCTTCAGGACGTTCCGTACTTCACGAACGAAACGCTCTTCGACAATGACGAATTGCCCCGCCGGCTGATCGTTCTTGGCGGCGGCGCCATCGGCGTGGAGATGGCCCAGGCCCATGCGCGCCTGGGCGCGGAGGTCGTGCTGGTCGAAGGCGCGACGATCCTCGGCCGGGAAGACCCGGAGGCCGTGGAGCTCGTCCGTGAGCGGCTCAAATCCGAAGGCGTGGAGGTCGTCGAGAACGCTTTCGCGGACAAGGTTGCGAAAGCCGCCGACGGCGGCGTCGAAATCACGCTCAAGAGCGGCGACGTCGTGCGCGGCTCGCATCTCCTCGTCGCCGTAGGCCGCCGCGCCAACGCCGCCGATCTCGGCCTTGAGGCCGCGGGCGTCGAAACCGACAAAAAAGGGATCGTCGTCGACGATCGCCTGCGCACCGCCAACAAGCGGGTCTACGCCATCGGCGACGTCGCCGGCGGCGCGCAGTTCACCCACGTCGCCGGCGACCACGCCTCGACGATCGTTCGCAACGTCCTCTTCAAAGCGCCGGCGAAGCGCCGCGACCACCTCGCGCCGCATGTCACCTATTGCGATCCGGAGCTCGCCCAGGTCGGGCTCACCGAGGCCGACGCGCGCGACAAACACGGCGACGACGTCTCCGTGGCGCGCTGGGCGATCGAAGAGAACGACCGCGCTAAAGCCGAGCGCCGCGAGGACGGCTTCATCAAGGTCGTCACCGACAAAAAGGGCCGCATCCTCGGGGTTACGGTCGTCGGCAAGGCCGCCGGCGACGAGATCGGCATGTGGGCCTACGCCCTCGCGAACGGCGAGAAGATCCGCAGCGTCACGAACATGATCGCCCCCTACCCGACCCGGAGCGAAATCTCGAAACGGGCCGCGAGCGCCTACTATACGCCAACCTTGTTCTCCGACCGGACGCGCACGCTCGTCAAAGCGCTCGCCGTCTTTGACTGATCCGGCGGCGCGGGGGACTTCGCGAAAAAAAACGCGCGCCCGCCCCCTGATCCGCGCTAAATGACCGCTATGCCGCCGCCAACCGCCGACGCCGCGGGTCCACCGCCCGAACCGCCCTCGACGCCGGCGGCCTTAGAGCACGCCGGCTCGGCGCATGCCGACGCGGCGTTGGGCTCGCGCGGGCTCAGCAGGCTGAGGCGCTCGCTCTCCACCCGCCTCCTCGTCCTGACGATCGTCTTCATCCTGATCGCCGAGATCGTCGTAATGATCCCGTCGATGGCGCGCTTCCGCCGCGACTGGTTCATGGAGCGGGTCGAGACGGCGTTCCTCATCATGCTCGCACTTGAATCACCCCAAGGGGAAATGATCGACCCCGAACAGGCCGAAGATCTCTTCATGACCGGCGGCGTCAGAGGCGTTTCGATCGAGCGCGGCGGCGCGCGCATTCTCGTTATGAGCCAAAAGGATGCGGGCGAAGTCGACGGCCGTCCGCCCCGCGAGCACTATGTAGACGTGAAGACGGAGACCCTGTTCGCGGTCCTGACCTCGCCGTGGGCGACGCTCGCCTCGCGCGGCGACGACCTCATCCACGTTATCGGCGAGCCGCAGTTCGCGAGCGAAGGCGAGGTCGACCTCGTCGTCTCGCAGGCTGCGCTGCGGGAATCGTTAGCGACGTACGCGCGCAACATTCTGGGTCTCTCGATCCTGATCTCGGCGATCGCTGGCGGTCTCGTCTACTTCGCCCTCAATCGTTCGATCGTCATGCCGGTGAAGCGCCTGTCGCAACACATGCGCGCGTTTGAGAAGAGCCCCGAGGACCCCGCGCTCATCGTGCGCCCAAGCGACCGGGCCGACGAAATCGGCGTCGCAGAACGCAGTCTCGAAAATCTCCAGCGACGCATTCAGAGCCTTCTCGCGGAGCGCCGCCGGCTGGCGGCCCTCGGCTCGGGAATCTCCAAGATCAGCCATGACCTGCGCAACGTGCTCGCCTCCGCACAGCTCATGTCCGACCGGCTCGCCAAGAGCGACGATCCGCGCGTGCGCAAACTCAGCCCCCCGCTGATCGGGGCCCTCGACCGCGCCGTCGGGCTGAGCCGCGATACGCTCAACTTCGCGCGCATGGGCCCAAGCGCGTTGAAGCCGACGAAAATCGACCTGCGCAAACTCGTGGGCGAAGTGTTCGAGGACGTCGCCAACCCGCTCGTTTCGTTCGAAAACGACGTGCCCGCGGACCTCAGGATTTCCGGCGATCAGACGCATGTCTATCGCGCGCTCGCCAACTTGTCGCGCAACGCGGTCGAGGCGATGACGGCCGAGGCGCAAGCGACGCAGAGCGTCGCCGCCGACGACGGGGCGGACGAAACGCCTGACGAAGCGCCCGCTCCTCCGTCTAAAGACGGCCCCCGCCTCAGGATCGCCGCCCGTTGCGATACGCAGTATTGCGAGATCGACGTCATCGACAATGGCCCTGGTCTGCCCGACAAAGCCCGCGACGAGCTGTTCGAGCCCTTCAAGGGCTCGATGAAGCCGGGCGGCTCCGGCCTCGGCGTCGCCATCGCCTTCGAGATCGCGCGCGCCCATGGCGGCCAGTTGTCGTTGCTGAAATCCAGCGCCGAGGGGGCGACGTTCCGCATGCGCCTGCCCACGGCGCCGATCGCGATCGCCTGAGGCCGTGGGTCGCGGTCCGAACAACTGCCTGACGGACGTCCGAGGGCTGAGGGTCGGCGGCGCCGTCGACGAAACCGTTCGCACGGGCGTGACGGCGGTGACGGCCGATGCGCCGTTCGTCGTGGCGGGGGACGTGCGCGGCGGCGGACCCGGTACGCGGGAGACGGACCTTCTGCGGCCGTCGACGCTCGTTGATCGCGCCGACGCGATCGTCCTCGCCGGCGGCTCGTCCTACGGCCTCGCGGCGGCCGACGGCGCCGCGGCTGTTCTCGGCGCGCGCGGCCGCGGTTTCCAGCTCATGGCGAGCCCAGGCGTGCCCCCCTCGCCTATCGTGCCCGCGGCGATCCTCTACGACCTTGCGAACGGCGGCGACAAAAACTGGGGCGCGGAGCCGCCCTACGCCGCGCTTGGCCGCCGCGCCGTGCGCGACGCGCTTGACGGGCCCGGAGGCGCCTGCGTCCTCGGCCGCGCAGGCGCGGGTTATGGCGCCAGCGCCGGCGACGGCGCCGGCGGGCTTGGCGCTGCGTCCTATGTCGACGGCGGCGCGACGGTCGGCGCGCTCGTCGCGGTGAACAGTTTCGGCGCGGTGAGAACGCCCGACGGCGCATCGTTCTGGGCGGCGCCCTTTGAAATCGAAGGCGAATTCGGCGGCGCGCGGGCGCCGGCGTCCGCCAAGCCGGCCGCCGGCCTGCCGCCGAACACGAAGCTCGGCCCGGCGGCCGTCGGCGCGAACACGACGATCGCGATTGTCGCCGTCGACGTCTCGCTCAGCCAGGCGGATGCGGAACGCATCGCCATTATGGCGCAGGACGGCCTCGCGCGCGCCATCAGGCCCGTCCATGGGCCGACCGATGGCGACGTCGTCTTCGCCCTCAGCGTTCCGCCGGCTGAAGCGCGCAACGCGGCGCCGGCCCGGCAGGATCCGCTGACGCTGACCCGCCTTGGCGCGATCGCCGCGGACTGCCTTGCGCGCGCCGTCGCCCGCGGCGTCTACGAAGCCGAACGCAGCCCCTAAGGCGCGGCCCGCAACCTTGCGTTCGCGCGTCGGATCCGCTTTAACGCGGAGCTCGCCCCATCGGCGAGAAAGCACCGGTAGCTCAGCTGGATAGAGCACCAGACTACGAATCTGGGGGTCGGGAGTTCGAATCTTCCCCGGTGCGCCATCTCCGTACCAAACTGCGAACCGGTTTTCCGGCATGGCCCGGCTCGGCTGAGACGGCGGCCGCGAGAGCGTCCTTCGGCCCGCTGATGACGACGCGGGCCTTGCCGACGATCACCTCGGAAACAAGGCCCTAGAGGTATTCGTTGCGGATGTCTGCGAGGGCGTCGGCGATGAGGCGCTTCATATTCGCAGCCGCAATCGTCGCCTCCTGCAGCGTGATCGGCCGGACGTCGCTCGCGACGCTTTCTTCCTTCGCCTCGATCAACTTCAGGATGGCGCCGCGTTCCTCTTCCGCCTGGGCGAGGCGCTCGCGGAAGAGGTCGCTATTGAGCTGGGCGCTATCGCAGTTAATGGGAGTCAAACAACTCGCGCCGATCTGGCCACCGGAGCCCTTTCTGGCGGTTTGGGCGCCAACAACGCAGCGGCGGGCGCCGCAGCAGCTATTGCGCCGAAAATGGACGATGCTTCGGAAATTGAAGATGTTTTCTAAAGAGCAACAATTGCCGGTCGTCGGGCCTGATGATGAGATCTTTTCGTTTGGCCATTTCTTATCGGACTATCTGCCACGGCGACTCCTGTTTTTTGTTCTCCCACTCACCGTTGCGATCTTGTTCTTTACTGGCGATGCGAACGCGATAGTATTTTTGTTTTTGTTCACCGGTGTGATGATCATCACGCAGGGCTACAACTACCACCACGCTGCGAAGCAACATGATGAACTGGCGGGCAAGTATGGTGAGAGCTACTTCAAGAAGCTCAACGCGGAGCTGGAGCGCGTCGGTTTCAATCGATTGATTGATCGATTTTGGACTGGGCTGGAGCCCAAATAAATTTGGCACCGTTTTTCCCATCTATTAAACTAACCCCTGATTTGCCAGGGGATATATTTTAGGGCGACCATATGTTGAAAAAGTATTTGATTAACGTTGCAATTATTTTCGTGGCGATTGGCATTGTCGGTGCGTTTGAATTCTTTGAAACGACAGACGGCGTCAGTTTTAGCGAAGCTGTTTCGAATGTATCGGAACGTGCGGGTATATTTGTGGCGGTATGGATTGGATTTTCTTTGATTGGCGGCGCGGCAGCGATGATCTTCCATATCTTGGAGAAGGCGCGAAAGTGATCCGGCGCTTCGCTCTTCCGACGTGACGCGGCGTTAGGTCCCGCCCGGGCGTTGACGATGCGATCGACCCGGCCGAGCTGAGCACGGGCGATTACGCGCTGCGCGTTGATTACTTGGGGAGCGGAAGCGTCGGCTCCGTTCGGTTCTACGAGAACGGCGCCTTCGTGAAGAACGAAAACAACCCGCCCTATGCGCGGTTCGGCGACGGGGCGCCGGCGAACCCTGACGATTTCTGGCCGGGCCCCTTGCCGAGCGACGATTTCGAATTGACGGTCCGCGTGTTCAGCGGCGGATCCGGGGCGGGCCAGCAACTCGCCGAAGCGGTCTACGACCTCGCCGTTGGGGCCGGATCCGGCGGGCCCGTCGATCCGCCGACCCCGCCGGGCGGTTCAGGCGTCAGCGCCGCCTACGTCTATGACGGCAACTACAAGCGCGTGAAGCAGACGACCAACGGCGCGACGATCTACTCGGTCTACAGTCAGTCGGGCGTCCTGCTGCACCGCGACGCCGTCAACG
>JBHJHE010000048.1:0-23769 GCA_050331095.1 Parvularculaceae bacterium
GGATGACGGCGGCGCGCGTCGGGGCCGGCGCGCCGATGAGCCGCGGCGCGCGCGCCCGCGCCGCCACCGGCTGCGACAGATCTTTCGCCGCCTCCAGCATTACGACGCCGCCGGCCCAGGGCCACAGCCGCGCGCCCGCGCGTTCGAGCGCGCGCGCCCAGCGCAGCGTCCCGGCGCCGCGGGTCGGCGGGAAGTAAAGCGCCGACGCCCGCCGCTCGGGCCGGAACATCGATTCCTGAAAAAGCCGCTCCAGCTGGCCAACGAAGTAGGGTCGGCCGTTGGCGAAGGGCGTCGTCTCGATGAGCGACCAGAGGCCGCGCCGATGGGCCGAAACGACGATGAGCCGACCGTCGTTCGTCAACACGCGCCAGGCTTCGCGCATGAGCCGCAAGGGCTTGGCCGTCTCCTCGAGGCCGTGGACGATGAGCAGCCGGTCGATGGAGGCGTCCGGCAACGGCCAGTGGTGCTCCGCGACGAGCGCCGCGCGATTGCGCGCGCGGCCCGTCGCCGGGTCGCCGGCGACGCTGTCCCAGGACGCGACGCCCTGACCGTCGGGATCGAGCGCCAGGGCGCGCTCAGGGCCCGCGGCGGCGTCGATGGCCTCAAGATACGGCTCGCCGTAACCGAACGCGGCGAGGCGCAGGCCCTTGAGCGACGGCCAGGCGTCGAGCGCGCGGGCGACGATGAAATCGCGTGCGCAAATCCCCAGCGGGCTTGCGTAAAACGCCTGGAGCTCGAGGATGTCGGTCCGCATAACGACGCCGATTATAGCCGCGTTCGTTACGGGCTTACCAACGCCCCGAAAAGGGGTCGACGAACGATCGGGAGGACGCGCCTATGGCGATCGACGTGCGCCAGTTTCCATGCCTTACGGACAATTACGGCTTTCTCGTCCACGATCCGGCCACGGGCGCCACGGCGAGCGTCGACACGCCGGACCCGGCCGCGATCGACGCCGCGCTCGACGACGCCGGTTGGCGGCTTACGCACATTCTGAACACGCACTGGCACCCGGACCATGTCGGCGGCAATCTCGCGCTGAAGGAGAAGTGGGGTTGCGAGATCGTCGGGCCCGTGGGCGCGGCCGAACGCATTCCGGGGCTCGACCGGCCCGTGGGCGAGGGCGCAGAGGTCGACCTCGGCGCCGCGCGCGCGCAGGTTCTCGACGCGCCGGGCCACACCTCCGGACACATCGTCTATTGGTTCAAGGCGGACAAAACCGCCTTCGTCGGCGACGTGATCTTCGCCCTAGGCTGCGGACGGCTCTTTGAGGGGACGCCGGCGCAGATGTGGACCTCTATCGGCAAGATCGCGGCGATGCCGCCGGAGACCCGGCTTTACTGCGCGCACGAGTACACGCAGGCGAACGCGCGTTTCGCGGTCTCGGTGGAGCCGGAGACCGACGCTCTCATCGCCCGCGCGCGGGAGATCGACGCGGCGCGCGCCCGGGGCGAGCCGACCGTGCCGACGACCGTCGCCGCGGAAATCGCGACCAGCCCCTTTTTGCGGGCGGACGACCCCGCGCTGAAAGCCGCGCTCGGCATGCCGGACGCGGCGGCGGCCGTCGACGTCTTCGCCGAAGTCCGCAGCCGGAAGGACCGCTTTTGACCTATGTCGGCCCGGCGGCGCCGCTGACGACGCCGCGCCTGCGCGTCGACCAGCCGACGCTGGGCGACGCGCCGGATTTCGCGCGGCTCCTAAACGATTTCGACGTCGTGCGCTGGCTCGCCGTCGTGCCGCATCCGTATACGGAGGCCGACGCGCGAGCGTTCATCTCGGACTACGTTCCGAACAACGGCGTCTGGCGCGTCGCCCAACAGGATAACGGCGCTACCCTCGGGGTCGTCGGCTTGTCGCCGTCGCGCCCCGGCCGCCTTGAGATCGGCTATTGGATCGGCCGGGCTTACTGGGGCGCGGGCTACGCGACCGAAGCGGCGAGCGCGGTCGTCGCGGCCGCGCGCGCCGACCCCCGCCTCGCCGGCCTCACCAGCGGTTACTTCGACGGCAACGCCGCCTCCGCCAACGTCCTGCGCAAGCTCGGCTTTCGCGAAATCGGCCGCGACGTCCGGCGCTGCGAGGCGCAAGACGCGGACCTGCCGCACGTGACGCTTGAACTGCGGTTTTGACGATCGGCCGCGCCCTTGAGCGCGCGGCGAACGCCTACGGAAAAAAGAGAAGCTTGACGATCATCGCCGTCAGCGCCACGACCATCGCCTTACGGATAAAACCGGCGCCGCGGTCGACGGCCGTGCGAGCGCCGAGGAAGCCGCCGCGGGCGTTGCCGGCGGCGAGCGCCGCGCCCGCGCCCCAGGCGATCGGCACGTTCGCCGCGAAAACGCCAAGGGCGACGAACGAAAACATCAGCGCCACGAACACCTTGTGCATGTTGGTGCGCACAAGGTCGAGCCCCATCACGCGGTGCAGGATCGGCATCATGATGAACCCCACGCCGACCTGGATGAAGCCGCCCCATAACCCCGCGCCGATTAAAAGAACGTGACCCAGCGCCAGATTGCGCGCCGGCCGGGATCGGGCCTCTGGATCGTCCGCCTGCGGTTTTCGGTCGGCGAGCATGATCGCCATCACGGCGACCATGACGAGCGCGAGGACGCGGTTGAACCAGACGCCCTCAAGCCGCACGCCGACGTTGGCGCCGACGAACGCGCCGACGCTGGCGAAAGCCGCGAGGCTTAAGGACAGGCGAAACTCCGCGAACCCCTTGGCCCGGAAGGCGCTCACCGACGCAATGTTCTGGGCGATGATCGCGATGCGGTTGGTGCCGTTCGCCACGGGCCCCGGCAGGCCGGCGAACACCATGATCGGCACGGTCAGGAGCGAACCGCCGCCGGCGAGGACGTTGATCCAGCCCGAACCGACGCCCGCCAGGGCGAGCAACGCTAACTGCCACGGCTCCATCGACGTCAGACGGCGGCGTGGGCGCAATGCGCCACGAACGGACCCATCATTCAGCGAACGGATCGGCGCCGTAGAGCGTCGACCGAAAGACGGCGTGCGCGCGCGACGGCCTGTCGTGCGGCCCGGGCTGGCGCTGGGACAGAACGACGTGCGCCGCGTTCGTTGTCCGGTTGACGGCGAAGTCGGTGTCGTAATAGCCGCCCCAACCGAACAGACCCGTCGTCGCGTCATCCTCCGGATCCGTCGGGTTGGCCAGAACGACCCAGCCGCCGAGGCTGAAGCTCACGCCCCGTTCGCGCCAGTCCTGGGGCCGGGCGTCCGTCGAAACCTGGGAGTCGAAGAGGCTCGCGACGCCCGCCTCGCTCAAGAGTTGCGCGCCCTTGGGTCCGCGCCCGCCGCTCAACAGCATACGGCAGAACTTCATATAGTCGCCGGCCGTGGAGACCAGACCTGAACCGCCGCTCGCCCAGCCGAGCCCTTCGCTCAGATTTTGCGACAAGCCGCCGCCGTCTTGCGGAACAAGCGCGCCCGCCTCGTCGTGCGCGTAGACCATGGCGACATCGCCGCCGGCGAAATCCTCCGCGCGCACCCCGAAAGAGGTTTTCGACATGCCGAGCGGGCGCAGTATTCGCGTTTCGACGAACTCTTCCAGGCGTTGTTCGGAGACGATTTCGACGACGCGGCCGAGGACGTCGGTGGCGTAGCTGTAGTACCAGCGCGTTCCGGGCTGCGCATATAGCGGCGCGTCCGCTAGTCTGAGCACGCGCGCAGCGAGATCGCCCTCGCCCTCATAAAGGTTTCGCTGCTGATAAACGCGCCCGACGTCCGTCTCTTCGTCGAAGACGTAGCCGAGGCCTGAGGTGTGGGTCATCAGGTGGCGGATGGCGATCGGCGTCGCGATCGGTTCGGTCGGAATCTCGCCATCCTCGTTCGCGGACAAGGACGTCGCCACGTCCATCTCGGCGAATTCAGGAATAAAGTCCGACAGCGGATCGTCGAGCGAGAGCGCGCCGTCGTCGACGAGCATCAGCGCGGCGACGCTGACGACGGGCTTCGTCATGCTGGCGATGCGAAAGCGCGTGTCGAGCGACATAGCAACGCCGGCTTCGCGATCGGCCATGCCGAGCGCCGTTTCGTAGGCGACCTCGCCGTTCTCGAAAACCATACCGACGAACCCGGCCCGGACGCCGGCGTCGACCTCCGCGGCGAGGGCCGCCTCGATCGCGTTGAAGCGCGCGTCTTGCGCGTCGCCTGCGGCGGCCTTTGCCGGCGCGGCGACCTCGGCGGGCGCCGTCGTATCGGGCCCCGTCGTATCGGACCCGCACGCCGCCGCGAGGGCGAGCGCGCCCACGGCGATCAGCCGACCGCGAAATCCACTCATCATGACGTCCATCCCCTGCTCCGACCGCATCGCGCGGCGAACCGCGCGAGCGAACGGCATTTGCAAGGTCCGGTCAACGAGAGCCCTCAGCCGCCGCCGCGTCGGGCCGGTTCGTCAGACCCCGACGCCCGCCGCGAGCGCCACGAGGAAGGCGATTTCGATCAGGACCGTCAACGGCACGCGAACGCTGAGATACCAGGCGGGGGCGCCGGACCCGCGTCGCGTCGCGCTGAGGTCGTCGAGGAGCAGCACGACCATAAGCAACATGATCGCAACGAAACGCTCCGCCATCGGCCAGGGCATGAAGAGCGGCAGCGACAGGGCGAGCGGCGCGCCCGCGCCGACGAGCGAGCGCATGGTCGGCCCCGCCGGCTTCATCACCGCGCCGCCCCAGCGGACGCCGCCGAAAAACGCGATCATCGCCGCGCCGTAGAGACCCATGAACTCGGCCGCGACGGATCCGTAATCGTCCGGCCAGGCGACGATGGCGAGCGCGCTCAACACCAGGGGCGCGGCGGCGAGATAGGCGAGCAAAGCCGCCGCCGCGACGTTCCCGGGCCGCGGCTCGGCGTCGGAGCCACGGTCGCGACCGACGGGCGTCGTCGCCAACGCCTCGTTCATCGGAATGGCGATCAGGTCGGCGTCGGCCATGTCTCAGCGCTCCTCTGTCTCATCTTTCGCGCGCGCGGCGCTCTTCTTCAAAAACGGTCGCAACAACTCCACCGCGCGCGCGCCGAGGCGGATCAACGGCGTCGCCGTCTCCCGCGGCAGGTCCTTCATTTGTCCGTACCAACCGTCGAGGAGGTCGATCAGATTCTCGATGTCGGCAAGGCGCGCGACCGCGGTGGGGCTCGCCGCCGGGTCATGGCGCGCGGCCGCGAGGCTGCGCTTCAAGACCGCTTTCGCCGGATCGAGCTCGCGCGCCTTGCGCATGGCGATGATGCGCGTCGCGATGGTCCAGGCGTCCCCTTCGGCGACGAAGTGGTCGCGCCGCTCGCCAAGGACAGGCGCGCGCCGCACGAGGTCCCAGGCGATGAGCTCGCGCAGCGAGGTCGACGCGTTCGACCGCGCGAGCCCGAGCGTCCGGCTGATCTCCTCGGCGTCGAGCGGACGGTCGGCGACGATCAACAGCGCATGGATCTGCGCCACCGACCGGTTGACGCCCCATTGGCCGCCCATCTCGCCCCAGTGGAGGACGAAGTCGCGCAAAGCGCCGTCCAACTCCAGCGACCTATCAGATATTTCTGTCATGGCAGAAACATCTGACTATAGCGAGCAAAATGCAAGCGGCTAACGCGTTCTGACGCGATAATCACGTTTTGGTGGGATTTAACCCACGAACTGGTGAGGTTATTGCAGCGTCAGCAGGGTCGGGATAGGCAGTTTCCACAACAAAATGGGAGATGTCCCACGATGACCGGAACGCCTGACCTGAACAGCCTGATCGCTCGCGCGGAGCGCTTCGCCACCGTGGCGGGCCTCTCGCTGTCTACGGTGTCGCGTAAAATCCTTAATGATGGCAAGGGTTTAACGCGACTTAAGAATGGCGGGCAATGCACCGTGCGGACCCTCGCCGCCGCCGACGAGCGGCTTGCCGCGCTCGAAGCCAAGCATGGAAAGCCAATGAACTCTGTTCCCACGCTCAAGGAGACCTCCATGGACGCCTCATCGCCCATCGTCGCCAACCCGACGACCGCGCGTGACCCCTTGGCCATGACGCACCTCGACCGCCTTGAAGCGGAGGCGATCCACATCATGCGGGAGGTCGCCGCCGAGGCCGAAAACCCCGTGATGCTTTACTCGGTCGGCAAAGATTCTTCGGTGATGCTGCGCCTCGCCATGAAGGCGTTCTATCCGTCGACGCCGCCGTTCCCGCTCCTCCACGTCGACACGACCTGGAAGTTCCGTGAAATGATCGAGTTTCGCGACAACACCGCTCGCGAGCTTGGCCTCGACCTCCGGGTCCACATCAACCAGGACGGCGTGCGCCAGGGCATCGGGCCCTTCACCCACGGCTCGCAGCTCCACACCGACGTGATGAAGACGCAGTCGCTGAAGCAGGCGCTCGACAAATACAAGTTCGACGCGGCCTTCGGCGGCGCCCGGCGCGACGAAGAGAAGTCGCGCGCCAAGGAGCGCGTCTTTTCGTTTCGCACCGCCCAGCACCGCTGGGATCCGAAAGCACAGCGCCCGGAGCTCTGGAGCATCTACAACGCGCGCATTTCCCCGGGCGAATCGATCCGCGTCTTCCCGCTCTCCAACTGGACCGAACTCGACATCTGGCAGTACATCCACCGCGAAAACATTCCGCTGCCGTCGCTTTACTTCTCCGCGCCGCGGCCCGTCGTGGAGCGGGACGGCGCGCTCATCATGGTCGACGACGAACGCATGCCGCTCGCGCCGGGCGAGACGCCTAAGGAGGAAATGGTCCGCTTCCGCACCCTGGGCTGCTACCCGCTCACGGGCGCCGTTCGCTCGACGGCGGCGAGCGTGCCGGAGATCATTCAGGAAATGCTGTTGACGACGACGTCGGAACGTCAGGGACGGGTCATCGACCATGACCAGTCGGCGTCGATGGAGAAGAAAAAACAGGAAGGCTATTTCTAAACGAAAGAGCCTCCCGCCAGCGACAAACGCCCCCATTCTCTCTACGGAGCTTTCCGAATGTTCAACGCAAACGCGCTCGCCTCGCAAGACATCCTCGCCTATCTCGACGAACACGAAAAGAAGTCGATGCTGCGGTTCATCACCTGCGGCAGCGTCGACGACGGCAAGTCGACCCTGATCGGGCGGCTGCTTTACGACACCAAGCTTCTTTATGAAGACCAACTCGCCGCGCTCGAAGCCGATTCGAAAAAATCGGGTACGCAGGGCGACAAGATCGACTTCGCCCTCCTCGTCGACGGCCTCGCCGCCGAGCGCGAACAGGGCATCACGATCGACGTCGCCTACCGCTTCTTCTCCACGGAAAAACGCAAGTTCATCGTCGCCGACACGCCTGGCCACGAACAGTACACGCGCAACATGGCGACCGGCGCATCGACCGCCGACCTCGCGATCATCCTGATCGACGCGCGCCAGGGCGTCCTGACCCAAACGCGCCGGCACTCGTTCATCTGCTCGACGCTTGGCATCAAGAACATCGTTCTCGCCGTCAACAAGATGGACCTCGTCGACTATGACGAAGCGGTCTTCCGCCGGATCGAAGGCGAGTACCGCGCCTTCGCCGACCAGCTCGATTTCGATAGCATCGTCTGCATTCCGATCTCCGCGCTTGACGGCGCGAACATCACCGAAAAAAGCCCGAAAACCGGTTGGCACAAGGGCCCGGCGCTGCTGCCTTATCTCGAGGCAGTGGAAATCAACGCCGACCTCGCCGACGGCGCGTTCCGCATGCCCGTGCAATGGGTGAACCGGCCGAACCTCGACTTTCGCGGCTTTTCGGGCACCGTCGCGGCGGGTCTCGTCAGGCCCGGCGACGAAATCGTCGTCTCACCCTCCGGCAAACGCTCCAAGGTCAAATCGATCGTCACCTATGACGGCGAGGCCGCGGCGGCGGGACCGCACAATGCGGTCACGCTGACGCTGGAGGACGAAATCGACATCAGCCGCGGCGACATCATCTGCGCGGGCGACGCGCCGGCGCCGCAGACGGACCAATTCGCCGCCCGCGTCATATGGATGAGCGAAGATGCGATGTTTCCCGGTCGTCAGTACCTCATCAAGACCGCGAACAAGACGACGCCGGCGGCGTTCACCGGCCTCAAACACAAGATCAACGTCAACACGCTGGAGCGCCTCTCCGGCAAGACGCTTGAGCTCAACGAGATCGGCGTCTGCAACGTCTCCACGTCCCAGCCGATCGCCTTCGACGCCTATAAGGACAACAGCACCGCCGGCGCGTTCATCGTCATCGATCGGGCGACGAACACGACCGTGGGCGCGGGCATGATCGACTTCTCCTTACGTCGCGCGGAGAACGTGCATTGGCAGGCGCTCGACGTCGACAAGAAGGCGCGCGCGGTCCTGAAGCATCAGCGCCCGTGCGTCCTCTGGTTCACCGGGCTTTCCGGAGCCGGAAAATCGACGGTCGCGAACCTCGTCGAAAAGCGTCTCGCCGACCTCGGCCGGCACACTTACACGCTCGACGGCGACAATGTCCGCCACGGCCTCAACAACGATCTCGGCTTCACGAAGGCCGACCGGGTGGAGAACATCCGGCGCGTCGGCGAAACGGCGAAGCTGATGGTGGACGCCGGCCTTATCGTGCTGACCTCGTTCATCTCGCCGTTCACGAGCGAACGCCGCATGGCGCGCGAGCTTCTCGGCGAGGGCGAGTTCATGGAGGTGTACGTCTCAACGCCGCTCGAAGTGTGCGAGAAGCGCGACGTCAAAGGCCTTTACGCCAAGGCGCGCCGCGGCGAGATCAAAAACTTCACGGGCATCGACAGCGCCTACGAGCCCCCCGAAAAGGCCGAGATCGAGATCGCCACCTCGGCGATGAGCGCCGAGGCGGCCGCCGAGCGCATCGTCGATATCCTGCGCGAGCGCGGCTACCTCGAAGCCTGACCGGAAGGCGGAGCGGCGTCTCCCGCGTGGGACGCCGCCTCGCCCCGATTTATCGGCTATTTCGCCTGACGGCTTAAGGGTTCGTTCGCCGGGCCGGTCGGATTGTCACGCCCGCGTGAAGTGTGTCAGTCTTGGCGCCCAGCGGTCGCGGTCGTTTTCGCGGCGCAAGCGAATGTCAGGAAGTCGATGTCCCTCTCCGCGTCTACGGCCGCCGCCGAGAAACTTTCGAAAACCAAACTCGATGGGTTGCGCGGCGACGTCGATGCGCGACTAGACGAATTGTTCCGCGAAGACCGTGGACCCGCGCGATTGATGTGCGCCATCCGCCACGGCCTCCTGTCGCCCGGGAAAAGACTTCGCCCGCTGATTACGCTTCTGGCGTGCGAACAGATCGGCGGCGATCCGCGGCGCGCGATAGACGCGGCCTGTGCCGTCGAAATGGTCCACGCCGCTTCGCTGATCATCGACGACCTGCCGGCGATGGATAATGCTCGACTGCGCCGCGGCTGCCTCGCGAACCATGTGGTGTTCGGCGAAGGCAGCAGCATTCTCGCCGCGATCTCGCTCCTCAACGAAGCGTATCGTTGCCTCGCGTCGATTGAGGGCATGCCCGACGCCCGGCGCACGCGCGCGGTGGCGAGCCTCACCGCGGCGGTCGGCGTCGACGGCCTCGCCGGCGGCCAGGAGCGCGACATCGCCTGCGGTTACGCGACGTCGCCGACGCAGACGCTCGCCGACATGGAGCGTCGGCACACGGAGAAAACCGGCGCCTTGTTCATCGCCGCGGCGGAGATCGGCGCCGAAGTCGCCGAAGCCGATGCGGCGGCGCTCGCGGCGATGCGCGATTTCGGCAGCGCGCTAGGGCTCGCCTATCAAACCTTCGACGACGTCCTCGACTGCAGCGCGACGCCAGACGAAGCCGGCAAAGACACCGGCCAGGACGAAGGCAAGTCCACCGTCGTCTCGATTCTCGGGCGCGACGGCGCGCGCCAGGCTGGCGCCCGCTGGCTCGGCCGCGCCGTCGACGCCGCGGAAAGCGCCGCCCCGAACGGCGCAGCGCCCCTCGCCGATCTCGCGCGTCTTATCGGCGCAAAGTTCTGCGTCGCTCCGGCCTGAACGCGCCGCCCGCCAACGGGATCGTTCCAGTGCTGACGAACGCGTTGTTGTCCGAAGCGCGCACCCCTGACGCCAAGCCGCCATTGCGGGAGGCCGCCCCCGCGCCGGTTCTCGAAGCGCGCAGCGTCTGCGTCGACTATGGCGGCAGGCGCGCGCTCGACGGGGTGAGCTTCGACGTCGCCGCCGGCGAGGTTTTCGGCCTCATCGGCGCCAACGGGGCCGGCAAATCCACTCTGGCGCGCGCCGCGGCCGGACGCGCGACGATTTCATCGGGCGAGATACGCATTGTCGGCGCGCCCGCGGGCGGCCGCGCGGCGCGGGCGGCGCTCGGCCTCGCGCCGCAACGCCCGGCCCTCTATGACCGCCTCACGGCGCGGGAGAACCTCGTCGCCTTCGCCCGTCAAACCGGCCTGTCGCGCGCAACGGCGACGTCGCGCGCAACGGCGCTCCTCGCGCGCGTCGGCGCAGAGCGCTACGCCGACGTGGAGACGCGGCTCCTGTCGGGGGGCGAGCGCCAGCGGGTGAACATCGCCGCCGCCCTTGTCCACGAACCGGCCGCGGCGATCCTCGACGAGCCCTGCGCCAGCATTGATCCGGCCGGCGTTAAATCGTTCAACGAACTGATTGCGGATCTCGCGGGCGACGGCATCGCGATCCTGCTCATCACGCACGATATGGCGCAGGCGGAGGAGGCGTGTGACCGCGTCGGCGTGCTCGTCGGCGGACGCATGGTCGCGAACGACCGCCCCCGCGCGCTCGTTGAGCGATGGACGGGGTGCGCCCTCGAGCTTGAGCTCGAGATCGCCGGCGACGCGCCGCCGCCCGCCGCGCCGTTCGCCCTGATCGGCCCCGGCCGCTGGCGCGCGCCGGCGACGGACTTCGACGACGCGGCTCGCATCGTCACGACGCTTCAGGCGCGCCTTGAAAAGCCGTGCGCGGTGTCGAACCTGCAGGTTCGCCGACTGGGGCTGGACGCTGTGATCGCCCGGCTCGCCGACGAGGCGGCGCAATGAGGCTCGCCGTGTTCGAAGCGATGCTGACGACGCTCTGGCGCGATCGGCCCGCCTTCGTCTTGACGTTCGTCCTGCCGCCGACGATTTTCGCGATATTCGCCTTGGCCTTCTCCGGCGCGGCGGGCGGCGATCTGAAGGTCAATCTCGCGATCGCCGCGGGGCCCGACGACTTAAGCCAGGAACTCGCCGAAACGCTCGCCGCGAGCCCCGAGGCCCAACGCGTCGTGCGCGTCGATGGGGCCGACGCCTTGCGCGAAGCGGTCCGGAGCGGCGTCGCCGACGCCGGCGGCGACATCGCGCGCGCCGCGGAAGACGCCCCGCCCCGCTTCGTCATCTACGAAGACGCAACGCGCGCGGCCGCCGCCCTCGCCGCCGAAAAAGCCCTCGCGCGCCTCGCGCCGGCCGCGGACGAAGACGCCTACGCCGGCGCCGCCCTGTCGCGCGAACGCGTCAACCCGGCGAATCGCGACGCCCCGATGGCCGCCTACTACGTCGCCGGCGTCGCCATGCTCTTCCTGTTCCTGTCGGGCTTCCAAAGCGCGCTGACCCTGATCGAGGAGCGCGATGCGGGGCTGATGGAGCGGATCGCCGCGGGCCCCGGCGGCGCAGGCCGCGTCGTCGACGGAAAGTTCGCCTTCATCCTCTGCCAGGGCGCGGTTCAGTCGCTGATCATCGTCGCGACGGCCTGGGCGTTTTTCGGCGTGGAGTTCGGTTTCGCGCCGCACGTGCTGGCGGCCGCGCTCCTCGCCGCCGCCTTCGCCGCCGCGGGACTGACGCTCGGCGTCACCTGCCTTTGCCGTTCGAAGGCCCAGGCCCACGCCGTCGGCGTCATCCTCTCGCTCGTGCTCGCCGCGCTTGGCGGTTCCATGGCCCCGGCGTTTCTTATGCCCGACGGCGTGCGCGCCCTTGGCGCAACGACGCCGAACGCGCTCGGGGTGGAGGCCTTCGGCGCCGCGCTATGGCGAGGCGGAGGCTTCGCCGCGGCGGCCGCGCCGATCGGCCTCCTCACTGCCTATGGGCTCGCCGGGCTTGGCCTCGCCCGCCTCGCCGCGACACGGGCGCTGGCGCGGCCATGACCGGCCTCGCGAAAACCGCCGCACGACGTGACGATGCCGCATCGCGGCGCCGACGCGGCTCGGATAGCGTTCGTTAGATGACCGAGGGCTCCATCTCAGCTGCGACGTTCGTCGCCATCGTCGTCGCCTTCGTCCTGGTGATGGAGGGCGTCGCCTGGCTGACGCACAGATACGTCATGCACGGGTTCTTGTGGTCGCTCCACAAATCCCACCACGAACCGCGGAAAGGGCCGTTCGAACGCAACGACTGGTTCGGCGTCGTTTTCTCGATCCCGTCGATCGCGCTCATCTATTACGGCGTGCAGGGCCGACCGGCGATCCTGGCGGCCGGCGTCGGCGTCCTCGCGTACGGCGTGATCTACTTTCTCTACCATGACGTTCTGGTGCATCGCCGGATCGACCTGGGCTTTCGTCCGAAGCGCGGCTATTTCGCCCGCATCGTCCAGGCCCACCGGCTTCACCACGCGGTGCAGTCGAAGGAGGGATGCGTCTCCTTCGGCTTCATCTTCGCGCCGTCGCCGGCGCGGTTGAAGAAGATGCTCCGCAAGACCGAAAGCGCTCAGCTGCGCGCGCCGACGCGCGGCGCAGCGGCGTAGGCGGCCGGCTTCAGCCGCCGGTCCGCTCCATCGCGCGCACGAATGACGGCCTCGCCGTATTGCGCTGCAGATACGCTTTCAACGTCGGGTAGGCGTCGAGCGCCCCAAGGCGATCCGCAAGCTGACAAATAAACGTGACGCCGAAGTCGGGACCGCGCAGCCGATCGCCCAGCAGGAACGGATTTTCGCCGAGATTGTCGCGCAGGTAGGTCAGATGAAGCGCCGATTCGCCAGCGGCAAAGCCCGTGATGAGCGGCGGCTTCGGGTCCTGCTCGCGTGACAGTAGCAGCTTCAGGAGCAGGGGCGCGAACGCCGAACCCTCGGCGTAGTGCAGCCACTGCGTCCATGCGGCGCGCTCCGCTGGATCGTCCTTTGACGGACCAAGCGCGCCGTCCTTGTCGTACGTCTCGATCAAATGGGCGGCGATCGCGCCCGACTCGACAAGCATGACGCCGCCGTCCTCGATCACCGGCGACTTGCCGAGAGGGTGGACCGCCCGCAGCGCCTCCGGCGCCCGGCCGAAGGCGTTGCGCTCATAGATCTCGAGCTCGTAGTCGAGCCCCAACTCCTCAAGAAGCCAGCCGGTGAAGACCGAACGCCCGACCCGCAAATGGTGAACACGGATCATTCTGCGTCTCCAGGGTAGAGCGCGATCGTGGAAATCGACATCTTCGCCGACCCTTCCACCGGCCGGCGGCTGTAGGCGACGTAGATCAGCGTTTCGTTCGCCGGGTCGTAAACACGGCGCACGGCCATCGTCTTGAAAAAGAGGCTTTGCTTCTGAGAGAAAACCTCCTCGCCGTACATGTCGTCGACGATGTCGCCGATTTCGATTGGCCCCGTCTGGCGACAGGCGATCGATGAATTCGATGGATTTTCGAACCAATTGCCCTTGGTGACGCGGTCGATGAAGCCGCGGTCGAAATAGCTGAGGTGGCAGGTGACGCCGGCGACCTTCGGGTCTTTCAGCGCCTGGAGCTTGATCTCGTTGCCGGCGAAATCGTTTCTAATCTCGCCGACCTCGCCGTCGCCGCGCCCGCAGGCGGCGGCGAGAAGGGCGGCCGCGAACCCGGCGCAGGCGTTGAGGCTTTTCATGGCGTGGAAATGACGTCGCGCCCGCGCGACGTCAACCGAGGCTTAGAGCGAGCCGCGCAGGAAAGCCGCGAGTTCGGCCGAACTCATGCGTCCGTTGACGCCGCCGCCCGGCGCGTACTCGACGATGAGCTCCTCGTCCCCCCATCGCGCGCCGGCGGCGCTCGACGCGACGAAGCGGACGCGTCTCGCGCGGCGGGACAAGCGCGCGCCCAGGGTCGGATCGGCGGCCACATCGGCGACGGCGTTCGCCGCGCGGGCGACCGCGTCGGCGAGAACCGCCGCGTTCGCCGCTCCATCGTCAGCGGCGCCAGGGCCGACCGAGCGGGCCGATGCGAACGAAGCCGCTTCGAACGCGCCGGCGAGCGGCGCGCCGGCGCGGCTCGGCCCGGGGTTCACGGCGAAAATCAGCGGCGCGCCCAATTCCGCGCTCAAGAGCGCCGTCGCCTGCCGCGCGCGGCGCATGGCGGTGTCCGCATCCGCCGGCCAAAGCGACAGCCCGGCCGACGCGCCGTACGATTTCGTCGCCGCGCTGCCATGGTCGTCGCCCGGCCAGTAGACGGTGGCGTGGCCGTAGGGCGACACGCGCAGGCGCGCGACGCCCTCTTCGTCCTTGAAGATCTTGACGCCCCGCGGCCCCTGGGTCGGCGTCAGCTCCATGATCTCTTCGGCGGGGGCGTCGTCGTCGATCAGACAATCGATGCGCGCGTCGCCCGGACCGCACAGAAACTTCATCCGCGCGCCGCGATCGGTCTCCTGGAAAAGAAAACCGCGCCGGTCGCCGGCCGTCACGAAGCGCTGGGCGGCGGCGGGGCTCAGACGGCGAACGGCGGCGTCGCGGTTGCCGACGAGCGCCGAAAACGGGTCGGCCGTCGCCTGGGCAGCGGCCGGCGATCCGAGCGCCGGCGGGACGAGCGCGGCGGCGCACGCAGCCGCGACGCGCCAACGCCGCGCCGATCCAGCGCCCCCGCCGTTCTTTACGCTCGACAAATCGCCGCCCCGAATGGTTGCGCCGCGATTAACGCGGCCGACCGCGCGGTTCTCGCCCCGCGCGCCAATCCGACGGACTAAACGACGAATTGGGCGAAATGCGGGCCGCAAGGCGCAAAAAGCGCGCAAAAAAAACATCATTGCGGCGAGGAGACGGGTTGCGCCGCCTACGAGGCGACGTATTGGCCGCCGTTCGCGCTGACGACCGAGCCCGTGATGAACCCGGCCTTTTCGTCGGCCAGAAACACGACGCAACGCGCGATCTCCTCGGCCTCGCCAAGGCGGCCCACGTCGATTTGCGCGACGATCTTCTCAAGAACGCTGTCGTCCATCGCGGAAACCATTTCCGTCGCGATGTAGCCCGGCGCGACCGCGTTCACCGTCACGCCCTTGAACGCGCCCTCCTGCGCCAGCGCGCGCGTGAAGCCGATCATGCCGGCCTTCGCCGCGGAATAGTTCGACTGCCCCATCTGGCCTTTCTGGCCGTTGATCGACGAGATGTTCACGATACGGCCGAACTTGCGTTCGCGCATGCCGGGGAACACCTGGTGGCTCATGTTGAAAACGCTGTCGAGGTCGGCGCGCATCACCTGCGACCACTGCTCCGGCCCCATCTTGTGGAACATCGCGTCACGCGTAATGCCGGCGTTGTTGACGAGAATGTCCGTCGGCCCCTGCGCCGCCTCGATGTCGGCGACGCCTTTTTTGCAGGCGTCGTAGTCGCCGACGTCGAACTTGAAGCACTTGATCCCGGTCGCCGCCTCGCATTTCCGCGCCGCCTCGTCGTTCCCGGCGTAGTTCGCCGCGACGTTGCAGCCGGCCTCTTTCAGGGCCGTGGAGATCGCGAGGCCGATGCCGCGGGTGCCGCCCGTGACGATCGCGTTCTTGCCGTTCATTGTTTCACTCCCTTGTTCAGCCCACGGCTCTTTTCGCCGCAGCTTTCCTTGATCCGCGGGGCCCTATGGCCGCTCGACGCACATGGCGACGCCCATGCCGCCGCCAATGCACAGCGTCGCGAGTCCCTTCTTCGCGTCCCGCCGGCCCATCTCGTGCAGGAGGGTCGTCAGAATGCGCGCGCCCGACGCGCCGATCGGGTGGCCGATGGCGATCGCCCCGCCATTGACGTTGACTTTCTCCGCATCCCAACCGAGCTCCTTGCCGACGGCGAGGGCCTGGGCCGCGAACGCCTCGTTCGCTTCGATGAGATCGACCTCGCCGAGGGACCAGCCGGCTTTCTCAAGCGCGAGGCGCGACGCAGGCGCGGGCCCGATGCCCATGATCGCCGGATCGACGCCGCAATGGGCCGCCGACGCAATCCGCGCGACGGGCGTCAGGCCGCGGCGCTCGGCCTCGTCTTCAGCCATGACGACGAGCGCCGCCGCGCCGTCATTGATGCCCGACGCGTTCGCGGCCGTGACCGAGCCGTCCTTCGCAAACGCCGGACGCAGGTCGGCGACGCCTTCGACCGTCGCGCCCTCGCGAATGTATTCGTCTTCTTCGAAAACGACCTCGCCCTTGCGCGTCTTGATCGTGACCGGAACGATCTCGTCTTTGAACTTGCCGGCCTTCCTCGCGGCCTCGGCCTTGTTCTGGCTGGCGACGGCGAACGCGTCCTGCTCTTCGCGGCTGATCTGATACTTCTCGGCCAAATTCTCCGCCGTGCGGCCCATGTGATAATCGTTAAAGGCGTCCCACAGACAGTCCTTGATCATTGTGTCGGTCTGGGACGCGTCGCCCATTTTGACGCCGGCGCGCAGGTGCAGCGCGTGGGGCGAGAGGCTCATGTTCTCGTGCCCGCCCGCGACGACCGTCGTCGCGTCCCCGGCGCGGTTGGCGGCGGCGGCGAGGGCGTCGGCGCGCAAGCCCGATCCGCATTCCTGGTTGATGGTCTTCGCCGGCCGCTCCTGGGGCACGCCGGCGCCCATGCTCGCCTGGCGCGCGGTGTTCTGCCCCTGCGCGGCCTGGAGCACGTGGCCCATGATCGTCTCGTCAACGTCGCCGGCGTCGACCTTCGCCCGCTCCAACGCGCTCTTGATCACGATTTCGCCAAGCTTCGCCGCCGGCGTCGTGGCGAGGCCGCCACTGAAACTGCCGACGCCGGTGCGCACCGCGCTGACGATCACTGCTCCGCTCATAAATCGTTCTCCCTTCGCGCGCCGGGGCATGCTTCGACCGACGCCTCTTATGTTCCGCGAGACGCGAAGCAAGGGCGCTCGCTCGCGTCAAGCGGGGTCATTAGCCGCGCCGGCGCTTGGTTTGGCAAGCGGCTCGCGCGGTTGCATCGAGGTCACGTCAATACGCGCGGGGTGCGAGTCCGCGGATTGTCAACTGACAATGCATTTTTCAATAAGCGTCGCTATATAGACGCTAAAGCGTTGCGCGGCCGAGCAGAGGGCGCGGACGACGTCCAAAGGAGCGGCGCAGTATGAGCCAGACGAAAAAATCCGCCGAGCCCGGCGTCGGCGCGACCGTCGGCGGCGGTCCCGGCGAAACGCCGAAGCGCAGGGCCGCCAACGAGCGCGGCGCCGGCGAACCGATCACGATTAAGAAGTACGCCAACCGACGCCTCTACAACACGGCGACGAGTTCATACGTCACGCTCGACTACCTCTCCGAGATGGTGAAGGAGGGGCACGACTTCGTCGTGTTTGACGCCAAGACCGGCGACGACATCACCAGATCGGTGCTGACCCAGATCATCTTCGAGGAGGAGAACAAAGGGCAGAACCTCCTGCCGATCCAGTTCCTCCGTCAACTGATCCAATTCTACGGCAACAGCCTTCAGAACTACCTGCCGTCTTACCTTGAAATGAGCATGGACGCCTTCTCGCGCAATCAAGAAGCGATCCGCGAACAGATGCGCGGCGCGTTCGGCGCCACGCCGGGCTACAACATGTTCGAGGAGACGGCGCGCAAGAACATGGCGCTCTTTGAACAGACGATGAAGATGTTCTCGCCGATGGGCGGCGGCCTCTATGGCCAGACGCCGGCGACGGGCGGCGACGCCGCAGCGGAAGCCGACGACGTGAACGCCCTCAAAGCCGAACTCGCCGAGCTGAAGCGCCGTCTTCGCGAGAAGGGCGAATAGCGTTCCGACCGGCCGCCTCGCCCAATCTCGACAGGCCCGCCCCCGCATGAGAGGGTTACGGCTCGAATGAGGGGCGGACACATGACGAAACAACTGATCTTGGGCGTCGCAAGCGCGCTGGCCTTCTTCAGCGCGAGCGCCGCGAACGCGCAGAATACGCTCGACGCGGGCCCTGCCGGCCCTGACCCGTACGCGCTGTTCTCGCGTCAGGGTTTCACGCTGGACGCGACGCACCGGTTCTTGGTCAACTTCACGACGGTCAGCGGCGAAATCCGGACGCTGTCGAGCGGCGAACGGTACGGCGCATACACGACGCGCCAGGGCGGCCGCTTCATCGCGCAGCCGACTTTTTGTCGTGACGGCGTCTGCTACGGATTGATGTTCGCCGCCTACTTTCCGACAAGCGGGTTCTCCGTGACGCCGGACCAGCTGAACGCGTTCAACGTTCAGCGGCCTCACGGCAATGCATCCTACAATCCGAATGCGAACGCGTACGTGCTGCAACGGCTCACGACGAACATCAGCGGCATTACGAACGGCTCGCTCGCCGGCGAGGTCGGCCTGTTCGACGGCTACCTGCGGTCGTTTTTCGATTTCATTCGCGGGTCGCCGACGGACGGCGGCGGATCGCTTGTGTCGACGGACGCCCCGGCCCCGATCCTCGCCAGCGCCAGCGCCGCGCCCCTCGCCGCGCTTGCCGGCCCCGTCGAGGTAACGGCGGACGACATTCTGGAGGACATGCGCTCCAACCTGTCCGCCGACAAGATCTTCAATGGACTGACGAACCCGCGCCGCTAGAGCGCCCGGCGTTCAGCTTGGGTCGGTTGAAAACGTTCCGGGGCGCTCCAGACCCGGGACGTAGCGCATCCAACCGGTTCGATAAGAAGACGGGACGCTCTAGATTCTAGGGTTTGAGCGCCTGAGACGATCTTCGCCCGATCCAGGATGAACGCCCGGCGCTCTAGATCCGCGTGGCCGGCGGGCCGTTCGGCGCGCCGTCCGGCAGCCAGACGGGATTGGTCTCCGGCCGACCGATCATGAAGCCCTGCAGATAGTCGACGCCGAGCCCCTTCAAGAGCATCGCATCGCCCTCGTCGTCGACCCACTCGGCGACCGTCTTCATGCCGAAGTTCCTGGCGAGGTCGAGCAGGGTGCGGACGAATAGCTGGTTGTCGCGGGACGAGGCGACGCCGGTGACGAACGATCCGTCGATCTTGAGGATGTCGATGTCGAGCGCCTTCAGATTACGGAACGATGTGTAGCCCGCGCCGAAATCGTCGATCGCGAAGGTCGCGCCGAGCTTTTTGATCTCCGAGACGAACTCTATCGACGCGTCGACGGCGTCGATGACGCGCGTCTCGGTGAGCTCCACCGTGATGCGCCGCGCAAGCGACGCGTTCGCGCGCATCAACGACAGATAACCCTCCGCCCACACCGGATCCTTCACCGTCTCCATCGAGATGTTGACGGCGAGCGACACGTTCGGGGCCTGAACGAGCGTGTTGATGGCGAGTTCGAGGACGCGCCGGTCGAGCAGGTGGACGAGGCCGAGGCGTTCGGCCACGGGAATGAACTCCGGCGCGGGCACTTCCCGGCCGTCCTCGCCCAGCATGCGGATCAAACACTCGAACTTGGAGGCCGGCTCGTCGAGATCGGCGACGATCGGCTGGAACGCGAGCCGCACGCGCCGTTCGTTGAGCGCGGTCAGGATCACGTCCGACATATGCGTGTTGCGCCGGCGCTGGCTAACGACGTCGGTCTTTTCGCTGAAGGCGGACCAGCTGGAGCGGCCCATGCGCTTCGCCTGATCGAGCGCCGCCTCGGCGCGGGCCATCGCGTTGTTCGCGTCAAGATCGTCATCGAGATCGATCGCGCCGATGCAGATCGACGCCGCGACGGCGCCGCGGTCGGTTTCGATGACGTCTTCGCGCACGGCGTTCAGAAGGCGAATGCACAGGGCGCGCAGCGCGTCGTCCGACGCGTCGGCGACGACGATGCCGATTTTGGTGCCGGCGACGCGGCCGATCGCGTCGCCGTCGCCGAGGCAGGCCGACAGGCGTCCTGCGATCTCCTTGATGACGTTGTCGGCGGCGTCGAAGCCGAAATCCGCGTTGATCGCGCCGACGTCGTCGATGCCCGCGACGAGGTAGGCCCCGCGGCGGGCGCGCGGCGCGCAGAGCGCGTTGTCGAGGCCGCGTCGCAATTGCGCACGGTTCCGCACGCCGGTGAGTTCGTCGTAATCGGCGCGCCACGAAAGATCGGCGCTCGCCCGCTTTTCGGCGTCGATGGAGCGCAGTACGCCGATCAAACGCTTTTCGCCGGAGACGTCGATCCAGCCGCCGCGCTCTTCGAACCAGACGGCCGCGTCGTCGGCGTCGCGTAGCTGGTACTCGCAGGAATAGCTTTGCGCCTCGCCCTTCAGCGCGGCGACCCGCGCGGCCGGCGGCTGACCCACCATCAGCGCGTCGAAATCGGCGAGCGGCGTTTGCGGCGCGGCGAAGTCGCGGCCCACGAGCCGCGACACCGCGGCGCGATCGGACCAGACGAACGCGTTCGCGTTCCCATCGAACTCGAAGAGCGCCTGAACGGCGTCGTTAACGCGGGCGACGTCGCCGCGCTCGACAGGACGCGCATCGCCGCCGCTCGTGCGGGCGCCGGCGTCGGTGGGGGCGGGCGTTACGGATACTGACATCACACCATCGCAAACTTGACGGCGAACCTTTGGTGCAAAGCCGTAAAAAAAAGCGAAACGTCGTTAGCGACGCGACGGCCCCCGACCCCGCCATCGACACCGTTGGGGGCGCGCCGGCGGCCTCGCGAAAGCTGTCGATTGTTGGCCGCGAACCGCGCCTATCGATCGCATGGGCGCGCCGCGGTCGCCGGCGTGCGCGTGGACCTGCGAATCTGAGGCCTCGCTGGCCTAGCGGGCGACGCCCTCGGCGACGCTGAAGTCGCGCCGCGCCGTCACCGTGGTCACGACGATGCCCGCCATCGGATCGAGAAACGTCATCGACATGTAGATAAAGAACGTCGAGTTGCCGAACCCGCTGAAGAAGATGAAGAGCAGCAGGCAGACGATGAAGAGGATGAACGAGAGGGCGTGGTTCGTGAGCGACGACGTGTCGGTGTTCGTCGCCCGCTCAAGCTCCACGAAGAGGAGCCCCATGCTGCCCACGAGGAAGACGTCGCCGCCGCGAATGACCCACACGTCGTCGGAGGCGAGCGGCAGGTTCATCAGTTCGGCGAGGCGCCAGCTTTCCGTGCCGATCGACATGTTGGTGAGCGTCAGCACGGCGTAAATGACGAGGCTCACGACGAGCAGCGGAAACATTTGAATCATTTTCTTACTCCCCTGGGGTCGCTCCCCCGCCGGCGCGCGTCGCCGCCGCGTCTCGTTCCTTTGTAACATACGCCTCGCGTCCGCGAACCTCCGTCACCGCGATCGGCGAGCGGGCGCGATCAATAAGCCACACGACGCCGACGAGGTCGCGAAACGCCACGACGAGGCGCCCCAGATTCGTGTATTTCGACGCGCCATGAAGGCGCGGCCGGTGGGAGACCGGCGCGAAGGCGACGTCGAACCCTTCGCGACGCATCAAGGCCGGCAGGTACCGATGGCTGTGATCGAAGTAAGCCGCGCGCAGGTACGCCTCGCGGCGGATCGCCTTGAGGCCGCAGCCGGTGTCGACCGCGCCGTCGCGCAGGAGCCGCGAGCGGACGGCGTTCGCGACTTTCGAGGCGAGCCTCTTCGCCGCCGTGTCCTGGCGTTTGCGGCGCTCGCCGCCCACCATCGCGAGGCGCAGGGACGCGCCCTCAGCCACGAGCGGCGCCAGCACCAGCGGAATGTCCGCCGGATCGTTCTGGCCGTCGCCGTCGAGCGTCACAAGGATCTCCCCTCGCGCGGCGAGCGCGCCCGTTCGCAGGGCCCGGCTCTGGCCGGCGTTCGCCTCGTGGCGCAGGACGCGCAAGGTGGGGAGTCGCGCGGCGGCCCGCGTCAGGACCGCATGGGTGTCGTCGGCGGAGGCGTCGTCGACAGCGAAGATTTCGTGCGCAGCGCAGCGCCGCAGCGGCTCGTCGGCCGACGCGAGCGCGCCCATCGCCGCGGCGATCTCCGAGACAAGGGCGTCGGCCGCGCCCTCTTCGTTGAACATCGGCGTCACGATTGAAACCACCGGCGCGCCCGTCTCGCGCGTCCGCCCGCCAAGCGCGAAGCGCGCCGCCTCGGCGCGCGGGCCGATCACGACGCCGGCGGATCCGTCGTTTGCTCCATCCATCGACGCGTGATTGCAGAACCGCCGTGAAATTGAAATATTCCGCCGCGCTCGACGCGGCGCTCGCCGCCCCCTAACGCATGACCGCCACGCCATGACCGCGGCCTTCGCCCCCGCCCAATCGGCCGTCGCGCACGCGCTTCGCCGTGTCGAAGCCGCGCCAGCCGTCGCGCGCGCCGCGCTCGTCGCCGTCTTCGCCCTTGTCGTCGCCGCGCCCGGTCTGTTTGCGCTGCCGCCGCTCGACCGCGACGAGGCCCGCTTCGCCCAGGCAAGCGCGCAGATGCTTGAGACTGGCGATTTCGTCGTCATTCGCTTCCAGGAAGGCGAGCGCAACAAGAAGCCCGTCGGCGCCTACTGGCTGCAAGCGGCGAGCGTCCCGGCGTTCTCTTCGGTCGAAGCCAGAGAGATCTGGGCGCACCGTCTGCCGTCCCTTGTCGCAGCGGCCCTCGCGGCCGCGTTGACGACCCTGATCGGCGGGATGCTCTACGGTCCGAGAACAGGGCTCCTCGCGGGCGCGCTTCTCGCGGCGGCGCCGGGGCTCGTCGGCGAGGCGACGATCGCGAAGGCCGACGCGCCGCTTCTCGCGGCGACGCTCGCCGCCCAGGCCGCCCTCGCCGCGCTTTACATGCGCGCGCGCGCCGACCGCCCGGCGCCGACGGCGATCGCCATCGGTTTCTGGGTCGCGGTCGGGGTCGGCGTTCTGGTAAAGGGCCCGATCTCGCTCATGGTGACGGGCTTTACCGGTCTCACATTGCTCATCGCCGCCGACGCGCCGCTCCGACGACGCCTGGTGCGCGCGACGCGCCCAGTCGCCGGGCTTGTCGTTCTGGCCGCGGTCCTCGCGCCATGGCTCATCGCCATCGGCCGCGCCACCGACGGCCGCTTCTTCGTCGACGCCATCGCCGGCGATATGCTGGCGAAGGTCGGCGCGGCCCAGGAGCGCCACGGCGGCCCGCCGGGCTACCACGCGGCGCTCGTCTGGCTCTTGTTGTGGCCCGCCGCGGCGCTGATCCCCGGCGGCTTGCGGCGCGCCGTCGCCGAGCGTCGCGACTGGCGGGCGCTCTTTCTGCTCGGCTGGCTCGCGCCAAGCTGGCTCGTGTTCGAGCTCGCCTCGACGAAACTGCCGCACTATGCGCTGCCGCTCTATCCGGCGCTCGCCATTTTGGCCGCGCGCGCGGCGGAAACCTCCGCCGGGCCCGTCGCGAGACGGCTCGGCGCGCTCCTTTACGCCGTGGTGGGCGTCGCCGCGGCCGGAATCGTCGCCGCCGCGCCGGCGATGTCCGGCGCCGCCTCGCTGGGGGCCGACGGGCCCGCGCGCGTCGCAGGCGCCGTCGGAGGGGTCGGCCTTGCGCTCGCGAGCGTTGCGATCGCCGTCCGTTTCCAGCGCGGCGACGCCCGGGCGGCGACGCCGGCGGCGATCTTGTCGAGCGCCTGCCTCGCATGGCTGCTGCTCGTCGGCGTCGCCCCGCGGCTTCAGGATCTGACGGTGTCGAAACAGCTCAGCGCGGCGATCGACGCGGCCGGCGCGCACCACCTCAACGACCTCGCGCCGCCGAGCGTCGTCTCCGGCTATTACGAACCGTCCGCCGTATTTTTGCTCGGCACGCCGACGATCATGACCGACGGCGCGGCCGCCGCGCGCGCCGCCGTCGGGCCGTCGG
>JBHJHE010000049.1:0-8752 GCA_050331095.1 Parvularculaceae bacterium
CGGGCGCGAGCGCGAAGGCCTCGCGCGGACGCGGCGGGTCAAGCGCGTCGCCGCCGCGCATCACGAGCCGCAAGACGGATCCCACCGGCGCCATCGCGTAGCGCGCTGTCCAGGCGACGAAGTCGAGAACGCTCGGCGGCAAGGGCGGCGCTGGGGCGACGGCTTCGATCGCGCGCAGTTTCGCCGGATCGACGACGCGCCCGTCGCCGACCTCGCCCGCCGGCCAGACGACGCCCATGCGCGCGCGGGGGCCGAGCGGCGCGCGCACGAACGCGCCGACGGGCGGCGCCGGCGCGTCGGCCGGCGGCGCGTAATCGTAAGGCGCGTCGAGGGGCAGCGGGAACAACACCTTCGCGCGCGCCGGCTCGTCGCGCGCCAACGGCGGATCGTCGAACAGCGACGCGCCCATCGACGTCATCGGCGACGGCGACGGCGGCGCGCCGCGGCCGCGCGCGTACGGTTGATAAAAAAGACGGATTGCGCTGAAACTCGTTGGGCACGCCGGCTTTGCGCCGGAGCGGCGGGCGCGGGGTTCTCGCCGGCGCGCGATGCGCCTTTCGCGCGCGGCGACCGACGCGCGGGCCCAATTGTCGGAACGCTCCCCTCGCACTGGGAGCTTCTTGCGATGCGGCGCCCGCCGGTTCCGCGCATCGATCCATGCAACCATCCTCGGCGAGCGTCCATGCGATTGATCCGTCCTTCCCGTAAATTGTCGATGCGCCGCGTAACGGCGTTCTTGACGGCGTTCGTCGTCGCGGCGCTCGTGGGCGGCGCGGCCCACGCGAAGTACAGCCTTTGCAACAAGACGAGCTACGTTCTCTCCGCGGCGATCGCCTATGTCGACGGCGACCGGCTTGCGACGCGTGGATGGTGGCGGTTGCGCCCCGGCGAATGCAAGGTCGTCCTCACCGAACCGACCGACCCCGGCCGCTATTTCGTCTACGCCGAGGGCATTCCCGGCCATTTGGGCCCGACGCGCGCGTGGTCCGGCGACACGCCGCTCTGCGTTGAGAACGCCGGCTTTTTCAACCTGCGCAACCAGGACGTCTGCAAGGAAGACCCGTCGCGCCAGCGATCGTTCTTCGCCGTCGACGTCACCGCCGCCGCGAAAGGCAGTTGGCAGACGGACTTCGCCGAGGCCGCCAACTACAGCGTCTTCAGCGCCGAGGTCGCCGGCGTGCAGCGACTTCTCGGCGACGTCGGCGCGAGCGACCCCGCCGTCGACGGCAGCCTCGGCCGCAACACCCAGCGCGCCCTCGCCGCCTACAAGAAGAAAAAAGGCCTCGGCGCCGGGGCCACGATCGACGATACCGTCGTCGACGCGCTGATCGAAGAGGCGAACGCCGCGGAAGCCAAGCGCGGACTGTTCCTGTGCAACAAGGCGGACGCGCCGGTCTGGTCGGCGATCGCGACGCCCAACGCCAGCGGCGACGACAAGAGCGACGATTTTGAAGCGCGCGGCTGGTGGCGCGTCGCGCCTGGCGACTGCGCAAAGGTGGTCAAGGGCGAACTGACCAGCGAGCGCTACTATGTCTACGGCCTCATCGAGGAGGCGAACGGCGACCGTACGCTGATCGACGGCGAGCGGGCTTTCTGCGTCAACGACGTCAAGTTCCAGACGACCACCGAAACGACATGCGCCGACCAGGACCTCGACGAGGCCTCGTTCCGCAAAGTCGAGGTGGGGGGCGAAACATCGTTCACCTATGAATTCACCATCGCCGATTTCGCCGACGCGCCGGCGGCTGGAAATTGAGCGCCGACGGCGAAGCTTCGCGCCCGCCCGCATCCGCCGGCCGCGGCGCGCCCCGCGCCTTTGACGGCGTCGAGCACTGGATCTTCGACCTCGACAACACGCTGTACCCGGCGCATTGCCGCCTCTTCGCCCAAATCGACCGGCGCATGGCCGACTTCATCGCCCAGCGGCTCGGCGTCGACGAGCCTGAAGCGCGTCGCGTACAGAAAGACTATTACGCCCGGTACGGCACGACCCTCGCCGGCCTGATGCTCGAGTACGCCGTCGCGCCCCACGACTTCATGGCCTACGTCCACGACATCGACGTCAGCGTCGTGCCGCCGAACCCTGAGCTGGCGGCCCGTATCGACGCCCTGCCCGGCCGCAAATACGTCTTCACCAACGGCTCGGTCGCGCATGCGGAGAACGTCGCCCGCCGCGTCGGCGTCGCCCATTGCTTCGACGACGTTTTCGACATCGCCGCCGCCGACTGGACGCCGAAGCCCCAAGCGGCGACCTACGCGAAGTTCGTTGAGCGTTGCGGCGTCGCGCCTGCGCGCGCAGCGATGTTCGAAGATCTGGCGCGCAATCTGGAGGCGCCCGCGGCCCTCGGCATGACGACCGTACTCGTTCAATGCGACGCGGCGTGGTTCGCCGACGAACCGGCCGGCAGACGCCCAGCCCGACCCGGCGATCCGCAGCCGGATCATGTCCACCACGCCACCGAAGACCTTGCGGCGTTTCTGGGCGACATCGCCTGACGCGCCGAAACCTGGAGGAGCGCTCGAGATGTCCAACCATGAAGCGCTGGCGCGCGCCGTCGACGCCGCCTGGGAGATGCGCGCCGATTTGGGTCCCATGACGAAGGGCGACGCGCGCGACGCCGGCGACGCCGCGATCGCTCTTCTCGACGGCGGCGAGGCGCGGGTCGCGGAACCGCTGGCGGACGAGGGCGAGGGCGATGGCCTCACGCGCTGGCGGGTCAACGAATGGCTAAAAAAGGCCGTGCTCCTCTCGTTTCGTCTGAACGCCAACGGCCTCGTCGCCGGCGCGCCGGGGTCCGGCGCCTGGTGGGACAAGGTCCCGTCGAAGTTCGATGGTTGGGGCTCGGAGGATTTCGCGAGGGCCGGCTTCCGCGCCGTGCCGCCGGCCGCCGTGCGCCGCGGCGCGTTCATCGCCAAAAGCGCCGTCCTCATGCCGTCCTACGTCAACATCGGCGCTTATGTCGGCGAGGGCGCGATGATCGACACCTGGGCGACCGTCGGCTCGTGCGCGCAGATCGGCGCTGGCGTGCACGTCTCGGGCGGGGCCGGCATCGGGGGCGTCCTCGAGCCGTTGCAGGCGAGCCCGGTCGTCATCGAGGACGGGGCCTTCATCGGGGCCCGCGCGGAGGTCGCCGAGGGCGTTATCGTGCGCCGCGGCGCGGTTCTTTCCATGGGCGTCTATCTCGGCGCCTCGACGAAGATCGTCGACCGCGCCACCGGCGCGGTGACCTTTGGCGAGGTGCCGCCCTACGCCGTCGTCGTGCCCGGCGCCCTGCCGGCGGCGAACGGCGGGCCCGGCCTCTATTGCGCGGTCATCGTCAAACAGGTCGACGAAAAAACCCGCGCGAAAGTGTCGGTGAACGAACTGTTGCGGGACTGAAGCCGGCGGGGCTAGGCTGCGCTCATGCTGTTTGGGGGAGCTGCCCAGTGTTTTCAATACTGATTTGGTCGGCGCTGATCGCCCTCGCCGCGTCGACGGGCTCCGCCGCGTTCGCCGCTCTCGCCGGCGTCGTTGCTCTTGTCGCCGCGGCGCGGCTCGAACTGAAGCGCCTGCAGTTCGAAGTCCCGTTCTATTTCGGCCGGCCAGCCGGCGCGTTCGGGGGCGGGCTCCTGGCGCTTGGGGCGGGCCTTACGTCCTTGTTCAAGGGCCTCTTCGTGGGCTTTCTCGGGCTGTTCACGTTCTCCGCGAAAACGTCCGCCGAGGCGCCGTTCGTCTTTGGGTTGTTCGCGATTTGCGTTGTCGTCGGCGCTCTGACCACATTTAGAATGATGGCCGTGTACGGATCGGTTGCGGCGCGGTGGGCGCATTTTCGCCTCGCGCTTTTCCTCGGCGCGCTCTACTCGTCCGGCATGTACGCACTGATCCGCAACGGGCTCGTCGACGATCTGCGGATCCGCGAGACCGTCACGTCGGTGAGCGGCGCGCTGTCGGCGGGGTCGCTGACGCCCGAGGCGGCGATCCGCGCGATCGACAATGGTCGGCGCACCTATGATGCGCTGGTCTCGGCGCTGGTCGACAAAGTCATCGCGACAAGCCCGGCGGCGCCGCTCGGACCCGTCGTCCAAATCCTGTTGTCGTCGCATATCTCGCAAGGGTTCGTCGCAGCGGCCTTCGTCGTCGCGATCGCCGAGACGCGCGCGCGTCTCGGCCGTCGCCCCGGCGCGGCGGCCTAGGACCGCCGCCGCAGCGGGTCTTGGGGCGGCGGGTCCTGGAAACGCGTCGTTCGATCGAACGCAGCGTTGCGCCTCGACTCGCGCCGCTGGCGCTGATAATGCGACGTCCGTCGAGATTGGGAGAGCTCGATATGCGCCTGCTGCGTAGGCTCGGATTTTGGATTGCGCTCGTCGTCAGCCTGACGACGTTCAGCGCCCATGCCGACCACCTTGACGATCTGCTTACGGAGGGCGGCCTCGACGTCTTGCGGGGCGTTCAACCGTCCCGGCACGGCGACAATTGTCCCGCGGCGGCGGCGGCGCTCCATCGTTACCTGCGAACAGGCGATATCAGCCAGGCGGCTCGAAACCCGCCGCCGATCCCCGGCGAGGCCGGCTTCGGGTTCGCCGAGTGCGGCGTTCCCTTTCGAAGCGCGTCGCTCGCGGAGATCATCCGCCGCGTCGACCGGGGCGGCCACGGCTTCGCGCTCGTCGTCAGCGCCACCAATGCGTCGGACGGCCGCCATCACGTTGCGACGCTCGTCAATATTCGCGGCACGGTCTATTACGTCGATGCGTTCCATTCGAACGACATCCAGTTCGGCCCCGACGTTCGCAGCTTCCTCAGTTGGGCGACGAATTTCGAGTATTCGCCGAATTCGCAGCCCATTCGACGCCGGCGGGGGAGCACGGCCGCCTGCCCGCGCGACACGGTCGGCGGCGGCGGCCCGTCCGCGCAGTTTCTCCAGTGCACGCGCGAAGGCGGCTGCGCGGGCAGCGCCTTGCGCACGGCGAACGCAACGGCGATCGACCTCGGCGGCGTGCGCTACGCCGGCAGCGACAAAATCGCCAACGTCGCCCGCGCGACCGTCGACCGCGCCTGGCCGGCGCTCACGGCCGCGAACGCCGAGCTGTGCCCGAGCCCCGTCGACGCGGGCTCCGGCCGCTCCCATGGCGATCCGCACATCGTCACGTTCGACGGTTATCGCTACAGCTTCCAGACCGTGGGCGAATACGTGCTCGCGCGGACGCGTGACGGATTCGAAGTCCAGACCCGTCAAGAACGCGCGCCGAACCGTCAGATCTCCCTCAACACCGCGGTCGCGTTCCGCATCGGCGCGCGTCGCGTCGCGATTTACGCGCGGGATTTTCCGGGCGTCTCGACGTCTCGCTCGCCGGTGTACGTTGACGGCGAGCCCCGGCGCGTGCGCCGACGCGGGCTTGACGTCGACGGCGTGACAGTCGTTCGCGACTCGGAAAATCAGTACCGTCTCGACTATCCCGACGGTTATGCGGCGACGGTTCGCCTGTCGGCGTTCGGCGATTTCCGGTTTCTCAACGTTCGACTTGAGGCGCCTCCCAACTATGCCGGACTGTTTGAGGGCCTGATGGGCGATCGCGACGGCGCCCCCGGCAACGACTTGCGAACGCGCGACGGCGAGACGATCGCGCAGTCGCAATCAACCTACGGCGATCTCGCCGGCGTCCTCGCGCGCCGCCTGCCCGTGGACGTTCCGATCTCTGCAGCGACGAGCGCATTCTTCGCCGCTCTTCACCGGCGCTACGGCGACAGCTGGCGCCTTACGCCGCAGGAGAGCTTATTCGACTATGGCGACGGCGAGGACACCGAAACGTATACGGATCGAACGTTCCCTCGAACGCCGTTGACCTTGTCGCGGTTCTCGCCGGACGCGTTGCGCGAGGCCGAGGCGGCGTGCCGCGAACTCGGCGTCGATGAGGTCGCCTTCGACGGCTGCGTCTTCGACGTCGCCGCCACGGGACGGCGCGAATTCGCCGAAGCCGCCGCGAGGCTCCTGCGCCGCGAAGCCGAGCGCCGCGCGCGCGACGAACTGCGCCGACGCTTGCCGTTCCCCTGATCGCCGTGTGATCGGCCCCGACCGGCCATCGGACCTGCGGGCGCGCCGCCCCTCAGAAAAGCGCGGGCGTCAAGACCCGGCGAGCGCAGGCGTCGCCCGGAAGACCGCCGCGTTGAAATTCGCATCTTGCAGCCCAATCACACCGTGCGGCGTTGGGGTCGGCGGCACGCCACGAAGAGACGACCACAACCTCCAGCCCGTTCGGCTTCAAGCTCAGCCGTGATGCTCAGAACCGCGGCGTATACTTCTCCCGGATCGTCACCAATTCCTCCGCCGCCGTCGGATGGAGCGCGCATGTAGCGTCGAAGTCGGCTTTTTTGACGCCCGCTTTGACCGCGATCGCGAGGCACTGGATCATTTCAGGCGAATATTCGCCGACAATGTGGACGCCGACGACGCGGTCCGTGTCAGCGTCGACGACGAGCTTCATCAGGGTGCGTTGTTCGTCGCGCGTCAGCATGTGCTTCATCTGGCGGAAGTCCGTCTTGTAGATGTCGACATTGGCGAACTTGCGCCGCGCTTCGTGCTCGGCGTAGCCGACCGAACCCACGGGCGGGTTCGAGAACACCGCCTTTGGAATGAAGGCGTAGTCCATCCTCTGCGGATTATCGTTATACGTTGTCTCAGCGAACGCCGCGCCCTCGCGGATCGCCACGGGCGTCAAGTTCACGCGGTCGGTCACGTCGCCGACGGCGTATATATTGTCGACGGAGCTTTTCGACCACTCGTCGACGACGACAGCGCCGTTGCGGCCAAGCTCGACGCCGGCGTTTTCAAGACCGAGGCCCGCCGTCGCCGGACGCCGGCCGATGGCCCAGAAGACGACGTCCGCGTCGAGCTTCGCGCCGTTGGAGAGGTGGACGCGCTTTTCGCCGCCGCCGAGGTCTTCAATTTCGTCAAAGACCGTCTGCGTGACGACGCGGATCCCCTGGCGCTTCAGTTCGGCGTGGACGGCGACAGAGATATCCGTATCAAAATAACGCAAAATGTCCTCGCCGCGATAGACGAGGCAGACCTCCGCGCCGAGGCCTTTGAAAATGCAGGCGAACTCGACGGCGATGTAGCCGCCGCCGGCGACCACCACATGGCGCGGCATCTTCTCGAGATGAAAGACCTCGTTCGACGTAACGCCAAGCTCGTGGCCCGGCGTGCGCTCGTCGACGAAGGGCGCGCCGCCGGTGGCGATCAGAATGCGCTCGGCGGTAACCTCTCGGTCCTGGTCGACGAGGCGGACCGTGTGAGCGTCTTTCAGCTCGGCGCGGCTTTCAAAAATGTCGGCGCCGGCGTTTTTCAGGTTACGGACGTAAATGCCGTTGAGGCGGTCGATCTCGTCGTTCTTGTTTTCGATCAGCGTGCGCCAGTCGAACCCGACCTCGTCCGCCCGCCAACCATAACCGCCAGCCTCGTGGAACATGCGGCCGTATTCGCTGGCGTAGACCATGAACTTTTTCGGCACGCAGCCGCGGATAACGCAAGTACCGCCGACGCGGAACTCCTCCGCGACGCCGACGCGCGCGCCGTAGCGGGCGGCGAGGCGGGAGGCGCGCACGCCGCCGGAGCCGGCGCCGATGGTGAAAAGGTCGTAGTCGTAGGCCGCCATGGGTCGCACGCCCCCTGATGAAAAGCGCCGCTCGTGCGGCCGTTAGACCGGCAGGAACCCGATGCCGGTTCGAAAGCGCGTATCGTTGAACTCAAGGATTTCGCGCGTGAAGGTTTCGAGAAATTCGCGGTGCACCGCCTCGAACACCGGCTCCAGGCGCCCCGAAAAGTCAAGCGGCAGGCGGATTTTCGGCCGCGCCGCCACGTAAACGTGAAAGCTGTCGCCGACGATCTCAGCGGCGATGCGCGTGCGCAGCCACAAAGCCCCGGCGTCCTCGGCGTTGCCGACGATGAGGCAGAGCCCGAAGCTGATCGGCTCAAGGACGATCACCTCGCGCTTGGAGAAGCTGTAGGCTTCGTCGCCATAGTCCTAGCGCGGGTCGAACGGCCCCGCCGCGGGCACGCCGACGACGCAACCGCGCGCGCACCCTTCGTACTCGTGAAAACCGTCGAGCACCGCGTCGCCGAGCGCGCGGCACTTCATGAGGTTGCGAAACGCCGCCTCGCCATAGTCGCGCACGGCGGTTTTGAGCTCATCGAACTTCGCGTCGGTCATGGCGCGCAAGCCTAGCTCTCGGCGCGACGGGTGGCTAGGGCGCGGGCGATCCGAGATCGTGTCCTGGGAAGTCGGCGCCGCAATTCGGCCCGTTAGCGCTCTCATCCTGACGAGCGATGGCGAACGTCGTTCTCCGGCGACGAACCCGTCCCGAATCTACGGACCTGGCGTTCCTCCCCTACCCGCGCCCCAGCCGCGCGACGCCGCCAGCGTTTGCGACGAACGCTTCGTCCGCCAGCCCCAGAAACAGTCCCGTCTCGACGACGCCGGGGAGACGGCGGAGGGCGGCGTCGAGGTCCGCGGGCGCATCGATGCGGCCCAGGGCGCAGTCAAGGACGTAGCCGCCATTGTCGGTGAGGAAGGGGCCCTCGCCGCGGCCGTCCCCCGTGCGTAGGCTGACTTTGTCGCTCGGCAGGCCGTGGTCTCGCAACGCGTCGCGGACGGCCCGGGCCGTAAGGCCGTAATGGGCGCGGACGATTTCGATCGGTAGGGCGAAGGCGCCAAGCGCGCGGCCGCGCTTCGTCTCGTCAGCGACGACGACGCCGCGCCGGGCGGCGCGCGCGACGCT
>JBHJHE010000050.1:0-27376 GCA_050331095.1 Parvularculaceae bacterium
CGGGAATGAGCGGCGAGAGAACCGACGCCATCAGCGTCCCCGTCCCGAACTCCATGACGGCGATCCCTGCGGAGACGATCGCGCCGGCAAGGGCCCATTTCATCAGGTTCAGGAGCTCACGGTGCGTACGCAGATAGGTGAGCGCGACGCCGAAAGGCAGGAGCCAGATGATCGTCTGTCGGAAGAATTCCGGAGCCGCGATCGATCGGCCGACCGCGAGCGGCAGGCTGAGCGCGCCGAGGATGAAGAACGCGATGACGCCGCCGGCGATGACGGGGCTGCGCTTGACGGCGTGAACGAGTTGCGCGCGTCGAAGCGACGAGCGGCCGATGTCGAGCAGCCACAGCGCCGTCAGCGCGTACATGACGAGCCGCGACGGCGTGATGATCGGCAGGGGGCCGATCTTCACGTGCAGATAGACCGGCCACAAAACGGCGAGGAAGACCGCGACGTTGAGCGCGCGGACCATCGGCGCGCGGGGCAGCGCGCGGCCCTGCGGCAGGCGCGTCGCCGCGCCAAGCGCGAACGGCAGGATGAAGACGGCGGCCGCGGGCGGATAGATGACGGTCGCAAAGGCGGCCAGCGTCACGTAGGCGCTGAGCGCAAGGAACAACGCGATCAGCCGGGCGGTTTGCAGCGCCGGCCGGTCATGCTCGAACGGTGACGAGGTAAGCGCCATGACGCCCGCGTTTACCGCGATGCGTCGCGAGATTTCGTTAACGGCGCTCCGGATCCGGTTTCTGTCGCGGTTCCGGCTCTGGCCTCCGCCTCTGATCCCGCCCCTGCCCCCCTTCAGGTCCGTTCGGCCGCCTTCGGCGCGTCGGCGTCGTCGCCGGGCGCGCTCGCCGTCGCGGGCGCGTCTTGCGTCTGCGTCGCGACCCCGTTGACGCCCGGCGCCTTCTCGGCGGCGCCGCCGCCGTCCGCGCCCTTTTCGGCGGCGCTCGTTTCGCCGTCGTCCGAAGCCGTTTCTTCGCGCGCCGCTGCGGCCCCGTTCGGTTCGGGCGCGTCGGCGGGCGGCGCGATCGCCGCGATCGGGGCGGAGAGGAGGCGGATGTCGTCGTCGGTAAGGCCCGGCGGCGGACCTTCGAGAGGCGGCGGCGCCAGTCGTCCGTGCTCCATGTATTCGCGGACGAGCCGCGCCCAGCCCTCGCGGGTGAGGTGGAAGAGGCCGTCCGCGCCGGCGGCGTCGTCGCGCGGCGCCTCGAGCGCGCGCTCGACCCATGGCCGCGCGGCCGCATCGCCATAAAGTCCGCGCACGGCGTCGCCCATCAGCGCGCACTCGCGCGCCGTCGCCTGCCGCTCGAGCACCGGCCTCAGCTTGTCGATCGCCGCCTCGTGGTCTCCCAGAAGCTCCAGCGCTTTCGCTTCGGCGAAGTCCGCTTCAAGCGCGCCGGGCTTTCTTTTCGCGAGCCTGCGCAGGGCGTCTGCGCGCGCCGACGCCGAGGCGTCCGCGAACACCGCATTGAGCTCGACGACGAGCGCGCGGTGCGGCGTGCGGGCGAACGCCTGCTCCAGCGCCTTCGCCGCGCGCTGCCGGCGGCCGGCCTTGGCGTGGAGGTCGGCGTCGAGCGTCGCGGCCGGGGCGAGCGACGGGTCGATCTTCAGGGCCCGTTCGGCTTCCTCAAGGGCGCCGTTTTCGTCGCCGGAAAGATCCGCAGCGTAGGCCGCCGCGGCGAGCAGAGCCGCCTCGCCCCGGCGGGCGGCGGCGGCGTCGACGAGGCCGTTCTTCTGGGCCTGGGCGAGCGCCGCGCGGGCGTCGCCCCAGTCGCCGCGTTCGAGCGCGAGATCGAAAACGGACGCGAAGGCCCACCCCGCGTTCGGCCGCAGGCGGAAGGCGCGCTCGGCGTAGCTTCGCGCCGCCTCGGCGTCGCCTTCGCGCACGGCCTTGTCGTAAAGGCCGCGCAAGCCGAGAAACTCCGTTTCCGGCGCATCGAGCATGGCCGTGAAGGTCTCGCCCGCCGCGCGATCGTCGCCCGAAACCTCGGCCGCCTGGGCCGCGAGGAGCCGGGTCAGCGGGCCGTCGCCGAGATTGCGGCGCACGACGCGGAAATGGTGCGCCGCGTCGCGGCCGTCGCCGACCGCAACGGCCTCGAGCCCACGCGTCAACGCCGCGAGCCCGCGCGCCGTCTGGGTTCGTTCGTGGTTGTCGCGCAGGCGTTTCGGGGCGTCGGCGAGGCGCATCACGGCGATGGTGATCGCGATGAGGCCAAGGCCGAGGCCGATCGCAAGGCCAAGGAGGGCGCCGTCGGTGGTGTCGTACTGGCGGCCGCCGATGACGACGCTCGCCTCGCCGTTGAGGGCGATGAGCCCCGTCAGCACATAGGCGAGGAAAATCGCCGCCAGCAAAAAGATCAGTAGCGATCGCATTGTGCTCGCTCCCGCGGCGGCCCGCTCGCGAACCGCCGCGCCCCCATGGCCGTCGTCGGACGGCTCGTTATCGACCGCGCTCCACGAGGGCGGCGTTCAGTTGCGCGATCGCGGCAAGGGCGTCCCGGCGCGCGGTCGCGTCCTTGCGCCACGGCGTAAAGGCCGCCGCCGGCGCGCCCGAAAGCGCGCTCAGCTCCACGATCGACCCGGCGAGATCGCCATTGGCGAGTTTCGCTTCGGCGCGCGAGATGACCGCCGCGGGCGCGTCGCCCTCGACCGGGTTCGTCGGCCGCGAGCCGGCGATCTCTGAGACGCTTGCGGCGAGTTCGCCAAGCGGACCGCCGGCGTTCTCGCGGGCGGCGGCGGCGAGCGCCGCGCGCACGGTCGGCTCGAACCGAAGGCGCAAATCGTCGAGCGGCGCCAAACCAAGCGCCGCGGCGCCCGTCAGCGCGGCCGACGTCGGCGCGTCGAAGCCCATGTCGCGCAGCGCCGCCAATTCGTCCGCGAACGGCCGGCCGGCGGCGGCGGCGCGGTCGAGATTGGCGATGGCGAGCGCGGCCGCGGCCCGGTCGCTTAGGCCGCCAGCGCCTTCCGCGCCCGTTTGGATGCTGCGCTCGAGGGCGGCGATGCGTTGCGCCGTCCGTTCGAGGGCGGCCGCGTTTTCGCCCTGCGCCGCGGCGTCGCCGCCATCGCCGAGGGACGCCGCGAACGCTGTCGCCTGGCGCTCAAACTCGGCGCGAAGATTCGCGATTTCGTCGTTCACCGCGTCGGCGTCGGCGATGGCGCGCGCGCCGTCGGCTTCGGGATCCGACGCCGCGCTGTCGCTCGCCGCGCTTTCGACGGGCGCGCTTTCGACGGGCGCTGGGGCCTGCTGCTCGGCCTGCGCGGCGCTGGCGGCTTTGGCGGCGTCGGCGACATTGTTTTCAACGCGCGCGGCGTCAGGCGTTTCGGCTGCGGAGGCGTCGGCTTCAGGCGTCTCCGCGTCGGCCTCTGCGTCGGCCTCCGGGTCGTTCGAAGCGACGGCGGTCTGCGCGGCGTCTTTCGCGGCCGCGGACGCGTCGGCGACGTCGTTCGACGCCTTCGCGGCCGTCGTCTCCGGCGCCGCCGGTTCGTCCGGGGTTTCCAGCGTCGCGGTTTCAGCCGGCGCAGCGGCGTCTTCTTCGGCCGTCGCGGTCTCGCCGAGGATGCGTTCGCTTTCGGCGCTGAGGGTCGCCGGTTGGCGCGGCGCGTCCGGACGGTCGAAGAACGTGACGATCAGGACCGCCAGCACGAACACCGCGCCCACGCTGAACACGACGAAAGAGGGGGACACGCCGACGGGTTCGGCGCCGCTCGCTGGGGTCGGCGTCGGTTGAGGCGCCGGTTCGGGCCGGGGCTCGGGCTCGGGCGCGGGCGCGTCTTTTTTGTCTTTGGGTGCGCCCTTCGCGAACGCGCGGTCGGCGGCCGCGTCGTCGTTCGCCGGCGTCGCGCTCGCATCATCCGCCGCCGCTTTCTCGGCTTCGGATTTCTTCTCATCGTCTACGGACATGCCGACGTCTCCTTGCTGATGGCGCTGCGCCGTCGCCGCATCGGGGCGGCCGGCGACGAATGCTTCGGGCGAAACCTCGCGTCCGACCTATAACGCGGCGTTAACCGTAAACGTTGCGCCGGCGGATGCGATCGTCGGGCGCGTCGGCTCGCGCGATCGTCATGCGCGCTGGCGCGCGCTTTTCGACGACGTCCTTATCGTTTCGGCGAGCGGGTCTTCAAGCGTCGATCGACCTAAAGGAGCGGGCCGCCGCCGCGGCCGCAGCCGGCGACGTCATCTTGGCGGCGACGTCGATCCGTCGCCATGGCCGCCCGAGCGCCTCGGCCGCGTCGCGCGCGGCGTCGGCGACGGCCTGCGACAGGCACGCCGCCGCCAGTCGCTCGAGCCAGCGGCCGCCGTCCGTATGTCGCTCGACGAAGAGCGCGGCCGTTCTCGGCGAAAACAGCGCGACGGCCGCCAAGGCGTCCGAGTCCATAAGCGTCCTCGCCTCGGCGCTCGGTCGCTCGGTCGGGATCGCCGCGTAAGCCTCGATGCGACGGGCGGCGATATCGGCTTCGCCGAGCATCGTGACGAGATCGCCGCGCCGGTGCGCGCCGGCAGGGTGCAGGACGTCGCCGGCGAACGCGCCGTCGCGGCGAGCCGCGATCAAACGGTCCGCCAGGGCGACGACGTCGCCGCGTCCGCCATGCGCTGCGCCGGCGTCGACCCGGGCGAAGCCCATGGCGCGCGCGGCGGCGGCGGTCGCCTCGCCGACGGCGTAGACCGGGGTCGTCGCTTTGCGGGCGTCGTCGACGTCGCCGAGCGCGCGTGCGCCGTTCGCCGACGTCAGGGCGATGGCGCCGACGCCTTCGAAGTCGATCGGCGTCGGCGCATAGTCAATCCGCATGACGGGGCTTGCGACCGGCGTGAGGCCGGCCGCGCGGGCGTCGTCGGCGAACGCGCCGGCGTCGACCGCCGGCCGCGTCACGACCACCGGGCGTTTTGGAGTTTCCTTGACCATCGTCGGAAAGCTGGCGCGCCGCCGCGCGCGTCGCAAGCCGCCGGAGCCCCGCATCGCGCCGACGGGATTTCGCGGAACCGGCGCGTGGAGACGTGTCGGCGGGCGGCGCAATTTGCTATCGACCGGCCGGTGAACGGAGACCTCCTCTTTCTTGGCCTCGAGACGAGCTGCGACGACACCGCCGCCGCCGTCGTCGCGCGCCGGCGCGACGGCTGCGCGGACGTTCTCTCGAACGCCGTGTGGACCCAGTTCGACGCCCATGAGCCCTATGGCGGCGTCGTGCCCGAGATCGCCGCGCGCAGTCATGTCGAGCGGCTCGACCTCGTCGCGGCGCGCGCGATGGCGGAGGCGGGCGCCGCCTACGGCGACCTCGCGGGCGTCGCCGCCACGGCGGGACCCGGGCTCGTCGGCGGCGTCATGGTGGGGCTGACCATGGGCAAGGCGGTCGCGCTCGCCCACGATCTGCCGCTGATCCCGATCAACCATTTGGAAGGCCACGCCTTGTCGCCGCGCCTCACCGACGAGGCGCCGTTTCCCTATCTTCTCCTGCTGATTTCAGGCGGCCACACGCAACTGATCGCCGTCGACGATCTTGACGCGTACCGCCGCCTCGGAACGACGATCGACGACGCCGCCGGCGAGGCCTTCGACAAGACGGCGAAGCTTCTGGGGTTGGGGCAGCCCGGCGGGCCGGCCGTTGAGCGCGCGGCGACGACGGGCGACGCCGGCCGGTTCGCGATGCCGGCGCCGCTGATCCGTAGGCCGGGTTGCGACTTTTCTTTTTCGGGATTGAAGACCGCGGTTCGTCTTGCGGCGGAGGGGCTCGACGCGCCGTCCGTCGGCGATGTGGCGGACGTCGCGGCTGCGGCCCAGGCGGCCATCGCGGCCCACCTTGCGGAGCGGACGCGAGGCGCTATGGTGAGCGGCGCGATCGAGTTCTCCGGCGCGCCGCCGACGCTTGTCGTCGCCGGCGGGGTCGCGGCGAACGGCGCCGTGCGCGACGCCCTGCGATCGGCGACCGAAAGCCTCGGTTGGCGGCTGATCGTTCCGCCTGTGGAATATTGCGCTGACAACGGCGCGATGATCGCCTGGGCGGGCGCTGAGCGCTTCGCCGCCGGCCTCGCGCCGAGCCGCGCCGAGGCTGACGCCTTCGCGCCGCGGGCGCGCTGGCCGCTCGCCGCGCCGCCTGCGGACGCCGCCTTCGGCGGCGGCAAGAAAGGCCCCAAGGCTTGAGCGCGGCCGGCGCTGCGGCCCGGCCGTTCGCGCGCGTCGGCGTTCTGGGCGCGGGGGCCTGGGGCACGGCGCGCGCCCAGCTTTGCGCGCGCAACGGCGCCGAGGCTGTCCTGTGGGCGCGAGCTCCGGCGCATGCGGCGGACATTCGGAAGTCACGCGAAAACAGGCGGCGCTTGCCGGGCGTCGCGCTTGACGATCGTGTGGCCGCAACGTCGGACATGGCGGACCTCGCCGCGGCGGACGCGCTTCTGCTGGCGACGCCGGCGCAATCGTTGGCGCAGACGCTGGCGCTTGTCGCCGCGTCTTGCGGAACCGCCGATCGGTCCTGGACTGCGGCGGTTTGCGCCAAAGGCTTCGAGCGGGGGACGGGGCGGTTGCAGACGGAGATTTTGGCCGATGCGCTGCCGAACGCCCGCGAGGCGGTCCTCTCGGGCCCCAGCTTCGCCGTCGACGTCGCCCGCGACGCGCCCACCGCGGTGACGCTCGCCTGCGCCGATCCGGAGACGGCGCCGCGTTGGATCGCCACGCTCGGCGGGGGCGCGTTCCGGCCCTACCTAAGCGACGACCTCGTCGGCGCGCAGGTGGGCGGCGCGGCGAAGAACGTGGTGGCCATCGCCGCCGGCGTCGTCGTCGGGCGCGGTCTCGGCGACAGCGCGCGCGCCGCCACTATTGCGCGCGGTTTCGCCGAAATGCGCCGCCTAGGCCTCGCGCTCGGCGCACGGGGCGAAACGCTGGCCGGTTTGTCGGGGCTCGGCGACCTCGTGCTGACGGCGACGTCGGCTCAATCGCGCAACTTCTCGCTGGGGCTCAGGTATGGCCGGGGCGAGGCGATCGGCGACGCGCCGTTGGCCGAAGGAGCGAAATCGGCCGCCACAATGGCCTCGCTCGCGGCGCGCCATGGCGTCGAAACGCCCATCGGCGACGCGGTGGCGGCGCTTGTCGACGAACGCACGAGCGTCGACGAAGCGATAGACGCGCTGATGGCGCGCCCGCTGAAGGACGAAGAGGCCTGACGGCCGGTCAGGTCGGAACTACCGGCGGAACTTCCGCAGGACGTGGTCGCAGCTAAGCGCCGTGGGCTTCGCGCCGGCGTCGTTCCAGCCGAGCTCCCAAGCCTTCGCCGCCGGCCGCTGGCCCTGGGATTGGCAGGTCAGATAGCCGTTGCGGTAGGCCGCGCCCATCGGGTCTTCGCGGAGATTGCGGTTGTACGCCGCCGCGTAGCACTGGCACTCCACCGAGTCCTCGCCGTCGCCGATGCGCTCAAGCTTCGGCTTGCGCGCGTGGCGGTCGAGCGCGGCCTGACTGTAAGTCGGCTGCGCCGCCGACGCCGTATGGCCGATGCCGCTGTTCGCCAGCGCGTATGCGGCGAACACAACGACCAACAATGCGAGGACGCCCCCAAAAATCGCCTCGATCTTCATTTCAAGCCACCCCAATTCGGAAACGACGCATTAATCATAGCCGCAAAGCGGCCGCCGGCAAAGCGGGATTCGCCCCGGTCAGGCCGCGCCGTCCTTCGCTTTGCGGCGCGCCAGCAGTCGCAGGCGAAGGGCGTTCAGCCGAATGAAGCCCTTCGCGTCGGCCTGGTCGTAAACGGCGTCTTCTTCAAAGGTGACGTGGGCCAGCGAATAGAGCGACTGGGGCGAGCGGCGGGCGACGATCCGCGCCGCGCCCTTGTAAAGCTCGACGACGGCGACGCCTTCCACGCGCTCCTGACTTTTGTCGATCAGCGCCTGGAGCATCTCGCGCTCCGGGGAGAACCAGAAGCCGTTGTAGATCAGCTCCGCGTAGCGCGGCATGAGCGCGTCTTTCAGGTGTCCCGCGCCGCCGTCGAGGGTGAGCTGTTCGATCCCGCGGTGGGCGACGATGAGGATCGCGCCGCCGGGCGTCTCGTAAATCCCGCGGGACTTCATGCCGACGAAGCGGTTCTCCACGAAGTCGAGCCGGCCGATCCCGTGGCGCCGGCCGTACTCGTTGAGCGTCGTCAACAGAGCCGCCGGGCCAAGGCGCTGCCCGTTGACGCTGACGGCGTCGCCGCGTTCGAAGCCGATCTCGATCGTTTCCGGCGCGTTGGGCGCGTCGACCGGGTCGGCGGTGCGCTGGAAGACGTAGTGGGGCGCCGGCTCGCCCGGATCCTCCAGGACCTTGCCCTCGGACGACGTGTGCAGAAGGTTCGCGTCGACGGAGAAGGGCGCTTCGCCGCGCTTGTCGCGCGGTATCTCGATCTGGCGCGCTTCGGCCCAGGCGATGAGCTTTTCGCGACTGTTCAAGTCCCATTCGCGCCACGGCGCGACGACCTCGAGATCCGGATTGAGGGCGGCGACGCCGAGCTCGAAGCGAACCTGGTCGTTGCCTTTACCCGTGGCGCCGTGGGCGACGGCGTCGGCGCCCGTCTCCGCGGCGATCTCGACGAGGCGCTTGGCGATCAGCGGCCGCGCAATCGCCGTGCCGAGCAGGTATTCGCCCTCATAAAGCGCGTTCGCGCGCATCATCGGAAACACGAAGTCGCGCACGAACTCGTCGCGCAGATCTTCGATGAAAATCTCCTTGACGCCAGCTCGCTCGGCCTTGGCGCGGGCGGGCTCCAGCTCCTCGCCCTGGCCGAGGTCGGCGGTGAAGGTGACGACCTCGCAGCGGTGACGCTCCTGCAGCCACTTCAGGATGACGGACGTGTCGAGGCCGCCCGAATAGGCGAGGACGATCTTGCTCAGTCGTTGCGGCGCATCGCCGTCGCCGCCGCTCACCGGGTGAGGATCTTGAGGTCGTAACCGACCGTCGTCGGTTCGTCAGCGCCCGGATCGGCCCCTTGGACATCATCGGCGCCTTGGACCGAACCCCCCTGAACACGGGCCCCGTGAACATGGGCCCCGCGGATTTGGGCCGCACGGCGCGAGCCCGCCACGCGCAAAACGAACACGCCGGTCATCGGCGCGCGATAAGAAACGAGATCGACGTCGGGTTTCGCCGGCTCCGACGCGATCGGCGCGCCGTCGGGGTCGAACAGCTCCCACGACACATCGCCGTACTCGGACGCTTCCAGGTCGAGTTCGATTTCAGCGCCAGCGGGCCACGACATACGGAACTCGTGCGCCGCGCCCGGCCCGGCGAGGACGCCGGCGCCGTCGAAAGCGCCATCGGCGGAGACTTCGATCAGGCGCTCGCTGCTGAGCTCGAAAACCAGTCGTTCGCCCGCCGCGACGTCCCGCGCGGCGGGCGCCGTCGCGAAGGCCGCCGAGTGCGCGAGCGCCGCGTCGTCCCGGGTTTCGCCGAATTCGTCGCCGAGCTTAGCCGACGCATCGCCCGTCGAGGCGACGCGGGCGCGGGCCTCGCGCACGGCGTCGAACGGCGCGCCGGAGACGCGCGCGGCGAATTCCTTCGCCCGGGCGATCGCAGCGCGGTCCTCGCCGCCGCGCCATGCGCTCGCAAACGGCTCAGCGCCGCCGAACGCGAAACCGACGATCGCCGCGAAAACGAGAAAGCCCGCGAAGATCGCCGCCCGGCGGCCGGCGGCGTCGTCGACCGTGCGGGGCGCCGCGGCGCGTCGGCGGTGGTCGACCTGGCCGCGCACGTCCGAGACGAGCCGCGCGACGGGCGCGGCGTCGGCGTCGCCCGACCACTCGCGAAGCTCGTAGGCGGCCGGTCGCGAAAAGGCCTTCGGGGCCGGCGCGTCGTCGAGCGACACGTTGACGATGGTGCCGGCGCGCTTGGCGGCTTCGGCTTCTTTCAGCACCCAGTCCGTCGCCGCGGCGTGGGCGGACCAGAGCGCGATCACGGCCTTGGCCTCGGCGAGGGCGCGCTCCAACTCGTCTTCGAGGACGGCGCGTTCGGTCGGGCGCCGGTCCCACCACACCGTCAGGCCCGCGTCTTCAATAGCGCGCGCGATCGCCTGCGCCTTGCCGCGATCCTCGGCGGCGAATGTGATGAAGACGTCGGTCATGCCCGTTCCCCAAAGGCGGCGAGAACCGCATATTTACCAAGAAAATCGACCCGGCGGCAAACTCCGTTTCGCGCCGTTGGGGGTCGGTCGGGCCCAGGCGTCGGCTTAGGCGTCGGCGGGGATGCCGGCGGCCGCTTCGCGCCGGCGTCGGTCGGCGGCGCGTTCCTTGACGCTGTCGGACTTCAGTTGCCCGCAAGCCGCCAGAATGTCCCGGCCCCGCGGCGTGCGGATCGGCGAGGCGTAGCCGGCGCGGTTGAGGATCTCGGCGAAGGCCTCGATCCGCGGCCAGCTCGCGCAGGCGTAGGGCGCGCCCGGCCACGGATTGAAAGGGATCAGGTTGATTTTCGCCGGGATGTTGCGAAGGAGCCGCACCAGTTCGCGCGCTTCGGCGTCGCTGTCGTTGACCCCGTCGAGCATGACGTACTCGAAGGTGATGCGCCGCGCGTTGCCAAGGCCGGGGTAGGCGCGGCACGCGTCGAGCAACTCCGCCAGCGGATGCTTGCGGTTGATGGGCACGAGCTCGTCGCGCAGGTCGTCGCGGACGGCGTGGAGCGAAATCGCCAGCATCGCGTTCGTGCGCGCGCCGAGCTCCGGAATCTTCGGCGCGACGCCGGCCGTCGACACCGTGGCGCGCCGGCGCGAGATCGACACGCCGTCGCCGTCGGCGAGGATCTCGATCGCGCGGGCGACGTTGTCGAGATTGTAGAGGGGCTCGCCCATGCCCATGAAGACGACGTTCGACAACTGACGATCGTCGCGCCCGGACGGCCATTCGCCGAGATCGTCCTTAACCACGAGGGCCTGGGCGACGATCTCTTCCGCCGTCAGGTTGCGCACGAGCTTCTGCGTGCCCGTGTGGCAGAACGTGCACGACAGGGTGCAGCCCACCTGACTGGAGACGCAAAGGGCGCCGGCCCGGCCGACGTCGGGGATGAAGACGCACTCGGCTTCCGCGCCGGGGCCCAGCCGAACGAGGTATTTGCGCGTGCCGTCGACGGAGACCTGGCGCTCGACGATCGACGGACGAGCGAGGTCGAACCGGTCGGCGAGCGCCGCGCGCATCGGCTTCGCGACGTTCGTCATCGCATCGAAATCGGTGACGCCGTTATTGTAGATCCAGCGCCAGACCTGGTCCGTGCGCATCCGCGCCTGGCGGGCGTCGAGGCTGAGGCCTTCGGCCAGGGTCGCGCCGATCTCGGCCCGCGTCAGGCCGACGAGCCGCGCTTTGGCGGGCTCGGCGGATGCGCTGGCGAGATCGAGTTCTGGCACGGTTGGCGATCGTCGGGGGTTAAGGCGGTTTTTGGCGAGCGCCGGACATGCGCTATCCACGGCGCGAGTTCAATGCGAGACGGGCGAAACGAACGAATGCAGACGACGACACCGCAACCATCGGTCTTTGGCGACGCCGCGCCTGAGGTTTCGTTCCTTCGGCTGCCCCATGGGCGCGATCTCGACCCGCCGGCCTATCAATCGGCGCTAGCGGCCGGCTGCGATCTACGGGCCGCCGTCGCGGAATACGCGCCGATCGAGATTCCGCCCTTCTCGCGCGCGGCGGTGCCGACGGGAATCGCGATTGCGTTGCCGGCCGGTTGGGAGGCGCAGGTGCGCTCGCGCTCCGGCCTCGCCCTTCGCAGCGGCGTCGCCTGCCTCAACGCGCCGGGCACGATCGACGCGGACTATCGCGGCGAGATCTTCGCGATCCTGATCAATCACGGCGACGAGCCGTTCCGCGTCGTCCGCGGCGCGCGTATCGCCCAGCTTATCGTCGCGCCCGCGCCCCAGGCGCGCTTCGTAGAGGTCGACGACGCGGCGAGCCTCGGCGCCACGGCGCGGGGGGCGGGCGGCTTCGGCTCCACCGGCGCCGGCTGACCCGCCGCATGCTGAGCGACGCCGAGCGCGCGCGATATCTGCGCCATATCCTGCTGAAGGAGGTCGGCGCGCAGGGCCAGCGCAAGCTCCTCGACGCGAGCGTCCTCGTCGTCGGCGCGGGCGGGCTCGGCGCGCCGATCGTCCAGTATCTCGCGGCCGCGGGCGTCGGCCGGCTCGGCGTCGTCGACGACGACCGCGTCGGCGTCTCCAATCTTCAACGACAAGTGATCTACCGCGCCGCCGCCGTTGGCCGGCGTATGGCCGCGACCGCCGCCGCCGCCGCGAAGGCGATCGCGCCGGACTTACAAGTCGACGCGATCGATGCGCGGTTCGACGCGGCCAACGCCGATCTCGCCGCGGCCTACGACGTCGTCGTCGAAGGCGTCGACGCCTTTGCGGCGCGCTACGACATCAACCGCGCCTGCCTCGCCGCGCGCACGCCGCTTGTCTCCGCGGCGCTCGGCCGCTTCGACGGCCAGGTCGCGACGTTTAAACCCTACGCCGGCGACTTGCCCTGCTATCGATGCTTTGCGCCGGCGCCCCCGCCGGCCGACGCGGTTCTCGCGTGCGGCGACGGCGGCGTTCTGGGCCCCGTCGCGGGCGTCGTCGGGTCGATCGCCGCTCTGGAGGTCCTGAAGGAGCTTCTGGGTCTTGGCGACAGCCTCGCTGGCCGGTTGTGGCTGTTCGACGGGCTCTCCGGAGCGGCGCGCGTCGTCGACCTGCCGCGCGATCCCGCTTGCGCCGACTGCGGGGCCGTGCGACGCCCCGCATAACGACGAAGACGGAGCGATCGTCGATGCGACGGGTTTCGATTTGGATCATCGCGGCGCTGGCGCTCGCCGGGTGCGCATCGATCATCGCGCCGAAGCCGACGGCGGACCTCGCGGCGCTGAAATCCGGCGCCTACAAGCTCGACAAGCGCCACGCCGCGGTGCTCTTCCGCATCGATCACCTCGGCTTCTCCGACTATGTCGGCCGCTTCGAGACGCTCGACGCGGCGCTTGATTTCGACCCGGAGGACCCGTCGAGCGCCCGCATCGAGGCGATCGTCGATATCGCCTCGCTCGACGTCGCCGACGACGATTTCGCCGAGACGCTCCGCGGCGACGGCTGGTTCGACGCGGCGTCGTTCCCTCAGGCGGCGTTTCGCTCGACGGCCGTCGAGGCGATATCGTCCGGCGACGGCGCGACGCGCGCAGACGTCGTCGGCGAGTTGACGCTCAAGGGGATCACGCGACCGATGACGCTTGAGGCGACGTTCAACGGCGGAGACAGGGACGTTCTGCGCGGCAACGCCTATGTGGTCGGCTTTTCAGCTGTCGGCGCGTTCGATCGAACCGAATTCGGTCTCGATAAATTCGCCGGTCCGATAGGGGAAACCGTTCGTCTGGAGATTGAAGCGGAGTTCATCCGCGAATGACGCAAGCGGGCTTTCGAGAGCCCGGATCAGTCTTCGATCGTGACGACCACGACCTCGCCTTTCGCGACGGGCACTTTCGCGTCTTTGAACTCCGGTTTTTTCAGTTTCGGCCGCACGCCGTTGGAGAAGCCGAACGGTTCTTTGGGCTTGCCGATGAAGTTTCGGTTGAGCACGCCGTCGCGGTTTTCGTCATAATAGGCGACGAATGCGTAAGCGCCGTCCTCAAGCGCGCCGAGCGGCAACACCGCGATCCCGTCCGGACCGATTTCCGCGGAAGCTTTCACCGCAGCGTTCTGCAGAAACGTCTCTTCATCACGATAGACGGAGAGTCGCACGGCGCCATCCTGCGCACCGAAGTCGGTCGTCACGGCGAGAACTACGCCGCTCGGATCCGCGTGGCGGGCGAACGGGTCGGGCGGCGGGGCGTTGTCCGCGTTCGCGCTGTTGACGACCGCCAGCGCAGCAAGGCCCGCCGCGACGATCGCCCGTCCGCCCGCATGACTTATCGCTCGTTCAAACCGGCGCATGACCGACGTCCCACCTTCCTCAACATCAACGTGCGAACCGAGATATGTTTTTCTCGAAATCACGGCGCAAGTGCGGCGAACGCACGTTGGCGTGACGACGGTCGCGAGCGTTGCTTTCGCGCCGCACGTTATTGACGAAAGGTAAACTTCGGGGGCCCGCCTCAGCCGTCGATCGCGGGGATGACGCGGTCGGGCGGCTTATGGCCGTCGGCGAACATCCGCAGATTGATGAGCACGCGCTCGCCCATCTCCATGCGGCTCTCCACCGTCGCCGAGGCCATGTGCGGCGACAGCGTCACGTTGGGCGCGTCGAGCGCCGGGTTCGGGCGGGGCGGGTTCTGGAAGACGTCGAGCGCGGCGCCGGCGAGCCGACCGTCCGCGATCATCTCGGCCAGCGCGGCCTCGTCGAGGATGTCGCCGCGAGAGACGTTGACGACGTAGGCGTGGGCCGGAAGGCGCGCGAGACGCTGCTTCGACAGAAGGCCGATGGTGGCCGGCGTGCTCGGGCAGTTGATCGAAAGGATGTCGGCGTGGGCCAGCATCTCGTCGAGATCGTCCCAATAGGTCGCCTGCAGCTCGTGCTCGACGTGCGGGTTGATGGGCTGGCGGTTGTGGTAGTGGACCGACAGGCCGAACGCCGCCGCGCGCCGCGCGATGGCCTGGCCGACGCGGCCAAGGCCGACAATGGCGAGGCGTTTTCCGCGCACGCGCCGGCCGAGCATCCAGTTCGGCGACCAGCCGGGAAACTCGCCGGCGCGCAACGCCGCGACGCCCTCGAAAAGCCGGCGCGGCGCGGCGACGATGAGCGCCATGGCGAGATCCGCGGCGTCCTCCGCAAGGACTGACGGCGTGTTGGTGACGGTGACGCCGTGGGCGTTCGCGGCGGCGACGTCGATATGGTCGACCCCGGCGCCGAAGTTCGCGGCCAGCCGGAACCGCGGGCCCGCTTCAGCGAAAAAAGACGCGTCGAGCTGGTCGCCGAGCGTGAGCGCGAGCGCGTCGTGATCCTGCGCGAGGGCCAGAAGGTCGTCCCGCGACAGCGGTCTGTCGGACGCGCACAGCGTGGCGTCGAAAAGATCGGCGATCCGCGCTTCGATGGCGTCCGGCAGCTTGCGCGTGGTGGCGACCCGGAATTTCGCGGTCATGCGCGTGTCGTTCCCGCCCTTACCGATCGTTGTCGTCGATTGTCGTCATCGATCGTCGTTGCGCGCTCGGCGCGGCGTCGTGCGCCTGCGCGGTTTCCTCAGCGCGGTTAACCAGCCATTAACACGCCGACGAGAGAAAACTAGCGAGGGCGGCGTGCGCGTTGCGGGCGAAGCGCCGTTTTGACAGCCAAACGATCGGCTTCGGCGCGCGCATTCGCGCCGAGGCGTCTCGAGAGGGGGCCGCCGGTGGGTCGGAGCGCGCGCGTTCACGCGTTTTTGTCGGCCGTCGCCGGCCTTGCCGCCGTCGCGCAGACCGCCGCGGCGAGCGCGCGCGAGACGCCGTCCGGTCTTCCGGTGCCGCGGTTCGTCAGCGTGCGCGACGCCGACGCGCCCTGCCGCATCGGCCCGAGCCGGGCGCACCCGACGAAATACGTCTTCCGCAAGCGCGGCGCGCCCCTGCTCGTGGTCGCCGAGACCCGCGACCATTGGCGAAAGGTCCGCGACGTCGACGGCGACGAGTGCTGGATCTTTCACACAAGTTTGCGCGCCGCGACGCATGCGATCTCATCAAAAGAATGCGATCTCACCGGCCGTCCCGGCGGGCGCGGCCCGGTGCGCGCCCGGCTCGCCGCCGGCGTGATGGCGCGGGTCGACCGGGTGCGTGGCGACGACGTCTTCGTTCAGGTCGGCGCGGTGCGCGGCTGGAGCGCGCTTGGCGATTGGTGGGGCGCCGGCGCGCCGGCTGCAACGGGCGATTGACCGGCGTCGGCGCCCGACTTAATCGCCGGGCTTCCGTTTTCGGGCGCGCTCCTTGGCGACGCGCCCCTAGTCGATCGCGTCTCGGGGCCCGGCCGCGCGCCGCGCAACCCCGTCGGAGCCGCTATGACCGCGAAGTCGTCCTTCACCCGCGACGAGTTGCTTGACTGCGGCTACCATGGCCTTCGCGGTCCGGGGTCGGCGCAATTGCCCGTGCCGCCGATGCTGATGTTCGACCGCGTGCCGGAGATCCGCGAGGACGGCGGCGCTTACGGCAAGGGGTTCGTCGTCGCCGAGCTAGACGTGCACGAAGGCCTTTGGTTCTTCGACTGCCATTTTCCGAACGACCCCGTCATGCCGGGCTGCCTTGGCCTTGATGCGTTGTGGCAGCTCGTCGGGTTTTTCCTCACCTGGTCGGGCCTGCCCGGCAAAGGGCGCGCGCTCGGCGCGAAAGAGGTCAAATTCTCAGGCATGGTGACGCCGTCGACGAAGCTCGTCCGTTACGAGATCGACATGCGCAAAGTCGTCAGCCGATCGCTCATTCTCGGCGTCGGCGACGGTCGGTTGATCGCGGACGGTAAGGAGATCTATCGCGCGGGCGATTTGCGCGTGGGTCTATTCTCCGACGACCAGTTGAACGCCGGCGCGGTCTGAGCGGCCGAAAGACACGAGGGCGAAGATATGCGGCGAGTGGCCATCACCGGAATGGGCGTCGTGTCGTCGATCGGCGACAATGTCGACGCCGTCGCGAAGAGCCTGCGCGAGGCGCGCTCGGGCGTCACGTTCTCGGAGGAGTTCGCGGACAAAGGATTTCGCTGCCAGGTTCAGGCGCGCCCGGCGCTCGACGTCGACGCCGCGCTCGACCGGCGCACGCGCCGCTTCATGGCCGAAGGCGCAAGCTGGAACCACGTCGCCATGACCGAGGCGATTGAGATGGCGGGCCTCGCGCCCGACGAGGTCAGCCACCCGTCGACCGGCATCGTCATGGGCTCGGGCGGGCCGTCGACCCGGGCGATCGTCGAGGCGGCCGACAAATGCCGCGAGACGGGCTCGACGAAGAAGATCGGACCCACGGTGGTGCCCCGCGCCATGTCGTCGACGAACTCCGCGACGCTTGCGACGCTGTTCGAGATCAAGGGCGTCAACTATTCGATTTCCTCCGCCTGCGCCACGTCGGTGCACTGCATCGGCGCGGCGGCCGAGCAGATCATGTGGGGCAAGCAGGACGTCGTGTTCGCCGGCGGCGGCGAGGAGCTCGACTGGACGATGGCGAGCCTTTTCGACGCCATGGGCGCGATGGCCTCGGCTTTCAACGATAATCCGTCCAAGGCGAGCCGCGCCTACGACAAGGACCGCGACGGCTTCGTCATCGCCGGCGGCGCGGCGGTCGTCGTGCTTGAAGAGATGTCGCGCGCCCGGGCCCGCGGGGCGACGATCCTTGGCGAGATCGTCGGCTACTACGCCAATTCCGACGGCGAGGACATGGTGCAGTTGAACGGCGAGGGCGCGGTCCGGTGCATGCGGGGCGCGCTTGAGACGGTGCGCATGCCGATCGATTACGTCAACACCCACGGCACGTCGACGCCGGTGGGCGATTCGAAGGAGACCGCGGCCCTGCGCGACGTGTTCGGATCGGAGCCGCCGCCGTTCTCCTCGACGAAGTCCCTGACGGGCCACTCCCTCGGCGCCGTCGGCGCGCAGGAGACGGTCTACGGCCTCATCATGATGCGCGACCGGTTCCTCGTCGAAAGCGCGCACATCGAGACACTCGACCCGGAGTTCGAGGGATTGCCGATTGTGAGGGAGCGGATCGACGACGCCAAGATCGACTGCTTCCTGACGAACTCGTTCGGGTTCGGCGGCACGAACGGCTGCCTCGTCGTCGCCCGCGCCGACTGAGGGCGCGATGGCCGGCCTTTTCCCCACCGACGACCCGGCCGCGCTCGCCTCGGCGGCCATCGTCGCGACCGCCGGCGCGTGGTGGTTCGCGTACGTTCTAAAAGGCCTGAAATCGCTGCGCGGCAATGAACGCCTCGCCGTTTACGGCGCGATTTGGCTCGCCTACTTTGCGGTCACCATGGCGTTGATCGGCGTCTCGCGCGGCTGACGCGGGGGGCGTTCTTCGCGCGTCGGAACGCTTGCGCCGGAGCGTATGAGCAGCAACAGGCGCGCTGGAAAAGGAGTGCGGCACGGATGAGCGACGACGATTTCCCCGCGGGCGACATCATGAAGGGTCGGCGCGGCCTCGTGATGGGCGTCGCCAACAAAAACTCGATCGCCTGGGCGATCGCGCGTCAGCTCGCCGCGCAAGGCGCCGAACTCGCCTTCACCTATGTCAACGAAGCGATGGAGCGCCGCGTGCGGCCGCTGGCGGAGAGCGTCGGGGCGGGACTCATCCTCGAATGCGACGTGCCGAACGACGCCCAAATGGACGCGGCGTTCGCGAAGATCGCCGAAAGCTGGGGCGAGCTCGACTTTCTCGTTCACGCCATCGCCTTCACTGACAAGACGGCCCTTGAGGGCTCGTTCGTGGACAACACGACCCGCGAGATCTTCAAGGACACGATGGACGTTTCGGCGTTCTCGTTCGTCGACGCCGCCCGTCGCGCCGCGCCTTTGATGAAGGCCGGCGGATCGATGGTGACGCTGACGTATTTGGGCAGTGAGCGGACGATTCCGAACTACAACGTGATGGGCGTCGCCAAGGCCGCGCTGGAGGCGTCGACGCGCTACGTCGCTCGCGATCTCGGGCCGAAGGGGATCCGCGTCAACGCGATTTCCGCCGGACCCATCAAGACGCTCGCCGCGGCCGGCATTTCCTCCGGCCGCCACATGTTTTCGTTCAACCGCGCCGCCGCGCCGATGCGCGACGACACGGACCCGCGGGGCGTCGCCGGGGCCGCGCTTTACCTTCTGTCCGACCTCGGCGCGTCCTGCACCGGCGAGGTTCTGCACGTCGACGGCGGGTTCCACATCGTCGGCATGCCGGACGAGGATTATCTGAACGAGGCGTAAACGCCGCCGCGCGGGCCGCCAAGGCGCAGCCGGCTTTCTCTATTAAAACCGTCGAACAACGCCTGCCGGCGGATCGGGTGCGGCGGCGACCTGTTCAGAGCTCGGCGAAGCGATCGTCGATGCGGGTTGCCCGCGACGAGGGCCGCTTAGCCGCGGTCGCGTATTTCGCGGAGGAACGACCTGTACCGCGCGATGGCGTCGGCGTGCGTTTCGGCGTCGTACTTTTCGATTTCGTCCGGCGGCAGGGTCGCATCGTCAAACTGGTGCCGCGCGTTCTCGTAGACCACGAAATCGACGTCGGCGCCGCGTTTCGCGAGCCGCTCGAAGATGGGCGGACACGCTTTCTTCGGCACGAGGCGGTCGGCGCCCGACACGAACGCCAGCGTCTTCGGCCGGATCGCCCAGTCGTCGAGCCTCGACCATGCGCCAACGCCGCAATAGGGATAAAACAGTACAAGACCGGCTATGTCCGGCGGGTCGATCTCGCCCGGCCCGATCGACGACGGCCGCCGTCGCTCCAGGTCCATGGTCATCAGATCCATGATCGACCAGGCGCCGTGAGACCAGCCTTGCAAAACGATCCGCTTAGGATCGATGCGGTCGTCTTGCGCGAGGATCTGCGCCGCGGCCAGAACGTCGCCGGCGCGTTCCTGGGCGATGAGGCGGCCGCCGACGCACACCTCGCGCTCGGCCGTGCGATGGTCGATCCCCCGTGGGCTGAAACTGTCGACCGTCGCGGCAAGGTAGCTTTCCTCGTGGGCGACCGCGATCCATTGGGCCATCAGGGCGCGGTCCTGCTTCGCGCACCCGTGGAACAGAATGACCGCCGGGTGTCCCGCCGCCGGCTGCGGAACGTCCGGGGGCGGCGCGACGTCGATCGCCGGCCCGATCAGCGCACGGTGCGCGTCGATCGTCGTCTTGGGCGTGCCGCGCGCGAAGTGCTCGAGAACGAGCCGCTGCCCCGGCCCGAGCTGAAACAGCGCGACGCAAATCAGTCCCAACACGGACAGGCTGGCCGCCAGTAAGATCAGTCCACGTCTCATGCGCTGCGCCCTAAAGCAAGCCCTTCGCCGCCGCGAGCTCCTTCAGGCTCGTCTGCGGCCGCGCGCCATAGTGACTGATGATCTCCGCCGCGGCGAGGGCGCCGAGCGCGCCGGCGTCGGCGAGCGAGCGCTCGCGCGCCAGGCCGAAGAGAACGCCTGCGGCGTAGGCGTCGCCGGCGCCGGTCGTGTCGACAAGCTCGGCCGGCGGCGTCGCCGGCACGTCGACCGTCGATCCGTCGCGCGGCGCGAGCGTCGACCCCTCGGCCGAGCGCGTGATCGCCGTCAGCGCGCACAGCTCGCGGGCGGCCTCGGCCATCGCCGCCCGGTCCGTCGTCTCGAACAGGGCGGCCGCCTCGTCTTCATTGGCGAACAGAATGTCGACGTTCGCCGGAATGAAGTCCCGAAGCGTATAGAGATTGCGCTCGACGACGCCGCGGTCCGAGAGCGTGAGCGCTGTCCGGCGCCCGGCGGCTTTCGCCGCGGCGCAAGCCTTTTCAAAAGCGGCGCGGGCGGTTTCGGATTCGAAGAGATAGCCTTCGAAATAGGTGATCGCGGCGTTGGCGACCGCGTCCGGCGACACGTCCTCGGGACCGACGAGGCCTGCGGCGCCAAGATAGGTCGACATCGAGCGCTGGGCGTCGGGCGTCACGTTGATGAGGCTGCGCGCCGTCGCGGGCCCGCCCTCGAGCCGCGCCGATTCGAACGCGACGCCGATGCTCTTCAGGTCGTGCTCGAAAATGTCGCCGAGCGCGTCCGCGGCGACTTTGCCGATGAAGCCGCCCGCGCCGCCGAGCGAGGCAAGGCAGGCGATCGTGTTCGCGGCTGACCCGCCAGAGATCTCGACGGCGGGCGGCATGGCGTCGTAGATCGCCTTCGCCCGCGCCTCGTCGATCAAGGTCATGCCGCCCTTGTCGATGCCCAATTCGACGAGGAAGGCGTCGCTCGCTTCGGCCAGGACGTCGACGATGGCGTTGCCGACGCCGATGACGTCGAGCGCGGGTCGCGTCGGATCGTTCATCAATTTTTTTCCGCGTTGTTTGAGAGATCAGGCCTCGGTAGAGGAACGGACGCGCGGCGGCAACGTCGCGCGCGTCGCCGTCGGGCCTGGCGGCGTCCGCGCCGATCGCCGACAGTGGATACGGAACGTTGTCGATGACCTTATCGCTCCAATCGATCACGCACGCTCGCGGCCGGCGCGTCGCCCGGCCCGCCGCCGGGTTCGCCGCGGCGTTGGCGCTCGCCGCGTGCGCGGGTTCGCCAGACGTCGCGCGCGCGCCGACCGTCGCGCCCGCCGTCGCGCCGACCGCCGAGCCGGCGCCGCCCCCGCCGCCGACCGAACCGGCGTTCGCCGCTGACGACATCGTTGGCGAAAGCCCGGCCTCTGTCGACGCGCTTCTCGGCGCGCCGGCGCTGGCGCGCAAAGAGGGGCCCGGCGAGTTTCGGCGCTACGACCTCGCGGCGTGCAATCTTGCGGTGTTGTTCTTTCCGCCGACGCCAGGGGCGGCGCCGGTCGCGAAATCGCTCCATGCGAGCGCCCTGTCGAGCAGCCGAGGCGCGCCATCGCTCGCCTCGTGCCTCGCCGTCGGCGTTCGAGAGCCGGACGGCGCCGCCGCGCCCTAGGTCGCCGCGTCTTCCGCTGGGGCGCGGGGGGCGGCGGCGAAGCGCCGCTCGCTGCGCCGGAGCGCGACGATCAGCACAAGCGCCGGCAGGCCCATCAACGCCGTCGCGACGAAGAACCAGAAATAGCCTATCGCCTCGACAATGTAGCCGGAAAATCCGCCGACGAATTTTCCTGGCAGCGCGTAGAACGAACTGAAGAGCGCGTATTGCGTTGCGGTGAACGCCGTGTTCGTCAGGCTCGACATGTAGGCGATGAGAACCGTGCCGGCGTAGCCATAGGCGATGTTGTCGACGACGATCGCCGCCGTCAGATTGGCGATCTCCGGCGGCGCGACGGCGAGCCAGGAGTAGAGAAGGTTCGTGGTCGTCTGGGCGATGACGCCGACGGCTAGGGCGGCGAGGAGGTTGAGCCGCAAGACGACGAGGCCGGCGATGAAGACCCCGAAGAGCGTCGCCGCAAGTCCGGCGCCGCCGCGGATGACGCCGATCTCCGTTTTCGTGTAGCCGACGTCGACGTAGAGCGGCCCGGTCATGTAGCCCATGACGAAATCCGGGATCCGGTAGACGGCGATGAAGCTCAGAATGACGATCGCCGCGAGCCCGTAACGGCCGAGAAAATCCGCGAACGGCCCGATCGTCGATTCTTTCAGCGCCTGCATCGGCGGCATGCGCGGCGGCGGCGTATAGACGCCCGCCTCGACCTTCGGCGCGAACAGCGCCACCAGCATGACGCCCACCATCATCAGCGCCATCGATTGGTAGGCGAACGACCAGCTGACGGCGTCGGCGAGAACGAGCGCCAGCGTGCCCGCCGTGATGAGGCCGATGCGGTAGCCGTACTGGTACATCGCCGCCATCATGCCTTGCTCTTCGTCGCCGGCCGCCTCGATGCGCCAGGCGTCGATGGCGATGTCCTGCGTCGCGGACGAGAACGCGATGGCGACCGCCGCGACCGCCACATAGACGAGGTTCGAGGACGGATCGGCGAACGACATGGCGAGGAGCGAGAGCGCGACGAACGCCTGGGCGACGGCCATCCAGCCGCGGCGCCGTCCGACGAAGCGCTCGAAGATCGGCGCCGGCGCCCGGTCGAGGATTGGCGCCCAGACGAATTTGAGCGTGAACGCGAAGCCGACGAACGCGAAAAGGCCGATCTCGCCGCGGCCCACCTCTTCCTCGCGCAGCCAGATCGAAAGCGTCTGGAAGATCAGATAAAACGGTAAGCCTGCGTAAAATCCGAAGGCTAACATGACGGCGCCGCGAGGCGTTAGATAGCTGCGGACGGCGGCGGCGAGATCGCCGGCGCTGAAACGCGGCGCGCCGCCGGGCTTCGTCTCCGGCGTCGGTTCGTTGGAAGGCGTGGACGAAGGCGTGGACATGGGGCGGCGTCGGCGCTCCCTCGATCTTGGCGCCGCGGCGGGCGCGCGGGGCGTTTCATTCGAAGCCTAGCGCCGTTCGCGCGATCGCGTCACGCCGAGCGTTTCGCGGCGCCGGGTCCCGCCCCGCCGGCCCATTTGTCGAGCATGTGCTGCAGGTCTTCCGGTTCGAAGGGCTTGGAGAGGAAGTCGTTCATCCCGGCGTCGAGGCATTTCTTCCGGTCCGACGCCATCGCGTTCGCCGTCAGCGCGACGATCGGCGCCTCGGCGGCGGCGCCCTTGAGCGCGCGGATGCGTTGCGCCGCCTCGAGGCCGTTCATGCCCGGCATGTGCATGTCCATGAAAATTATGTCGTGGCGACCCTCGCCGGCGAGCGCGACGGCCTCGGCGCCTTCGACCGCGACGTCGACGACGCAGCCCGCGCGCTTTAGAAGCGCCGTCGCCAAGAGCGCGTTGATTTTGTTGTCCTCGACGAGAAGCACGCGCTTGGCGGCCGCCGGCGGGGCGGTCTTCGCGTCGTCCTGCGGAGCGCCGGCCTTTGCGGCCGGTTGGGCGCGTCGCGCCGCGACGGCCTCGAACGCGGCGCCGTCGGACCGCTTCTCCGCGAGTTCGCGCGCCAGCGTCGCGAACCGGCTCGGCATGACGAGGAAGCCGCCGCACCCTTGCGCGCGAAAATCGTCGAACGCGGGCCGCGACGCCTCCGCCAGAAGAACGAACGCGCGGCGGGCGGCCGATGGCGGCGGGACGTCCCGCACGGCGTCGTCGCAAAGAAAGAGCGCTTCGGGAAACTCGGCCGCCGCCGCTTCGGCGCGCCGGGCGTCGCGGACGAGCACGACGCGCGCGACCCCCGCCGCCTCGAGATTGAGGCGCAGGGCGCGGGCGAGCGCGGGGTTGCGGCAGGCCGCGACGACATGGGCGCCGCGCAGGGGATCGCTTGCGCCGGGCTCGACGGTCGCCGGCGCGACCGCGCCCTTCGCTTGGCTTGCGGGGGCGGCGCTCGCTGCGGCGAGCTTGCAGGTGAAGGTGAAGACGCTGCCTTCGCCCGGCGCGCTTTCAAGATCGACGCCGCCGCCCATGGCCGCGGCGAGGCGTTGCGAAATCGCGAGCCGGAGCCCGGTGCTCTCCGGCGCGCCGACCTGGGCGCCGACCTGGGCGAACTCGCGGAAAATCGCGCGCTGCTCGGCGGGCTCGATGCCGCCGCCCGTATCGCGCACGTCGATCGCCAGTTCGATCTCGTCGCCGACGACCGCCTCGGCGCGCGCTTCGATCAGGACGCCGCCCTCGTCGGTGAACTTCACGCCGTTGCCGACAAGGTTGAGGAGCACCTGACGGATGCGCGCCTCGTCCCCGACGAGCCGGCTGGGCAACGCCGGATCGACGTAGGTGGCGAGCTCGATCTGTTTCTCCGCGGCGCGCGGCGCGAGAAGCTCCGCCACCGACTGCACGAGCGCGGGGAGGTCGAACGGCTCGCTGGCGAGCTCGAACTTCTCCGCGTTGAGTTTCGAATAGTCGAGAACGTCGTTGATCAGCGCCAGGAGCGCCGAGCCGGAATCGCGGATGGCGTCGACGTAGGTGCGCTGGTTCGCCGTCAGCTCCGTCGCGGCGAGGAGCTTCGTCATGCCGAGGACGCCGTTGAGCGGCGTGCGCATTTCGTGGCTCATAATGGCGACGAAACGCTCCTCCATCGCGAGAGCGTCGAGGTCAGGATTGTAGGACGCGTGCGGAGGTTGTCCGCGCCTGTCCACGGCGCGCCGGCCGACATAGGCGCGCCCCGCGCCCTCGATCGGTTCGATCGTCCAGTTGATGACGCAAGGCCCGTCGACGCTCGTCGCCGCGGTGCGGAACGAGCGCTGGCCGTTGGCGTCGGCGCGGGCGCGCTCGCGGTCCACCGGCGCGAACTTCTGGCCGCGCCAGCGGTCCGGCGCGGCGCCGAACGCATCGGCGAAGGCGCGGTTAACGTATTTGATCACGTCGTTCGCGTCGCACACGACGACGAACGCTGCGATGTCGTTAAGCCCGTCCGCCGTCATCGGTCCCCCGCGCCCGCGCGCCATTGGCCGCGCCTCTGGAAAATCGCCCGCAATCTGGGCGCGCCCGCCTTAAAAATTTGGTTAGACGCAGGGGTTAACGCGGCGTGGAAAATCGTTCGCGCGCCGGCGGCGCGCGCAGGGCGGCATGCTCGGAGACGACGCCGGGGCCGGCCGGTCCGCGCCGGCGATAGCTGACCGCCTCGGCGACGTGCCGGCGCCGGACGCCGTCGAGGCCTTCCAGATCGGCGAGCGTGCGGGCGAGGCGTAAAATCCGGCAATAACCGCGCGCTGAAAACCCTAACGTTTCGCTCGCTCGGGCGAGCAGCGCGGCTCCGTCGGCGTCGGGGGCGGCGGCCTTCTGCAGCATCGCGTCGGAAAGGGCGGCGTTCAGGACCCCGCCGCGCGCCGCCTGCGCGTCGCGCGCCGCCGCCACGCGCGCGGCGACCGCCGCGCTCGGTTCGCCGTCGGCGGGGGCGTAAAGCGCGGCGGGCGCGACGGGCGCGAGTTCGATCGTCAAATCCATCCGATCAAGGAACGGGCCCGACAGCCGCGCCTGGTAGGCGGCCTCGCAGTTCTTGCCGCGACCGCAGTTCGGCGCGCGGGCGCGGCCCTCGCCGCACCGGCAAGGGTTCATGGCGGCGACGAGCTGAAAGCGCGCCGGATAGCGCACGTGGGCGTTCGCCCGCGCGACGACGACGTCGCCGGTCTCGAGCGGCTGCCGGAGACTGTCGAGCGCCTGCGGGGAGAACTCCGGCAGCTCGTCGAGAAAGAGAACGCCGTGGTGCGCCAGAGACGCTTCGCCCGGCGCGGCGCGCGCCCCGCCGCCGACGAGGGCGGCCATTGAGGCGGAGTGGTGCGGCGCGCGAAACGGCCGCGCGCGGGTGACGCGTCCGTTCTCCATCAGCCCTGCGATCGACTGGATCATCGAAACGTCGAGCGTTTCCGCCGCCGTGAGCGGCGGCAGAACGCCCGGCAGGCGTTGCGCAAGCATCGACTTGCCGGCGCCCGGCGGGCCGACCATGAGCAGGTTGTGGCCGCCCGCCGCCGCCGCCTCGAGGGCGCGTTTGGCGCCCTCCTGGCCTTTCACGTCGCGCAGGTCGGCCGACATGGCCGCCGGCGCCACCGGTCCCGGCTCCGGCGGGCGCACGATCTGGGTTCCCTTCAGGTGGTTCAGGAGCTGCACCAGCCCGCCGGGCGCGATCACGTCGACGTCCTCGCCGGCCCAGGCGGCCTCCGCGCCGTTCGCTGCTGGGCATATGAGGCCAAGGCCGCGCGCGCCGGCGGCGACGGCGGCGGGCAGCGCGCCGGCGACCGGCGCGATCGACCCGTCGAGGCCCAGCTCGCCGACGACCGCGTAGCCGTCGGCTGCGCCGCCCGGGGCGGCCCCCATCTCGATCAGAACGCCGAGCGCGATCGCAAGATCGAAATGACCGCCTTCCTTGCGCAGATCGGCGGGCGCCAGGTTCACGGTCACCCGCTTCGGCGGCAGGCCGAGCCCGATCGCGCACAAAGCTGACTGCACGCGCTCGCGCGCTTCGCTCACCGCCTTGTCGGGCAGGCCGACGATGGCGAAATGGTTCGCGCCGCCCGCGATCTGCACTTGAACGCGCACGTCTCGCGCGTCGACGCCCTGGAAGGCGAACGTCGTCAGTTGCGCCACCATCCCCGCGATCCTTTCGAATTCGGCGATTGCAACCTCGTCGATTATCTGGAACAATACAAGAACAAAATTCGACCGACTTCCCGCGATCGTGCTCCAGGCGGTTGCGCGATCGGGGCGAACGACGGCATTTTCGTCGCCCAAAGCCGTTCGGCGAAGCGCGCGTTTTGGAGGCGCAATGAGCAAAGTCCGTCTACTGTTCGCCGCCGACGCTTCGGCGCTCGGAGAGCGGATTGCGCTGGCGCTCGCCGCTGACGGGTGGGCGCTCGCGTTCGGCGCCCATGACGCGGACGACCGCGATCCACGACCGGTCTCGGCGACGCTGGCGATCTGGTCGCCCGGCCTCGCCTCGGCGCGCGCGTTTCTGGGCGCCGCGCAGCGCGCGCTCGTCGATGGCACTCTGACGCCGGTGACGGAAGGGCCGCCGCCGCCGCGCGGGTTCGAAGCGTTGGCGCCCATGCGCCTGTCGGGCTGGGACGGCGGGCGGGACGTTCCGCGTTGGCGCTTCGTGCTCGACGAACTGCGCCGAGCCGCAGCGAGAGACTCGCGAACCGCGAAACGGGCCGCATCGACGCTGGCCGAACCGGCCGGCGCGACCGCCGCCGCCGAGGCGCGCGTCGCCGACCTCGCCGCCGCGCCGGTCTCTGCGGAGGCGGACGTCGCCTACCGAGCGGGGCGCGACGTCGGCCGCGTTGAAGCCGGAGACGACGCCGGCGTCGGCGCGTCGCCGTCGCCGTCGCCGTCGAGCTCGACGGAGCCGGACGCCGGGGCGCCGCCAGCCCCTCGACCGCCGCAACCGCCAGCGTTGTCGTCGCCGCGGTCGCGCCGCCCGCTTGCGCCGGCCGGGGCC
>JBHJHE010000051.1:0-9667 GCA_050331095.1 Parvularculaceae bacterium
ATCAAGGCTCAAGCGGACCGTATCGTCCGCCGGCGGCGCCGAGGGCGGCGCGGAAGCGGGCCGGCCCCACGTCGTTCAGGGCTGCGACGGCCGTGACGTTCAGCGAATGGCGCAGGGCGTCGACGACGCGCACCTCGCCGCGGAACCCGCGGTCGAAGTTCTCCGGCGCGTAGGCGCCGAACGCGCGGGGGCCGTCGAACACGATCGCGTCGGGCGACAAGTCGCCGTCGTCGAAGGCGACGCCATAGATGAACGGCTTCAGGAGCGAGCCCGGCGAACGCGGCGCGCCGGTCAAGTCGATCCAACCGCCCGGGGCGTCCACCCCCGAGGAGCCGACGCTCGCGAGAACCTCACCGGTCTCGACACGGACGATCACGGCGGCCGCGGTCGCGCCGTCCTCCCCGCGCACGCGCCAGCGATCGGCGACCCATCGACGGAGCCCCGCTGCGGCGTCCGTTTGCAAGCGCCGATCAAGGCTCAAGCGGACCGTATCGTCCGCCGGCGGCGCGACCCGCGCCTCGGCCGCAGCGGCGGACGCGGCGTGATAAGCCGCCCGCGGATATACGCCGCGGCGCGCGGGCGGCTCGAGGGCGTTGGCGGCCGACGCAGCGAGGAGGTCCATTGAGGCGAGCCGGTCTATGGTCGCGTCGCGCGCGGCGCGGGCCGCTGCGGGTCGCCGGTCGGGCCGGCGCGCCTCGGGCGCCTGCGGCAGGGCGATGAGGAGCGCCTGTTCGGCGTCGCTGAGCCGCGTCGGCTCCTTGCCGAAATAGATGAGGCTCGCGGCGCGGACGCCTTCGATATTGCCGCCGTAGGGCGCGAGGGTCAGGTAGAGCGCGAGGATTTCGTTCTTCGTCAGCCGCCGCTCGATCTGTAGCGCCCGGAAAGCTTCAATCGCCTTTGCGCCGAGGGTGCGCGGTCGCGGCTCCAGCAGGCGCGCCGTCTGCATGGTGATCGTCGAGGCGCCGGAGACGATGCGCCCTGCGCGCAAGGACGCGCCGACCGCCCGGGCGATCGCCAGCGGATCGACGCCCGCGTGGGCGAAGAAACGCTTGTCCTCGACGGCGACGACGCGCTCCAGAAACGTCGGATCGACGGCGTCAAGGTCGGCAGCGAACCGCCAGCGGCCGGCGCGGTTGGCGAAGGCGTAGAGCCACGCGCCGTCCCGGTCGAGCACGATGACGCTGCGGTCGGCGGCGCGCTCGAGCGGCGGCGGAAAGGCGATGTCGAGGGCGGCGAGGAGCGCAAGCGCCGCGACCGCGGCGAGCGTCGAGACGCCGAACGCGCGCTGCAGCGTCACGGCGCAGCCGGGGCGACGCGTAAGCGCGCCGCCGCCGTGCGCCCGAAGACGCCCGGCCGGTACATGTCCTCGACGACGACGCCCGGGAACGCGAAATCCCCTGGCGTCACGGCCCGCACGACATAAGCGAACGTGAACGGACGATCGCGCACGTCGAGGGCGGCGACGAACCGGTCGTCGCGCGCTTCGGCGACGTCGCCGCGCGAGATTGGTCCAAGCCAGGCGTAAGGCCCGCGCGCGCGCCGGCCCGCCTCGCTCGCCGGCGCGCCGTCCTCCGGCCGCAGGATCGCCTCGATCTCGAAACCGGCTGGCAACAGGTCCGCGACCACCGTCGGGTGCGTGCGCTTGTCCCCCGCCGTCCCCGACACGGCGACGACGAGGCGGTCGTTCTGGCGCGCTTCAAGCCGGCCGTCGGCGAGCGGAACCTCCTCGCCGGACAAAGTGAAGACCCGTTTGGCGGCAGCGTAGCCCCGATCGACGGCCGGCGGCGCCTCGCGCGGCGGCCCGCCGGCGGCGACTGAGGCGTAGACCGGACCCGAACCGTCATTGCGGAAACGAACGCCGTCGGCGAGGTCCGTCGGCGTCAGGGCGACGCGCACGAGTTCGCCCTCGGCCTCAAGATCCTGTCCGTCGCGGGAGACGACGACGGCGCCCGCCGCCTGCAGCATCGCCTCTGCGGCGATGAGCGAAAACGCCTGCTCCTGCGTGTTCATGGTCTCCGGATCTCGCGTCAGCTCCGCGAGGCGGGCCGCCGCGGCGTCGGCGCGCGGCCCGTCGCCGCTTTCGACGATCAGCGCGAGGACGGCCGCGGCGTCGCGCAACGGCGATTGATAGTAGTCGGATTTGTTGTCCCAGCCGAGGCGCGCGATCGCCTCGTCGAAAGCGTTCGCCGCGCGGGCGGCGTCCCCCATGCGCGCGAGGGCCGCGCCCACATGGGCCCGGGCGAGCGGGCTCTCGATCTCGTTGAAAACCGCGTCGTGGAAGTAACGCAAATCCGAGAGACTGGCCCGGTCGGCGCGCGCGAGCACGTAAAGCGCGTAGGCCGCCGAACGCCGCCGCAGGCGCTGGGCGGTGTCGGTCTCGTCGGGCCCCGTATAGACGTCGCGGCGATAGGCGACATAGGCCCACCTGTCGAGGCGCGCGACTTTGGCGAGGGCGTCGTAGGCGGAGGAAAGCGCGCTCTCCGGCGCGGCGTACCCGTCCGCGCGGGCCCGGGCGAGGAAGTCTGTCACATAGGCGCCGAGCCAGCCCGTTGCCCGGCCGTCGCCAACCCGCCAGAGCCCGAAGGCGCCGTCCGGCCCCTGACGGTCGAGGAGCTTGTTGACGGCTTCCTGCACGCGCGGGCGCACGCCGTCGCTCGCCTCGAGGCCGAACGCGTCCGCGTAAAGGAGCGGCGTCGCCGTGGACACAAGCTGTTCGCTGCAGCCGTATGGATAACGCGACAACTGATCGACGATGGGCCCCGGGTCGACCCCGGCGATCGGCGAGAACGACGCCGAGCCCTCAAAGGCGCCGGCGAGGAACGGCGCGGCCAGGCTGTCGTCGAGCGCCAGGGTCTCGCCGGGCTCCAGGCGCCGCACGCTGACGGACGTCGTCGGATAGAACGGCGCGCGCGCCTGCAAGGGCGAGGCGCGCGTCAGTGACCGCCCGTCGGCGTCGGCGACCGAGAGCTCCAGGGCGCCGACGCCGGCGGCGTCCGCGGCGACGTCGATCGCGCGGCGCGCCTGTTCACCCGCCGCGAGATCGAGGGAGAAGGTCGCGTCCGCTTCGATCGGCGATGCGCCCGTCACCGCGACGGCGATAGGCGTTCCGACCCCGTCCACATTGTCGACGAGAAGATCCGCCCGCGCCGTGTCGCCGGGCGCCAGGAAGCGCGGCAGCGAAAGAAGCGTCGGCGCCGGATCGCGCACGGTGAGCGCGGCGTCGGCGCCGCCGACATTCTCCGAGGTCCACGCAACGGCCATCAGCCGCAATTCGCCGTTGAAGTCGGGCGCGTCGAACGAGACGAGCGCCCGGCCCTCGGCGTCGACCTCAACAGGGCCGGAGAAAAGCGCGATCGATTTGGTGGGCACGCTCGTCAATCCCTCCCCGCCGATCTGGTCGCCGCCGAAATTCGTCGGCGCCCCGAGGTTAGGGTCGAGAATGCGGCCGTAATCGTCGCGCACCTCGACGCCGAGGCGCTTCTTGCCGAAGAAATGCGCCACGGGATCGGGCGTCTCGAACTTCGTCAGGCGGAGGATCCCTTCGTCGACGGCGGCGAGGGTCAGCATGGCGCGCTCGCCGCGGCCGAGCCCGGCGATCGTTACGGGCAGATCCAGCCGCTCGCGGGGGCGCGCGACGGCGGGGTTCGTGATCGCGACGTCGAGCGTTCGTTCGGCCATTTCGAACGGCACGTGGGCGACGCCCATGGCGCGGCGGGGCGTCGGCCGGCCGGCGGCGTTGCGCGGCGTCACGACGCTCGCGAGGGCGTAGAAGCCGGCGCCCCATTCGGGCTTCGTGTCGACGACGATCTCCTGGCCGCCCGCCTCGACCTTGAAGCGCCGCACCTCGCGCACCCGGTCGGTGGCGATCACGAGCATCGCCTCCCCGGCGTAGGGCGGATCAAGATAGAGCTTCGCCCGGGCCCCCGGCGCGACGGCCTCGCTGACGACGCTCAAAGTGGCGGCGTCGGGGCTGTCGGCCGCCGCCTCGTTCGACCGCCAGCCGACATAGAACCGCAGGTCGCTGGCCGCGCCGCTCTCCGGGTCGCGGACGCTGACGCGGTAGGAGCCGGGCTCGAGCTTGCGGGCGATCCGGACGATATCGGCGCCCTCAGCGGGCCGCGCGCGTCCCTCCGCCTTCAGAACGTCGCGATAGGCGCGTCGCCAGCGCCATTCGCCGCCCTGGCGGTACCATTCGAACCAATAGTCCTCCTCGACGAGGCGCCATTCGAGCTCGCCTCGGTTGGGCTCGCCGTTCCGGTCAAGAAGGACCGCCTCCACCATCGCCGTCTCTCCAAGGCCGACGCGCGTCGCGTCGCCCTCAAGCTTCACGCCGACATAGCGGGACTTGTGGCGCACCGGCAGGCGGGCGCTCTCGCGCACGGCGCGGCCGCCGGGCTCGACGACGCCGACGACGACGTCGACGCGCAACGGCGCGGCGAAATCCGCCGCGTTAGGATCGATCTCAATCGTCGTCTCGGCGAGGCCGTCGGCGTCGGTGGTCGTCGATGCAAGCGGCAGGATGCGCTCGGCGAACCGACCCTCGACGGGCCCGTAACGATAGCCAGGCCGGGACGGGAACGGATTGGGATCGACGCGCAGGCGCGCCTCGGCCTCCACCGCCAGGTCCGCGGCCGGCGCGCCGTAAAGATACCGCGCCTCGATGCGCGCCGAGCGCGCGTCGCCGACGACGAGCGGCGTCGTCTCGTCCGTATCGAGCGCCACTTCGATGCGCTGGGGCACGAAGTCTTCGACCGCGAACGAGACGGCGCCCGCCGTCCCCGCCCCGCCGGCCTCGACGCGCGCGGACCAGCTCCCGCGCGGCGCGGAGCGCGGCAGATCGTATTCGAGCGAGAAGCTCCCCAGTTCGGTCGGCTCGATGCGTTTGCGCAGCGCTTCGACGCCGTTCGGCCGCGAAACGACGAGCGTCATCGGCCGCGCGTCGGCGCGCCCGGCCTCGTCGCGCAGGAGCGTCGACAGGCGCATCGTCTCGCCTGGCCGATAGACGCCGCGGTCGAGATAGACGAAGGCGTCGACGGGCCGCGCCGCATCGCGCCCGCCGACGGGATAGCGCGACAGGTCGAGCGGCGCGCGGGCGAGGTCTAGGGCGGCGAAATCCTGTTGCGGCCCGTACGCCATCACCATACGCGGGCTTAAGGGCCCTGGCGCCGTCGGCAGGCGCTCGAAGCGCGCCGCGCCGTCGGCGTTCGTCGTCGCGCGGGCGAGGACGTCGTTGTTGCGGGCGACGATCTGCAGTTCGACGTCGATCAGCGGCCGGCCGGTCTGCAGGGACCGCGCGACGACGTCGATGGCGGCGTCGCTTGAATAGGCGCTGAGCGCGAGGTCGGTGTGCAGGATCCAACGCCAGGCGGAGGCTGGCCGCTCGGGGTCCGCGCCCGGCGAGGCGTCTTCGAGGCGCACGAAGTAAGCGCCGGGCTTCAGGTTCGGCAACGCCGCGCCGAAGGGAAAGACCGTCGTCGTCGTTTCGTTGCGCGCGCCGTCGACGTCGATCGTCTCGTCGAAGGCGACGGCGCCCACGTCGGCCCCGTCGTCCTCGCCATAGGCGTCGCCATAGCGGCCGGCGGCCACGGCGGCGCCGGTCACGATCCGTTTGCGAACGAGCGAGCGGTCCGAGACGCGCCGCGCGACGAGGCGGACTTTCCCGACATTGACGGTCTCAACGCCGAGGCCGTCGGCGTCGAGCCGGGGCAGGATGACCCCGTCACCGGCGAACCCGACATAGGCGGGCTTGTCGCCGAAGGCGACGACCACCCGTTCGGATCGCCCGAGCGTCGCGCCGTCGGCGCTCGGGAGCCCGCGGCGCAGGGCGACTTCATAGTCTTTGGCGAAGTCGAAACCCGCAAGGCAAAGGCTTTCGCCGGCGGCGACCGCGGCGATCTTCGCTTTCGGCGTCACGGCGACGAAATCGCCATAGTTCGTGTCGGCCGGGTCGAGCTGGCGGTTGAACTCGAAGCACGCCTTCGGCGGGCTCTCCGACGTGTCGAGCCGCAATCGTTGGTAGGCGAACGGCCCCTCGTCCGCCGCCGCCTCGGCCAGCGCCGGGCGCGGCGCGTCGGCGCGCCGGACGTTCTGGAAAGGCAGGCGCGGGCTGTCTGCGGCGCGGCGCGTCAAGGGCGAGACGAGAGAGTTGCCGGCGCTGTCGCGCAGGTCGGATTCGCCGCGGTCGATGTTGCGGCCGATGACGAGACCCGCCGCGAAGGCGAGCATCGCCGCGCTGACGACGATCACCGCGTTTCCGCGCGCCATATCCGATCCTCCGTATCCGTCTCCCTGCCCGCGAACGAACGCCGCGCGGGCGTCAGAATAGCCTGCGCGCACGTCGCTGGCGAACTTGATCTTCGAGGCGGCCGGCGTAGTTTTGTATTGGGTCCCCGTAGCTCAGCAGGATAGAGCATCAGATTCCTAATCTGAGGGCCGCAGGTTCGAATCCTGCCGGGGACGCCAAACGCCTCTCAGAAAAGGCGCCTCTCAACAAAAGACGCCTCTCAAAAGAGACGCCTCCAAAAAGACATCCTCTACCTTTCGCGGCCCCGTTGGGCGGTTGTTGGGCGAGACCGGGCCGCAGGCGTGGGGCGGGCGCGGGGGCGGCCGGCCCATCACGTTCGTGCGACGGGTCTTTAGCGGCGCTCGCGCTCGGCTGAATTTTGCTGCACCGCACCAATTTCGCGATTGACGTCGCGCGCGGCGTCCACCAATGAACGCCGATAACGAAACCGCCACAGGACGATGAGCCGATGCGCGGGCGGCGGACGTAAAGATCGCGTCCGACCGACGATGACGGAAGGGAGCGTCCTCCATGGGATTTGACGACATCGAACTGCCGAAAAACGTCACGCGCGAAACGGTGCTCAGCGTCCGCCACTGGACGGACGACCTTTTCTCCCTGCGCCTCACCCGGCCGCAGAGCTTCCGCTTCCGTTCCGGCGAGTTCGTCATGCTTGGCCTGTGGAATGAGACGAAGCCGCTCCTGCGCGCCTATTCGATGGCGAGCCCGGCCTGGGACGACGGCCTCGATTTCTATTCGATCAAAGTGCAGGACGGCCCCCTCACCTCGCGGCTCCAGCACATTGTCGAGGGCGACGGCGTTCTTCTCGGCAAGAAGCCGACGGGCACACTGGTGCTCGACGCGCTGAAACCCGGCCGGCGGCTGTTCCTCCTCTCCACCGGAACCGGCTTCGCGCCGTTCGCGAGCCTCGTGCGCGAGCCGGAGAGCTATGAAAAGTTCGAGCAGGTGATCGCGACCCACACCTGCCGCCGGGTCGAGGACCTCGCTTACTCGAAGCACGTCATCGACGGCCTCCCCGACGACCCGCTCGTCGGCGACGTCGCGCCGGAGCGGGTGACGTATTATCCGTCGACGACGCGCGCCGAGTTCGAGCGCCAGGGCCGGATCACGGACCTGATCTCGTCGGGCCGTTTTTTTGAAGACCTCGGCCTTCAGGGCTTCGACCCCGCGGAGGACCGCGTGATGATTTGCGGGTCGATGGCGATGATCGCCGACTCCCGCGCGCTCGTCGAGGCGGCGGGTCTTGAAGAGGGCTCGAACGCCGCGCCGGGAACCTACGTCGTCGAAAAAGCCTTCGCCGAGTGAGCCTCGCGGCGCGCCGCCGATGACCTCCGCCGCGACGACCGACGAGGCCGATCCGCAACATTTTGAGGCGTTCGGCTATTGCGTCGTGCGCAGCGCCTTGCCGGCGACGTCATGCTCCCTCGTCGACGGCTATCTTGCGATCCTCGACAAGCACCACCGCGCCTCAATGATCGAGGAGGCGAAGACCGGCTCGGTCGGCCGCTACGCCGACCCGCTCGGCGAAAGCGTGCTCGAGGCCGTTCTGCCGACGGTCGAAGCGCGCACGGGGCTCGAGCTCGCGCCAACCTACTCCTACATGCGCCTTTATCGCGCCGGCGCGGAATTGCCTCGGCATACCGATCGTCCGGCGTGCGAAGTCAGCGCCACGCTCTATCTCGGCGGCGCGTCGCCGTCGCCCTGGCCGATCCGGATCGAAGTCGACGGCGCGCCGCGGGCGATCGACCTCGCGCCCGGCGACATGATGATCTATCGTGGCGCGGACGTGCCTCACTGGCGCGACCGCTTCGAAGGCGAGCGGTCCGCCCACGTCTTTTTGCACTTCGTCGACCGCAACGGCCCGAACGCCCATCTCGCCTTCGACCAGCGCGAGAGCGTCGGCGCGCCGCCGCGTGTGGCGAGTCCCGTGCGCGATCCGAACCGCGGCGCCGGCGGCGGATCCAAGCCGTCGTCGCCCGCCGGAAAGATCGACGTCGAGGAGCTCGTGCGCGATCCGTCCTACATGCTGGCGACGCTCGACTTTCAGAAAGGCGCGGCGATCTTCCGCAAAGTCGACGCCGACCTGCCGCCGCAAAACTGTCACCTCTCGGCGAAACGCCCCGGCTACGCCGTCGCCATCAACAATCTCTTGGAGCACCGGCTCGACGAACGCGTCGCCGACGCCAAGCCGCTGCATTTCATCTGGATGACGGATTACTGCCTGTCGACGCTCTACGCGCGGGCGCTCGGTCAGTCGCCGGGCCTGTTCCTCTACAACGAAAACGCGGTGTTCTCGCAACTGTCCGTGTTGCGCCGCGCCATCGACGCCGGCGAGGCGAAGGTTCCTCGCGACGCCTACCTGCGGCTCCTGCGCACGGCGCTTGTCTTCCAGGCGCGCGCGTTCGCCGACGGCGAAGTTCCCGTCATCAAGGAATGGCCGCTCTCGAACATGCTGATGGCGGACGTTTTCGCCGCCGATCCGCGATACCGCGGCGTTTTCATCTATGCGCCGCTTGAGGAGTATCTGACGCAGACGCTGAAGCGCGACGACCGGGTCTCCCTCGCCCGCGCGCGCGTAACGCAGGTCTTCACAGACATGCGCCGGATGGCGCCGTTCGCCGGCGTCGATTTCGACGGCCTCAGCGACGCCGAAGCCGCGGCCTTGCACTGGCTTTACCTGATGCACGTCATGCCGGGCGATCTGACGGCGCCGAACGCGCGTCTCGCGAGCTTGCCCAACGACCGGTTTCTGGCCGATCCCGCGCGCGCCCTGTCGGCGACGACGTCGTTTTTCGGGCTTGGCGATCTCGCCGACGCGCACGCCGCGACCGTCGCGGGCCCGCTGTTCGCCCGCCACGCCAAGAGCCCCAATCGGCCGTTCGGGCCGGAAGAGCGCGCCCGCGAATTGTCCGAGGCCCGCGCGGCCGTCGCGCCGGCGGTCGAGGAAGGGCTCGCCTACGCCGCAGGGATTACAGCGCGCTATCCGCCGCCGGACCTCGACGCCGTCTCCCTCGTCGCGACGAGGTCCTAGAGCATCACGTTTTCTGATTGAATCAGTCGGATGCTCTAGATTCTTTGTTGTGAGCGCCTGAAACGGTCTTCGCCCGATCCACGCTAAACGCCCGGCGCTCTTGCCGATGCTGGCGATGGGCGCCGGCGCGCCGCGCTCGACGCCGGGTCTCGCCGGCGCCTGCCGGCGCAACGGCGGCGACGCCGCGAGTTCGTCAGGGCACCCCGCCCCGGTTTCGAGCTGGATCGTGGTCTCGGCGATGCCGTAACGTTCCGCGAGAGCCGCTTTCAGCGTCGACAGCGCCGTGAGCGGATCGCCGCCGGGCCGCAGGCGCGCGTGCATCGTTAGGCGCG
>JBHJHE010000052.1:0-32613 GCA_050331095.1 Parvularculaceae bacterium
CCGGCGCAGGTCCTGATCGACTCCACGGCGGTGCGCGCGCATCGGTCGGCATCCGGCGGTAAAGGGGGGAGCGAAACCAGGCGGTCGGCCGCTCGCGGTTGAACGAATTCGTTCAACGGCGCACGACGAAAATCCATGCGCCGACGGATCAATTGCGCAGGCCGCTCGCCTTTATCCTCACCGGCGGCAATGTCGCGGACTGCATAGCCGCTGAAACGCTTTTGCAGATGGCGTCGCCGGAAACAATCATCCTGCACGGCGACAAGGGATATGACAGCGACAGGCTTCGCCGCCGGATCGAGGCCCGAGGCGCGGCGCCGAACATTCCACCGAAGTCGAACAGACGATACAAACCGGGTTTCTCTCCAGCCCTTTACCGCAAGCGAAACGCCGTCGAGCGGTCATTCTGTCGTCTGAAAGACTACCGTCGTATCGCAACGCGATACGACAGGCTCGCCCGTAACTTCCTCGCCGCCGTGCAACTCACAGCAACCGTATGCTACTGGTTATGAGTCTCGACCCTAGGTAGGGAACCCAAACAAGCTATTGAATTATATTGCAAATCACCTCGTATTTGGGTTTGAATTACCATGGAGGCGAGTGTGACGCATCTGTTTTGGCTTTCTGACGAAGCGTGGGGCGCTATCGAACCCCATCTCCCGCGCGGCAAGCCGGGCAAGCCCCGGGTCGATGATCGCCGGGTGCTCAGCGGTATTCTGCACGTCCTGAGAACGGGCTGCCGCTGGAGGGATTGCCCATCCGAGTACGGCCCATCCACCACGATCTACAATCGCTACAACCGTTGGTCAGCACGAGGAATCTGGCAAAAGCTATTCGCCAAAATGGCCGCCTCAGGTCCGGTGCCGGATGAGCTGTCGATTGATAGCTCTCATGTGAAAGCTCACCGCTCCGCCTCAGGAGGAAAAAAGGGGAAGAAGTCCAAGCGATTGGGCGTTCGCGCGGCGGGAGAACGAGTAAAATCCATGCATTGGCCGATGATCGCGGCAGACCAGTCGTCTTCGCCCTAACGCCTGGCAACGTTGCTGATATCACAATGGCTCGCCCAATGATGGAGGCCATCGTAGCCCCCAAGCGCCTCCTTGCTGACAAAGCTTACGATGCGGAGCATTTTCGAAACTATCTGAACAGCCGAAAGATTGAAGCTGCCATTCCATCAACGGCCTCACGCACCGTGCCGTATCCTCTCGACGAGCAAGCATATAAGCGGCGCAATATCGTTGAGCGACTGTTCTGCAAGCTCAAAAACTGGCGGCGCATCGCCACCAGATACGACCGGCTCGCCCGCAACTACATCGCCGCAATCGCCCTTGCAGCCATCGTCATCGAGTGGGCAAAATGAGTCCCCTACCTAAGGCGGCCGCTCAACGCTCCGAATCAAGAACCCAGGACCAGTCTTCGCTCGCCGGCAAGCTCTTCGCCAACGGCGAGCGCATGACGCCGACAACAAGTCGATCACGAGGGCGTCGATACCGTTATTACCTCACAAAAGCGTCCGAGCGAGGCGCCGTGGCTTCAAAAGACCGGTGGCGGATCAACGCTGAAGTTCTGGAGGACGTCATCCTGCGGGTTATTGATGGATGGTTGGCTGATCCGTATGCGGCGCGATATGCGTTGGCGGACGGCGCAGAGGCCCGTCAAGTGTCTTTGGCGCGAGCCTCCTTGAACGATCTTGCTATGGCCAATCGAAAAAAGACGTCGCGCGAACGAATTGCACAGTGGTCAAGCTTGATCGAGCGAGTCGATGTGGGCGACGATTGTGTCCGAGTTCAGCTCGCGCCATCGAAGATGATCAGCGAGGCCTGCCATCTAGACTTGGCGGAATCTTGTGAGATCAAGTCAGCGATAAGGATTGCTCGATCGCGCCATGGACTCCGACTGATCCTTGGCGACACCGAAAGCAATGTGGTCGATCAAACGACCGTCCGGCTAATCGCGAAAGGGCACGCCTTAAGGGATCGCTGGTTCGCTTCGCCGACTAAAACGATTACTCAGATCGCCAATAGCGAAGGCCTCAATCCTGAAGAAGCGTCACGTCTTGTGCGACTAGCCTTCCTGGGACCAAACGTTGTTGAAGCGGTGCTGCGCGGAGATCGAAAAGTCTCAGTCTCAGCAAGCAAACTTCGCCGGATCGATAAATTGCCTACCTGTTGGCGGGAACAAGCAGACACTTTTCTCTCTGGTTCCGACTGAATTCTTCGAACGATCCCCCGTGGATCGCGGCGATGCACTGACCATCGCCCGGCCCGTGGATTGGACACGGAATTCGCGCTGTGGAGACACTTGGGCGTTTTGCCGAGTTTGGGGCTCATGGCCAAGCGCGGAAGTCTCTGCCAACGGCGGAACGGCCCAATGCGCGGGACTCAGACGCATAGTCGATTGGACAACGGTTTGGTCGGGTATGGATGGTGGAGGGGGCTGGATTCGAACCAGCGTACGCCGAAGCGGGCAGATTTACAGTCTGCTGGATTTAACCACTCTCCCACCCCTCCGAAGCCGACGGCGATCGAGCGAGCGCGCGTCTTAGCGATCGCCCCGCCGGCGCGCAAGCGCGTACCCGGCCGGCGCGAAGCCGTGTATGCGGGCCGCCATGACGTCGCCGAAATCGCCAACCGCCCGCGAGGGAAGCCCGCTTTGGATCTACGGCCGCCACGCCGGCGCGGCGGCGCTTGCGAACCCGGCCCGGCGCGTTCGGCGAGGGCTCGCGACGAAGAACGCGCGCGACTGGTACGCGCGCCGCGGCGCGACGCCCGCGCAACTGGACATGCTGGCGGACGCCCGACCCGACGCCATCGACCGGGAGTTGCCGGCGGGCGCCGTGCACCAGGGCTTCGCGGTCCTCGTCGACGACCTGCCGCGCGCCCGGCTGAAGGATGTCTGCGCGCCCGCCGAGCCCGCACGGCCTGTGGTCGTTCTCGACCAGATCCCCGCCCCGCAAAACATCGGCGCGATCTTCCGCGCCGCCGCCGCCTTCGGCGCGCGCGCCGTGGTGGCGCAGGACCGCCGCACGCCGGCGCTCGCGGGCGCGCTCGCCAAGGCCGCGGCGGGCGCGATCGAGACGACGCCGTGCGCGCGCGTCGTCAACGTGTCCCGCGCGCTCGAAGCGTTGCGCGATCTTGGCTATTATTGCGTTGGACTTGCGGGCGAGGCGCCGGCGCCCATCGGCGCGGCGCCCGCCGACCGCCCCATCGCCCTGGCGCTCGGCGCGGAGGGGGCCGGACTACGCGAACTCGTCGCCGCGACCTGCGACGCGGGCTATCGGATCCCGATCGCCGCCGAAATGGAGAGCCTCAACGTCGCCGCCGCCGCCGCCGTCGCGCTTTATGAAATCACGGCGCGCCGCGCCTAGCGAAAGGACCAACGATGACGAAGCCGATCCTCTACCACGCGCCGCAGACGCGCGGCGGCACGACGCGCTGGATGAACGAAGAACTCGGCGACGTCTGCGACGTCCGCATCCTCGACCTGCATAGCGGCGACCAGAAAGCCGCCGACTATGTCGCGCTTAACCCGATGGGCAAGGTCCCGACGCTCGTCGTTCCGCCCGACCGAGGCGACGTCGTGGTCACGGAAAGCGCCGCCATTTGCGCTTACCTCGCCGACGCGTTTCCGGGCGCCGGCCTCGCGCCGCCGACGGCGGATCCGAAGCGCGGCGTTTACTATCGGTGGCTGTTCTTTTCGCCGTCGTGCGTCGAACCGATGATGATGGACAAGCTCGCCGGAGGCGCGCGCGGCAATCCGGGTTCGGCCGGACACGGTTCGGCGGAGGACGTTCTGGCCGCCTTGCGCGCGGCGGTGACGCCCGGGCCCTACGTGCTCGGGGACGCCTTCACCGCTGCGGACGTCGTCCTCGGCTCGACATTGAGGTTCGCGACAATGTTCGGCGCGATCGAAAAAGAGCCAGCGTTCGCAGACTACATCGCCCGCATCACGTCCCGCGACGCCTTCAAGAGAGCCGAAGCGAAGGACAAAGCGTATATCGACGCAGCGGCGAACTAACAGCGTCGCGACGCCGTTCGCTAGGTCCATGCCCCATCCCGCTCCCAACAAATCCGCCGTCGTCACCGGCGCGTCTTCCGGCATCGGCCGCGCCATTTGCGAGGCGTTGCTCAACGACGGCTGGCGCGTCTTCGGCTCCTTCCGAAAAGCCGATGACGACGGCGTCGAAGCGCTGGCCGCGAAAGAGCGGTTTTCGCCGCTCGTCTTCGACGTCACCAATGAGGACGCGATCGCCAGCGCGGCGAAGGACGTCGAAACCGCCCTCGCCGGCGCGCGGCTCGGCGGGCTCGTGAACAACGCCGGCGTCGCCGTGACAGGCCCCGCCGAATGCGTGCCCCTCGACGACTACCGGTTTCAGTTCGACGTCAACGTTTTCGGCCCCGTGCGCGTCGCTCAGGCGTTCCTGCCGCTGCTTGGAACGCGCGACGACCTTTCCGGACCGCCGGGAAAGATCGTCAACATGAGCTCGATCGCGGGCAAGATCGCGACGCCGTTCTTTACGCCCTACGCCATGTCGAAACACGCGCTCGAAGCCTATGGCGATGCGTTGCGGCGCGAGATGATCCTCTACGGCGTCGACGTCGTCACCGTCGGCCCGGGTTCGGTGAAAACGCCGATCTGGGACAAGGCCGACGCCAAGGACGACGCCGACTACGCCGATACGGCGTATGCGCCGTTGATGCGCAAGCTGAAGGAAAACATGAAGACCGTCGCCGAAAACGGTCTGGAGCCCGAAGCGGTGGGCTCCCTCGTGCGGGACATCCTGAACGGCGACAAGAAAAAAGCCCGCTACGCGATCGTGAAGAACCCCTGGCTCTTTTGGCGCTTGCCGAGGCTGTTGCCGACGCGGCTCCTCGATCGGATTCTGGCCGACCGCAACGGCATCGCGCCCAAAACCGGGTGATTCGGGCGCCGGCCCGCCCGTCTCGCGACGCGGCGGGTTCGGTGTATGCTGGCGGGACGCGAGTTCAGGAGGCCCCGCCCCATGCAGCCGCATCGGCCGCGCGCCAATCTTCAGACCCATGACGTCGTCAACCAGCCGCCGGCGTTCACGGACGTCAATCTGTTCGAGAACGACGCGGCGCTGATCGGCGCCCTTGAAGCGCGCGGCGGCGGCGCGCATCGCAAGACGCTGTCGGCTTTCGGCAGGCAGTGCGGCTCCGAAGAGGCGCGCGCCTGGGCGATGGAGGCGAACCGCAACCCGCCCCGGCTCGACGCCTTCGACCGCTACGGGCGTCGCCTCGACGAAGTGTCGTTCCACCCCTCCTACCACCTCCTGATGGACATGGGGTTCGCGGCGGGCGTCGCCGCCGGCGCCTGGCGCGCGCACGAAGCGGGCCACGCCCTCCACGCGGGCCTCCTTTTTCTGATGACGCAGGCGGACGCCGGCGTGTGTTGTCCGATGTCCATGACCTACGCGGCGGTTCCGGCGATCCAGCGGGGCCTCGCCCATGATCCGGACGCGGCGGAGGTCTGGATCGATCGGGCGACGGAGCTTGATTACGACGCCCGCGTCCTGCCCGCGACGGACAAGCGCGCCGTCACCGTCGGCATGGCGATGACGGAGAAACAGGGCGGCTCCGACGTGCGCGCGAATACGACGCGAGCGGAGAAAGTGGGCGACGCCTGGGCGCTTACGGGCCACAAATGGTTTTGCTCCGCGCCGATGAGCGACGCTTTCCTGACGCTTGCGCAGACCGACGAGGGCCTAACCTGTTTCCTCGCCCCGCGCTGGAAACCCGACGGCGCGCGCAACGCCATCCACCTGATGCGCCTCAAGGACAAGCTCGGCGACCGTTCGAACGCGTCGGCGGAAATCGAATTCCACGGCGCCTACGCCGTCCGCCTTGGCGCCCAGGGAAGAGGCGTGCGGACGATCGTCGACATGGTGCAGTTGACGCGCTTCGACTGCGCCGTCGGTTCGGCGGGCGCCATGCGGATCGCCCTCGCCGAAGCCCTGTGGCGGACCGAACACCGAAGCGCCTTCGGCCGTAAACTGATCGACCAGCCGGCGATGGCCGGCGTTCTCGCGGACCTTGTCCTCGACTGCGAAGCGGCGACGGCCCTCGCCTTCTCCCTCGCGGCGGCGCTTGACGCAGCCGCCGACGATGACATGGCCGCCGCCTACGCGCGGCTTGCGACCCCGATCGCCAAGTACTGGATCTGCAAGCGCCAGACGCCGTTCGTGGGCGAAGTCCTCGAGTGCCATGGCGGCGACGGCTACGTCGAGACGGGGCCGACGCCGCGCTATTTCCGCGCCGCGCCGCTAAACGCGGTCTGGGAGGGATCGGGCAATGTCGTCGCGCTCGACGCCTTGCGCGCCGTCGAGAGCGAACCGCGCGCCTTCGAGGCCGTCGCCGCCGCCCTCGCCATCGCCCAGGGCTCGAACGCCCATTTCGACGCCCACGCGCGGCGCATCCCGCGATGGCTGGAGCCGGGCGCGCTTAATCCCGCCACCGTCCGGCGTTTTGCGGAAGACCTGGGCCTCGCCCTCGCCGCCGCCGCCCTGAAAGACGCCGCGCCCGACGCCGTGTTCGACGGTTTCTGCGCCGCGCGGCTCGATCCGGCCGCTCGCGGCGCGGGATACGGCGCCTCGGGCGCGACGCTCGACGCGCCGGGGCTGATCGCGCGCGCGGCGCCGTTCTGACCGCGCATCCGGGTCCGCGTGGCGACAGGCGCTTGCGAGAGGTCGTTTTTCGGGAAATGCTCCAAGGCGAGGGGATAATCGCGGTCAGCGTTGATCGCGGTTGAACGATAGCGCCGTCGAGGGCGACGCGCGGCCGACCTGGAGGGGCCTTCAATGGCGTACTTTTCGAACGCGCGCGCAGCGCGCACGCTCGCGGCTTTTTGCGCGGCGTTTCTCGTCCATGCGGCGCCGGCGCAAGCCGAGGACGACGACAAGGACGACGACGAACCGCCGACGATCGAAGAAAAAGTCGACGGCTTCGACCGCAGGGAAGGCCTTTTCAACCTCCACATCGACCCGAAAAAAGGCGACGTTTACCTGGAGGTGTCGGCCGATCAGCTCGGCGAAGAGTTCATCGCCTTTTCGTACACCGAGAACGGCGTTCTCGAGGCCGGGCATTTTCGCGGCGCCTATCGCGACCAGAGCGTCTTGACGTTTGAACGCCAGTTCGACCGTCTAAGGATTTTCGAGCAAAACACGGCCTTCTACTTCGATCCCGACAGCCCGCTCGCCCGGGCGCGAGAGGCGAACATCAGCCGTGCGCAGATCGCCAATCTGGGAATCGTGGCGCAAACGCCGGGCGTTGGCGACGAGCCCGCGCGCTACCTCGTCCGCGCCGAAAGCCTCTTTCTGTCCGAAGCGCTCCACCAGGTGAAGCCGACGCCGCCGAAAGACGCCTCGCCGGACGCGTTCGAGGTCGGCTCGATCTCGAAAGGCAAGACCGCGTTCGACGACATCCGCGCCTATCCGGACAATATCGACGTCGTCGTCGATTACGCCTTCGACAAGAAGTATCCGCGCGAAGCCGGCTCCGACGCCGTCACCGACCCGCGCTCGATCATCGTCAAGGTTCAGCACTCAATCATCGCGATGCCGGACGACGGCTACGAACCGAGACGCGACGATTATCGCGTCGGCTACTTTTTCGACAAGGTCACGGACCTGACGTCGCCGGCGGCGGCGCCGTATCGCGACCTCATCACGCGCTGGCGGTTGGAGAAAAAAGACCCGGACGCGGAGATTTCCGACCCGGTCCAGCCGATCGTCTGGTGGATCGAGAACACGACGCCCTATGAATATCGCGATACGATCCGCGATGCGGTGCTCGCCTGGAACGCCGCTTTCGAGAAGGCCGGTTTCTCGAACGCGATCGAGGTGCGCGTTCAGCCGGACGACGCCGACTGGGATGCGGGCGACATCCGCTACAACGTGTTGCGGTGGACGTCCTCGCCGACGCCGCCGTTCGGCGGTTACGGCCCCAGCTTCACCAATCCGCGCACGGGCGAAATTCTGGGCGCCGACATCATGCTCGAATACGTCTTCGTGACGAACCGTCTCGTCATCTCCGACGTTTTCGACGAAGCGGCGTCCGGAGGCTTTGCAGCGCATTCACCGCATGCGGATGGCCGCCTGTGCGATTTCGGCCTTCATCTCCACCAGTCGAACCTTTTCGCCCGCGCCGCGCTGGACGCCCAAGGGGCGGACGACGCGCTTAACGACGAACTCACACGACAGAGCATGTACTATCTCTTGCTCCACGAGGTGGGACACACCCTTGGCCTCAACCACAATATGAAGGCCTCGACCCTGTTCGGACCGCGGGAGGTCCATGATGCGAGCCTCACCTACGGCGCGCCGACGGGGTCCGTCATGGACTACCCCGCCCCCAACATCGCCCCGCTGGGGGTCGACCAAGGCGATTACTACCACACGCGTCCGGGCCCCTACGACGACTGGGCGATCGAATTCGGTTACCGTCCGCCGCTCGACGATCCGGACGCGGAGACCGCCCGCGTCGCCGCGCTGCTCGCGCGCTCCACCGAACGCGGCAACGTCTTCGGCAATGACGCCGACGACATGCGCTCGCCGGGCGTCGGCATCGACCCGCGCGTCATGATCAACGACATGTCGAGCGATCCTGTCGCTTACGCGGTCGACCGCATCGAGCTCGCCCGATCGACGCTCGACCGGCTCGTCGACAAATACGACGACGAACGCAGCTGGCATCCCTTGCTGCGCGGCTATCTCGCGGCGACCGGGCAGCACGCAGTCATGGCGCAGATCATCTCGCGCCAAATCGGCGGCGTTTACGTCAACCGCGCCGCGCCCGGACAACAAGACGCCGCGCCGCCTTACCAGCCGACGCCGCGCACCACTCAGGAGGGGGCGATGAAGGCCCTCGCCGACTATGTCTTCGCAGCCGACGCGTTCGAAGCGCCGGACGCGCTCGTTCAGCGCCTCCAACCTCAGCGCCGCGGATTCGAATTCTTCGGCGAAACGGAAGATCCGAAAATCCACGCCCGCGCGCTTGAGATCCAAAGCGCCGTGCTTGACCATTTGTTGCACCCGCGCGTCCTCGCAAGGTTGACGGATGCGCGCCTTTACGGGGGCGACTACCGGCCCGTCGACATGATCAGAGACTTGAACGACGCCGTTTTCGGCGCGGACCTGCGCGGCGCGCCGAACGCTTTTCGCCGCAACCTGCAAACCGCCTACGCGCAGCACCTAGCGGCGATCGTCGACAATGACGACTACGATCCAACGGCCCGCGCCGCGGCGCTCGCCGGCGTGCGCAACATCGAACTGCGAATGCTGTTTCCGGACTTTCGGTTGTCTGCGGAAACGAAAGCCCATCGCGAGCAGTTGCGACGGGTCTTTCGACGTTTTTGAGGGCAAGGACGGCGCGCGATGTTAATGCGCCGGGCGGTCAACTTGGATGCGGCGAAGACCCTCTCAGGCGCTCGATACAAAGAGTCCAGAGCATCTGAGCGGTTCAATCAGTAGACCGGACGCTCTGAGGCGCGCGTTCGACACGAGCAGCGTAACAGCCAGGCTTGGCGTTGTGGACATGCAGATAAGCCGCTGACGGATCTTCGAACAGACGGCGGATCGCGTCACCCAACGACGCGCCGTCGACGCAATCCGCGGCGATCATGTCGTGTTCGCTGTCGAACGCCCTCACTGACAAAAGGCGCCGGCGGCGTTTCGCCGGCGTTCAGCGACGCCGTCTCAGCTCCTTCCCGGACGAAAATCGCGTGTGACGAGCGATAGGGCGTCGCATGGTCGTGATGCGTGTAGTTGAGCAAGAGCACGGTTTCGCCCGCCGCCGCGTCGCGCAGGCTGACGCGACACGGAAATCCCGGATCCGCATCGACGCGGATCCGTCGCGCGCCGGCGGCGCGCAAGGTTTCCTCGCCCGCGCCGTAGAGCCGTTCGAACGAACCGGACGGCAACGCTTTGATGACGAACGACATGGGCTACGCTCCGAGTGCGGCGCGTCCCTGATCGCTCGTCCGCTTTGCCGGCGCGACCCGTTTCTTGCGCGTTCGGCGCCCGCCGACGGGTCAGGCGGCCCGGAACGACACGATCTTCGTCGGCGCGCGCGGCGGCTCGCCGTGGGCTACCGCATCGACGTTCTCCATGCCGTCCGTCACGCGCCCCCAGGCCGTATACTGACCATCGAGGAAGGACGCGTCGTCGAAGCAGATGAAGAATTGGCAGTCGCCGCTGTTCGGGTCCTGCGCGCGCGCCATCGAGACGACGCCGCGCTGATGGCTTACATCATTGAACTCGGCCGGCAGGTTCTTGCCCGAGCCGCCCGTGCCGTTGCCCTTGGGGCAGCCCATCTGCGCCATGAAGCCTTCGATCACGCGATGCAACGTGAGGCCGTCGTAAAAACCGTCGTTCGCCAACTCCTTGATGCGGGCGACGTGTTTCGGCGCTTTTTCGGGCATGAGCTCGATCGTCACCGGTCCGGTTTCTAGCGTTAGGATCATGGTCTCGGTCATAGTTCGATCTTTCCGTTGACGCGCCGAGGCGCTTTGACGTTGCACAGATCCTTCACGAGGCCGTCGCGCGCGTACTTCGCGAGTTCTACGAAGCGCGCGAAACTCGGATGATCCGTGCGCATAATTTCGACGTTGGGGCGTTCGTCCGCAGGCACATCCTCTGCGATGCGCATGCGGATTATTGGCGTCGGACGATCGGGCGGCTCGCCCCGGCTGATCCGCCGCGAATGCTCGAAGCCGTCGACGATCAGGCCCCAGGCGGTGTAGCGCTTGTCGAGATTTTCGCGCGCGTCGCCGATCATCAGAAAGAACTGGCTGTTCGCGCTCGCGGGGTTCGTCGCCCGCGCCATCGACATGACGCCCGGACAGTGGGCGGCCCAGACGTCGACTTTTTCGTCAGCGCGGAAGGCGCGCAGCGATTCCGGCTGCGCCACCGTCGGCATGCCGTCGGCGAAGCCTACCCGCGCGGCGATGCGGTCGCGACCGATGGGCGTGAAATCCTCAACCGCCGACGCGTCGCGCGCAAACTCCGGCTGCAAGTCCGGCAATTCGGAGCCGCCGGTGCCGTCGCCTTCCGGATCGCCGCCTTGGGCGACGAAACCCTCGATGACGCGGTGGAAGGTCAGACCGTCGTAAAATCCTTCGCGGGTCAGCGTCTTGATGCGCTCGACGTGACCCGGCGCGAAGTCCGGCCGCAGCTCGATGACGATTTCGCCCGCCGGCAGGTCCATCAGCAGGACGTTCGCCGGATCGATCGCCCGCCACGCGTCCTCCGGCGCGTCGCGCACGACGCTCGCCGGCGTTTCGACCGGCGCCTCGTCGTTTTTCTTCTTCTTTGCGAACGCCGGCCCGTTCAGGGCGAGCCCGGCGACTGCGGCGGCGATGAACGTCGCCGACGCGGCGCGTCCGATAGCGATGATCTTCAAAACGGCGATGCTCCTGGATTGATCGGCCCCAGCGGCCCCGGCGCGGGGCGGCGCGAACGCCGCCCGTGATTTGCGAATGGATATAACGCGCAGAGCCTTAGGACGCGACCGCATCGTTGTCGTCGCGCTGGGGAAACTTCGCGCGAAGCTGCGCCGCGACGTTCGCCGGCACGAACCCGTCGACCGCGCCCCCGAGCCGCGCGATCTCCTTCACGAGCCGGGAGGCGATCGACTGGTAGCGGGCGTCCGCCATCAAGAACACGGTTTCAATGTCGTCGTTCAGGGCCTGGTTCATGCCCACCATCTGGAACTCGTACTCGAAGTCGGAGACGGCCCGCAGACCGCGGATGATGATCTCGGCGTTCACCTCTTCGGCGAACCGCATGAGAAGGTCTTCAAAGGGCGTGACGACGATCGTCACGCCAGTCTTGCCCGCGACGACCTCCATCTGCTCCCGGACCATCGCCACGCGCTCGTCGACGCTGAAGAGCGGCTGTTTTTGAAGGTTGGTCGCGACGCCGATGACGAGTTCGTCAACGAGTTTGACGGCCCGCTCGATGATGTCGACGTGGCCCAGCGTCAGCGGGTCGAACGTGCCCGGATACAGGCCGATGCGCTTTCCCAAGTTCGCCGCCTCCTCGCGCCGAGCCGCCGCCGCGCGCCTTAGTCGTCGCCCGCGTCCGGATCGCCGTCAGCGCCGACGTCCGCGTCCTCGCCAATATCCTCAATCCGTTCGACAGAGACAACCTGCTCGTCTTCGCGGGTGCGGAAGATCGTCACCCCTTGCGTGTTGCGGCCGGCGACGCGGATGTCCGCCACCGGCGTGCGAATGAGCTGGCCGCCATTGGTGACGAGCATGATCTGGTCGCCGGCGTCCACGGGGAACGACGCCGTGACCGGACCGTTCCGCTCGTTCACCGTCATGGCGATGATCCCTTTTCCGCCGCGGCCGGACGTTCTGTACTCATAAGAAGAGGAGCGCTTGCCGAAGCCGTTTTCCGTCACGGTGAGCACGAACTGCTCAGCGGCGCCGAGCTGCGCGATGCGGTCCGTCGACAGCGCCGTCTCGACCTCGCCCGCGTCCGCGGCCTCGTCGTCCCCGTCCTCGCCAAGCGCCCGGCGCATGGCCGCGGCGTGTTTCAGATACGCCCGCGCCTCCTCAGTCGTCACGTCCACGCCGTGGAGGATCGCCATGGAGATCACCTCGTCATCTTTATCAAGACGAACGCCGCGCACGCCGATCGACGTGCGGCCCGCGAAGACGCGAACGTCGTCGACGGGGAAACGGATGCACATGCCCTTGGCCGTCGTCAGCAGAATGTTGTCGCCGGCGGCGCAAATCTGCACGCCAACGATCGCGTCGGCGCCGCCGGACCACTCCTCCTCGAGCTTCATGGCGATCTTGCCGTTGCGGTTGATGCGACGGAAGTCCGACAATTTGTTGCGTCGGACGTTCCCGGACTTGGTGGCGAACATGATCTGCATGTTCTCCCAGTCGTCCTCGTTCTCCGGCAACGGAAGAATGTTCGTAACGCGTTCGTCGGGGGCGAGCGGCAACAGGTTCACGAACGCCTTGCCGCGCGACTGCGGCGCGCCTTCGGGAATGCGCCACAGCTTCAGGTTGTAGCACATGCCGGTGGAGGTGAAGAACAAAAGCGGCGTGTGGGTGTTGCCGACGAAAAGCTTGGCGACGAAGTCTTCGTCCTTGAAGCGCATGCCGGCGCGGCCCTTGCCGCCGCGCTTTTGCGCGCGGTAGGTCGAGAGCGGCGTGCGTTTGACATAGCCGGAGTGCGTAACCGTGACGACCATCTCGTCGCGCGCGATCAGGTCTTCGTCTTCGACCTCGCCTTCCGCGTCGAGAATCTCCGTGCGCCGCGGCGTCGCGAACTCAGCGCGCGCGGCGGCGAGTTCGTCCTTGATGATCGTCAGGACGCGACCTCGGTCGCGCAGGATATCGAGATAGTCGGCGATTTTGTCGGCGAGTCCGCGCAGCTCGTCGCCGATTTCGTCGCGGCCGAGGGCCGTCAGACGCTGCAGCCTCAGGTCGAGGATCGCCTTGGCCTGCTCCTCCGACAGTCGGAGCCGGTCGCCCTCGATCATCATGTGGCGTGGGTCGGCGACGAGGCGCACAAGCGGCGCAAGGTCCTTCGCCGGCCAATCGCGTCCCATGAGTTCGGTCTTGGCGGTCGCGGGGTCGGGCGCGGCGCGGATGAGCCGCACGATCTCGTCGATGTTGGCGACGGCGATCGCGAGACCGACAAGCACATGGGCCCGGTCGCGAGCCTTGGCGAGCTCGAACTTCGTCCGCCTCGTGACGACCTCCTCGCGGAAGTCGATGAAGTTGACGAGGACGTCGCGCAACGAAAGCTGCTGCGGCCGGCCGCCTCTGAGGGCGAGCATGTTGACGCCGAAGCTCGTCTGCAACTGCGAGTGCCGGTAGAGCTGATTGAGGATCACGTCCGCCGCCGCGTCGCGTCGCAGTTCGACGACGACGCGGATGCCTTCGCGATTGGACTCGTCGCGAATGTCGGCGATCCCATCGATATTCTTTTAACGGACGAGCCCGGCGATGCGCTCGATCATGTGCGCCTTGTTGACCTGATAGGGCACCTCGGTGACGATGATCGCGTAGCGGTCCTTGCGGATTTCCTCGACCGTTGCGCGCCCGCGCATCAACACCGAGCCGCGCCCGAGAAGGATCGCCGCCTTGGCGCCGGCGCGGCCAAGAATGTAGCCCCCGGTCGGAAAGTCCGGGCCCGGCACGATGTCGAGAAGATCGCCGTCCGAAAGGTCCGGATTGTCGATCAGCGCGACCGTGGCGTCGACGATTTCGCCGAGATTGTGGGGCGGAATGTTGGTCGCCATGCCGACGGCGATGCCGCCCGCGCCGTTGACGAGAAGGTTCGGGAACCGCGCCGGCAACACCGTCGGCTCGTTCTCCTGGCCGTCATAGTTCGTCTGAAAATCGACCGTGTCCTTCTCGATATCTTCGAGGAGGGCGTGGGCGGGCTTGTCCATGCGCACTTCCGTGTACCGCATGGCCGCCGGCGGGTCGCCGTCGATGGAGCCGAAATTGCCCTGCCCGTCGAGCAGCGGCAGGCGCATGGAGAAATCCTGCGCCATACGCGCGAGCGCGTCGTACACGGCCTGGTCGCCGTGGGGGTGGTATTTGCCGATCACGTCGCCGACGACGCGCGCCGACTTCCGATACGGCTTGTTCCAGGCGTAGCCGTTCTCGTGCATCGACCAGAGGATGCGGCGGTGAACCGGTTTGAGGCCGTCGCGCGCATCCGGAATGGCGCGGCTGACGATGACGCTCATCGCGTAGTCGAGATACGACCGACGCATTTCGTCTTCGATGGCGACGGCGTCGACGCCGTCGCCGTCAGAACCGCCGCCGCTGGGCGCGTTGGGATCTTGGGGCGGCGAGCCGTCGCCCCGCGCGTTGTCGTCTGACGTCACGGAAACCTTCGGAAAATCAGCGTGTAAATAAGGCGGAGAAAGTACCACCGCGTCGGCGATGGCCGCAAGCCGTGCGCCATCGCCAATCGGCGCGCGACGCGGTACGGCGTTCGGGGCAAGTCGGGCGGCGGAGGCGGCATGGGACGGCTGCGACTTCTAGCGACGGCGGCGACGGCGCTCGCCGCCTGCGAAACGCCGAAGGGGCTCGAGACGACGACCGGCGATCTCCTTGCGCCAACGTGGGAGACCACGGCGAGCGCCGACGTCGTCGGCGGCGACGGCGCGCGCATCGGCCGGGCGGTTTTCGGCGAAGCGCCTGGCGGCGTCGTCATCCGCGTCGATCTTGAGGGCCTCGCGCCCGGCTGGCACGGGCTCCATCTCCATGAGACGGCGGACTGCAGCGACGCGGGCGCAGGGTTTCAGGCGTCCGGCGGCCACGTCAATCCGGACGCCCGCGCACATGGCCTTCTTAACGCCAACGGCGCCCACAGGGCGGACCTGCCGAACGTCTACGCCGGCGCCGACGGCCGGGCGACCGCGGAGATTTTCCGCGCCGACGTTCGTCTGTCGCCCACGGAAACCCTCGACGCGCGCAGCGCGTACGCCCTCATCGACGCTGACGGCTTCGCCGTCATCCTCCACGAAAACGCCGACGACCACGTCAGCCAACCCATCGGCGGCGCAGGTCGCCGTGTCGGCTGCGCCGCGCTCGGCGCGGAGTAGGCCGCCCGCCGACGGGCTTCCAGGCGCCGACGAGCGAACCGCCTTCAGAACGGAATGTCGTCGTCCATTTCGAACGACCGACCTTCGTCGTTGGCGCCGCTCGGCCCGCGCGCGCGGCCGCCGCCGAAATCGTCGCCGCCGCCGAAGTCGCCCCCGCCCTCGCGGCGACCGTCGAGCATCTGAAGGCTGGAGTTGAAGTTCTGCAGCACGACCTCGGTCGTGTACTTGTCCTGGCCGCTCTGGTCCTGCCACTTGCGGGTCTGGAGCTGGCCCTCGACGTAGACCTTGGAGCCCTTGCGCAGATACTGCTCGGCCGTTCGCGCAAGGCCTTCGGAGAAGATGACGATCCGGTGCCATTCGGTGCGCTCACGGCGTTCGCCGGTGCTGCGGTCCTTCCAGGTCTCCGACGTCGCCAGCGACAGATTGACGATCGGGCGGCCGTCCTGCGTCTGGCGCACCTCCGGATCGCGCCCCAAATTGCCCACGAGGATGACTTTGTTCACGCTGCCGGCCATGGGCGTCTCCTTCTTCAATTGATCGAGCGCGGCTGATTGAACGCGGCCCGCGGACGTCTCGGCGTCGCTGGAAACGATCGCCGTCCGAAACGCTTTCGTCGCGAGGCCGCATCGAGCCCCAAGCTCGTAATCGCGCTCGTCGTCTCGCGCCATGCGTAACGCCGCCGGCAGGCGACGCGTTTTCCACAGGCTTGCGACGGCAGCCCGAAATGTTCACAAATTGTTCTCGCTGTCAACGCCGACTCACAGCGCCATAACCCGCCAACCCCGTCCGTCGACGTCCGTATGGGCGATAGAAAGCGTAACGGCTCCATGTCCCAGAAATCGATCCGCGTCGTCGGCGCGCGCGAGCACAATCTGAAAAACGTCACGCTCGAGATCCCGCGCGACCGGCTCGTCGTCATGACCGGGTTGTCCGGGTCCGGAAAGTCGTCGCTCGCCTTCGACACGATCTATGCGGAAGGCCAGCGCCGATACGTGGAGTCCCTGTCGGCGTACGCGCGTCAATTTCTCGAGCTGATGCAGAAGCCGGACGTCGACCAGATCGCCGGCCTGTCGCCCGCGATTTCGATCGAGCAGAAAACGACGTCTCGCAATCCGCGGTCGACGGTCGGCACCGTGACCGAAATCTACGACTATATGCGCCTTCTCTGGGCTCGCGTCGGCACGCCTTACTCGCCGGCGACGGGCGAGCCGATCGCGTCGCAAACCGTAAGCGAGATGGTGGACCGGCTGATGACGGCGGACGCGGGGGCGCGCTTCTATCTCCTGGCGCCTATCGTCCGTGAGCGGAAGGGCGAATACCGCAAGGAGCTCGCCGAACTCCTGAAGAAGGGCTTCCAGCGGGTGAAGATCGACGGCGAATTCTACGAAATCCCGGATGCGCCGAAACTGAACAAGAAAGTCAAACACAACATCGACGTCGTCGTCGACCGAATCGTCGTCAAGCCCGGCGTCGAATCGCGTCTCGCGGAATCGTTCGAGACCGCCCTTGGCCTCGCCGACGGCCTCGCCATCGCCGAGAGCGCGGACCGAGCGAACGGCGACGACGCGCCGGCGCGCACGGTCTTCTCCGCGAAGTTCGCCTGCCCCGTCTCCGGCTTCACGATCGACGAGATCGAGCCGCGCCTGTTCTCGTTCAACGCGCCGGCCGGCGCTTGCCCGGCCTGCGACGGGCTCGGCACGCAAATGATCTTCGACGAAGAGCTCGTCATTCCCGATGAAGACCTGCCTGTGGGCAAAGGGGCGATCGCGCCCTGGTCAAAAGGCACGTCCCCTTACTATCTGCAGACGGTCGAGGCGCTCGGCCGACATTTCGGCTTCAAGCCGACGAGCAAGTGGCGCGAGCTCGACGAAGACCAGCAGCATGCGGTGCTTTACGGGACCGGCGACGAGGACGTCTCGTTCATCTATCGCGACGGCTCGAGAAAGTACGAAACCGTCAAGCCCTTCGAAGGCGTCATTCCAAACCTCGAGCGGCGCTATCGCGAGACGGATTCGAGTTGGGTGCGGGAGGACCTCGCCCGCTTCCAGTCGGTGACATCCTGCGACGCGTGCGGCGGCCAACGCCTGAAGCCGGAAGCGCTCGCCGTCAAAATCGACAAGCTGACGATTTCCGAGGCGTGCGACAAGTCGATCCGCGACGCCAGCGCCTGGTTCGAACGGGTCGAGAAGACCCTGACGAAGAAGCAGAAGACAATCGCCGCGCGGATCCTGAAAGAGATCCGTGACCGGTTGACGTTCCTCAACGATGTCGGCCTCGAGTACCTGAGCCTGTCGCGGGCGTCGGGCACGCTGTCCGGCGGCGAAAGCCAGCGGATCCGTCTCGCCTCGCAGATCGGCTCGGGGTTGACCGGCGTCCTTTATGTGTTGGACGAACCGTCGATCGGGCTCCATCAGCGCGACAACGAACGCCTCCTCGAAACCTTGCGCCGGCTGCGGGACCTCGGCAACTCCGTCCTTGTCGTCGAACACGACGAGGACGCGATCCGCACCGCCGACCATATCGTCGACATCGGACCCGGCGCTGGCGTCCATGGCGGGCGCATCGTCGCCTCGGGCGACGTGCGCGACGTGACGGACGCGGAAGGCTCGCTCACCGGGGACTACCTCGCCGGCCGGCGGGCCGTTCCCGTGCCGACGGAACGGCGCGCTTTCGATGGCAAGACGGCGGTCACGATCCGCGGCGCGCGCGGCAACAATCTGCAGGGCGTCGACGCGGCGATCCCCGTCGGCCTCTTGACGTGCGTGACGGGCGTTTCAGGGGGCGGAAAATCAACCCTCGTCATCGAGACGCTCTACAAGGCCGCCGCGCGCAAGCTCTACAATTCGAAAGAGCCGCCCGCCGCTCACGATCGCATTGAGGGCCTGGAGCGCTTCGACAAGGTGATCGACATCGATCAGTCCCCGATCGGCCGCACGCCACGGTCGAACCCCGCGACCTACACGGGCGCGTTCACGCCGATCCGCGACTGGTTCGCGGGTCTGCCCGAAGCGAAGGCGCGAGGCTACAAACCCGGCCGCTTCTCGTTCAACGTCAAAGGCGGGCGCTGCGAAGCGTGCCAGGGCGACGGCGTCATCAAGATCGAAATGCACTTTCTGCCGGACGTCTACGTCACCTGCGACGTCTGTCAGGGCAAGCGCTACAATCGCGAAACGCTCGAAGTGACGTTCAAGGACAAATCGATCGCCGACGTGCTCGACATGACCGTCGAGGAGGGCGTCGATTTCTTCAAGGCCGTGCCGGCGATCCGCGACAAGCTGGAGACGCTGGCGCGCGTCGGCCTCACCTACGTCAAGATCGGCCAACAGGCGACGACCCTCTCCGGCGGCGAGGCGCAACGCGTAAAGCTAGCCAAGGAACTCTCGAAACGCGCCACCGGCCGCACGCTCTACATTCTCGACGAACCGACGACGGGCCTCCACTTCGAAGACGTGCGCAAGCTGATGGAAGTGATCCAGGAGCTCACCGACGGCGGCAATACGGTCGTCATCATCTAGCACAATCTCGACGTCATCAAACAGGCCGACTGGATCCTCGACCTCGGGCCCGAGGGCGGCGACGGCGGCGGCGGCCTGGTCGCCGCCGGGCCGCCGGAGGAGATCGCGGCGTCGCCGGAAAGCCACACCGGGCGATTTTTGCGCCCGCTCCTCGCGCCGAAGCGGCGCAGCGCCCCAACGAAGAAGACGGCGAAAAAGAAAAAGACTGCCAAGACGACCCGGCGTCGACGCGCGGCCTGAGCGCGCGCTCACGGCGATGCGGGCGGTTCCCCGGGCTTGCGCGCGGTCCGGTCGATGGTAAGCGTTAACCAAAACCCGAGGTCGGCGTAACGCGCCGGTTTCGAGGAGCTTACCGAGGGGGCGCCGCGATGATGTACTTGCGTTGTTGGATCGCCATCGGCGCCGCCGCGTCGCTTGCCGCGTGCGTCGCGACGGAGCCGTCGTTCGACGCAGCGCGCGACACGACGCCGACCGCTTTCGCGGCGAACGACGCGCCGCCGCCCGCGGCCTTCAACAACCGCCAGGCGACGCCGGTGATCTTCAGCCCGCGCGAGACCGAGTGCGCGGTTCCCTACGAGGGCGAGGTTTACCGGTGCGTCGACGACGACGGCGAACCGTATGCGAAGCTTTGGGCCGAACTCGACCGCAAGCACCGGCGGGCCAAGCGCGATCTCGCGCGGCGCGAACACGAACTCGCGGTCTTGAAAGAGAGCCTGCGCAGCTCGACGCTCGTCCGCATCGACCACGTGAAACAAGCGCTGTTCGACCTTGGCCACTACGACGCGGACAAGAACAAAATCATCGGCTTTCACGGTCCGGACGGCTTCAACAAAATAATCCGCTCACAAAGCGTTGACGACTTCGCGGTCGCTGCGGCGAAACGATTCCAGTGCGCGAGCTACCCGCCCAACAATCCGAACGAATGCGAGCCATCGCGAAAAAGCGGGTGGCTGACGTTCTTCCAGGCCCGCCATGCGCTGTGCCTCGCCGGCTACAAGGCGCAAGGCCCCGCCGCGCGCGTCGTCGCCGATTGGTTCGCGCGCGGAAAAGTTTACGACTTCTCGCAATACGGCGAGAAGAAGCGCAAGCGCACGCGGAACGAATACGCCTACTACATCCTTCAGAAGTACGCCGCGTTCGCCGAGGCGGAAGCCGCGCGGATCGACGCGGCGGCGGGCGCGTCTCCCAATCGGCGCGAACGCGCGCTTCTTGATTATTGGCGCACCGAGTTATCCATCGCGCGCGCCTACGCCGACGAGGTCGTCCTGGCGAACCTGACGCCCTATGGCGGCAAGAAGGACGCAAGAGACGTGGCCGACGCCGTGCGCGCTGAATTAAACAACAATGCGCCAACGCAGACGGACATTTGCCCCATCCCCCGGGGCATGATCGGAAACCAGTAGGCGGCCGCCGCAGAGACGCGCGCCACGAGGGGTACGGATGACATGCTGACGTTAGGCGGATCAAAGAACACGCGCCGCGCCTCGCGAGCGAGACGCGCGGCGTTGGCCATCGTCGGCGCCGCCTTCGCCTGCTCGACGGCCGCGGCGCAGATTTTCGAGCCGCCCCCGCCGCGTCCCGGCCCCGGCGCGCCAACGCCCAAAGTGGGTCCGAAGTGCCCGAGCGGCTTGAAAAAGACGCTTATCGTCGACAAGAACAACACCGGCGGCGAACGTTACGAGACGATCAAGGCCGCCCTCGACTGCGTCAGCCGCTACGACATCCGCGACGCCGTCATCGAGGTTTACGCAACGCCCACGGATGAGTTTCCCGAACCGCTGAAAGTGACGCGGCCGGACACGACGCTGATCGGTTATGGCGGCCCCTTCGGCGACGGCCCCGTGTTCATCACGCCGCCGGAAGGCCAGGAATGCGTCGTCGTCGACATTCCGCGTAAGTACGACTACCGGAAAGTGACGACGCGCTTTGAGAACTTCATCTTCGCGGCGACGACCGACGGCGAAGACGAGGCGTGCATCCATGTCAAGCGCGGCAAGCTCACGCTGCTCGATTCGCGCATCAACGTCACCAACGCGCGCGGCACGGGCGTTCTTGTGGACGCGACGTCCTGGTTCACGATGATCGGGCGTAATGAAGACGATCACGGCGTTTTCACCCTTGTGCCCGCGGTGTCTGACCGCAACGTCGTCGGCGTTCGCGCCGTGGGCGGATCGGCGAGCGTCGAGATGCGGAACGTGCGCGTCGCCGGCCTCGAAGTCGGGGTCACGTCCAATTCCCTGCGAAACACCTTCGACGGGACGGAGTTTCAGGACAACCGCGTCGGCATCGAGATCAAAGACCATGCGGTGGCGCTCGAGTTCGCGCCGGCGCTCGACGTGCGCGGCGGCCTCTTCGAACGCAACGCCGACGCGATCATCGTGCGCGACCGGTTCAGCGGCCGGCGCGCCGACGAAGGCGCGTTCGTTGAGCGCAACCGGCGGCTCGGCAAAGTCTACCCCGAATTGCGCCAGGTCTTTCGCAACCACGTCCGCATCGGCGATGGCGGTGCTCCACGCACGGTCTTTCGAGACAACTATCGCGGCCTGACGATCGAGGCGGCCGGGCTGCAACCGATCGACGGCCGGCGCTTCACGATCGAGAACGCGCGCTTCGAGCGCCATCAGGCTGCGGACGGATCCGGCGACGGCCCGAATGCAGCCTCGTCTTACGACGCCGGTCTCGATCTCTGCCGGGGCGCGAACGACGATGGCCCCTCATATCGCGACGAGCGGAAGTTCAAGAGCTATGCGGTCTGCTTTTACAGCGCGTACGGAACGGCGGCGTCCTTCGACAATATCGAGTTTTTCGACAATCGCCGCGCAATACACGTGCAGAACGATTTCGACGGGCGGTTGACGATCAGCGGCGCGTCCTACTTTCTCGGCGCGTCGGCGAGGGACGGCGGCGATCGGCAGCGGGGCCTCGTCGCGCGCGCCGGCCGCGGCTATCTCGACGCCACCATAACCAGCGCCTCCGGCCTCCGCCCGGCCTTTTACCTCGGCGGCGACCTGTCGAACGCCGGCGCGCACCGGATCAACGTCGACGATGCGACGGACGCGTTCGACATTGTCCAACTCGATCCGAAGAGCGCGCTGTGCACGATGTCGCTCGGAAGCCGGAAGAATCGTCGCGAGTTCGACAGCCTGATCGACGGCCTCAACATCTTCCTCGCCGCCGCGCAAATCGGCAGCTTCCCCTTCGAAGACCTGCCCCGCAACGAAAAGAAACGTCAGCGCACGCAGAAAGACATCCTTTGCGGCAAGTATAACGACCATCTGAAGCGCCGCTGAAACCGGCCGGTTGCGCCGCGGTTCGCAAGCGGCGACGTTGCCTCCCAAAGCGCCTGCGGGGCGCAGCTGAGGAGCGTATCTGTGAACGATCATCGAGACCGGCCGGTCGACCTCGTCGTATACGGCGCGACGGGCTACACGGGCGCCCTGATCGCCGAAGCCGCAGCGCGGCGCGCGCGCGAAACCGGCGGCGCCTTCACGTTCGCCCTCGCCGGTCGTTCGGCGGACAAGCTCGAGACCGTGGCCAGCGACGTCGGCGCGGGCGACGCTCCGCGCTTCGTCGCCGACGCGGCCGACGACGCCGCCCTCGCGGACCTCGCTCGAAGCGCCCGCACGGTCGTCACCGCCGTCGGCCCCTACCAGCTCTACGGCGAGCCGCTGCTGAAAGCGTGCATCGCCGCGGGGACGGATTATCTCGACCTTTGCGGCGAACCCCACTGGATGCGCGCGATGATCGACGCGCACGCCGCCCGCGCCGAAGAGGCGGGCGCGCGCATCGTCTTCTCGTGCGGCTTTGATTCGATCCCTTCGGACCTGGGGGTCGCCTATCTTCAGGACGCCGCCCGCGCCCGGACAGGCGCCCCGGCCAAGGCGGTGCGCGCCTATCTGCGGCGCATCGTCGGCGACTTCGCCGGCGGCACCGCGGCGAGCGCCCAGGCGACCGTCGCGGCGGCCTTTAAAGATCCGACCGTGCTCGCGCTCCTGCAGGACCCATTCGCGCTGACGCCCGGCTTCGCCGGCCCCAGGCAACCCGCCGCCGACGCGCCGCGACATGACGACGACCTCGGCGTCTGGCTCGCGCCATTCATCATGGCGCCCATCAACTCGAAAAACGTTCACCGCACGAACATGCTGCGCGGCTTCCCCTACGGCGAAGACTTCACCTATGCGGAGATGGTCATGGCCGGGGCCGGAGAGGCCGGCGAAGCCGCCGCGAAGGCGATCGCCGGCGACAAGCGCCTCTTCAGCGAGGATGCGCCGAAGCCCGGCGAAGGCCCCACGAAAGCCGAACGGGAGGCGGGCTCCTACGAATTTTTCTTTGTCGGCGACACGCTCGACGGCGGACGCATCACCGCGTCGGTCGCCGGCGATATGGACCCCGGCTACGGCTCCACCTCGAAAATCATCGCCGAAACCGCCCTCCTCCTGAGCGAGACGCCGCGCGCGGGCGAGGAGGGCCCGAGCGGCGGCGTTTGGACGCCCACGGCGCTTCTCGGCGACGCCTTGAGGAGGCGTCTCGAATCGCACGCGGGGCTCGCCTTTCATCTCGACGCTGAATGCCGGCGGACGCGGGCGCATCCGCCCCCGATGCGCCCGAGACGCCAACGACCTCAGACGCCCGCACGCGCCGCATCGCCATCGGCGTCCTTCTGGCGGGCGCGTTGTGCGTCGGCATGGGCAACACGATCTTGTTCGCCGTCCTGCCGCCGCTCGCGCGCAGCGTCGGCCTGCACGACTTTCAGGTCCTGTCGATCTTCATGGTCTCGGCGCTCTTCTGGGTGACGTTCTCGCCGATTTGGGGGCGCCTTAGCGACCAGCACGGCCGGCGCCGCTTCATTCTGATGGGCTACGCCGCGTTCGCCGCTTCGACGACGCTCTTCGCGCTCGCGCTTGACGCCGGTCGACGCGGCGCCCTTGCCGGCTTGGCCCTCTACGGATCGTTGATCGCGGCGCGCGCCGCCTGGGGCCTGATCGGCTCGGCGAGCGCTGCGGTGGGGCAAGCCTACATCGCCGACCGCACGCCGCCGTCGCGCCGCGCGTCGGGTCTTGCGGCCTTCACGGCCGCCTTCGGCCTTGGCGCGATGCTGGGCCCTGCGTTCGCAGGCGCGGTCGCGAGCGTCGCGCCGCAATGGGGCCCCGTCGCGCCGGTTTACGCCGTCGCCGGCGCGGCGCTCTGCGCCGTCGTCGCGATCGCCGTTTTCCTGAAGGAGCGAACCGCGCCCACGACCCGTCCGCGCGCTCCCGCGATGTCGCCGCTCGACCCGCGCGTGCGCGGGCTCCTTATTTTGGGCTTCGCCGTCTCCGTCGCGACGGGCGCGCAAACGCAGTTCACGACGTTTTTTTACATCGACCGCATCGCGCCGCCGGGGGCCAGCGAAACGGCCCTCCTCGAAGGAGCGGGCGTCGCCTTGTCGGCGTCGGCGGGCGCGGCGTTGTTCGCCCAACTCGCCCTCGTGCGCGGTTTCAATCTTCGGCCCGCCCTCCTGATGCGCGCCGGTCCCATTGCGCTTGCGCTCGGCCACGTCGTCATCGCGTTTTCGACGTCGCTCGGGGCTTTCGCCTTCGGCGCGCTCCTCGGCGGTCTTGGGGCCGGCCTCGCCGCGCCGGGCTTCGTCGGCGGCGCCTCGCTCGCGGTGACCGACGACGAACAAGGCGCCGTCTCCGGGCTCGCCAACGCCGCGACGGCGTCGAGCTTCGTCGTCGGCCCACCCGTGGCCTACGCGCTCTACGCGCTTGCGCCTCAGTTTCTCTTCGCGGCGACAGCGGGCGTCGCCGCCGGGGCGGCCGCCTACGCGATCATCGGCGGGCCCGTGGGCGCGTTGCGACGGGCGCATCCGCCGCAATCGGCGAACGAAGCGCCTGACTGAGCCCCGTCAGGCTTTTTTCTCGACGATCGGCGGCGCGACGCGGATGTGGAGCTCTTTCAGCTGCGCCTGGGCGGCCTCCGACGGGGCGCTCAACAGAAGGTCCTGGGCCTGCTGGTTCATCGGGAACATCGTCACTTCGCGGATGTTTTCGCGGTCGGCGAGCAGCATGACGATGCGGTCGACGCCGAGGGCGCACCCGCCGTGGGGCGGCGCGCCGTAGCGAAAAGCGTTCAGCATACCGCCGAATTTCTCCTCGACGACCTCCTTGCCGTAGCCCGCGATTTCAAAGGCGCGGTACATGAGGTCAGGCTGGTGGTTGCGGATAGCGCCGGAGCCGAGCTCATAGCCGTTGCACACGAGGTCGTACTGGAACGCCTTGATGGCGAGCAGTTCGTCATCGGACGACGCGGCGTTCAACGCCTCAAGCCCGCCCTGGGGCATTGAGAACGGGTTGTGTCCGAACTCGACTTTCTTGTTTTCTTCGTCCCACTCGTACATCGGAAAATCGACGATCCAGCAAAGCGCATACTGATCTTTCGCAGACAGGTCGAGCTCGTCGGCGACGACGTTTCGGGCCTTGCCGGCGACGGCGATGAAATCCTGCGGATCGCCGGCGAGGAAGAACGCTGCGTCGCCGGCCTTAAGGCCTAGTTGCGCGCGCACGGCTTCGGAGCGTTCCGCGCCGATGTTTTTCGCGAGCGGGCCTTTCGCCTCGCCCTCGTCGAAGATCATGTAGCCCATGCCTGGCAGACCCTCGCGCTGGGCCCAGGAATTCATCCGGTCACAGAACGCCCGACTCCCGCCGCCGGGCGCGGGGATCGCGCGGATCTCGTGCTTGGGGCTCTCCTCAAGGATTTGCGCGAAGATCTTGAAGCCCGACCCGCGAAAATGGTCGGAGACGATCCGCATCTCGATCGGGTTTCGCAGGTCCGGCTTGTCCGAACCATACTTAAGCATCGCCTCGTCGAAGCCGATGATTGGGAACGGATAACCCGTCACCGATTTGTCGCCCCCGAACGCCGCGAAGACGTCGCGCACGACCGGCCCGACGGCGTCGAAGACGTCGGCGCGCTCGACGAAGCTCATCTCCAGGTCGAGCTGATAGAACTCGCCGGCGGAGCGGTCGGCGCGGGCGTCTTCGTCGCGAAAACACGGCGCAATCTGATAATACCGATCGAAGCCGGCGACCATGATCAACTGTTTAAAGATCTGGGGCGCCTGCGGCAGGGCGTAGAACTTGCCGGGATAAAGCCGCGAGGGCACCAGAAAATCGCGCGCGCCTTCCGGGCTCGAGGCCGTGAGGATCGGGGTCTGAAAGTCCGTAAACCCCGCGACCTCCATGCCGCTGCGCAGGGCGCCGATCACCTTCGAGCGCAGCATGATGTTATTGTGGAGCGTCTCGCGGCGCAGATCGAGATAGCGGTGCGCCATACGCACGTCTTCAGGGTAGTCCGGCTCGCCGAACACCGGCAGCGGGAGTTCGTCGGCGGCCGACATCACCTCGAACGACTTGAGGCGCACCTCGACCGCGCCCGTCGGGAGGTCCGGATTGACCGTCTCGTCGGAGCGCGCGACCACCTCGCCGTCGATGCGCACGACGCTCTCCTGGCGCACGCGCTCGACCTCGGGAAAGAACGCCGCCTCCGGCTCCACGACGAGCTGCGTCAGCCCGTAGTGGTCGCGCAGATCGATGAAGACGAGGCCGCCATGGTCGCGCTTGCGATGGACCCATCCGGACAGGCGGACTGTCTCGCCAACGTTCGCGGCGCGCTAGGCGCCGCAGTCGTGCGAGCGGTAGGCGTTCATGGCGACTTCCTCAACTGGCGGGCGACGGCCGACGACCGACCGGAAAGCGCGTTGTGCTCGCTGCGTGCGGCGTCGCTGTCAAGGCCTCGCCCAGTCTTGGACAAGGCGGCTTGGACAAGGCGGCGGCGGATGACGCGCGCGGCGAGCGCTGGTAAGCCCGATTGATGGACGTGATCACCACAACCGAGAAACTCGCCGACTTCGTCGCCGCTCTGCGCGCCGAGCCCTTCGTCGCGGTCGACACGGAGTTCATGCGCGAGCGCACCTACTGGCCGATCCTGTGCCTCGTTCAGGCGGCCGCGAACGGCGTCGACGGCGTAATCGATCCGCTCGCCGACGATCTCGATCTTGCGCCGTTCGTCGATCTCCTCGCCGATCGCTCGGTCGTTAAAGTCTTCCACGCCGCGCGTCAGGACGTGGAGATCTTCTTCCGCCTCACAGGCGCGCCGCCGACCCCGATGTTCGACACCCAGATCGCGGCGATGGCCTGCGGCTTCGGCGACCAGATCGGCTACGAGCCGCTGATGCGCTCGCTCCTCGGCGCACAGATCGACAAAGGCTCGCGGTTCACCGACTGGTCGCGTCGGCCCTTGTCCGACAATCAGCTCGCCTACGCCCTCTCGGACGTCACGCACCTGCGCGACGCCTTCCCCATCCTGCGCCGGCGGCTCGAGGAGACGGGGCGCGCCGCGTGGGTCGCCGAAGAAATGGACGCCCTCGCCGAGCCGGCGCTCTACCACACCGAGCCCGCCGACGCGTGGCGCCGGCTGAAGCTGCGGGGCGTTCGCCGTCAGGATCTCGGCCCGATCCTCAAGCTCGCCGAGTGGCGCGAACGCGAAGCGCAAACGCGCGACCTGCCGCGCGGCCGCGTCCTCAAGGACGAAGCGATTTTCGAGGTCGCGCGGCTGAAGCCGTCGAACGCCGCCGAACTTAGTCGGGCGCGCTCGATCTCGAAGGGGGCGGAGAAATCGCGCGCCGGCGCGGCGATACTGGAGGCCGTAACCGCCGGGCGCGCGATAGCGCCGGAGGATCTGCCCCACGTGGAGCGCAACGATCGGCGGGCCGCCCCGCCCCCGGCGGACGTCGTCGACCTATTGAAGGTGCTCCTGAAGCGGCAATGCGAGGCGTACGACGTCGCGCCCCGGCTCATCGCATCAAGCGCCGACATCGAGGAGCTGGCGCGCGCCGCGAACGCCGATGTGCCGGCCAATCATGGCTGGCGGCGAGAGGTGTTCGGCGCGCCAGCGCAGGCGCTGATGCGCGGCGAGACGGCTTTGCGCCTCGTCGACGGAAAGATCGCCCTGTCCGAAACCTGATCGGCCGCGTTAGTCGTCGAACGTCGCGGCGGCCTGCGCGTCGAACGCGGCGGCGAGGGCGTCGAGGCGGCGTTGGGGCGCGTCGTCCCAAAGGGCGCGTCCGGCCGCCGTCCCGCAAAAGCGCACCGCGTCGCCGTCGCGCACAAGCGCGCACCCGTCGAGCGCCGACGGCGCCTTCGGCGCGAACGCAGCGACGAAGCGCAGCGCAAGGCCGACGCGCGCGGCCCATATCCGCTCCTCCGGTCCGAGCGCCGTTTGAGCCGCATCGTCGACCGTCGCGCCTGCCCCGTCGTGGCGGATCTTCAAGGCGAGGGCGATGGCGATGCGGCAGTCGTTGTCGACGCCGTAAAGCGGCGTACGCGATGCGATGTCGTAGGCGGCCCGTCCCCGGCTATCGGGGTGGGCGTAGCTCGCGACGTCCATCATCAGCGCCGCGGCGTCCCGCGCGCACGCCCAGTCGTCGGCGTTGTCGCGGCCGGCCGGGGGATCCCCCAACAGTGGCGCGATCGTCCGCGCCGCTGCGGGTCCGAGCGCCGGCGCTGGCGCGTAGAGCGCGCCGATATGGGCGGCGCCGACGATCAGGGGATGCTGCGCGCGAACGTCCGCTGACAAACGGTCGAAGAGGAGGCCCTCGCGCAGTCCCGCCGCCGAGACGCGGACCGCGGCCGCGCCGGAGCGCTTCAGCGTCGCGCGCATGACGAGCGCCGCATAGGGCAGCGCGTCGAGGCGCTTCCTCGGCAAATCGGGGATCTCCTCCAGCGACCGGCGCGACTGCGCCGCGATGAAACCGCAAACGTCGATCGCCCGGCGCGCCGGCATTTCGAAGTTGTGCAAGGGCCGCCGTCCGTCGCCGACGCGCCCCATCTCGATCCGTGCGATCGCCCGCCAGGCGCCGCCGACGGCGTAGAGCGTCTCGCCGGCCGCCTGTTTCAGAAACGAGACCTCATCGAGCGCGGCGGCGATCTCGCGGCGCGCGGCCTCGCGGTCGTCGCCGACGCGGCCCATGAGACTAAATGGGCCGATCGGCAGGCTCGCAGCCTCGCCCGCGCCGCCTTTCTTGACCCGGATCAGTTCGAGGCTGCCGCCGCCCATATCGCCGACAAGGCCCCGTGCGCGCGGCTCGAACGACAAAACGCCGAGCGCCGCCGCACGCGCTTCGGCTTCGCCGGTCAGAATATCGATCTCAAATCCGAGTTCGCGTGCGTCGGCGGCGAAATCAGCCCCGTCCGTCGCTTCGCGCACGGCGGCCGTGGCGACGGCGACCGTCGGCGGGCCGCTATGGCAGTCGAGAATGGCGCGGAACCGGACGAGCGCCGCGGTCGCCGCCGCGCGGGCGTCCGGGTTGAGCCGGCCGTCTGGCTGCATGTCGCGGCCGAGACCGCACAGAACCTTTTCATTGCAGATCGGGAACGGCGCGCGCGGGGGCCCGTCATAAATTACGAGGCGCACCGAGTTCGACCCGACGTCGAGGACCGCGACGCGCTCCCGGTCGATCCTCGCGCTCGTCGTCGGCGCACGTCCCGACATTTCCCGCGCCCTTCGAGTTTCCTCGCCCCTCGCGCGATACGCGCCACGGCCAGACGAAGATGAGGTTGGCTCAGTTCGCCGCGCGCGTCACCCGCGCTCGCCTTTCCGGCTAACGCCGCGGGGTGATGCGGTCGGGCGCGTTGTAGGCGAGCGCCCCGCCCCGCCCTGAGAGGCTCGGATTGATCATGAGATAGTGGTGGACGTTGAACGGCGCGACGCCGTCCGGCACCGCGACCCGGCCGTAGGACCCGTCGGGCGCTAGCCGCCAGCTCTGCGCCTCGTCGTTGAGATTGGCGACGAGGATCTGCTCCAGAACCTGGGAGTGCACGGTCGGGTTCTCGATCGGACACAAGACCTCGACGCGCCGGTTCAGATTGCGGGGCATCAGATCGGCCGACGCGATGAACACTTTCGCCGAGGAGCTTGGCATCGGCTTGCCGCCGCCAAAGGCGTAGATGCGCGCATGCTCGAGAAACCGTCCGACAATGCTCTTGACGCGAATGTTCTCCGAAAGACCCGGCACGCCGGGGCGCAGGCAGCAGATGCCCCGGACGACAAGATCAATCTGCACGCCGGCGCAGCTCGCAGCGTAAAGCTTGTCGATGACTGGGCCGTCGACGAGCTGGTTCATCTTGGCCCAGATCGACGCCGGCCGGCCTTGCCTGGCGTACGCGATCTCCTGATCGATCAGGGTTTCGAACCGCGCGCGCATGTCGATCGGCGCCACCGCGAACTTCTCGAACGAAGCGGGGCGCGCGTCGCCGGTGACGAAATTGAAGACCTTCGAGGCGTCGCGGCCGATCGCCGGAGCGCAGGTGAAGAGAGAAAGATCCGTATAGATCTTCGCGGTGACGGCATGGTAGTTGCCGGTGCCGACATGGACATAGGTGCGCAGCTGGTCGCCTTCCTGGCGCGCGACGAGGGACAGCTTGCCGTGCGTCTTCAGGTCCACCGAGCCGTAGACGACGTTCACGCCGGCCCGCTCCAGCTAGCGCGCCCACTGAATGTTCGCCTCCTCGTCAAACCGCGCTTTCAGCTCGACGAGCGCAGCGACGTTCTTGCCCGCTTCCGCCGCTTCGATAAGCGTTTCCACGATCGGCGAGTCCGAGGACGTGCGGTAGAGCGTCTGCTTGATGACGACGACGTTCGGGTCGCTGGCGGCCTGTTTAAGGAACTGGACGACGACGTCGAATGATTCGTAGGGATGCTGAACGATGAAGTCCTTTTCGCGGATCGCCGCGAAACAGTCGCCGCCATGCTCGCGGATGCGCTCGGGAAACCGCGGCTCATGCGGATCGAACTGCAGATCGCGCCGGTCGGACGCGATCAGCCCGCTCGTCTGCGCAAGACCCAAGGGACCTTCCACCAGGATGACGTCCTGCGGCGTCGCGCCGATGCGGTCGATGAGTAGATTGCGCATACGCTCCGACATCGAACGCTCGATCTTTAGGCGGACAAGTTCGCCGCGACGCCGCTTCTTCAGGACCGTTTCGAAGACGCGGGCGAGGTCCTCCGCCTCCTCTTCGAACTCGACCTCGGAATCGCGGACGATGCGGAACGCGCCGTGACCTTGCAGCGTCAGTCCCGGGAACAGATGGCGGATGAAGTAGAGGATCGTCTCTTCGATCGGGATGAACCGCACGATCGGGTGTCCGTCTTCGGTCCGTTCGTTCGACGGCAGGCGGATGAACCGCGCCACCTTCGTCGGCAGGGGCAATAGCCCCGTACGCTGGCGGCCGCCCCGGTCGGCGAGTTCGACGGCGAGGACGAAGCCGAGATTGGGCACGAACGGGAACGGTTGCGCGGGATCGACGGCGATTGGCGTCAGCACCGGGAATATGTTCGCCAGGAACTCTCGCTCGAGCCAGGCGGCCTCTTCGTCGGTCAGCGCGTCCGACCCGATGAGCTCGACGCCGGCGGCGCGCAACAGCGGACGCAACGCCTGCCAACAATCGTGCTGGCGCTCGATCAGTTCCTGCGCGCGCGCATTGATGAGCGCCAATTGTTCGTCGACGCGCAGCCCCTCCTGGCTCGTAAGGTTCACGCCCTGGCGTTCGAGCCGGCGCAGGCCCGCGACGCGCACCATGAAGAATTCATCGAGATTGTTCGCCGAGATCGACAGGAACCGCAGCCGCTCCAGCAGCGGATGACGCTCGTTCATCGCTTCTTCGAGAACGCGGTCGTTGAAGGCGAGCCAGGACGTTTCGCGGTTGATGAAGCGGTCCGGCGAGTCGGCGGTTATGGCGGGAACGTCGCCGTCGCGCTGGTCGAGAAGGTCCGCGTTCGGCGCGGCGCCGTTCGCGCTCTTGGTCGGGCCGCGGTTCGCCCCCTCCGTCTCGCCGCGCGCGTCCGTCATGCCCGTCCTCCGTCGTCAGTGCGGCCGTCGCGAACCCGCGCTTCGCCGCGTTACCCTTCGCCTTCCGCCGAGGCAACCGAACCGCCGGGCCCCGCAGCCAGCGCCGCCTCGGCGTCGGCGACCGCCTGGCGCGCGACGGCGATCGTCACTGCGCTTTTCGCGTCCATGGCCCGCGCGTCCGCCGCTGCGCAAAAAGCCATCGCCGCGTCGAGGCTGCGCCGAAGTCGCGGCGCGGCGTAGGCGATGACCCGCGGCTCGACCCTTAACTGGCGATCGGCGAAGAGCTTCGCCATGACGAGGCGCAACAGCGGTTCGTCGGGCGCCGTCACGCGGATGCGCAGCATGGCTTCAAGCCGGGTCCGCAAATCGTTGAGGCCCCGCGCCCAGTCGCTCGGGTCGCCGCGGCCGGCGAGGACGAGCCGACCGGGCCCGGCGCGCGCCCGCTCGGCGAGCGCGAGCGCCGTTTCCGGCGACGGGCCGTTCTCCAGCCCGTCGAGGGCGACGAGGCGGGCCAGGGGCAAAAGCGCCCGCGCCAGGTAAGCCGCGTTGGGCGCCGATGTAGAGACGACCACGCCGCGCGCCAACGCAGCGGCGAGACGGCAAAGGTGCGTCT
>JBHJHE010000053.1:0-8147 GCA_050331095.1 Parvularculaceae bacterium
GGGGCACCGCCAACCAGATTTACGACAAGTATCAAGCGCTCGCGCGGGATGCGTCCTCGGCCGGCGACCGGATCAAGGCGGAGAGCTATCTTCAGCATGCGGAGCACTATTTCCGCCTGATCCGCGCCATGCAGCCACAACAAACGCCGAATCAGGACTATGACGACGCCCAGCCCTATGAGGCGAACGGTTATGGCGGCGGCCGTCGACGGGAAGAGGACGGCAATCGAGACGGCCAACGCGATAATCAGCGCGATGGGCCCAGGAGCGGCCGCGGCGCCCCCAACGGCCAAGGAGGCCAACCGGACCAGCAAGGCCAGGCCGCGGCCGGCGGCGACGGCGCGCAACCGGAAAAAGAGACCGACAAGCCCAACGCTGACGCCGCCGGCGAGGCGGCCGAAGACGGCGATCGCGCCCCGGCGCGCCCGCGCCGCCGCGCCGCCCCGCGCGCCCGTGCGGCGGCGAAGCCCGCAGGCGACGAGGAGAACGCCGACGCCTCAGCGGCGCCGGCCGCCGGCGAGGGCGGCGAGGACGCTGCGCAACCGCGCCGCAAGCGACGCGCCCGCGCGCCGCGCGCGGAATCGTCCGACGTCGATGCGACGGCGGACAGCGAGGAAGCCGCCGCCTCTTAAGGCCGGCGCCCGCGTCGGTTAGCCGAACGGATTAAGCGCGGCCCTTGTCGGACCGCGCCCGCAACCTATCTCAAAAAGCGAAAGAGCGACGCGTCGCCGCAACGGGGCGCGCCGCCACCGCCGACGCTTGAGAAGAGGTCGCACAATGCAGTTCGAAAACTACACCGATCGCGCGAAGGGCTTTCTGCAAGCCGCGCAATCTATCGCCCTGCGCGAAGACCATCAGCAATTCGCGCCGCACCACATCTTCAAAGCGCTGCTCGACGATCCTGAAGGCCTCGCAGCGAATCTAGCAACGAACGCCGGGGCGGACGTCGCCGCGTTGACGAGCGGCGTCGACGCCGCCCTTGGACGGACGCCGAAGGTTCAGGGCGGGACAGGCCAGCTTTACCTCGCGCCCGCGACGGCGAAAGCCCTCGCCGAAGCCGAAGCGCAGGCGAAAAAGGCGGGCGACGCGTTCGTCTCCACCGAGAGATTGTTCGCGGGCCTCGTCGCCGCGCGCGATGGCGAACTCGCCGACATCGTCAAACGCGCCGGCCTGACGCCGCAGAAACTCGAAGCCGCCATCGAAGCGTTGCGCGCCGGGCGAACCGCCGACAGCGCCGGCGCCGAGGAGCGCTACGACGCCCTTAAACGCTACGCCCGCGACCTGACGGAAGCGGCGCGCGCGGGCAAGCTCGACCCGGTCATCGGCCGCGACGAGGAGATTCGTCGCGCTATGCAGGTGCTCTCCCGCCGGACGAAAAACAATCCCGTACTGATCGGCGAGCCCGGCGTCGGAAAAACGGCGATCGCCGAGGGGCTCGCCCTGCGCATCGTCGACGGCGACGTGCCCGAGCGCCTCGGCTCCAAACGCCTGCTCGCCCTTGACATGGGCGCGCTCATCGCCGGCGCGAAGTATCGCGGCGAGTTCGAAGAGCGCCTGAAGGCCGTCCTCTCCGAAGTGACGGATGCGGACGGCGAGATCATTCTGTTTATTGACGAAATGCACACGCTCGTCGGCGCCGGCAAGACCGACGGCGCGATGGACGCCTCGAACCTTCTGAAGCCGGCGCTCGCCCGCGGCGAGCTTCACTGCATCGGCGCGACGACCCTCGACGAGTACCGCAAGCACGTCGAGAAGGACGCCGCGCTGGCGCGCCGCTTTCAGGCCGTCTTCATCTCCGAGCCGACGGTGGAGGACACGGTGTCGATCCTGCGCGGCCTTAAAGAAAAGTACGAACTGCATCACGGCGTGCGCATTTCCGACGGCGCGATCGTCTCCGCCGCAGCCCTGTCAAACCGTTACATCACGGATCGTTTTCTCCCGGACAAAGCGATCGACCTGATCGACGAGGCCGCCTCGCGCCTGCGCATGCAGGTGGATTCAAAGCCCGAGGAGCTCGACGAAATCGACCGGCGCGCCATCCAGCTCAAGATCGAGCGCGAGGCGCTCAGGAAAGAGACGGACGACGTCTCGAAGGAGCGCCTCGCGACGCTCGAAGCGGAGATCGCCGATCTCGAAGAGCGCTCCGAGGCGCTGACCGCGCGCTGGCGCGCCGAAAAAGACAGCCTCGCGTCCGGCACCAAATTGAAAGAGCAGCTCGACCAGGCGCGCCAGACGCTCGTCGAAGCTGAGCGCGTGGGCGACCTCGGCCGCGCCTCGGAACTGAAGTACGGCGAAATCCCCGCCCTCGAAAAACGCCTCGCCGAAGCGGAAGCGGCGGGCGATGCGTCGAGCCTTGTCCAGGAGGTCGTCGACGACGAGCACGTCGCGGCGATCGTCTCGCGCTGGACAGGCGTGCCCGTTGAGAAAATGCTCGAGGGCGAACGCGACAAACTCCTCCGTATGGAGGAGGTCGTCGGCGCGCGCGTCGTCGGCCAGCGCGACGCCGTCGAGGCGGTCTCCGACGCCGTGCGCCGGGCGCGGGCGGGGCTGAAGGACCCGAACCGTCCGATCGGCTCGTTCCTGTTCCTAGGGCCCACGGGCGTCGGCAAGACGGAGCTGACGAAGGCGCTCGCCGAATTCATGTTCGACGACGACGGGGCGATCGTTCGCGTCGACATGTCGGAGTACATGGAGAAGCATGCGGTTGCGCGGCTCCTAGGAGCCCCGCCGGGCTATGTCGGCTACGAAGAAGGCGGGGCCTTGACCGAGGCGGTTCGCCGCCGACCCTACCAGGTCGTCCTCTTCGACGAGGTCGAAAAGGCGCACCCGGACGTCTTCAACACGCTGCTCCAGGTGCTTGACGAGGGTCGGCTCACGGACGGCCAGGGCCGCACGGTCGATTTCAAGAATACGTTGATCATCATGACGTCGAACCTCGGCGCGACGTTCCTCGCGAACCAGCCGGACGACGCTGACGTCAACGCCGTCCGCCCGCAGGTGATGGAGGCCGTGCGCGGTCATTTCCGCCCGGAGTTTCTGAACCGGCTCGACGAAATCATCCTGTTTCAGCGTCTGTCGCGCCGCGACATGGGCGCGATTGTCGACATTCAGATCGCGCGTCTCGAAGCGCTGTTGGCGGACCGGCGCATTGCGCTGTCCCTTGACGACAAGGCGCGTCGCTGGCTGGCCGACGCCGGATACGATCCGACCTATGGCGCGCGGCCGTTGAAGCGCGCGATCCAGAAGTCCCTCCAGGATCCGCTTGCGCGGATGGTCCTCGCGGGCGCGGTCAAGGACGGGGAGACCGTCGACGTATCGGCGACGCTCGACGCGTTGACGATCAATGGCGAGCCCGTGGGCGATGGCGAGCGGCGGCGCGGCGTCGACCAGCCGGGCGCGCCGGCCGGCGCGCTCCTCAACTAGTCCGGAGGCGTAGCGATGGATCAGAAAGAGCGCGAGGCGCTGCGCAAGCTCGTGGCGGAGACGATCGCCGAGGCCGGCGAGATCGATCCATCGGAATTGCCCCACCGCGTCAAATCGAAACTCGTCGGCCGCGCGATCGGGGAGCGTAATCTCGATAAGGCGATCGCCGACGCGATCGCCGAGATCGAGCGCCGCGAAAAACGCTGAAGCGGCTTTGGGCGCGTCGGGCGAGAACCCAGAGGCTTTGAGCATGGCGCGGTTCGTCATCGATCTTGAGGCGGCGTTACGGCTACTCGACGAGGAGGCGGCGCCCGCGGCTGCGCATCGGATTCTCGCGCCATCCCTGTTGCGCTCTCAGGTCCCTGACGCGCTTTACGGCCGCGTTCGGCGGGGCGAGACGTCGCGGGAAGCGGCGTTGAGAGCGAACGCGCGGTTCGCGAAGGCGAAACACCGCTATCTCGGCGACGCCGTCCTGCGCCGGCGCGCGTTCGAACTGGCGTTGCGGTTGGACATGGCGTCGACGTTCGACGCGGAATTTATCGCGCTGACGCAGCTCCAGGGCGATGCGCTCATCGCCGGCAACGCCGAGCTCGCCGCCGTCGCGCGCAAGGTCGTGACGGTCCGTCCGTTCAAGGATCTATTTGGCTAGGGCTGGAAAAAAAAACCGGCGGCGCGCTTATAGCGCTTCGGGCGCGTTCCGCGGCTCAGCCGCCTCTTCGGCGAGGACCGGGCTTGGCGCGTCGCCGGCGCGGGCGACGTCGATTAAGTCCCGCGCGGCTTTGAAGTCGGCGAGTTCGTCGCCCGTCAGCGAGCGGCCGGTGGCGATTTTGAGCCGCTGTGGGTTCACGCGCTGACCGTTGAGATGGACCTCGTAATGCAGGTGCGGGCCGGTCGACCGGCCCGTCGTGCCCACATAGCCGATAACGTCGCCCTGTTCCACGCGCGCGCCGGCGCGGATCCCGCGCTTGAAGCCCTTAAGGTGGGCGTACGCCGTTTTGTAGCCGTTGGCGTGGCGGATGCGCACATAGTTGCCAAACGAGCCGTAGCGGTTCGCGCGCTCGACGACGCCGTCGCCGGCGGCGTAGATCGGCGTGCCGCTCCGCGCGGCGAAGTCGACGCCGCGATGTGCTTTGCGGTAGCCGAGGATCGGGTGCTTGCGCGTGCCGAACCCGGAGGAGAGGCGCGCGCCGCTGATCGGCGTCTTCATTAAAAGGCGCTTGGCGCTGCGACCGTCCGCATCAAAATAATCCGGCTTGCGGCCGGAATTGTCGCCGGCGAAGCGGTAGTAGCCTTTTTCCTTCTGGCCGCCGCGCCATTTGAGGCGCGCGAAGAGAACGTCGCCGACGTCCGCGAGCCGTCCGTCTTCGTCGTATTTGAGCTCGACGACTGCTTCGAACTCGTCGCCGCGGCGCACGTCGCGCTGAAAATCGACGTCGTAGGCGAACATGTCGGCGATATCGACGATCGATCGATCCGGCGCGCCGGCGGCTTTCGCCGCAGCGTAGAGGCTGCCATCAATCCGTCCACGGAGCGCGACGCGTTCGGTCGTCAATGCGAGCGCGCGTTTCTCCGCGGCGTAGGCGTCGTTCGAGCGCTGGACGAAGATTTCGTTCGCCGGATCGGGGCGGTAGCCGAGCTTGATGAGCCGCGCGGAGGCCGGGGCCGGCGCGCTCGCCTCCTGAAACAGCGTCTGGAACGGCGCTGCGGCGGTCAGCGTGAACTCCTGTCCGGCGCGCAGCCGGCGAAGGTCGGCGGTCCCGGCGAGCGCGGAGACGGCGGCGTGAAGATCGCCGCCGTCGACCCCCGCGCGCGCCAGCGCGCCGGCGAGCGTTTCGCCGCGGGCGAGGGCGAGCGTCGTCGTCTCGCCCGGCGCGTCGACGTAGCGGGCAAGGGCGACGGCGAGCGGCGTCGCGGCGACGTCGACCGCGGCGTCGACGACTGGCGTAGCGTGGATCGGCGCTGCGTGGTTCGGAACGCGCGGCGCGATGTCCGCTACATCAGCCGCGGCCAGGGCGACGTCGGCCGGCGCGTGGCGTTCGGGCTTCAGTTTGGGGAGATCGCCTAGGGCGACGTCATACGCCGGGGCGTCATCGACCTGATCCTCTCTCGAGATCGGCGCGAGCGTGTCCGCCGGCTCGTGGCTCTGCGCGATCGCCGTCGGCGCCAAAGCGACGGTCGCCGCGTCCGCCAAATTCGCGCGCTTCGCGGCGAACGTCGGCAAAATCGTCATCGCCGCGATGACGCCGCCCGCCAGGACGCCGATGAACGCTGCTGCGGCCAGGGGCGCGCGTCGATCGTCGGCGGCGGGCTCAAAGTAAATCCGGGCGTCAGGCGAACGCTTGGGCGACGCGTTGAACATCGGCGAACCTTCTAACTCATCCCCCGAAACCATCTTGCGGCATCGACGAATCGGAATCCATCGGCGGGCGACGTGGAGCGCGACACGCAAAGCGCGCGCCGTGCTGATTCGATGAACCGCTTAAGCGAAGCGACGTAAAGGGGAGCGCTCGCATTAGGCGGCAATTTTTGACAAATTCGCGTCGAATACGGGGCGGCGGGGACGCGGAGGCGACCGCTGGGAGGGGCGAAACGACGCGGATGGCTTGGATTTGGCGTTTGCCCCTGGCGCTCACGGCGCTTTTCGTCGCGGCGCTCGTCGCGCTTTATCTTTTTCGCGCGCCGCTCGCCGAGGCGGCTATCGAGCGCGCCGCCCGCTCGGCCGGGTTCGAGAGCGCTGACGTTAAGGTTGCCGCAATCGGTCCCGGCGGCTTGCGGATCCGTGACGCGCGGCTCGGCGCCGCCGACGCGCCGGCCGTGGCGCTCGACGCGATCGGCGCACGGCTCGACTGGTCCGGCGGCGTCTTCGCGCCGGCGCTCGATCAGATTTCGATCGGTCCGGGGGTCGTCCGCGTCGTCGTCGCGGCCGACGGAACGGCGTCGCTGCCGGGCTACCGGCCGCCGCCGTCCGCCGGCGGAGGCGACGGGTCGGCCCCCGCGATCGGCGCGCTGACGATCGAGGACCTCAAAATCATCGTCGAGACGCCGGAGGGCGCCGTCGTCGGCGCGGCGTCGGGCGCCTTGTCGTCGCCGTTGACCGAACCGGCCGGCGAGCTGCGTTTGGTCGCCGACGCTGCGGCGGCGGGGCTCGCCGGCGCCCGCATCGCCGACGCGCGCGTCGACGCCGTCCTCTCCGCGACGCCGGGCGGGGCCGTCGCGGCGCGTTTGTCGTTCACGGGAGACGGATCGTTTGGCGGCTACGCCGTTGACGGCCTCGACGCGACGGTCGCCGCCCGTCTGCCAAACGTTGCGGCGTTGACGGCCGTTCGCGAACGCCGTTGGGCGGACGCCGCCGGCGAAGCGTCGCTTGACGTCTCGGCGGGCGACGTCGTGGGGCTGAACGCCCCGCTGTTGACGGCGACGCCGGGGATCGGCGCGGCGCCGGTCGAGCGGGCGTCCGTGTCGGGCCGCGCGCGCGCGCGCCTGGATCGAGGCGCCGCCGCGATACGTTTCGTCGACGGACCGTTCGTCGTCGAGACGGGCGCCGGCGACCGGCTGGAGATCGCGTCGGTCGCGGACGCGCCGATCCTCGAAACGTCGTCGACGACAGCGTCGGCGCGGCTCGCCGCACGGTTGACCGGGCTCGTCGACGCCGAAGCGACAGCCGAAGCCTCAGGCCGCGACTGCGGCGCGACTCGGTCTTTCTGTACACCGACAGTCTGGACCGTGAGCGTCGACGGCCGCACGTCGCCGGTGGAGTTTCCGAACGCGTCGTTCGACGGCGCGTCGTTCGCGCTGATTGGCGAAGCGACCGCGCGGGATTTCCGCGGCGAGGGCGTCGCCGAGGCGGCGCTGCAGCGCGCGGTGGTGAGCCGCCTCCTCATCGAAGACGCGCGCGCGCGGTTCGAGGCGCCGATCCGCGTCGACGTCGCCGGTCGCAGCGTCGAGATCGGGTCCGCCGGGTCGGCGTCGTGCGTCGCGCTTGAAAAGGCGCGCGCGCGCATCCCGAGCCAGGCGCTCGCGGCGTCCGTGGGCGGCGCGTCCTTCTGCGGCGGCGCGGGGCCGCTCGCGCGGGCCTCGTGGGGCGGCGCGCAAACGCTGAAGCTCGACGGAACGCTGAAAGCGAAGCGCGGCTTTTTGCGGCTTGGCGAAACCAAGCTCGAAGGCGCGCCGCCGTCGATCGACCTTCGTCTCGATGCGGACGTCGGCGGTCAGGTCTCAACGGCGACCGCGGCCTACGCGGGCGGCGACCTGCGGCTCAACGACGCCCTGCGCTTTTCGAAGATGGCGGGCGACCTCGTCGTGCGGCTCGACGGGCCGGCGCTCGGCGCGGACGTCGAACTTGATCGCGCACGGATGGACCAGGCGAGCGAGACGCCGCTCGCCGCGCCGTTCATCGTCGCCGGAACCGGCGCGCTCGCCGACGAGGACTTCTAGTTCGACTTCGCCGTCGAGACGCCGGCCGGGCTTGAGGTTGGTGCGGGACGAGGCCTCCACGACGTCGCGCGCGGCGCCGGTTTCGCCGAGTTCGCCGCGGGGCCCCTTGTCTTCAACGAGAACTCCCTCGCGCTCGAAGACTTTTCGCCGGCGTTCGTCGGCATCGCGTCAAAGGCGCGGGGGGTGGCCGAGGGACGCGTCAGGGTGGAGTGGTCGGCGGAGGGCGTCCGCTCGCAGGGCGGTGTCTCGCTTGGGGATCTGCGGTTGCGTGGCCGGGGCCTCGCGGTGAC
>JBHJHE010000054.1:0-32542 GCA_050331095.1 Parvularculaceae bacterium
CGACGGACGCCTGGCGCCCCGCGCCCAAGACCGACGCGGCGGCCACCGCCGCGTCCAACGCGCGGCGCGACAAGACCGCCGCGCGCGCGCCGGGCCGCTGGCGGCGGCGCGCCGGGCTTGCGACGCGGCTCGCCGGCCACGCCTTCGCCCTTGGCAGCGTCGCGGCGGGCCTCGTCGTCTACGCCGCGCTTTTCGTCATCGCCCCCGACACGCCGGAGACGCGCGACCTCTGGTCGATCAACCGCACGCCGGCGATCGTCGTCCTCGACCGCCATGGCGAGGAGCTGGCCGTCCGCGGCGCGCGCTACGGCGAGGCGGTGGGCGTCGGAGACCTGCCGCCCTATCTCGTCGAGGCCTTTCTCGCCACGGAGGACCGGCGCTTTTACGAGCACCACGGCGTCGACGCGCGCGGCGTCGCGCGCGCCGCGCTCGCCAACCTGCGCTCGAACGGCATCGCGGAGGGCGGCTCGACCATCACCCAGCAGCTCGCGAAGAACCTTTTTCTGTCGCCGGAGCAAAGCTACATCCGCAAGGCGCGCGAGGCGCTTCTCGCCCTGTGGCTCGAAGGCCGTTTTGACAAGGACGAAATTCTCTCCGTCTACCTCAACCGGATCTATATGGGCGCGGGCGCGTTCGGCGTCGAAGGCGCGGCGCGGACCTATTTCAACAAGTCCGCGCGCGACGTGACGCTCGCCGAGGCCGCGCTTCTCGCCGGCCTGCCCCAGGCGCCCTCGGCCCTCGCGCCCACGAACAATCCGGACGCGGCGCGCCGGCGCGCGGGCGAGGTCATCGACAATCTCCTGGAGACGGGCGCGATCGATCTTGAGGCGGCGGCGGCCGCGCGCGACGAAGACGTGACGATCGCCGATCCGGACGCGGACGCGGCCTTCGGCTACTTCTTCGACTATGTCGCCGAACAGGCCCAGCGCCTCGCCGGCGCCGACGCCGCCGACCTCGTCGTCCAGACGACGCTCGACCCCGAGCTCCAACGCGCCGCGGCCGCCGCCGTCGCCAACGCGCTCGACGAGAAGGCGGGCGACCTCGGCGCGCGCCAGGGCGCGCTCATCGCCTTCGACAATGAGGACGGGGCCCTGCGCGCCATGGTCGGCGGCAAGTCCTACCTTGAAAGCCAGTTCAACCGCGCGACCCAGGCCCGCCGCCAGCCGGGCTCGGCTTTCAAGCCGGTCGTCTTCGCCGCCGCCTTCGAGAACGATTACGAGCCGACCTCCCGCGTCGTCGACCAGCCGCTCGACATCGCCGGCTGGCGGCCGCGCAACTACAACAACCGCTTCGACGGGCCGGTGCGCCTCACCGAAGCGATGGCCCAATCGATCAACACCGTCGCGGTGCAGATCTCCGAGGACGTGGGGCGCGACAAGGTCATCGAGATGGCGCGACGGCTCGGTCTGTCATCAGACATTCCGCAGGCGGAGGCGGGCATCGCCCTCGGCGCTTTCGATGCGACGCTGGAAGATCTCACCGCCGCCTACCTGCCCTTCGCCCGGGGCGGACGCGCGGCCCGCCCCTACGCCATCGCCCGCATCGAGGACGGGCTCGGCGGCGTCGTCTACGAGCGCGCGCGCGCGAGCGAGGAGAACGTCGTTTCGAGCCGCGTCGCCCGCCAGGTGACCCACTCGCTCTATCAGGTCGTGATCAGCGGCACGGGCCGATCGGCGCGCCTCGGCGGGCGGCCGGCCGTCGGCAAAACGGGCACCACGAACGACTGGCGCGACGCCTGGTTCATCGGGTACACGAACCAGTTGGCCGCCGGGGTCTGGGTCGGCGACGACGCCTACAAACCCATGAAGGAAGTGACCGGCGGGGCCCTGCCCGCCGAGATCTGGCGCGCCTTCATGGCCAACGCCCATGAGGGCGTCGCCGTCGCCGCGCTCCCCGGCGCCTACGCCGCCAAACGCGACGCCGACGCGGTTGAAGTCGCGCGCTTTTACGCCGACGCGGCGCGCGGCTTCCGGGACGTGCGCCGCGACGGGCGCGCCAAGCGCCATTATCGCCGGGCGGAACGCGGCTCCTTCCGCTAGCGGCGCGTTTCGCTACTAATGGCGGGATGAAAGAACTTCTTCTCCTGCGCCACGCCAAGTCGGACTGGACCGACGAGGGCTTCGCCGATCCCGACCGCCCGCTCAACGCCCGCGGGCGCGAGGCGGCGGTCGCCGTCGGCGCGCGCCTCGCCGCCGACGGGCTTCTCCCCGACCGGATCCTGTGCTCCTCGGCGATCCGCACGCGGCAGACCCTCGCGCTCCTCTGGCCGTACGCGCCGGCGCGCGCCCCGACGGAGATCTCCCCGGCGCTTTATCTCGCGAGCCCCGAGGCGATGATCGCCTTCGTCGCGGCGGAGGGCGGCGCGGCGGCGCGCGTCCTCGTCATCGCGCACAATCCGGGTCTCGAAGAGCTCGCCCGCTCCCTTGCGGACCCCGTCGCGTCGAACGCGGCCGATCTCCATCGCATGACGGCGAAGTACCCGACCGCCGCCCTCGCCCGCTTTTCGCTCGACATCGACAGGTGGGAGGACGCGGCGCGCATGGCCGGGCGGGCCCGCCTCCTCTCGTTCCGCCGGCCCGACGACGCCTGACTGGCGGCTAACGGGCGGCGCGTCGCCCTTGCGGCGGGGGCCCAGACGGTTTCTGTTGCGAGCGCAGCCGACCGGATCCCAACGCCCCATGCGCCTTCCCGCCTTTCTTCTCGCCGCCTTCAGCTTTTTCGCCCTGACGCTAGCCGCGCCGACGCAAGCCGCGGCCGCGGACGACGCGCCGGAGACCGTCGCCTCCGACTTTTGGCCCGGCGTCCGGTACGACGCCGGGACGCCGACCCTGCGCGAGGTCGTCGGCCACGCCCCCGGCGAGCGGATCACGAGCCCGGAAGACGCCATCCGCTATTTGCGCGCCCTCGCCGACCATGCGCGCGACCGCGTGCGGATCTATCCCTACGCGCGCACCTGGCAGGGCCGCGAACTCGTTTACGCCGTCATCGGATCGGCCGAAGCGATCGCGAATCTCAACGCCCAGAAAACCGGCATGGCGGCCCTCGCCGACCCGCGAAAGACGCCGCAGGCGCGTGCGGACGAACTCGTCGCCGATCTCAGGGCGCCGGCCTGGATCGCCTATAGCGTCCACGGCAACGAGATCTCCCCGACCGACGCCGGGCTTCTTACCGCCTACCACCTGCTCGCGGCGCGCGGCGACCCGCTCGTCGACAAGATTCTGGCGAACACGGTCTTTTTCATCGACCCCGTTCAGAACCCGGACGGCAGGGCGCGCTTCCTGCACCATTTCAACGAGGCGCTGGGACTCGAGCCGTCGGGCTCGCGCATCGCCGCGGAGCGCAACGAGCCCTGGCCCACGGGGCGCATGAACCATTACCTTTTCGACATGAACCGCGACTGGTTCGTCCAGTCCCAGCCGGAAACCCTCGGCCGCGTGCGCAGCTATCTCGAATGGCGGCCCGTCGTCTTCGTCGACGCCCACGAGATGGGAACGGACCAGGAATACTTTTTCGCGCCGGGCTCGCCGCCCTTCAACCCGAACTTCGGGGCCGGGCACCGCGACAAGCTCATGCTCTACGGGCGCAACAACGCCAAGCGCTTCGACGAGTTAGGCTTCAACTACTTCACACGCGAGATTTTCGACGAGTTCTTCCCCGGCTACGGATCGAGCTGGCCGGCGTTCACCGGGGCGATACCGATGGTCTACGAACAATCCTCCGCCCGGGGCCTGCGCGCGGAGCGCACCAACGGTTCGCGCTACGCCTATCTCGACACGGTGATGCGCCATTTCGTGGCGTCGATGGCGACGCTTGAGACGACGGCGGACAATCGCGAAAGCCTGCTGCGCAGATACTACGAGTTCGCGAAAACCGCCGTCGAGGAAGGCAAGAGCGAAAAGACGCGGAGCTTTATCATTCCGGCGACGGACGACCGCGCCGGCGCCCGGGCCATGGCCGCGATCCTCGCGCGCCAGGGCGTGGAGGTCGCCGAGGCGACGGCGGCGTTCGCCGCCTGCGGCGAAGACTACAAGGCCGGCGCTTTCGTCGTCGACCTCGCCCAGCCGGCGAAGCGCCTCGCGCGCACGCTCCTCGACGCCGACAACGAGATGGACGCGGCGTTCATCAAGGAACAGGAGCGGCTGCGGGAAAAGGACCTGCCGAACGAGATCTACGACGTCACCGCCTGGTCGCTGCCCGCGACCTTCGGCGTCGCCACCCACGCCTGCGGCGCAAACGTCGACACAAGCGCCGGGTTCTCGGCCTTTAACGGGCCCGCCGTCGCGCCGGGCCGCATCGCAGGGCCCGGCGCCGCCGTCGCCTACGTCGTCGACTGGGGCGAGCGGCCCGCCGTGCGGCTCCTCTCCGGGGCGCTGCGCGACGGTCTCAACGTTCTTTCGAGCGACAAGGCCTTCACGCTCGACGGGCGCGACTACGCCGCGGGAACGCTCGTCTTCCGCGCCGCGACGAACCCGGACGATCTGCGCGCGCGCCTCGGCGCCCTCGCTCTTGAGACGGGCGCGGAGGTTATCGGCGTCGCGTCAAGCTGGGTGACCGAGGGCCCGAATTTCGGCTCGTTCAACATGCCCCGCGTGCCGGCCCCGAACGTCGCCATCGCCTGGGGCTCGCCGACGAACCCTTACTTCGCCGGCAACACCAAGTTCGTGATCGAGCGCCAGCTCGGCTATCCGGTCGCCGCCGTGCGCGGCGAGGACCTACTCGACAAGGGCCTCGACCAGTTCGACGTCCTCATCCTGCCCGGCGAAGCGCCCTTCTTCGGCGACGCCTACGCCGGCAAGCTCGGGCCTGCGGGCGCGGCGCGCCTCAAGCGCTGGGTGGAGGCCGGGGGCTCGCTCGTCGCCATCGCCGGCGCAGTGCGCTGGCTCGCCGACCCCGCGAACGAAATGCTCTCCATACGGCGCGAAGACGCTTACCGCGAAAAGCCGATCGACGCCGGAGACGAAGACGAGGACGCGCCGGCGACCGTCCCCGGCGCGATCCTCAAAACGGCGGGCGAGGCGCGCGCCGCGATCGCGCCCGACCGCGCAGCGCCGGACGGCGCGTCAGGGGTTCTCGCCCGCGCCGTCGTCGACCCGGACCATTGGCTCGGCGCCGGCCTCAAACCGACGGTGATCGCGCCGCTCGCGGGAGCGGACATCTATACGCCCGTCAAGCTCGACCGCGGCGCGAACGTCGTGCGGTTCGCCGGGCCGCAAGAGCTTGTCGCCGCCGGTTATCTGTGGGCGGAGACGAAGGCGCAGTTCGCCCACAAGCCGTTCGTGGTCGCCGAACCCATGGGCGACGGCATGATCATCGCCTTCACCCAGAGCCCGACCTTCCGCGCCCATTTCGACGGGCTCCACGTTCTCGTCGCCAACGCCGTTCTGCGCGCCCCGGCGCATTCGGGCAAGCTGCGCGGCCGATAAGGCTGAACGACGCTACGGCATCGGCGCGCCGCGGAACGCCTCGACGAGATCGTACCAGTCCCGCGGCGCAAGCGTCAGGTCCGTCGCCGCGGCGGCCTCGACGCTGCGCGCGGCCGTCTGGGTGCCGATGATGGGAATGACGTCGCCGCCGGCCTGAAGCGCGAAGGCGAGCGCGACCTGGGCCGGCGTCGCGCCATGGGCTTCGGCGAGACGCCCGACGGCCGCCCGCACGCGCGCGGCGCGGGCGTCGCCGGCGGGGCCCTCGCCGACGATCGCCCCGCCGCCAAGCGGCGACCAGGCGCAGAACGCCGCGCCCCGCTCCTGCGTCCAGTGCATCGTTCCGTCCGTCAGCGGATCCTGACGGAGCGCGGAAAGCTCCGACTGCAAGGCGGCGATCGGCGCCCCCAGATGCGCCTCGAGCGCGCGGATCTCCGCGACCGAATAGTTCGAGACCGCCGCATGGCCGATCTTGCCGTCGGCCATGAGGCGATCGAGGGCGCACGCCGTCTCGTCCGCCGGCGTCATTAGGTCCGGGCGGTGAACGTAATAAAGATCGACCTGCTCGACGCCGAGGCGGCGAAGCGACGCCTCGCACGCCGAAACCAGATAGTCGGCGCGCGCGTCATAGGGCGTCGGCGGGGTCACTCCGCCCTTCGTCGCCAGAACCATCCGCTCACGAAGCGCGGGCGCCTCGCGCAGGATCTCGCCGAGGAGCGCCTCCCCGCCGCCGAACCCGCACGGCTCGCCGTAGCCGTAGACGTCGGCGGTGTCGATCAGCGTCATCCCGGCGTCGAGCGCCGTCTCGACGTTGGCGCGCGCGGTCTCTATCGGCGTCGACGAAAACCGCCAGCAGCCATAGGAGATCGCGCCGACGCGAAGCCCGGTTCGTCCGAGGGGGATCCGTTTCATGGCGCCTCGCTAAGTTACGGTAATCGTTTCGGTCATGCTGATTGTAGCAGCCGACGTAGGAAATAGACGTCGCTGCTTCCAAAACTTTCGGGCCTTCGCCGCAAGAAACGTGTGCGGAGCACTCGATCCCATTGTTTTCTTGATGGAATTTCTGGCGTCCGCTTTGACGGCCTGTCAAGGATCGCCTTCGGCGACCGCGAAGCGGCTTGTCATTGACAGGCCGTCACAGTGGCGCGACAGATCCACTAATAAAACAATTGGATTAATATGAACAGAGTCGTGAAGGCACTCTATCCGCTTGTCGCCACATGATAACTTCGTACGCGCCGGGGCCGCCTCTGCTTTCCAGCATGCGCCCGGGGCGATTCTTTTGTCGATCTTTCATCAGCGTCTCGATGGCGACGTCGACAATCGACACGAAGCGAAACGCGCCTCAATTTGGTCGTTGTGCGGTCGCCGCTCCGGCCTCGGGTCGACGTTCGCTTACACCGCCCGGCGCGAAAGGCGGGAGCGGATAGGACGTCCCGCCACCGCGCAGGCGATCCGCCGTCAAAACAGCCTTGTCGGCGCGCCTTCGGGCCGGGGCGCGACGGACCAGGCGCCGGCGGCGTCCTTGCAGGCGACGCCGTCCCACCGGTCGGTGCGGCCGCTGAGATAGACGCGCTGTTCGAACGACCGGCAGCCGCGCGGGCTCAAAGCCGGCGCGCCCGCGAGGCCGAGGCCCGCCTCGTCCTCCGTACCCGGCGCGCGGGTCATGAGGTTTTCGTGGATGTAGCCGACGACGACGCCCTCCCGCGCGACAAGCCGCCAGGGCGCGGCGGAGACGCGGGCCAGAACGTCGACGCCGTCGCCGGAGGACAGCGTGTCGAGGATGCGGTCATCCGTTGACGGACCGCCGCGCACGTTGGCGTTGCGGGTGAGCGCGTGCGGCCCGCTAGCGGGCTCCAGCGCGACGTCAAGGCGCACGCCCTCCGTCAGAACCGGCCGATCGTCCGGGTTCGGCGCGACGCCGCCGAGGCGCAAGGGGCCGGGGCGCACCCAGCCGAAGCCGTCGACGCCGCGCCATTCGAAGCGCTCGCCCGCGGCGCCCGCCTCACGCGCGGCGACGAAGACGGGCGTACGCGCCGCGCTGTCGGCCTCGCCGAGCGCGGCCCCCAGGGCGGAGCCCGCCGCGTAATTGACGGACGCCCGCGCGGCGGGGCCGTCGGAGGCGCAGCCCGCGGCCGCAAGCGCGAGCGCCGCAAGGGCGGCATTAAATTCGTATAGAAATGGTTTTCTCCTCAACGCCGTCACGCCGCCGCTCCCCGCCAATGCCCGTTCGCCCATATCGATAGAGCTATCAGACCCGTCGCAACGCTTCGTAAACGCGCGTCAACAATATTCGCGCCGCGCCGCAGCTCATCCCACCCCGCTCTCGGAAGTGAAAAACTTATTAACAATTTCGCTGCATTTGTCGGTCGGAGCGGAGGCACGCGATGGCTGATCAATCGGGAAACGTCTCCCGGCTGAAACAACTTATCGAAGTCGCGAAAAGCGGCGCGCCCGACGGGCGCGGCGATCTCTTGCGCGAGATCACCGACGTCTTCATGGCGGCGCCGGACCGCTACACGTCCACCGAGATGCAGCATTTCGACGTGATCCTGTCGAAGGTCACCGAAAGCGTCGAGACCGCGCTGCGCAAGGAGATCGCCGAGCGCCTCGCCGACGTGCCGAGCGCGCCGCGCAATCTCGTGCGGCAATTGGCCCTCGACGAGATCTCCGTCGCCGAACCCGTGCTCGAACGCTCGATGGCGCTCACCGAGGAAGACCTCGTCGGCGTCGTGCGCCAGCGCACCCAGGCCCACATGCGCGCCATCGCCCGCCGGCGCGAGGTGCCCGGCGCAGTGTCGTCGGCGCTCGTGGAGCGCGGCGACAAGGAGGTGCTCGTCTCGCTGGCGGAGAACGAGGGCGCGCGCATTCCCGACGCGGCGATGGAGAAGCTCGTCGACCATTCGCGCAACATCTCCGAGCTTCAGGCGCCAATGGCGAAACGCCCGGACCTGCCGCCGCAATTGCTGACCCAGATGTATTTCTTCGTCTCCTCGGCGTTGAAGCGCGAAATCCTGAGCCGGTCGGACGCGCTCGATCCCAAGCTCATCGACGAGGCGGTCGACGCCAACCGGGCGAAAATCCTGTCCAAATCCGTCGCCCAGGCCCAGGCCGACGTCTCCTCGGCGCGGCAGTTCATCGAGGACCGGGTGCGCTCGAATTCGCTGAACGAATCGCTCCTCAAGACGCTGATCGAGGCGCGCAAATCGACGGAGTTCCTGCTCGGCTTCGCGCATTATGTCGGCGTCGATCCGTCGACGGGCAAGCGCATCCTCGCCGACCGCAGCTGGGAGAGCCTCGCGATCGCTTGCCGCGCGGCGAACCTCGAACGCTCGACCTTCGCGAAGATCGTTTTTGGGCTGCAACGCAACGAAGTCGAACAGAACAAGGCCCTGCGCATTCTCGATCTCTATCTGAAAGTGCCCCAGGAGGCCGCCGAGCGCGTGATGCGGTTCTGGCGCGTGCGCGCGGAGAGCGGGACCGAGGCCGCCGATCGTCAGGACGCCGACGACGCCAAGAGATTGGCGACGGCGAGTTGACCGCCGTCGCCTGAAGCCCCGTTCCGCTGAGGCTTGCTTAGTAGATCCGAACCGTCGCGCGGCGCGAACAGTTGCGGTTCGCGATGCGCTCCAGACGCCGGTAGGGCACGTAGCGCGCCTCTGGCCCGCGCGCGGAGACCGAACAGACGCGACGGTCGAACTTCCGCCCATAGACGATCCGCTCTTCGACGAGGACGCTGGCGCGCCCGCGCGGCGCGAAGACGTCGCGGAAGACGAGCTTCGAGCGCGGCCGCGAGCGGCGGGCGGCGTAGCCGTTGTATCCGCGGCGGTCGCCCACGACGGCGCGGCGATAGCCGTCGTTGAAGTCGCGACGCGCGGCCGGGTAGTAGTCGTAGTAACGCGGCTCGTGGGCGCGGTGATCGTGGTCGATGTCGCAATAGGGCGGCCGCGGCTTGTAGTCCGCCTGGGCCGGCGCGAAGCCAAAAGCCGCGAAGCCCGCGGCGGCGGCGAGGCCGAGGCGCGCCGCGCCCAGCCGTTTGAGAACGTCCTTGAACATGTCGGACCTCCGTACGCTTGCCCCAAGCCGCGGATGACTGAGGTCGAACGTGGAGGTCGATCGCGGCGACTTTGCGCCGCCGCGCGGGGCGAGACCGGGGCGATTTGGCGCCGGCGCGGACGCCCGCTTGACGATCCCGCGCCGGGTTTTGTGCGGCCGCGCCCGGGCGATCGGTCCGCAACAGGAGCCGCGGGGGCGCGGCCGCACGGGCGTCCGTCCCCAAGACGCCGGCGGTCGCCGATGCAAGCCCCGTGACGGTCGCGCGAACCAGGCGTCAGTCGAGGAACGCGCGGCCGGCCGCGTCTTCGATTTCGACGATCCAGAGGTCCGGGTCGAAGTCGGCCTCTCGCCGCAACGCTTCGTCGACTTGAGCTTCGGAGCCCTCTGGCGCTTCGGAGCCCTCTGGCGGCGCGGCGTCGCCGTCGTCTCCCGGCGCGAGCGGCTCGCGCCAGAGATGGCCGCCGTCGGCGTCGCGCGCCTCGAAAAACGCCCGGGCGCGGCCTCGGCCGAGATAGGACTTAACGGCGATCGCGCCGGCGTCGGGGTCGCCGCGGCGCACCACCGTGGCGAACGCCCCGGCGGCGCTCGCCCGGCGGAGCATCGCGGCGACGCGCAGTTCGGTGCGGACGCGGGGGACGGCCATGGCCGCGGGGGCGTTAAGCGGCGCTGGCCGTCGTCAGCGCGAAGCGGGCCTTGATCTTGTCGAGCGCCGTCATCTTATCGGGGGTCTTCTTGTCAGCGGTCGTCAGGCCCTCGTCGCGTTGCGGCGTCGGAAGGTCGGCGGGCGCGGCGTCGTCCGTCTCCGACGCCTCGCCTTCGGCGGGCCCGGCGATCGGCAGACGCAGGCGCGCGCGCGCGCCCTCGCCGGGCGCGGCGTCGATCGTCAACTCGCCGCCGCTGCGGCGCGCCAGATCGAAGGCGAGCGACAGGCCGAGCCCGGTACCGCCAGCGCCGCGCACGCCGTCGCCCTGGGCCGCCGTGTAGCGCGGACCGAGTTGCGCAAGCTCGTCCGGCGCCATGCCGACGCCGGTGTCGCTGACGGCGAAGACGACGTCGTCGCCCGACCGCATGACCTCGAGGCGGACCTCGCCGTCGCTCGTGAACTTCACCGCGTTGGCGAGGAGATTGAGGAGAACCTGGCGCACGGCGAGCGGGTCGAACCGACAGGCGTCCGGCGCGCGCGTCGCGTCGAACGTGAGGTCGAGCCCGGCCTTTTCGGCCGCGATGCGGGCCATTTCCGCGCTTTCGCGCGCGACGACGCGCGGGTCGCGCCAGACCGGCGCCAGCGACCGCGGCGCGTCGACGGCGCGGGCCGCTTCGAACTGCGTTTCCAGGAGCGTCAGGAGGTGCCGGCCGGCGGCGCCGATATGGCCGGCGTACTCGCCATACCGGGTATGGCCGACGGGCCCGAAGGCCTCAAGCCCGATGGCGTCGGCGAAGCCGATGACCGCGTTCAGGGGCGTCTTCATCTCGTGGCTCAGATCGGCGAGGCGCGCGCGCATCTCCGCGTCGGCGGTCCGGTCGATGAGAACCGCGGTCGCGCCGCCGTAGGCCCTAGGCGGCAGAACGACGTCGAGCGCGGCGACGCCGCCGTCGGCGCGCGGCGCGCGCACCGAGACGCATCGCGGCGCGCCGCTGTCGAGGGCGGCCTCAAGCGCCGCGTCGACCCGCGTTGCGTCCTCCGCGGCGAAGAGGTCGGCGAGACGAGCGACCCCGTCGGCGGCGAGCCCGTGGGCGCCGGACATACCGAGGAGCGTCCCGCCCGCGGCGACGTCGGCGACGGCGGCGCAAGGCGTCCGCCCCTCATCGGTCGGTTCCCGGCTGTCACGCATATCGGCCTCCCAAGGTGGTCCGCCGGCCACGGCTTCAGGGGTCCCGCAAGGGCCCGTCGGCGGCGGTCGGCGTTAACGCTCGCCTAACGATGCTGCGCGCCTTGTTAACAAACCATGATAGCCCGGGGCCGGCCTGACGGACATCGTTTCGGTTCTGAAACCCGCCGGTCGAACCGCGCGCTTCGAGCCGCGACGGCGAGACGCGTTAAATTTGCGTCTAATCTCTCGACGATGCCGAAGCCTGTTTTAAAAGCCGGTAATGTAAGACGCATCCATCAGGAGGCGCGAGAGGTTGACGACGGCCGTTTCGCGCGCGAAGCGAGTCACTACGCAGGGCCCTTGTCGACGCGAAGCGTCGCGCGGGCGTAGCGGGCGTTGGCTCATGGGCTGCAGGGGCTTGGAATGCATCGGGAGCGGATCATGTTGCGTACTTGTTTTGGCGTCGAAAAGAGCTCAGCGCGTAAAGCCGTATCGATGGTCACCGCCGCCGCCGCGGCGGTCATCGCCATCGGGTTCGACGACGCGACGGCGGACAGCCTGGCCCAACCGCGCGATCCGGCGATCGAGCGCCAGGCGGCCCACTATGTCAGGTTCCGCGAGGACGTTTCGGCGATCGAGGCGACGCCGTTCAACAGCGCCGAAACCACCCGCGAGGCGCACCGCCGGCTCTCCGCGCACACGGCCGACGCCCTCGCCGCCGGCTGGGTCGCCTACGCCGCGCTCGTCGCCGCCGATACGCCGACCTTCGCCGCCGCGCTGCAGGAGGAGGTCGAGCCCAAAAAGCGCCGCCGCCGGAAGCGCGGCCAGCTCGAAGGCCGCGACGCGCTGCTCTCGAACCTCGCCCAGGACCCGACCTACGCCAGCAATCTGCCGGGCGCGAACGAGGCGCTGGGGCGCGTCCTGGCCATGGCCGCGAGCGACGCCGGCCGCTTCTCGGCGCTTGGCGAAGCGTTCAAGACGCAAGCCTACGCCATGCAGAAGACGACGTGGGGCAAGGCGCGCATCAAGGCTAGTAAGCAGCGCCTCACCGAGGCCGAACAGTTCGCCCGCGCGCGGCCGTTCCCGGTCATGCCGGCGATGGCGCCCTTGACCGAGCGCGGCGTCACCGCGCCCGCGCTCGCGAGCCTCGACGGCGCCTGGCGGCCGGAATGGGGCGAAGGCGACGCGCGCGGCGGCGGGAAGGACAGCAGCGCCAAGGCCGTGATGGACCGCGTTCTGAACCTCGCCGCGCGGTACTCGATCGGCGCGGTGAATACGAAAGTCGTCTCGGTTTACGCCAAGAACGACCGTTCCTCGCAATGCCTGTCGCTCGCGTCCCTGACGCTGAAGCAGTGCATCGCCGCGACGCGCACGTCTTACGAAGAGGCGTTCTGCCTCGGCGAGCACGCCCTCAACGACGTCGCGGGCTGCCTCGGGTGGGTCGCGGGCGTCGACGGCGGGGCGAGCTAAACCCCAGCTGGATCATCGCGTTCGACCTCGGCTATCTTCGTCGCGAAGATGGCGGGGGATCTCTCATGGACGCCTGGGTTTTGCTCGCGTGCGCGATCGGCTTCGAGGTGCTCGGCACCTCGCTCCTCAAACTGTCGGACGGTTTCGCCAAGCCGCTCTTCGGCGTGCTGGCGATCGCCGCCTACTCGACCTCGTTCTGGTTCCTCGCGCCGGCCTTGAAGACGATCCCCGTGGGCGTCGCCTACGCGATCTGGGCCGGCGTCGGCATCGTCGCCGTGGCGGCGATCGGCGCGGCCGCCTTCGGCCAGACCCTAAGCGCGCCGCAATACGGTTTCATGGCGCTTGTTCTGATCGGGGCGGTGGGCCTGCGCGTCACCACGGCCGGTTAACCGGCTCGGCCCGCGGGCCTATGTAACCGGCCATGGCAAGCTTTGACGACATCGTCGCCGATTTCTCGTTCCTCGACGACTGGGACGATCGGTACAAATACCTCATCGACCTCGGCCGCTCGCTTGAGGCGTATCCGGACGAGTTGCGAGACGACGACCACAAGGTGAAGGGCTGCGCGAGCCAGGTCTGGCTCGACGCCGGCGTCGCCGACGGGCCGGCCGGCAAGGTCCTGCGTCTGCGCGGCGATTCCGACGCCCACATCGTGCGCGGCCTCGTCGCCCTTCTGATCGCGCTTTATGCGGACCGTCCGGCGGCGGAGGCCGCCGAGCTCGACGCGCGCGAGGCGCTCGCGTCCCTCGACCTTGACGGGCACCTGACGCCCCAGCGCGCCAACGGCCTTGTCTCCATGGTGAGCCGCATCCGCGAAGAAGCCGCGCGAGCGGCCGCTTAAACGGCGGCGAGGCCCTGGCGGCCGCTGCGGAGCGTCGGCGCCCCGTCGTCGGCGAACGCGGCCTCGACGCGCGCCGCGCCTTCGACGCGTTCGCGCAGCGTCGTCTCCAGAAACGCCATCTGCTTGTCGAAGATCGGGCTGTCGCGCCGGTCCTCGATCGCATGGCAGGCGTAGCTCACCGTCGACGGCTCGCGCTCGAACGCGCCGGCCACGTCGCGCAGCGACAACTGACCGACCACGTGGGCGAGGTACATCGCCATCTGACGAGCGAAGGCGATGTGGGCTTTCTGTCGGCTCGCCATCGTCAGCCGGCTGAGCGGCACGTTATAGGCCTCGGCCATGACCTCGAGCGCGGCCGCGGCGATCTTTTGCTTGTAGAGTTCTGAGAAACCGTCGTCTTTTCGCACGTCGCGCATCCCTTCGCTCCGCCCCCTGACCGCCGACCTGAAATCGATCGCAGTCGTCTGGGCCATCGTCGCCGAGCGTAACGCCGCTTCAGCGCGCGTTCGATAAGTCTCCCGTACAGGGCGTTTCCAACTGGTTGGAAAGTAAGATTAACCGCCGTCAATGCTTGAGTGCGGAACGCGGACTGAAGAGCAGTTTAGGTCGAGCGCTCAAGAAAGCGCATTCGGCCAGTAATCACATCTTCTCGCCAGGCAGCGCGCTGGCCTGTCGAACCCAGTCAGTCAGCTGATCTTCGAAATCGTCGCCTTCCCGGATGTCCATGTAGCGAACCTCCGCGTGCTTGCTTTCGCCGTCCGGCATCGGCCGCAGCGACGTTCCGCGAAAGAACGTGACTTTGACGTACTTCGTGAAGACGTGGACGGAGAGAAACCAGCTGTCTCTCTCAACGCCGTAAAACGGCGAATTCCACTTAACCGCCTTCTCCACGTTCGGAACGACCCTCGTGACGACGTCGTCGATGCGCCGCCCGACGTCGCGCTTCCAATCGGGCATGGCGGCGATGTATTCGCGCACCTTCGCGTCGCCATAGCCCTTGGCGATTTGCGGGTTGCCGCCGGAGAGAAGCTTCGGCGTCGCCTTCTTCGCCACTCGCCAGCCCCCTCCCTTTCACCTTACGCGGCGAACGCCAGGAGGAGCGCGATCGCCAGCACCGCCGCGACGCTGAGCGCCATGAAGCCGGTGGGCCAGGCGCGGGCCATGTTCCCCTCCGGCCCGTGGAGGGCGTAGATGCGCGTCATCGCCGCGGAGACGCGCGTCGTCGTCAGCTCCCAGACGACGTTCCAGACCGCCGACGTCGCCGCCGAGGCCCAGCCGAGGGTCGCCCGGCCCGGCACGCGATAGAGCCAGTCCGTATCGAGATTGGTGGACGGGACCTCGGCCGGATAGAGCTTGTAGACCTTCAGGGTCAGGAACGCGATCGTCGCCCAGATGAGGAGCTGAAGCTGCTCGACGACGTGGTAGAGACTGTAGGGGTGGTAGTCGGCGAGCTTCTCCGGCTCGGGCATGAGGTCGTAGAGCGGCTGCGGGAAGAAGCCGATCGCCAGACAGAGGAACGCCGAAACGCCCATGGCGATGAGCATGTGGGGCGGCGCCTCCTCGGGCCGCTTGCCGCTGTCGTGGGCGAAGAACGTGAAGAACGGGATCTTGATTCCGGCGTGCTCCAGGACGCCGGCGGAGGCGAAAAGCAGGATCAGCCAGATCCACAACAGATGCCCCTCGCCCGCCGCGGCGATGATGAGGCCCTTGGTGACGAACCCCGCCGTGCCTGGAAAGGCCGAGATCGAAAACGCGCCCACGAGGCAGAGCGCCATCGTCAACGGCATGGTGCGGTAGAGCCCGCCGAGCTCCGTCGCCTTGGAGGTTCCCGTGCGGTAGACCGCGGCGCCAAGGGCCATGAAGAGCAGGCTCTCGAAGATGATGTTGCCGAAGGCGTAGCCCGCCGCGCCGTTGATCGAGCCAAGGCCGATGGCGCAGACCATGAACCCAACCTGGTTGTTGATCGAGTAACAGAGCACCTTGCGCAGGTCGTTTTCGATCAGCGCGAAGAAGATCGGGAAGATGGTCATGACGGCGCCGATGTAGATCAGCGCCTCCTCGCCCGGGAACGCCCGCGCGAGCGAGGCGACGGCGAGCTTCGTCGTGAAGACGGAGAGCACGATCGTGCCGGAGATCGACGCCTTCGGATAGGCGTCCTGCACCCAGTTGTGGAGCAGCGGGAACGCCGCCTTGACGCCCATGGCGAGGAACAGGACGAGCCCTGAGAGCTTCAACGCCCCCGCCTCGTCGCTCAGCCCCACCTCGCCGAACGCGAAGGAGCCCGTCTCGCGGTAGACGAGGACGACGCCGGCGAGAAGCGCCGTGCCCGACAGAACCTGGATGACGAGATATCTGAGGCCTGAAAGATAGGTGACGCGCGCGCCCGGCGCCCAGACGAGAAAGACGCTCGTGATCGCCGCGATCTCCCACCAGACGAAGAGCGTGACGAGGTCGCCGGCGAGGACGCCGCCCATGGCCGCCGCCGGATAGGCGAGGCTTGCAAAGCATTGCGCGCGGTCGCGCTCGTGCCAGGCGTAGACGACGTTGAGCGCCGTCGCGATATGGAAGACGACCGCGAACATGCGCGACATCTGATCGACGCGGAGCATCGTCGCCGGCGCGCCGAAGAGCGAGAGCTCCCCATACGTCCCAAGCCCCAGGGCGCTTAGCTGGAACGCGCTCGCGAGCGTCGCGAACAGCATGAACGGCCGGCGGAACGCGCCGTATTCGTTGGGGAGCGCCGCGGCGACGAGGCCCGCGAGCGTCAGCCAGCTCGCCGGGTTGACCGCGATCGCCGCGAAGAGGCTACTCGCGCTCGTCATAATAGCCCTTCTTACGGCCGACGAGCTTGCGCAGGTGCTGACCGACGATGACGATGAACATGAACGCGCCGAAACCCCAGGCGGCGAAGAAGATCGGCACGGTCTCGGCGGCGAAGTGCGGGTGGGCTTTCTGCGCCCCGGGCGCGAAGCCGAGGAGCGCGGCGATTCCCCCGGCGATCAGAAGGCCGATGCGGAACGCGCGCTGAAAGCCCGGCTTGTCGGCCCAGCCCTTGTCGTCTTCCTTGTGCGGAACCTCTGGCATTTAAGGGGCCTCCGGGGTCGCGGCGACGATCGGCTCGAGATAGCCGTAAAGGCCGTTGGCGAAAAAGAAGAGAATGAGCGCGCCGATCGCCGTCGCCACCGGCGGCGCGACGCAGAGGACCGGCGCCTCTTTCAGGGCGCCCCACTGAATTTTGGCGCCGTGCGCGCCGCGGGGCCGTCCGTCCGGCGTTCCCTCGATCGTCTCCGGAGAGAGATAGAACGCCTGGATCGGGATCGACAGCACGTAGACGACGTTCAGAAGCGACGAAAGGATCAGAACGCCGATGATCGCGAGCTGACCGGCGTCCGCCGCGCCCAGCATCAGGAGGAATTTCGGCCACGACCCGCCGAGCGGCGGCAGGCCGACGATCGACATCGCGCCGACGAAGAACGCGCCGAAGGTGAAGGGCATCACCCGCCCGAGCCCGCGCAGTTCCGAGACGAGGGTCTTGTGGGCGCCGACATAGATCGCCCCGGCGCACATGAAGAGCGTCATCTTGCCGAGGGCGTGCATGGCGATCTGCATCGCCCCGCCCATGACGCCCATGGAGGTCGCGAGCATCGCCCCGAGGGTGACGTAGGACAATTGCGACACCGTGGAGTAGGCGAGCCGCGCCTTCAGATTGTCCTTGTGCATTGCGATCGCCGACGCGAGGAGGATCGAGACGGCGGCGACCCAGACGAGGCCCGTCCCCGCCCCGGTCTCGGCCATGAAGTCGAGCCCGAAGACGTAGACGACGATCTTCAGTACCGAGAAGACCCCGGCCTTGACCACGGCGACGGCGTGGAGGAACGCCGACACCGGCGTCGGCGCCACCATGGCGTTCGGCAGCCAGGGGTGGATCGGCATCAGCGCCGCCTTGCCGACGCCGAAGGCGTATAGCCCGAGGAGGAGCCCCGAGATCGGCCGCGCGTCGCTCGAGGCGAGAATGCCGCCGACGGTGAAGTCCGTCGTGCCCGCAAGGGCGTAGGTCCACGCGATCGCCGGCAGCAGAAGGCCGATCGACGTCGACATGAGGACGCCGAGATAGATCCGCCCGCCGCGCCGCGCCGCGTCGTCGCCCTTGTGGGTGACGAGGGGGAAGGTCGACAGCGTCAGAACCTCGTAGAAAATGAACAGGGTGAAGAGGTTCGCCGCATAGGCGACGCCCACGGCCGAGGCGATGGCGACGGCGAAAGACATATAGAAGCGCGTCTGGCGCGGCTCTTTGTGGCCGCGCATGTAGCCGATCGAATAGACCGAATTGACGATCCACAGGCCGCTCGCGATCACCGCGAACATCGCCCCGAGGGGCTCGGCCTCGAAGGCGATCGGCAGGCCGGGAACGACGCCGACGAACTCGACGCGCGGGCGCTCGCCGGCGCCGACGGCGGCGAATACCGTCAGGGTGAGGACGAGAAGCGCCGCGCCCGTGGCGAGGGTCGCCGCCTCGCGCTGGTTCGGCGCGCCGTCGAGGCGCCAGATGGCGACGAACCCGACGAGCGGGACAAGAAGCGTGAGCGCGAGGGCGTCGGTTGCGGAGATCATCCGGCGCCTCCGACGGCCATCAGCGCCTCGGCGGCGCGCCCGGCGTAGCCGGCCGTCAACTCGGTGCGCACGCCGAAATAGAGGTTCGCCGCGACGAGGATCCACATGGGGGCGAGCATGGCGACCGGGGCCTCGCGCGCCTCGCCCGCGAACGGGCCCTCCTCCGGCGGCGGGCGCAGCACCATGAGCTCGACGACACGGCCCACATAGGCGAGGGCGAGGAGCGAGGAGCCGACGATCAGGAACGCCGCCCAGGCGCGCCCGGCGTCGAAGGCCGCCGTCAGCAACTGCCATTTCGAGATGAAACCGACCGTGAGCGGCACGCCGATCAGCGACAGGCCGGCGATAATGAAGGCGCCGGCGGTGAACGGCATGCGCCGCGCAAGCCCGTGGAACGCCGCGCAATTGTGCGAGGACAGACGATAGACGACGCAGGCGACGCTCATGAAAAGGGCCCCCTTCATGAGGCCGTGGTTGAAGAGGTGGACGAGGCTCGCCTGCAGGCCCGCCTCCGTGCCGAAGGAGATCCCGAGCAGCATGTAGCCGATCTGTCCCGCCGAGGAGTAGGCGAGCATGCGTTTGACGTCGGACTGGAAGACCGCGACGAGGGACGCGAAGAACATGCCCGCAATGGCGAGCGGCGCGAGGATGAAGTTGAACGCCGCGCTGATGAAGTCGAAATCGACGCCGACCACTGAATACGTGAAGCGAATGAGGACGTAGACCGCGACCTTGGTCGACGTCGCCGCGACGAACGCCGACACCGCCGACGGCGCGTAGGCGTAGGCGTTCGGCATCCACAGATGCAAGGGAAACATCGCGGCTTTGAGCCCCATGCCGACGAGCACGAAGACGTAGCCCGCCTGGACCATGCGGTTGTCTTCGCCCTGAAGAAGCGTCTTCAGGTCCGCCATGTTGAGCGTGCCCGTCGCCTGGTAGAGAAGCCCGAGGCCGATGACGAAGAACGTCGCGCCGATCGTCCCCATGACGAGATAGTTGAACGCCGCCGTCAGCGCCCGTCGGTCCCGCCGCGCGCCTAGGGCGACGAGGGCGTAGGTCGAAAGCGAGGAGACCTCGAGGAAGACGAAGACGTTGAACGCGTCGCCCGTGATTGCGACGCCGATGAGGCCCAGCATGCAGATCAGAAATGCGCCGTAGAAAAGGTTCGTCTGTCGGCGGTCGATTTCGCTCGCTACGCTTTCGTAGGAGAAGGCGGCGACGAGCGCGCCGATCGCCGCGACGAGGTTGATGACGAGGGCGTTCGCGAGGTCGATGCGGTATTCGATGCCGAGCGGCGCCGGCCAATCGCCGATGGCGTAGGAGACGGGCCCGTTCGCCGCGACCTCGGCGAGGAGCGCGGCGCAGGCGATGAACGTCAGTGAGCTGACGATAACGGCCCAGACGTGCGCCGCCCGGCCGGCGGGCATCAGAAGCGTCGGCGGCGCCGCGATCAGCGGAATGACGATCGGCAGGACGGGGAGCTGGCTTGCGAGGCTCATGACGCGGCCTTCCGCCCGGCTTCGCCGCCGGCGCCGTCATTGTCGGCCCTGGCGGCGATCGCTTCCTTCTCGCCGGGGTCGGCGACGTCGCGGCCGAACTCGGCGATGTTGTCGGCGGCCTCAAGCTCGTCCTCTTCGATCGTGCCGTAGGCCTCGCGGATGCGCACCGCGAGGGCGAGGGCGACCGAGGTCGTGGCGATGCCCACGACGATCGCCGTCAGCATGAGGACGTGCGGCAAAGGGTTCGAATAGACGACCGCGCTGACGGGGTCTCCGGCGCTCGCCGCGCCAGCCGCCGCGCCCTCGGCGCCGGCGACCGCGAAGGTTTCCTGCGCCTCCAGGAGGTGGTCGTTCGGCGCGCCGTGGGCCGGCGTCTCGTGAGGACGGGTCTCGGGCGCGGGGCCGCGGACCGCGTCGCCCGTCAGCGCCGCGAGGTCGTTCGTCGCGCCGTTTGCGTCATGTTGCGCGGCGGCGTCATGCTGCGAGCCGGCGTGCGCGGGCCCGCCCCCGTGATCGCCTCCGTGATCGCCCCCATGATCGCCGCTCTGATCCCCGCCGTGTCCGCCGCCATGCCCAGCTCCATGGTCCGTGCGCGCCTCCATGTCGCCGGGCGCGTAGATCGGCGCGGTGCCGCCCGCGACCTTTCCGATGGTGACGTAATAGATGAAGACCGAGGTCTGAAAGATGTTCAGCCCTACGACCTTTTTGATGAGATTGCCGCGCGCGATGACGGTGTAAAGGCCCGTCATCATCAAGACGATGACGATCCAGTAGTTGTACCGTTCGAGCGCGAATTGAACGTAGTCCATGGGCCCCCAGCGCGTCCCGTAGCAAGCGATCGCCGCGCCGCCTTTCTAGACGGCGGCGCTCACCAATCGTCGTCGGTGATGATGTCGGGCTCGCGCCCGGCGAAGAGATAGAAGATCGTCAGCATCGTCGAGGCGACCGCGAGCCCGACGCCGAGCTCCACGACGATGATGCCGTAATGCTGGCCGGCGTGGTGCGTTGAGTTCGGCGCGAGCGCGTCGTAGCCGAGAAGATTGCCGCCGAGGAGCATCGTTACGACGCCCGTGCCCGCATAGAGAAGGACGCCGCTCGCCATCATCGCCGAAAGCGCGCTTTGCGGCAGCGCCTTTTTGGTCGCGGCGAGCCCGAAGACGAGCGCGTGCAGAATGAAGGCGACGGCGAAGATGACGCCGGCCTGGAAACCGCCGCCGGGCCCGTAATCGCCGTGGAACTGTACGTAGAGCGCGAAGAGAACGATGAACGGGAACATGACTTTCATCATTACCCGGAGGATCAGGTGCTCGTAGCTCATGGGGCCCCCGCGCTTTCGGCGGGCTCGCCGTCGGGATCCTTGTCGGCGACGCGCTTGCCGCCGCGCGAGCTCCCGGGCCCCAGGAGCAGAAGAACGGCGAGCCCGGCGGTGAAGATCACCATCGTCTCGCCGAGGGTGTCGAAGCCGCGATAGCTCGCCAGCACCGCTGTGACGATGTTCGGCACCGCGACCTCGTTCGGCGTGCGTTCGACGTATTGCGTCCCCACCGAGGCCGGCGCGTTCGCCGGCGCGTCGGGGTCGCCGAACGCCGGCATGTCGAGCGTCGCATAGACGAGCGCCGCCCCGGCGACGAGGACGACGGCGAGCGCGACGGGCGCGCGGCCCGGCGTCAGCGGCCTCTCCCGCCGCGCCGTGAGGAGCATCGCCGACAGGAGCAGCACGGTGGAGATCCCGCCGCCCACGGCCGCCTCGGTGAAGGCGACGTCGACGGCGTCAAGCGAGACGAAGAACGAGGCTGACAGAAGGCTGTAGACGCCGGAGAGCATGACGACCGCGAAGAGGTGCCGCGAGCGGAGCATGGCGAGGGCGACGGCGAAAAGCAGGGTCAGGAGCGACAGGTCGAGCGCCACCGTCGCGGCGATGGCGGCCTCGTCGACGATCGGCGACGTCGGCGCGGCGACGTTGGAGGCGGGCCCGGCCACGTTAGTCCTCCGCCCGTTTGAGTTCCGGCCCGAGGAGCGGCTTGACGCCGACGCACCACGCGGCGTGGGCGATCGCGTGGGTCGAGACAGGGCTCGTCATGAAAAGAAAGAAGCCGACGAAAACGAGTTTCGCGAAGACGAGCCAGTTCGGCGCCTGAAGCATCATCCCGATGAGGACGAGCTCGGCGCCCGCGGTGTCGGTGACGCCGGCGGCGTGGAGGCGCGTATAAAAGTCCGGGAACCGAACGAGGCCGACGGCGCCGACGACGATCGCCGTCGCGCCAAGGGCGAAGAAGACCCAGGAGAGAAGATCGCGCGCCAGTTCCACGGTTCTCGCGCCTCCCCCTATCGTTCCGCCGGCGCGGCGGGCGCGGCGTCGCCGACCCGCGACGCCGGGACCGCCCGGTCGTCAGCCGCGTCGTCGACGTCCATCGAGGCGGCGAGCGAGCGGTAGCGGAAAAACTTCAGGATGGCGATCACCGCCGCGAAATTGATCAGCGCGTAGAGAAGCGCGATGTCCAGAAAATCCGGCCGGTTCGTCAGATAGCCCATCAATCCGATGAGGACGACCGTCTTGGTGCCAAAGGAGTTGCCGGCGAGCACGCGGTCATAGAGCGTCGGCCCGGCGAACGCGCGCACGAGCGCCAGCGCCATGGCGACGACGACCCCGATGGCGGCGACGACGAACATGGCCTAGCTCGCCTCGCCTTCGCTCGCCGCGACGCGCCGGCCCATGTCCGCCACCGCCGCGACGTCGGCGAGATCCTCCGTCAGCGCGTGAATCAGAAGCCGGCCGGGCGCGACGTCGACGGTGACCGTGCCCGGCGTCAGGGTGATCGAGTTCGCGAACGTCGCCAGGCCCGCCGCGGTCTTCGTCGGCGTTTTGACCTCGAACATCGCTGGCGACAGCTTCGGCTCGATCGCCAGGGCCTGGCGCGCGACGATGACGTTCGCCTTGCCGATCTCGCCGCCGAGCCACGCCCAGTAACCGATGATCGACGGGAACATCTGCGCCGGCACGCCCTCCGCGTCGGCGACGTCGGCGCGCTCGGAGAGATAGGCGGTGACGGCGACGCTCGCCGCGCCGAAGAACAGCAATAGCGGATTGTCGAAATAGCCCGACAGCAACAGCCAGAGGGCCGCGAGGCCGGCGCAGAGCGTCAGTGTACGCATTGGTCTCGACCGCCTCCCGTTCGCGGCGCGCCGCAGCGACCGGCGGACGCGCTCGCTCGACGAACGCGGCCGGTCGCAATTTGATCGTTACGAGGAGGAACTCGCGGCGCGATCGACGCAGCGCAAAATGCGCAAGTCGGACCGGAAAATCAATCCGCCGGAGCGCCGGTCGTTCCGCCCCGATCGGGCGAGGATCGTCTCGGGCGCTCAAAACAAAGAATCCGCAGCGTCCGGCTGCGTCAACCAGAAACCGGGACGCGCCGGACCGCGGCCTCGCGCCGCGGGCTCAACGGCCGCCGAACGCGTCGTCGAAGCGGTCGACGCCAAGGGCGTCGAAATAGGCGGTGAGCGCCTTGGCGACGAGGCCCGCCTCGCCTTCCCGCAGAACCGCGGCGGCGAGTTTCAACCTGAGGACGTCGGCGGCGGGCAACCGCAGCGTGACCGGCAGGTCGAGCCCGCCGGACAGATCTACCGCCGGGGCGGCGGCCGGCGGCGCGACGGGGTTTTCGGCGGCGTTCGAGGCGGCTTTCGGGGCGGCGGCGTTCGGGGCGGCGGCGACGGGCGCGGCCCGAAACGATGGGACCGCGCCGCCCGACGTCTCGGGCTCGGCGGCGGCGGCGACGTCGGCTTTGGCGTTGACGGCGGCCGGCGCGTCGTCCTCCGTTTGCGGGTCGCCGAAGAGCGCCGCGAGTTCGGCCTCGAAAGCGGCGACTTCCTCCGGCGTCGGATTGGCCGGATAGCCCGCCTCGTCGCTGCGCTCGTTGATGACGCCGAGCCCGGAGAGGCGCGAGCGGTTCTCCGCGACGACCTCTTCGGGCGCTTCGGCGCCCCCCTTCTTGTCGACGAGCGGCAGGGCCTCGCCCTTCTTGGCGAAGATCGCCATCGCCCGGGCGACCTCGCGGCGCGCCTCGCCGGCGTCTTCGCCGCCGCCGCGCAGGGCGCGCAGGCGGTCGCGGTCGGCGCTCGGGCGACGCGGGCCGCCGCGCGCGGCGTCTGGCCTATCGATGGCGTCGGGCGCGCCCATGCGAACGGATCCTCAAGGTCGACGGCGCCGAGACGGCGCCGATGGCGAAATCGCGGAAACGGCGAGCGGGCAAGCCCCGGGCGCGGCTCATTGCGCCGCGCGGCGGCCGAACACTTTGCTCTGGCCGAAGCCCCCGGCGTCGTCGCCGGCGCGCTGGGCGCCGTCGGCGCGGCGCAGGCGGCCGTCGATGTAGGCCCACAGATCGCCGAGCTCCGTCGCCGACCGGCAGACAGGGTCGATCTCCATCACCGTGCGCCCGTCGATCATGCTCGCGGCGTAGTCGACGCGGTGGTGAATGACGCTTGGGGCCACGGTGCCGTGCTGCGACAGGGCGATCGCCGCCTCCGACGTGATGCGCGCGTTGGCGGTGGCGCCGTTGACGACGAAGATGAGCGGCTTGCCGCGGGCGTTGGCGATCTCCACCGTCGGGCCGACGGCGCGCAGGTCGTGCGGGCTCGGCCGGGTCGGCGCGATGACGAGATCGGCGAAGCCCACGACTTCGGAGATCGCGCGCGTCACCGCCGGCGGCGTGTCGATGACGACGAGCCGAAAGCCCTCGTCGCGGGCGCGGTCGAGGTCGCGGAAGAGATTGGAGAAGACGGACTGGATGAACGCCGGCGTTGGGTCCTGGCGCACGTTCCACCAACGCGCGAGCGAACCCTGCGGGTCGGTGTCAATCAGCGCGACCGGCCCGGCGCCCTGGCGCTCGGCCTCGACGGCGATGTGTCCGGCGAGCGTTGTTTTGCCCGCGCCGCCTTTCTGCGCGGCGAAGACCAAAATCCGCATCGTCGCCGCCATGCGACCTCCACCTGCCTGCCGACCCGCCTCGAGACGTAACGCGCGTACTGTTCGCGCGCGGACGTTAAAACCGCGCCAGAGCGATCGGGCGCATTAGCCGAGAACTTAGTTAAAATTTTATGGGCGTTACGGAGGGTCGGGTCAGGAGCGCCCAAAATACGCATGAACGCCCCCGACCGCGGGGACGTGCTAGACGCGAACGTTTTAAAGCGACTTTAAACGCCTTCGGATTCGTCGATGGCGCCCATAAGCGCTTCGTCGCGCGCGGCGATGATGCTGACGATGTTGGCGACCCGAGGGTTCGACTTCCAGTCCCAATAACGCAAAATCGCGCGCGCGTAGTCCCGCGACATGGAATCGAAAACGTCGAGCAGCGCTTCGGCCTCGGCCGGGCTCATGGCGTTCGCGGAGAGGGGTTCCGTCAGCATACGATAGAACTCGTCGCGCGGCGCGCCGAGGCTTTTGGCGATGACTGCGAAAGGCTCGCCCCCCGGATCGCGCAAAGCCCGCGAGGCGAGCTCGCGCGACACGCCCGCGACGAGACTGACCGCTTCGACGATTTCTTCGCCCGCGTTCTCCCGCGCCGCGGCGAGCGTGCGCAGGACAACGTCGTGGCCGACGCTCTCCCCGCCGACGCCGCGCGGGCGGTGGCGCGGGTCGAGCCTCGTCAGCGCGCCGCGCCCCAGCGGGTCGGGCCGCCGCGTCCCGCGAAGCTTCGGATACAGATCGACGATCCCGTCCTGCAGGACGGCCCGGTTGAGCGCGAAACGCGTGAGGATGCGTTTGCGGCGCTCGCCGTCCATCCACCAGAACATGAGGAAGCCGTGGGCGGGCTCGAGCTCCGGGCGGCGCATGAGCGCGATCTGCAGGTCGCGATCGGTCGCCGAACGGGCGACGAGCGCATCCACCGCATGGGGCGAGAGGTGATAGTCGTCGCGTCGCAGGGCGGCGCGGATGACGTCGCGCTCGTCGAATTCGATGAGCGCGTCGACGATCTCGGCCGTCAGGTCCGTGCGGCTTGCGACCGCGAGGCGGTGGGCCGGCCCGCCCCGACGCGCGCATTCGATCAAGAGCGCCGCCGGCAGGGGCGCGTTGCGTTTCAACAGCGTCTCCGCGACGGCCGGCGCGTCGAGCAGAAAGAACCGCATGAGCGGCGGCGGGCTTTCCGGCACCCGCGCGATGCGGGTTGCGACGTCGATGCGCGCGGCCTCGTCGACGCCCTGGAGCACCTGCAACAGCACGTCGCCGGCGAGGGAGCGTTCGTTGGCGGAGATCCGCGTCGCCGGCAGGACGACGATGTCGCACAAGGTTCGGGCGAGCTGCAGGCGCAGCGCCGCGAACCGGCGCTCGTCGTCGTCGATGCCGCCGAGCGATCCCTGTCGGTTATCGGAGTTGGGTTCCAGCATGCGGCCTAACGCGCTCCAACGAGTGCGCACCAGCGCGTGCGCTCCAACGCGCCGCCGGCGCTTTTCAGCCCGGCCGTCGCGCGCCCGATCGGATCCTTAACGAGCCGCGACCTTAACGACGGCCCCGTTAACGCCGTGTTGCCGCAAGGGGAAACGCCGCCGACGGCCCCGCGGCCCAATCCTTTCCGGCAATTAAATCGCCGGACCGTCCCATCCGCCGCAGACGCGCGCGGCGGGCGTTGCTATCATCGCCAAGGTTAATCGAAGGGGCGTTGAGAACGATGGTGCGAGCGACGGCGCGGATGGTCGGGCGGATGTTGACGGTTGGCGCGGCGACGCTCGCGATGGGCTGCGCCACCGAGGAGGGCCGCCTTTTGTCGGAGGAGCCGGGCTACGCCGCCGGCTTCGGCGACGGCTGCTCCACCGGCCAGGAGGAGGGCAAGAGCTTCTCCACCGAACGCACGCGCGACGCGTATCGTTTCGAGAACGAACCCGCTAATCGCGCCGGCTGGCGCCAGGGCTATCTCGAATGCAAAGGCTACGAACGCCCGCGCAACAATGGCGGCGTGGTCCTCGGCAACGAAGAGCGGCTTTAGGACCGGCGGCTCAGTCGCCCGCCAGCTTCAGCCGTTTGCGGTCGAAGACGCGCAACACCTGCGCGAGATCGTGGCCGCGGCGCAGGATCGCCCCGCCCATGGCGTAGACCGCCCATGCCCCCTGGCGACGCGCCAGCGCCGGACGCTTCTCGATGCGGTAAAGAGGCGCTTCGCTCGCCTGGCGAAAGACCGAGAACACGGCCGCGTCCGCGAGATGATCGATGGCGTAGTCGCGCCAGTCCCCCGCCGCGACGAACTGGCCATAAAGCCCCATGATGCGGGCGAGCTCCGCCCTCGTGAAGGCGACGGGCTCGGGCGCGCGGCGCGCGGCCGCGGGCGAACGGGCGATGCTTGTCATAGCGCCATCGTGACGCGGCCCGGCCTCGCCGCGCAAGGCCGAGGCGCGGCGACGCGGGGGCGTCTCGCGGGGCGCGCCGGGGGCCGCCCGGGCGCTCGGGCCACAAAAGGCCTTGTTTCATCCAACTTTGAGACAAACTCTGTCGTCAGTGTTCATGGGTCGGGTGGGCCGGTGCGCTTTTTCCGGTAACCATGGCCCCCTGCCCCCGGGAGACTGGCGGGCCGTCGCCCGCCCGACGCTTTCAACCGATCAAGACGCTTTCGCGCCGCTTGACGCTTGAGGCGCGGACCCGCCGCGGCCCATAGAACGGCGAAGCCCATGCCGCGGTTTAGCGCCCGCGGTTTAACGCCCGCCGTTCCATGCTCGCCGCTCCATGTCCGCCGTTCTCGCCGTCGCCCTGCCCGTATTCGCCGTGATCGCCGCCGGCCTCGCCGCCGGACGGTTCGGCGCGACGTCCGCCGACGACGGCGCGGCGCTGAACCGGTTCGTCTTCCGCATCGCGATGCCGGCCGCGCTTTTCGGCCTCGCCGCCGGCGTCGGCGACGTCGACGTGCGCGACCTGAAACCCGCCGCCGCTTACGGCCTCGCGGCGGGCGTCGTCATCCTGTGTGTTTACGCCCTCTCGCGCCGTGCGGGCGCCGCGCCGCAGGCCGCCGGCGCGCGGGCCCTTGCGGCGAGTTTCGGCAACGCCGTCTTCATCGGCCTGCCGATCGCCCTTGTCGTGGACGGCTGGTCGCGGCCGTTCGTCCTAATGATGCTCGTCGAAGGCCTCGGCGTTCTATCGATCGGCGCGGCGTTGATCGCGCCGCGCCCGCAGACGGCGACGGGGTCGTTCGGACGCGCCCTCGGCGGCGCCCTCATCCGGGCGCTGAAGAACCCGCTGGTCGCGGCGATGATCGCCGGGCTCGCCTGGGGCGGCCTTGCGACGCGCCTCCGCCTCGGCTTCGACGGACCGGTCGCGGACGTCATCGCCATTCTCGGACGCGCGGCGGGCCCGACGGCGCTCTTCGCCCTTGGCGTCTTCTTCGCGACGACGCGTTTCCCGCCCGTCCGCGACGCCGGCCCCGCCGTGGCGCTTGTCGTCGTCGCCAAAATGGCGTTGCTGCCGGCGCTCGCCTACGCCTTCGCGCGGCTCCTCGGGGTCGCCGGCGACGACGCGCTCGGCCCCCTTATGCTGTTTACGCTCGTCCCGTCCGCTGTCGGATCGTTCGTCATCGCCAGCGCCTACGACGTCGAAACCAACGCCGTCGCCGCGGCCGTCGCGACGACGACGGCCGTCTCGCTCGTCACCGTAAGCGCGGTTCTTGCGGTCTTTGCGCCGTAGGCGGCGCAACTGACCGGCGACGCCTCCGCAGGCGGCGCCGGCGAGCTTCAGTTTGCAAGATCAAATCTCCACAATCCATCAGCGTTGAAAATATGGAGCGCGAATCTTGTTTGTAGAACTCGTCTTCCGACAAAGCGCCGCCGCCGAAATCTCGCGGCGGTCGACCGCCGCCATTGATCTCTTGGCGGCGCGCTCGCCGTGAGGGTGCGGATACGTATTGCGCGTCCCACGACCTCCCCTGTACGTTTGGCTGTCGCGTGCGGGCGCCAGGCGGTTTTCGACGCCAATCGCCGCCGGCGCCCGAAGACAGGACTTCGCATCATGCGCAAGATCGCCGTCGTCTTGACGTTCGTTATTTTTTGTGGGGACGCCGCCGCCATGGAGAAAGCCTCAGGCGCGTTCTCGGTGCGGATGACGCCCCAGGAGGAAAACGCCGCCGACGGCGTCACGATGGGGCGCATCGCCCTGTCGAAAACGTTCGAGGGCGATCTTTCCGGCGAGTCCGAGGGACAGATGCTGACCGTCGTTTCGCCGACGCCGACCTCGGCCGCTTACGTTGCGGCGGAGCGGTTCGAAGGCGTGCTGAACGGCCGCCGCGGCGCCTTCGCGATGACCCATCGCGGCGTCGTGGCGAACGGCGAACAGAGCCTCGTCATCGAGATCGCGCCCGACTCCGGCGCCGGCGAGCTGCGCGGGATCAGCGGCGCCATGACGATCGACATCCGCGGCGGGGCGCATTTTTACACGCTCGACTACGAGATATCGGAGTAGGGCGCTTTTGCCAGAGCGCTCTATCCGCGGAGCCCTTCTTGCGAACCGCAAAACCGGCGATCCGCTTTTGCCGCGACAGGCTCTACACGTCGAGCTCGGCGGCGAGGGCGTTCTCCTGGATGAATTCGCGGCGCGGTTCGACGACGTCGCCCATCAGGCGCGAGAAGATTTCGTCCGCGTCGTCGGCTTCGGTGATCTTCACCTGCAGGAGCGTGCGCGCGTCGTGGTCGAGCGTCGTCTCCCACAATTGATCCGGATTCATCTCGCCGAGGCCCTTATAGCGCTGCACGGCGACGCCCTTCTCGCCGGCCGCGCGGGCGACGTTCAGGAGGCTGAAAGGTCCGAAAACGCGCTCCGACTTCTCGCCGCGCGTCCACGTCGCCGACCCCTTGAACGCGTCGGCGAGGTCGACGGCGATCGATTGCGCCGCGCGCGCCTCGGACGAGTTCAGCAACTCCCGCGTCAGGTAGACGCCTTCGAGGACGCCGCGCACCTCGCGCTCGAAGCGATAGCCGCCCTCGCCGTCCGCTTCGCCGCGCCAGCTGCGCTCGAACTCGTCAGCGATGAGATTGAGCCGCTCGGCGATGCGCGCGGCGACGTCGTCGGCCTCGTCCGCCGCCTCCGGCGCCGGCGCCAGCGCGCCGGCGAGCGCCGCCTCGGCGATCAGCGTGCGGTCGAAGCGCGACGGAAACTGGGCGATCGCCGCGCGCAGGCGGCGCGCCTTGGCGATCAGGCCTTCAAGGTCGCGCCCGACAATGGTCTCCCCGCCATCGAGAACGAGCGCCGCGTTCTCCGCGCCATCGGCGTAAAGATGGTTCTCCAGCGCCTCGTCGTCGAGGAGGTAGCGCTCGGACTTGCCGCGCGTGATCTTGTAGAGCGGCGGCTGGGCGACGTAGAGATGTCCGCGGCGGATGAGCTCCGGCATCTGACGGAAAAAGAACGTCAGCAGCAGCGTGCGGATGTGCGAACCGTCGACGTCGGCGTCCGTCATGATGATGATCTTGTGGTAGCGCAGCTTGTCGGCGTTGAAGTCGTCGCGGCCGATGCCGGCGCCGAGCGCCGTGATCAGCGTGCCGATCTCCTGGCTTGAAAGCATCTTGTCGAAGCGGGCGCGCTCCACATTGAGGATCTTGCCGCGCAAGGGCAGCACCGCCTGGTTCTCCCGGTTGCGCGCCTGCTTCGCCGAGCCGCCGGCCGAATCGCCCTCGACGATGAAGATCTCCGCCTTCGACGGATCGCGCTCCTGGCAGTCGGCGAGCTTGCCCGGCAGGCTCGCCACGTCGAGAGCGGACTTGCGGCGCGTCAGTTCGCGGGCCTTGCGCGCGGCCTCGCGCGCCATCGCCGCCTCGGCGATCTTGGTAAGGAGCTTTTTCGCCTCGGCCGGATGCTCCTCCAGCCATTCGCCGAGGCGTTCGGCTACGACGCTCTCGACGATCGGGCGAACCTCCGACGAGACAAGCTTGTCTTTCGTCTGCGAGCTGAATTTTGGATCGGGGACCTTCACCGAAAGAACGCAGGTCAGCCCCTCACGCGCGTCTTCGCCGGTGAGCTGGATTTTCTCTTTCTTCGCGACGCCGCCCCCCTCCGCGTACTTGTTGACGACGCGGGTGAGCGCGGCGCGGAAGCCGGCGAGGTGCGTGCCCCCGTCCCGCTGGGGGATGTTGTTGGTGAAGCAGAGCACCTTTTCGTGGTAGCCGTCGTTCCACTGCATCGCGACGTCGACGGTGACGCCTTCGCGCGCGAAAGAGAAGGCGATCGGCTCGCTGATCAGCGGCTGGCGCGATTTGTCGAGAAACGCGACGTAGGCGGTCAATCCGCCCTCGTATTTCAGCTCCGTCTTTTTCGTCTCGACATGGCGCTCGTCCGCGAGCGAGATCGCGACGCCGGAGTTCAAAAAGGCGAGCTCGCGCAGGCGGTGTTCGAGAACGCCATAGTCGAACTCGGTCGCCGAAAACGTTTTCGGCGACGGCAAAAACGTGACCTCCGTTCCCGTCTCTTCCGCCTTGCCGACGACGCCGAGGGGCGCCTCCGGTTCGCCATGGGCGAAGCGCATGAAATGCTCCTCGCCGCCGCGCCGGATGCGCAGCTCGAGCCATTCGGAGAGGGCGTTGACGACGCTCACGCCGACCCCGTGAAGGCCGCCGGAGACTTTGTAGGAATTCTGGTCGAACTTCCCGCCGGCATGGAGCTGGGTCATGATGACCTGGGCCGCGGAGACGCCCTCCTCGGGGTGGATCTCCGTCGGCACGCCGCGGCCATTGTCGCGCACGGTCGCCGAGCCGTCCGCGTTCAGAACGACTTCGACGGCGTCGCAATACCCGGCGAGCGCCTCGTCGATGGCGTTGTCGACGACCTCGTAGACCATGTGGTGCAGACCCGAGCCGTCGTCGGTGTCGCCTATGTACATGCCGGGGCGCTTGCGCACGGCGTCGAGGCCCTTCAGGACCTTGATCGAGCCGGCGCCGTAATCGGCCTCGCCGTTCGGCGCGCCGTCCGCGCGCGCGGTTTCTTCGGTCATCGGATCGTCTCGCTTCTTTCAGTCATTCGTTCGTTCAGCCGCCGAGCGCGGTCTCGCGCGCGTCGCCGTCGCCGATCGCGAAGCCTTGCGCGCGTCCGCCCCAGGCGGCGAATAGGTCTTTGTCCGTTCCCGTCATGAAGGCCTGCAGGCCCGTCGCTTCGATGACGTCGTAAAGCGCCGCGCGGCGGTCGGCGTCGAGATGGGCCGCGATCTCGTCGAGGAGGACGACGATGGGCGCGCCCGCGCCGCGCGCGAGCGTCAGGGCGTTCGCAAGAACGAGCCCGACGAGGAGCGCCTTTTGCTCGCCCGTCGAACACAATCGCGCCGGCTGGCCCTTCGCCCGGTGCGCGACGCGCAGATCGGTCCGGTGGGGGCCGTAGGTCGAGCGCCCCGCCTCGGCGTCGCGTCGGCGAAGCGCGAGGAGCCGCGCGCGGAACGCGTCCTCCACGGCGTCGGCCGGCGCCTCGCCGAGCGCGGCTTCGACGTCGCCGGCGAGGGCGACGTCCGCGCGCGGAAATCCGTAGGCGTCGAGATCGACGGCGCCCTCGGCGCTTTGCGCGGCGGCGAGGCTCGCCGCGGTCTCCCGCCTCGCCGCGGCCAGGGCGACGCCCGCCGCCGCCATGCGCGCCTCGAGGGCCTGTAGCCAGCTCGCCTCGCGGGGCCCGTCCTCCAGCAACCGCTGGCGTTCGCGCATCGCTGTCTCATAGTCCGACGCAACGCGCGCGTGGGCGGCGTCGCGGGCGAGCGCCATGCGGTCGAGGAACCGCCGCCGCTCGCCGGCCCCTTCGAGGAACAAGCGATCCTGCGCCGGCGTCAGCCAGAGAAAGCGCACGCGTTCGGCGAACGCGCCGGGCCCCCGCGCTGAGGCGCCGTCGACGCGCGCGAC
>JBHJHE010000055.1:0-5291 GCA_050331095.1 Parvularculaceae bacterium
TGGCCCCGTTACCGCCAGCGCCATCGCCGCAACGGTGACGGACGCCTCCCTGTTTCGATCAGGCAGAGAACTGTCCGCCTGGCTCGGCCTCGTTCCGCGCCAGAACTCATCGGGCGGCAAAGACCGACTTGGCCGGATCACAAAGAAGGGTGATCCATACATTCGAAGGCTTCTCGTGGTCGGCGCTCTGTCAGCGATCCGGGTGCACCGGAAAGACCCTCAGTCCATGCCGTGGATCGGTCAGCTCTGCGAGCGCAAACCACAGAAGCTTGCCGCCGTCGCGCTCGCAAACAAAACGGCGAGGATCGTATGGGCGCTTCTGACATCGGGCGAACCATATAGAGCGCCAGGAACGTTGGCAGCTTAGGCGCGGATCGGATTTGCAGTTTGGCAGTGGGCGTCGGAGGTGATGACAGACGGCTGATTACCGGGATTTGGCGAACCCGCTATATTGGGGCGCTGTGCTCAGAAGCACGATGACCTGAATGGGACCAAATCCGCGGACTTCATCAGGGCCGGCGGCGATAATGCCGCGCTTTCAAAGGCCGGACACATGACCGCCACCAGCCAATCTGTCAGATCGCCAACTTTGCCCTTGCCAAACGGAGGCCGTCCACACATGAAGAAAAAGGGCGCGTAGGTTATTTTTCGCTATTCGACCTCATCCGCCCATATCGTTGATGCATTCTCGATGGGCAGTTCAGCGACGAGCCTTTCAAAGTCCATGACCTTGCCCGCTGGATCAAGCGACACGCCTTCCGCAGCAAGAAGTGTGAGTTGCTTCGCATGGCGGCTTGAACGCTTTGCTTGAGGCGGAAACCTGCCGCCTGTCGGAACGACGCGGTGCCAACCGACCATGTCTTGCTCGTCTTCCGTCAACTGCGAGATTATATAGGCGACGTGCCTTGGCGGGACGTTCAGGGCCGCGCTGACGTTCGAAAGCTCGGCGACCTTGCCGTTCGGGATCGATTGAACGAGGCTTAGCAACTCTCGCTTGATCCGATCAAAGACCGTCGACTTTCCCATGCGAACACCTGTCAGAAGCCGGCCGGCCCTCATTGCGACTCTCAAGGTCGGCGATCAATTGTTCGGTCTCTCAGTACGTAATTCCGACGAACGCCCGTCATCCCGATCGTACGATCGCCTCTCAACGCAAAAACCCAATCCCTAGGCGGCCCATCCATTGCCCCGCGGCCAGCGGGCGCCTGTCGGCGCGCCGTTCTCGACAAGGAGATAGTCTTCATACGCTGCTGCGGTCATGCAGGCGTGGTTCGGCAGGATGCGGACCGTCGCGCCGACGGGCATGACGTAGAAGGGCGGGGGCGAGCCGTCGCGGCGGGCGACGCGGCCGTGCTCCTGGCTGACGCTCGCGACGACCACGTCTCCGTCGCCAACGGGCGTTCCTTCTACGTCGCAGACGAGGCCGTAGCCCTGGTCGACGTCGTAGGCGGCGGTGCTGCGGTCGCAGGAAAGGGCGAGGCCGCCGGCGTCGACAAAGAGCGCGCCGGCGTCGGGCTTGTGCTGGGCGACCGTCGCGAGGACGTCGACGGCGACGTCGTCGAGCGCCGCGACGCCGACGGCGCACTGGGCGAGGTCCTGGAAGACGAAGACGCCGGCGCAGGCTTCGGTGAAGCCTTCGAGGCTCGGCGCGGCGGCGAGAACCGGCGATCCGCCGATCCCGACGGTGCGGCAGTCGATCCCGTCCGCCCGTAAAGAAGCGGCGAGCCCGGCGCCCGCCGCGCGCAGCGTCTCGATGCGTTTGACCCGCGCGGCGCGGTCGACGAGCCCGTAGGTCGCGCCGCCGTAGACGTAAAGGCCGGCGAAATCGAGCCCGGGCCGTGTGCGGATCGTCTCGAGCAGCGCGGCGAAGCGCGGATCGTCCGCCCTGACGCCGCCGCGCGCGCCGTCGACGTCGATCTCGATGAGGGCGGCGATCGTCGCGCCTGCGCGTTCGGCGGCGTCTGCGACGGCCGCGGCGCTCGCCGGATCGTCAAGCAGGATCTCGAAGTCGACGCCGTCGGCGACCCAGGGCGCGACGACGGCCGCTTTGTTGGGAGCGAAGGGCGCGGTGATCCGCAGACGGCGAACGCCGGCTTCGATGAACGCCTTCGCCTCGGCGAGGGTCGAGACGGCGGCGATGGCGTCGTCGCCGACGAGGAGGCGCGCGACGTCGACGGATTTGCAGGTCTTCAAGTGCGGGCGCAGCCGCACGCCGAGCGCGTCGGCGCGGGCGCGTCCGCGCGCGATGTTGCGTTTGAGGCGGTCGACGTCGAGGACGAGGCTCGGCGTTTGAACGTCGTCGAACGCGCCCGTCATTGCGCGGGCGCCATCGCCCCGGCGATCTCGGGCAGGTCTTCGATCGTCTCGAGATAGGCCGGCGGCAGGCGCGCGTCGAAAACCTGTTCGAAGGCGTGGCCGATGCGCAAGACGTCGGCGTCGGCCCCCGCGCCCGCCATGAACGAAATCCCGACCGGCAGGCCACGGAACGTCCCTATCGGAACGGTGACGTGGGGATAGCCGGCGACGGCCGCCATCCAGCCGGCGCCGCCGCCCGACGCCCAGACGTCGCCGTTCACCGGGTCGATGCGGCTCGCCGGCGCGCCCGACGGCGCGACGAGCGCATCGACGTCGGCCTCAGCGAGCAGCCGATCGCTCCCGTCCTCGCGCGTCGCTTTTTGAACGAAGGCGCGCGCGTCGAGATACTCTTGCGCGTCGAGACCGCCGAGCCCCTCGGAGGCTTCCAGAATGTCCTGGCCGAAAAGGCTAAGCTCGACGTCGGCGTTGTCGCGGTTGAAGGCGATGACGTCGGCGAGCGACCGTGCTTCGACGGCGGGCGCGGCGTCGGCGAGATAGGCGTCGAGGCCCGCCTTGAACTCATATTTCAGCACCAGGAAAGATTTCGGCCAGAAACCATCCGGCGTTTTGTGGTCGTCAATGTCGACGAGGACGGCGCCGGCGGCTTCGAGCGCCTGCAAGGCGGCGTCGAAGATCGGCCGCACGCCAGGGTGCTCGCCTTGCGCGAAGCGCATGACCCCGATGCGCGCGCCGTCGAGGCTCGCGCCCTCAAGCGCGGCGACGAAATCCGTGCGCGGCTCTTGCGTCTGCATCGCGTTCATGAGCGCCGCTGCGTCGGCGACGGTTTTGGTCATCGGCCCGGCGGTGTCCTGCGAGGCGGAGATCGGGATCACGCCGTCCTGGCCGACGACGCCGACGGTGGGTTTGAAGCCCACAAGCCCGTTGACGCGCGAAGGACACGTGATCGAGCCGTTCGTCTCCGTGCCGATGGCCGCCGCGGCGAGGGACGCGGCGATCGCCACGCCGGAGCCGGAACTCGAGCCGCAAGGGTTCCGGTCGAGCGCATAAGGATTGCGCGTCTGGCCGCCGAGCGCCGACCAGCCGCTCATTGAATGCTCGGAACGGAAATTCGCCCATTGGCTGAGGTTCGTCTTGCCCAGGATGACGACGCCGGCGGCCCGCAGTCCCGCGACGAGGGGCGCGTCGCGTTCGACGACGTTCTCGGCGAGCGCCAAGGCGCCTGCGGTCGTCGCCATCGGGTCCAGCGTTTCGATATTGTCTTTGATCAGTATGGGGACGCCGTCGAGCGGGCCAAGCGCCTCGCCCGCCTTGCGGCGGGCGTCGCTCGCGCGCGCGGCGTCGAGGGCGTCCGGATTGACGGCGAGGACGCTGCGCAAGGTCGGGCCGGAGCGGTCGACGCGCTCGATGCGATCGAGATAGGCGCGCGTCAGCGTTTCGGACGTCGTCTCGCCGCTGGCGAGCGCTGCGGCGACGGCGGTCATCGGTTCGGCGAGGAGCCCTGTCGCGCGCGGGTCAATCGTTTCGGCGGCCGTTGCGGCGGCGTCGTTCGTTTCCGTCACAGCCGTCGCCACCGCGGTCGTCGCGTCGTCGCAGGCCGTGGCGAGGAGCGCCGCCAGACGCGCCGCTGCTGCACGGCGTCCGCGCGCGCCAGTTTCGTTCGTCAACGTCATTTCTTCCGCTTCTTCTTTTTGCGTTTCGCTTTGTCGTCCGTCGTCGGCGGCGCATCGAGGCGTTCGACTTCGAAGCCCTCAGCGCGCAGGATGTCGATCGCCGACCCCGGGCCCACGAGGTGTTCGGACGGAACGACGACGAGCGCGCGGATCGCGTCGTCGGCGACGTCGGCGATGCGCGTCACCCACATCTCGTTCCGTGACATGACGATCGCGTCGAACGCCGCCGGCGCCGCTTCGCGCATCGGCGCGTTGAGCGCCGCGTCGATGGCCGCGAGGTCGCCCGAGGTCCAGGCCGCGACGACGTCGTCAAGGGCGCCCTCGCGCGCAAGGCTGTCGATGCGCCAGCGCGCAAGGGCCGCGGCGGCGTCCGGCGCGAGCCCGGCGAAGACGTCGAGCTGGCCCTCGACGCCGCCGAAAAACCGCAGCGCCCGGCCGCGCGCGGCGGCTTCGGCGCGCAGGGCCGCGTCGAGCCCCGCGCCGGGCGCATAGCCGTCGGCGATCATCTGGCGCACGGTGAGCGTTAGGTAGGCCCGCCAGGGTTTCATGTCGGCGAGCGGGGCCGCGTCGAAGCCGCGGGCGAGGGCCGCCGCCTGAAGCGTCGCCGCGGCCGGTTCGCCGATCGCGTCGACGAGCGACGCTCCGGCCGGCACGACCCCGCGGGTCTCGAAGATCCGCGCCGTCGCCGCCTGGTCGGCTTCATCGGGCGGGCGAGCGTCGAGCCAGATGGCGTCGGCCCCGTCGACGACGCGGGCGAGGGCTCGCGAGCGCCAGCCGTCGTCGGCGGGCGCGATGTGGAGCGATGCGACGACGACCGCTTCGCCGACGTCGCCGCGCACGCGCCAGATCGGCGGCCCGGCTTCGCGCGCGTCGTCAGCGGCTTTAGCCGCCGCCGCGGGCGTCGCCAGCGCGCAGAGGAGCGCGACAAACGCGAAAAGAGCTGTGCGTCTTAAAATCGAACCGAACTCCCTTGGTCGGATGCGATATCGAAGAGTGCCGAACGCCGATGCGAACGGCAACGCCCGCCGCGACCGGTTGCTCGCCCGCGCGCAATGGCGTAGCCGTTGAGACAACCGGGACCCGTAGCTCAGCTGGATAGAGCGCTGCCCTCCGAAGGCGGATGTCAAGTCTGGCGATTGCGAAAGGTGCTGGAAGAAAGAAGTGACTAAACAACGGCTTGAGCGGATGTCGGGTTCGCTCTTCATGCCGACGAAAATCTCGCGTAAGCATGGCGTAAGCATCTCGCGAACGGTATGCACCCGTAGCTCAGCTGGATAGAGCGCCGCCCTCCGAAGGCGGAGGCCA
>JBHJHE010000056.1:0-33356 GCA_050331095.1 Parvularculaceae bacterium
CGCGCAGGCGCGCCGCACGCCGCGCCTGAGCGCCGCCGCGGCCGGCGTCGGCGTCATCGTGCTCGCCGCCCTCGCCGGCGCGGTCGTCGCGAACTTCGCCGCGCCGCGGCCCGCCGATGAGGCCGCGCCGGTCGCCAACGCGACGGCGGTTCAAGGGAACGCGCCGACGCGCGCGCCGCCCGTCGAAGACGAGCCGGCGATCATTGCGACGGTGACGCCGGTCGAGCCCCAGAATGAACGATCCGACCAAACGACGCCGGAGGCCTTTTCGGCGAACCCGACGACGGACGTTCCGGCGGCCGCCGCTGGGCCGGCCGCCGCTGCGACGGGCGAAGTGGGGGCGGGCAGCGCGGGGGCGGTCGACGGAGCCGGTCGGCCGGGCGACGAGGATCCGATCGCACAGTTGGCTTGGGCCGCGACGCAGGGCGACGCGCCAACCGACGACGGCGGTCCTGTTACAGCTGGCGGGCCGTTCGGCGCGACAGCGCCGTCCTTGTCGCCCACGCGCCTGGCCGTGCTAAGCGCGTCGCCGTCGGACCCGCAGGCGGCTGAAGCGCCGACCGGGGACGTCGACGCGGCGGCGGCCGCGGCCGACGGGCTTATTCGAGACTGTCCGTCGTGTCCGCCGCTTACGCTGGCGCCGCCGGGCTCGTTCGCGTTCGGCTCCCCGCCGGGCGAGGCGGTCCGCGACGCCAATGAGGGGCCGCAGAAGACGGTGACGTTCGCCGCGCCGTTCGCGATCGGCGTTCGCGAAGTCACGTTCGAGGAATGGGGCGCGTGCGTCGCCGACGGCGGTTGCGGCGGCTACGCGCCGCCCGAGCCCGGTTGGGGACGCGGCGCGCGGCCCGTGATCAACGTCTCGCACGCGGACGCGCTCGATTACGTCCGCTGGCTCAGCGCCAAAACGGGCGAGGCCTATCGGCTGCCGAGCGAGGCGGAGTGGGAGTACGCCGCACGCGCCGGCTCGGCGGGGCCGTTCGCCTTCGGCCGCGGGGTCTCGACGGACCAGGCGAACTATAACGGCGCTTACCCTTACGCCGGCGAGAAGGGCGACTATCGCAAGCGCACGACGCCGGCGGGCAGCTTTCCGGCGAACGCCTTCGGCCTTCACGACGTCCACGGAAACGTCCGCGAATGGACGGCCGACTGTTGGACCGGCGACCATGGGAATGCGCCGGCCGACGGTCGGCCGTCGCCCGCCGGCGATTGCGGGCGTCGCGTCGCCAAGGGCGGGGCGTGGAACGTCGGCGCGTGGCGCCTGCGGTCCGCGTACCGACGGGCGCTGCCGGCGACGACGCGGGATTTCGCCACCGGCTTCCGCGTCGCGCGCGACGCCCCGTGAAGCGCCCGCCCCCGTGACGCTCCCGGCGCCTGGCGCTTCCTGCGGTCGCGGACGCCGGGGCTCGGCGCGCGTTGACCGCGCGTTCACCAATTTAACCTTACACCGCCCGGCGCGGGCGATCGGGCTCGTCCGCCCGGTTCGCGCCGCGCGCCTTGCGGCTCGCTCGGGTTGCAGAGGGGGTGCGGCTAACTATATCCGCTCCGCGTCGGACGCATCGACCGCGAAACGGCGTCGGAACGAAAAGAATTCATAGGTTAGTCGCCGCACGCGGAGACGGGCCCCGGCTCGACGCCCGCGCGGCGAGGCCGGGTGACGGAGAGAAAGAAGAATGGGCAAAGTAATCGGGATCGACCTCGGCACGACGAACTCCTGCGTCGCGGTGATGGACGGCAAAGAGCCGAAGGTGATCGAAAACGCCGAAGGCGCGCGTACGACGCCGTCGGTCGTCGCCTTCGCCGAGGATGGCGAGCGCCTCATCGGCCAGCCGGCGAAACGCCAGGCCGTCACCAACCCCGAAAACACGTTCTTCGCGATCAAACGCCTTATCGGCCGCACCTTCGCCGACCCGACGGTCGAAAAAGACCGCAACATGGTGCCCTACGAAATCGTCAAGGCCGAGAACGGCGACGCGTGGGTGGAGAGCCGCGGCGAAAAGTTGGCCCCGTCGCAAATCTCGGCTTTCGTCCTTCAGAAGATGAAAGAGACCGCCGAAGCCTATCTCGGCGAGCAGGTGACGCAGGCCGTCATCACCGTCCCCGCCTATTTCAACGACGCCCAGCGCCAGGCGACCAAGGACGCCGGCAAGATCGCCGGCCTTGAAGTCCTGCGCATCATCAACGAGCCGACGGCTGCAGCCCTCGCCTACGGCCTCGAGAAGAAAGACGGCCGCAAGATCGCCGTCTACGACCTCGGCGGCGGCACGTTCGATATTTCCATTCTCGAAATCGGCGACGGCGTCTTCGAGGTCTTGGCGACGAACGGCGACACGTTCCTCGGCGGCGAAGACTTCGACTTGCGCATCGTCGATTTCCTTGCGGACGAATTCAAGAAAGAGAACGGCATCGATCTGCGCAAGGACAAGCTCGCGCTTCAGCGACTGAAGGAAGAGGCGGAGAAAGCCAAGAAAGAGCTGTCCTCGACGAGCCAATACGAGGTCAACCTGCCGTTCATCACGGCCGACCAGACCGGTCCGAAGCACCTCAACACCAAGCTGACGCGCGCGAAGTTCGAGAGCCTTGTCGACGATCTCGTCAAGCGCACGGTCGAGCCGTGCAAAGCGGCGTTGAAAGACGCCGGCCTCTCCGCCGGCGACATTGAAGACGTCATTCTCGTCGGCGGCATGACGCGCATGCCGAAAGTCCAGGAGACGGTAACGCAGTTTTTTGGCCGCGACCCGCATAAGGGCGTCAACCCCGACGAGGTCGTTGCTCTCGGCGCGGCGATTCAGGCGGGCGTTCTCCAGGGCGACGTCAAGGACGTGCTCCTGCTCGACGTGACGCCGCTGTCGCTCGGCATCGAGACGCTTGGCGGCGTCTTCACGCGCCTTATTGAGCGCAACACGACGATCCCGACGAAAAAGAGCCAGGTCTTCTCGACCGCCGAGGACAATCAGTCGGCGGTGACCATCCGGGTCTTCCAGGGCGAGCGCGAAATGGCGGCGGACAACAAGCTGCTCGGTCAGTTCGACCTTGTCGGCATTCCGCCGGCGCCGCGCGGCGTGCCGCAAATCGAGGTGACGTTCGACATCGACGCCAACGGCATCGTCCACGTCTCGGCAAAAGATAAAGCGACGAACAAAGTCCAGTCGATCCGCATCCAGGCGTCGGGAGGACTGTCCGACGGCGACATCGAGAAAATGGTCAAGGACGCGGAGGCCAACGCCGAAGCCGACAAGGAGCGCCGCTCGCTCGTCGAAGCGCGGAACAACGCCGAAGCCTCGGTGCATCAGACCGAAAAAGCGTTGTCGGAGCACGGCGACAAGATCTCCGCTGACGAGCGTCGCGACATTGAGGACGCGATCGCGTCGCTGCGCGACGTCCTCGGCAAAGAGGACGCCAAGGCGGACGACGTCGTCGCGGGCACGCAGGCGCTCGTCCAGGCGTCGATGAAGCTCGGCGAGGCGATGTACAAAGCGAACGCCGCCTCGGGCGACGAAGCCGCGGCCGCTGACGCCGCCGCCGACGCCGAGGCGGCCGGCAAGGCCGACGACGTCGTCGACGCCGACTTCGAAGAAGTCGACGGCGAGAAGAAAGACTAAGCGCACGCCCTTGGCCCCCGCGCACGCGTGCGGGGGGCCTTCATTTCGGCGGGCCTTGATCTTACGTCCGATAACACAAAAATCGTGCAGTGACGGAAGCGCTCGCGCCGCCTAAGCGGTGCGCGAGCGCCTTGCACGAACGTTAGGTCGGCGAATGTCGCGGGACTATTACTCAACGCTCGGGGTCGGCCGCGATGCGGACGACGCGGCCGTCAAAGCCGCGTTCCGCAAAATGGCGATGCAGCATCATCCGGACCGCAACCAGGACGATCCGTCGGCCGAGCAAAAGTTCAAAGAGCTCAACGAAGCCTACGAGGTACTGTCCGACCCGCAAAAACGGGCGGCCTACGACCGGTTCGGCCATGACGCCTTTCAAAACGGCGGCTTTCAGAACGGCGCCGGCGGCGGCTTCGGCGGAGGCTTCAGCGGCGCCGGCGGCTTCTCCGACATTTTCGAAGATCTCTTCAGCGACTTTATGGGCGGGCGCAGCGACCGCGGACGCGGGCCGGGCCGCGGCGCGGACCTGAAATATGGGCTCGACATCTCGCTCAGCGACGCCTTCGCCGGCAAGAAAGCGACGATCACGGTGCCGGGCTCCGTCGCTTGCGAGACCTGCGACGGCTCCGGCGCCAAACCAGGCGCGGGGCCGACGACCTGTCAGACCTGCCGCGGCGCCGGCCGCGTGCGCTTCACCCAAGGCTTCTTCACGATGGAGCGCCATTGCCCCGACTGCGGCGGCGAAGGGCGGGTTATCAGCGATCCGTGCGCCGATTGCGGCGGCCAGGGCCGGGTGCGCAAGGAGCGCACGCTGTCGGTCGACATTCCTGCGGGCATAGAGAGCGGCACGCGCATCCGCCTCGCCGGCGAGGGCGAGGCGGGCCCGCGCGGCGGACCGGAAGGCGATCTTTATATTTTCGTTCAGATTACGGACAATGAGATTTTCGAACGCGATGGCGCCGATCTTTATTGCGCCGTGCCCGTGCCGATGACCACGGCCGCGCTCGGCGGCGACGTTGAAGCGCCGCCCATCGACGGCGGGCGCGTCAAGATCTCGGTCCCCGAGGGCACGCAGACGTCGAAGCGTTTCCGGGTGCGCGGCAAGGGCATGACGCGGCTCAACCAAAAGGGCCGCGGCGACATGTTCTTCGAGATCGGCGTCGAAACCCCCGTCGGCCTCACGGCGCGCCAAAAAGAGCTCCTGCGCGAGTTCTGCGCCGAGGGCGGCGAGGACGCCTGTCCTCAGTCCCGCGGGTTCTTCAAGAAAGCTCGCGCCTTCTGGGATAATGTGACCGACGTTTGACCCCGGCCGGCGATCGGCGGATGCTCCTGCGTTTTCGACGAACGGAGCGCCCGGACATGCGGATCGTATTTATCGTCGTCAGCGCGGTGCTGGCGCTTGGCGCATGCGGCGAACGGGCTGCGCCCGCCGAAGCGCCGTCTACGGAAGGCGTCGCGCGCGAACCCGTTCCGGTCGACGCCGTCGCCGACGCGTTCGTCCGTCTCGGGCTCGGGCTCGGTCTGCACGACGAGAACTATGTCGACGCCTATCAGGGCGATCCGGCGCTGCGCGCCGACGTCGAGGCGTCGGCCCCGACGCTCGACGCGCTGAGGGCGGAGGCGGAACGCCTTCTTGCGGCGCTCGACGCGCAGCCGCATGAGAGGCCGGACGCGCGCGCCGCGATGCTGCGTAAACAGATCGTCGCGGCGCATGCGCGTATCCGAATGGCGCAGGGCGAGACGTTGTCGTTCGACGAGGAGACGCGGCTTCTCTATGACGCCGTCGCGCCTTCCTACGACCTCGCTGAGTTCGACGCCGCGCTTGAAGCGATCGAGGCGCTGTTGCCGGGCGAGGGCGCGCTTAGCGGCCGCGTCAGCGCGTTTCGCGAGAGCCTCGCCATTCCCGGCGACCGCCTGTCGGCGGTTTTCGACGCTGCGATCGCCGAATGCCGCAAACGCACGCTCGCCCGATACGATCTGCCCCAGGACGAGACGTTCCGTGTCGGATACGTCACTGACAAGCCTTGGGGCGGCTACAACTGGTATCAGGGCGGCTATGAAAGCCTTATCGAGGTGAACACTGATCTTCCGGTGATAATCGACCGCGCGGTCGATCTCGGCTGCCACGAGGGCTATCCCGGCCACCATACGTGGAACGTCCTTGCCGAGAAGAACTTTCTGAACGCCAACGGGTGGTCGGAGTACGCGATCTTTCCGCTGTTCAGTCCCCAGGCGTTGATCCTCGAGGGATCGGCGAACTACGGGATCGAGCTCGCTTTTTCCGACGAGGAAAAGACGGCGTTCGAGCGCGACGTTCTGTTTCCGCTGGCCGGGCTCGATCCGGCGGCCGCGGACGACCTCGCGGCGCTCAACAAAGCGCGCCGCCGCCTGTCGCATGCGCGGAACCACGTGGCCCGCGAATATCTCGACGGCCGCATGGACGCCGATACCGCGGTGGCGACGTTGATGAAGTACAGCCTGGTCTCGCGCGAACGCGCCGAGAAGAGCCTCAGCTTCATCGAGACCTATCGCGGCTACGTCATCAACTACAATCTCGGTCGCGACCTCGTCGAGGCCTACGTTGAACGCGCGGTTGCTGCGGGCGACGATCCGTGGGCGGCGTTCGAAGCGGTGTTGACGAGGCCGGTCGCGGCGAGCGATCTGGCGGGGTGATCGGCGTTCGGTCAGACGTCGAACGATAACTGTCGCTTCGTCGTCTTCCCGGCTTTGGCGCCGCGCCGCGCGCTGCGGGCGCCGGTCATCGGCATGCCGCTCTTTCGGCTGCCGTGTTTCTCCTGGATCGCGTCGGCGCCCTTCCGGTACGCCGACCCGCGCCGCACGGCGTAGACGCGCTCCTTCGCCTCTCGCGCCGCGGCGATCGGTTCGACGATCGGGACCGGATAGGCTTTTCCGAGGAGGGACGACGCGTCGCCCCATTTCCATGGCGTTTGCAGCAGCTTGTCCGGAACCGCGGCGAGTTCCGGAACCCAGGCGCGCGTGAACGCGCCCGTCGGGTCCTGGTCGGCGCCCTGTTTCACGGGGTTATAGATCCGCACCGTGTTGATCCCCGTCGTGCCCGACTGCATCTGCGTTTGCGGCCAGTGGATGCCCGGTTCGTAGTCGGTGAAGAGACGCGCCAGAACCTCGCCGCTCGCCCGCCAGGGCAGCCAGAGATGATAGCTTGCAACCGCCATCAGCATCGCCCGCATGCGGAAGTTCATCCAGCCCGTCGCTGCGAGACAACGCATGCAGGCGTCGACGAAAGGAAGGCCCGTCTCGCCCGTCGCCCATGCGTTGAGCCGCTCGCGGTCGGGCGTCGCCGGCCGCATGCCGTCATAGGCCGGATGCAGATTTTCGAATTCGAGGCGCGGTTCGTCCTCGAGCTTCTGCATGAAGTGGTGGCGCCAGTGGAGCCGCCCGCTGAACGAGACCATCGAACCGCGCCAGGCGCCGACGTTCGCTCCGCCCGCGGCCCGGCGCTTCAACTCGCGCTGGCGCGTCCACGTCGCTTGCGCCGTCTCGCGCATGGAGACCGCGCCGAAGGCGAGATAAGGACTAAGCCGCGAGCAGTGGCGCGCGCCGGGCTCCGGCGCCGACATCGCCCGCCGATAGGGCTCGCCGCGTTCGTCGAGAAACGTCCGCAGACAGTAGAGCCCTGCGTCCCGTCCGCCGGGCTGGCGATCGGGGCACGGATCGTCGGAGAGCCCGAGCGCGCGGGCGTCGGGAACGCCTTTCGACGAGACGCCGCGAACGGGCGTCAGTGCGGGTTCGGCGACGAGGTCCCGGCCCATGAAGGCGTCCCACTCCCGCGCCCAGCCATCCCGCGTCTTCAGGCGGCGGACGACGCCGCCCTGGGGCGTCTGCGTCCACGGAAGCCCGGCGCGCCGGGCCCATGCCGCGACGCGCTTGTCGCGATCGTAGGTCCAGCCGTTGCCGGTCTCCTCGTGCGACCACAAACCGGCGGCGCCATGCGCTCGGGTCAAATCGTCGAGGACGTCGACCGCGTCGCCGACGCGCACGACGAGCGGCGCGCCGAGCCGCGTCAGATCGCGGTCGAGCTCGCCAAGCGTCTCAGCGATGAACGCCCACTGACGACCGGACGCGTCGGGCTGGCGCCAGAGTTCGGGCTCGGCGACGTAAAGCGGGATCACCGGCCCGGCGGCCGCGGCGCGGGCGAGCGGTTCATGGTCGACGGCCCGGAGGTCGCGTTTGAACCAGACGATTTGCGTTGGCGCGGTTTTCGGCATCGCGGGTTAGTCTCCGTCACCATGGCGGATCTTGACTGTTTTTCGTTTCGCGAGCTTCTGGGTCAACGCGCCCTGGCGACCCGGGCGATCCGTCGCGGGCGCAATGTCGAGGCGTCGGAGCGCCTCATCGCCCGCATCGACGTCGCGCTCGAACGCCGGCGCTTACGGATCTGGGCCAAGCGGTCCGCGGACGCGCCGCGCCTTGACGAGTGAACGGCGCCCGTGTCGCTCGACGCGTTAACGCGCCGCCGGGCGGACGCGGTAGCCGGCGCGCAAGGCGTCAAGGATCGACGGCGGCGTGAGGACGGTCCCTTCAACGTCGCTGAGTGGTCGCGTCGCGCCGTAGCCGTCGAAGCGCCATCGCTGAAAGGCGCCGTCGGCGACGCGTCCCGGCGCGCCGGCGACGAGCGCCATGGCGCCGGCGGGCAGGTCGGCGAGGCGCGCCGTGGGGCGCGCGAAGATCGGGGTGAAGCGCTATTTATGCAGGATTGCGTCGATTTAGTCGGCTTTTGCCGGCCCATAGCGTCCTCGCGCCAAGGCCCAGGCGGCGGCGAAAGCGATCGCGTCGGCGCGACGGCTCTCGAAGCACGGCCGATGGCCGGCGGCGAGCGCCGTCGCTTCGTCGAGAAAGAAGAGCTCCGTATACCCAGGGCCCATGACCTCGCGATGGCGGCCCTTGAAGTCGAGGACGCAAGAGATCCACCGCTTGGAGGCCCAGCGACGCCGCGTCAGGCGTTTCGTCTTCGGGTCATGCAGCCGCCCGCCGCGATTGCCCATCAGCGCGCCGCGAGCCGAGCAGGCGACGATCTCGCCTGTCGGCCCGACGCGGTTCTGAAGCGGGCCGCTTGGCGTTAGTCCCACCAAAAGTACCAGCTGCGCGTTTGCATGAGCCCAGCTGCGAGATGCGAGATAGAACCAACGCCTTGGTCGACAATGTCGGGCGCATAAGCGTATTGCTCATGGGCCAGAGCAAGCGCATCGTCTTTGTTCTGCGGCGTTTTTTCGACGATGACGTTGAGTGTGTCGGCGTTTACTCCGATCAGCCGAGCGCCAAATCGATCACGCCAAGCGCGAAGGGCCGCTACGTGGTGCTCAGCTGGCGGATTGGCGTTCCAGTCGCCGTAAGCGAGGCGAGCGGGGATTTCCGTCCAGTCGTCCGTAGCGAACACGCCAATGTAGACGGTCTTTTTTGGATCGCCGGTCCGCCCGGCGCGCGCGACGGTTAGGCTCAATGCGCACAATTCGCCAGCTTCGGCGACGTTGTGCGATCCCGGCGTGGTTGGCGCATCGTCTGGCCACGCGCCGATGGGCGGCGCCGGATCCGCCAAAGAGACGCCGACGGCTTCCTCAAAAGCTCGGATCCTTTCGTCGTATATAGGATCGCGAGTTCGGAGCTCGGCAAACGTCGCTTCAGTCGACTTATTATGCGTATAAAGACTTTGCGGGTGGCGCAACGTCGCGGCCTGACGCAGGATTGCGGCCGTATCGCGGCGATCGACGCGCCTCCCGTTCTCCGACGCCAATACCCCTAGTCGCCTTACGTCTGCGGCGTCGCCGATAACGGCGGCGACGCCTTTCGCGGAATTGAGTTCTTCCAGCGCCGCGCAAGCGTCGGCGCCTGACGCCGTCACAAGTTCGAACGGCGACGAGTTAAGCTCTGTCGACGTCAACGGAACGGTTTCGTCGGCAGTATCGCACATATCAATCGGCACGCCGAAGCTGCGGAGCTCATCACATGCGGTGACGCCAGACGCCTCTGCGCCGCCGTCGGCAGCCTGTGGACTATCCTGCGCATGGGCGCAAACCGCCGAAAGTATTGCAAGCGCCACGACAAAGCGTCGCGCGCAAAAGGTCACTGCGTCGCGATCCAGTCGTCGACGCGGGCTGCGACGACCTCGATCGGCGCGGAGCCGGTGGTGAGGATCGTCTCGTGGAAGCCTTTGATGTCGAAACGGTCCCCGAGTTCGGCTTCGGCCTTGGCGCGCATGTCGTCGAACGCCAGCATGCCGAGTTTGTAGGCGCACGCCTGGCCCGGCACCGCGGCGTAGCGCTCGACTTCGCGGGTGACGCTCGCCCGGCTCTCGCCGGTGGCGTCGACCATATAGTCGATCGCCTGCTGACGGCTCCATTTCTTGGCGTGGAGCCCGGTGTCGACGACGAGGCGCGCGGCGCGGAAAAGCTCCGCTTGCAGACGGCCGAGGTCGCCGCGCCGGTCGCCGACGTACATCCCCATCTCCTTGGCGAGCTTCTCCGCATAAAGCGCCCAGCCCTCTTCGAACTGGGAATAGCTCAGCATCTTGCGCATCAGAGGCAGGTTTGGGTTCGACTGCTGATAGGAGATCGAGAAGTGGTGACCCGGCACCGCCTCATGGAAGGTGAGGGTTTTCAGGCTGTGCTTCGGATTGTCGGCCGTGTCTTTCAGGTTGATCCAGTAGATGCCGGGGCGCGCGCCGTCGAGCGACGGACCGGAATAGTAGCCCCCTGGCGAGGAATCCTGTTCGTAAACGGGGATGCGGCGCACCTCGACGTCCTGCGGCGGCAGGCGCTCGAACCATTGCGGCGCGATCTCCAGGATCTCGCCGACCTGTCCGCGCAGGGACTGCAGAAGCGCCTCGCGGCCTTCATCCGTGTTGGGATAGACATTGTCCTCGAGCGCCGCGAGCTTCTGCATGCGTTCGCCGATGGGGCCGGCCTCGAAGCCCTCGGCTTTGAGAAGGCCGTCCATTTCGCCGTGATTGCGCGCGACTTCCTCAAGGCCGATCTCATGAACGTCGTCGCCGGTCTTGCCGCGCGCGCCATAGGCGTTGAGCGCCATCTGATAGAACGCCGCGCCTTCGTCGCCGAGGCGCCAGACGCCGGCGTTGTCATCGCTCTGGGCGAGGAGCGACGTCAGCTGATCCTTCAGCCGTCCGTAGGCGGGGTAAACCGCCTCGGACAACGCCGCCTCTGCGCGGGCGCGATAGTCGTCGCGCGCCGAGGCGCTTAGGCCGTCCGCTTTCGCCATTTTCTGCGACAGCGTCGTCACGAGCGGATGGTCCGCCGGCGCGGGCGCGACGAGTTTCTCGATCGCGTTGACCGCGCCATTGATCACGAATTTCGGCGGCGTGACGTTGAAGGCGGCGTCCGAGCCGACGGTCTCGACGACGCCGTCGAGCGCGGGCGCCATGCCTTCAAGGCGCGCCAGGTAGTTTTCGACGTCGCTGGCGCTTTCAACCGGCTGCTCGGTCTGCAGCATGCGGGGCATGTGGAGGTGCGGCCCGGTCAATTGCGTCACGTAGTACGGCGTCGTCGCCCAGCTCGAGCCGGCGTTGGGGAGGCCCGCGCCCGCCGGCGTCGCGCCGCCGAAACTGAAATCGTTGCGCCGCGCGGCCATGCGGTAGGCGTTGCGCAAAACGTCGTAGGCGAGGCGCGCTTCGCCCTCCAGCGCCTCGGGCTCAACGGCGTTCAGCTCCTGGAGGAACGTTTCATTGAGCGCGGCGGCGTCCTGCTGGGCCTCGAAGCCGTGGCCGCTGAGCCGGGCCTGAAACCCCTCGCCCGCGATTTCTTCGGAGAGGCCAAGCTCCGTCGCCAATTCCGGCGCGGCTTCTGCGAGAAGCGAGGCGTGGCCCGCGATCAGCGAGAAAAACGCCGCCGACGGATCGGTGGGGACTTCCGCCGCCGGCGGCGTCGCGTCGTCGACGGGCGCTTCGCTTGTCTCGCCCCCGCAAGCCGCAAGCGTCAGGGCCGCCAAGGCGAACCCCATGTGGCGCATCGTTCGAAGCATGTCGCGCTCCCCGTTCGGTCAAGAGATCGCCGCGCCGTCCACGCGACGACGTCGTTGTAACCCCGTACGCGTGGGGCGCGCGCCCCTATTGCCAGGAATTTAGGCGCGGATTTCGCGGCCGCGTTGCAAAAAAGCCGCGTCCTATTTCTTGTCGCCCGCGGCGCGCGCTTCCACCGCCGGTAGCGCCCTCGGCGGCAGGTCGTCGCCGTCGCCTTTAAGGTAGAAGTCCATCCAGCGCATAAGGCGCAGCGCGTAGTCGTACTGGCCCGCCGCCTTGCGATTGCCGTGGCCCTCGCCCGGATAAGTGACGAGGCGCACCGGCGCGCCGCCGACGCGCTTGAGGTACCGATAAAGCTCCAAGGACTGCGAGGGGTGCACCCGCGGGTCCGCCTCGCCGTGGAGGATGAGCGCCGGCGTTTTCGATTTCGCCGCGTGATAGACGGGGCTTTGCTCGAGATAGGCCCGCCAATTTCCTTCCGGATACGTCTGAAAATGGCTGACGGACATTTCTTCGGGAATGTCGGTGGTGCCGGAGAACGACACGAGGTCCGTGAGGGCGACGAAGATCACCGCGGCGGCGAAATGCTCGCTCAGCGCGGTCGCGCCCCAGGCCGACGCGTAGCCGCCATAGGAGCCGCCCGTGATCCCGACACGGGCCTCGTCGACGAGGCCTTCCGCCGACAGATGCTTCACGCCGTCGACGACGTCGTTGAACTCCGCCGCCGGCGGGTCCGCGTGGTCGAGCTTCGCGAAGGCCTGCCCGCGGCCCGTCGAGCCGCGATAGTTCGGATAAAAGACGGCGTAGCCCTCGCCCGCGCCGATATGGCCCGGATTGCTGTAGGCCGTCAGCCAGCCGTTCGCATAGTGAGCTTCCGGGCCGCCATGGACGACGACGATGGTCGGCCAGCCCTTGCGCGGCTTGCGGCCAGTCGGCGTGACGAGGACGCCCTCGACGTCGACGCCGTCGCGCGCCTTCCAGTTGACGACTTGCGTCTCGCCAAGATCGCGCGTTGCGAGGTCGGCGTTGTGGTTCGTCCATTTGGCGAGCCCGCCGCCCTCCCGCGCGACGAAAAGCGCGTTCGGATGCGTCGGGGCGCTCGCGATGGCGGCGAGGCCAGCGGCCCCCGGCGCGCCATCGATGTCGCCAACGACGAAGGCGTCGTGAACCTGGCGTTCGCCGGCCGCTCCGTCAGCGGAGAGCGGAAAGGTCTCCGAACGAACGCCGCGGTGGGCTAGGACGGTGAGGGCGTCGTTCCCGGTCCAGACGAAATCGACCTCGTCCGCTTTGTCGTCGCCGGTGAGGAACTCGAACGCGCCGGTCGCGGCGTCCGCGACGGCGAGCGTGTGGGCGATCGGGTCGGTTCGGTCGGCGCCGGCGAGGAAGGCGATCTTCGCGCCGTCCGGCGAGAACGCCGCCGGGCCGATCTTCCCTTCGGTTTCGATCTTGTTCTCAACGCGCTCGGTTCGTCCGTTCACGATGTGAAACGTCCGGTTGATGATGTCGTCGCCGATGAGGGGCGTGTCGGCGAGCGCGACGACGATGCGGGCGCCGTCCGCCGACGGCGCGAAGAACGAAACGTTCCCGGGCAGGTCGAATTTCTGCGGCTCCGCGTCCGTCGCCGCGAGGTCGACGCGGTAGAGCCGCGTGAAGCGCGCGTCCTCGTCGACGATGTTGGCGTCGAAGCCTTTTTCTTTCAGCGCCTTGCGGTTCTCGTCCTCCGGCTCGACGGCGGAGAAGAACAGCGTGTTTCCGCCCTCTGCGAAGGCGTATCCGGAGATGCTTTCCTCAAAGGCGAAGATCTCCTCCGCCGCGCCGCCGGTGACGTCGATGGCGTTCAGCGTCGTCTTGTCGTCACTGGCGGCGAGGAACGCGAGGCTCGTTGCGTTTCGCCACTCGATCGCGCGGGCGTTCGTCTCGATGGGAACGAAAAGCTTTGTCGCGCCCGCGCCGGAGGCGATGCGGACTTCCGACCTGGCGGGTCCGTTCTTTTCGCCTTTGAGGACGTTCGGCGGGCTTGCGAGGCGATAAGCGACGGCCTCGCCGCCCGGCGCCATCTCAGCCTCGACGACGTATCGCAGATCGAGAAGATCCTCCGGCGTCATCGGATCGGCGCCCGCCTCACAGGCGAGCGCGAGCGAACAGGAGGATGCGAGGGCTACGGCGCGCAGCGTCATTGAACGTTCCTCCGATTGTTTTGGTTGAGGGCCCCTAATCTGCGCAAAACGTAACGGAGCCTGCCTGTGCTGTTAAGCGGCGAGCGCCGGGGGGCGGCAGCTCGATTAACTGCGCATCCTGAAGTTCGCGCAGAATGGCGTAAGCCGTTTGCTGCGGAACGTCGTCGTCGCGCTGTTTCGGTCGCCGCCGCATACAGATTTCGCCCAAAAAGCATAACCAAACGAGCTTGCGTTCACGATCCTGAACGCGATGCGCGTTGTCTATGGCGCGGCCCCGAAAAACAAAAAAGCCCGCGGCGACGCCGCGGGCTCGTTCGACTGGCTGCGCCGAGGACGCTTACGCGTCTTCCTTCGCGATCTCCTGGCCGGTCTCCTGGTCGACGACCTTCATGGAGAGGCGGACCTTGCCGCGGTCGTCGAAGCCAAGGAGCTTGACCCAGACCTCGTCGCCTTCCTTGACGACGTCCGTGGTTTTCTCCGCCCGCTCCTGGGCGAGCTGCGAGATGTGGACGAGGCCGTCGCGGGCGCCGAAGAAGTTCACGAAAGCGCCGAAGTCCATCGTCTTGACGACCTTGCCTTTGTAGACCGCGCCCACCTCCGGCTCGGCGACGATGGAGTGGATCCACTTGTACGCCGCGTCGATGTTCTCTTTCGCGCTCGACGCGATTTTGATTAGGCCGTCGTCGTTGATGTCGACCTTGGCGCCCGTCTTCTCAACGATCTCGCGAATCACCTTGCCGCCCGAACCGATGACGTCGCGGATCTTGTCCGTAGCGATCTGCATCGTCTCGATGCGCGGGGCGTGCTCGCCAAGGTCGGCGCGGGCGCCGTCGATCGCCTTCGACATCTCCTCGAGAATGTGCATCCGCCCGTCCTTCGCCTGAGCGAGGGCCTGGCGCATGATCTCCTCGGTGATGCCGGCGATCTTGATGTCCATCTGCAGCGAAGTGACGCCAACGTCCGTGCCCGCCACTTTGAAGTCCATGTCGCCGAGATGGTCCTCGTCGCCGAGAATGTCGGAGAGGACGGCGAAGCGCTCGCCTTCGAGGATAAGGCCCATGGCGATGCCCGCGACCGGCCGCTTGACCGGCACGCCGGCGTCCATCATGGCGAGGGATGATCCGCACACGGTCGCCATCGACGAGGAGCCGTTCGACTCGGTGATCTCCGAGACGAGGCGGATGACGTAGGGAAACTCCTCCTGGCTCGGCAGAACGGCGCGCAGCGCCCGCCAGGCGAGCTTGCCGTGGCCGATCTCGCGTCGGCCCGGCCCGGCCATACGGCCGGCTTCGCCGACGGAGTAGGGCGGGAAGTTATAGTGCAGAAGGAAGTTCTCTTTGTACGTCCCGTCGAGGGCGTCGACGAACTGCTCGTCCTCGCCCGTGCCGAGCGTCGCGACGACGATCGCCTGGGTCTCGCCGCGGGTGAAGAGCGCCGAGCCGTGGGTGCGCGGCAGAACGCCGACTTCGGAGACGATCTGCCGGACGGTTTTGGTGTCGCGTCCGTCGATGCGCGCGCCGGTGTCGAGAATGCCGCCGCGGACGATGTCCGCCTCGACCGACTTGAAGATGTCGCCGAGCGCGGTTTTCGAGAGCGCGTTCTCGTCGTCCTCGTCGCAGCAGGCCTCGGCGGCCTTCGCTTTCGCCGCGGCGATCTTCTCCTGGCGCGCCTGCTTGACGGTTTCGCGATAGGCCGCGCGCAGATCGTCTTCGACGAGCGAGCGCACCTTTTGCGGCCACTCGCCATGGTCGGCCGGCGCGAAGTCCCAGGGCTCCTTGGCGCTTTCCTCGGCGAAGTCGATGATGAAGTCGACCGCCTCTTTCGCGGCGGCGTGACCGGCCATAACGGCCCCGAGCATGACGTCCTCAGACAGTTCGCCGGCCTCCGACTCGACCATCATCACCGCGTCCTGCGTGCCCGCCATGATGAGGGCGAGCTTCGTCTCGGGCATGCGGTCAAGCGGCGGATTGACCACGAACTCGTCGTTGATCCAGCCGACGCGCGCCGCGCCGATAGGCCCGAGGAACGGCAAGCCCGAAATCGTCAGCGCCGCCGAGGTCGCGATCATGGCGACGACGTCCGGGTCGTTCTCGAGGTCGTGCGACATCACCGTCGCGATGACCTGGACCTCGTTCTTGAAGCCCTTGGCGAAGAGCGGGCGGATCGGCCGGTCGATGAGGCGCGAGGTCAGCGTCTCTTTCTCGGTCGGGCGGCCTTCGCGCTTGAAGTATCCGCCGGGGATGCGTCCCGCGGCGTACGTTTTCTCCTGGTAGTGAACGGTGAGGGGGAAAAAATCGAAGCCGGGCCTCAGCTCCTTCGCGCCGACGACCGTCGCGAGCACCGTGGTCTCGCCGTAGGTCGCGATCACGGCCCCGTCGGCCTGGCGGGCGACGCGCCCTGTCTCGAGGGTCAGCGTGCGGCCGGCCCACTCCATCGATTTCCTGGTGATTTTGAACATGTTCTCTCTTTCTTCGGTCTCATCGCGCCCTCCGCGGATCGGATAGGCGCGGACGTTCGGCCTGCGGATCGTCTGTCGTGTCCGGCGGGCCGAACCAAAACGCCGCCTCGGCTGGGCCGGGCGGCGTTTTTCGTTGCGCGCGATTTGCTATCGCGGCTGCATTCTTATGGCTCCGTCGAGCCTGACGACCTCGCCGTTCAACATGACGTTGCGGCAGATCTCGAGCGCGAGGGAGGCGTATTCGTCCGGTCGGCCGAGGCGCTTCGGAAACGGCACCATCGCCGCGAGGGCGTCCTGAACCTTCTGGTCCATGCCCGACATCATCGGCGTTTCGAAAATGCCGGGAGCGATCGTAAGCACGCGCACGCCGACGTTCATGAGGTCGCGCGCGATCGGCAGGGTCATGCCGACGACGCCGCCCTTGGAGGCCGAGTAGCCCGCCTGACCGATCTGGCCGTCATAGGCGGCGACCGAAGCGGTGTTGATGATGACGCCGCGCTCGCCGTCGTCGAGCGGGTCGTTCTCCGCCATCGCCGCGGCGGCGAGGCGAATGCAGTTGAACGTGCCGACGAGATTGACGTCGATCACGCGTTTGAAGGCGTCGAGGGCGTGGGGGCCGTTTTTGCCGACGGTCTTCTCGCCGTGGACGATGCCGGCGCAGTTGATCAGCGCGCGCGGGCGGCCGAGGGCGGCGAGGGTGGCGTCGAGCGCGGCGGCGACGCTCGCCTCCTCGGCGACGTTGGTCCGGCAGAAGATCCCGCCGAGCTTGTCGGCGCGCGCTTTGCCGGCCTCTTCGTTGAGGTCCCAGATCGCGACGTTCGCGCCCGCCGCGGCGAACGCGTCCGCCGTGCCGCCGCCGAGCCCCGAAGCGCCGCCGGTGACGATTACGACAGCGTCTTTCACGTCCATGGCGTGCTCCTTCCGGCTCGGTCCGCGGTCAGCGACGCAGGCCGAGGCGCTCGATCAACGTGCGATAGCGATCCTCGTCCTTGCCCTTGACGTAGTCGAGCAACCGCCGGCGCTGCGAGACGAGCTTCAGAAGCCCGCGCCGCGAGTGGTTGTCTTTCTTGTGGTCCTTGAAGTGACCCGTCAGGTTCGAGATCCGTTCGGAGAGGATCGCCACCTGCACCTCCGGCGAGCCCGTGTCGCCTTCGGCGTTCGCGTATTCTTTGATGAGCTGCTGTTTGCGCTCCGGCGTAATCGACATCGTGGTTTCCTTTGGCGGCGTCGCCCTTAACCGGGATCGAAAACATCGGCCGCGCCGGGACGCCGTCCAGCGCGGTCGGAAAAGCGGGGACGTAGCGGACGCGCGCCGCGTTGACAATGCTTGTGTCGCGCTCGACACCACAATGCCTGAGGAGCGGTCGCCATATGGTCACCGGCGCGACGCGCATGATCGAGGGAGACGGCCGATGAGCGAGCAATCCGTTAAGGAGCGTGCGGCTCCCGCTGCGGACGCCGCGCCGACGAAGCCCGCCCCCGCAGCGGCGCCGGCGGCCAAGAAAAAGACCCAGATCGTCGTGGTCGGCGGCGGCGCGGGCGGTCTCGAACTCGTCGCCAAGCTGGGCAAGCGGCTCGGCCGCGACGACTACGACGTCATCCTGCTCGAACAGAACCCGACCCACACCTGGAAGCCGTTGCTCCACGAGGTCGCCGCGGGCTCCCTTGACGCCAATCTCGACGAGGTCGGCTACCGCAGCCACGCCCCCGCCAACAAATACCGCTTCTTCCTCGGCAGCCTCCAGGGCGTCGACCGAGAGAACCGGCAGGTGATCGTCGCGCCCCTCCACGACGAAAACGGCGCCGAGATCATGGGCGAGCACCGCATCCGCTACGACTATCTCGTCATCGCCATCGGTTCGGTCGCCAACGATTTCGGCGTGCCCGGCGTCAAGGACCATTGTCTCTTCCTGGAGAGCCGTCAGGAAGCGGACCGGTTCCGTCAGAAACTGTTGAACCAGTGCCTGCGCGTGTCGCGGGCGATGAGCCTCTTTCCGGGAGCGGACGAGTTCGTCAAGATCACGATCGTCGGCGGCGGCGCGACGGGCGTGGAGCTGGCGGCCGAGCTTTACAACGCCGCGTCGGGGCTCCGCCACTACGGGCTCGAGGTCTTCGACGAGTCGCGGTTGAAAGTTACGCTCCTCGAAGCCGGCCCGCGCATTCTGCCGGCGCTGCCGGAGGAGTTGAGCGAGGCCGCCCACGAAGAGCTCTCTAGCCTCGGCGTCGACGTGAAGACCGGCGCCCAGGTAACCGAGGTCACGCCCTACGGCATGAAGCTGAAAAGCGGCGAAACGATCGGCGGCGATCTGAAGGTCTGGGCGGCGGGGGTGAAGGGCCGCGAGCTACTGAAGGACATTGCGGGGCTCGAGACCGGCCGGAACAACCAGCTCGTCGTGCGCGCGACCATGCAGACGACCCGCGACGACCGCGTCTTCGCGATAGGCGACTGCGCCGCGTTCGTTCCCGAAGGCGCCGAGCGGCCGATCCCGCCGCGCGCGCAGGCCGCCCACCAGATGGCCGACACGGCGTTCCACAACATCCTGGCACTGATCAATGGCGGCCCGCTCAGGAATTTCAGGTACAAGGACCACGGCTCGCTCGTCTCGCTCTCGAAGTACTCGACCGTCGGCAGCCTGATGGGAAATTTGGTGGGTGGGCGGATGGCCGTCGAGGGGCGCATGGCGCGGATGATGTACGTCTCGCTCTATCGCATGCATCTTCTGGCGATCCACGGCTGGCTGCGCGGCCTCTTCATGATCGCCGTCGGCCATGTGAACCAGGTGGTGCGGCCGAAACTGAAGCTGCACTGAGGTTTGAAGCGGGCCGAGCGGCGTCAGGCGCGGGCCGCCTGCGCTTTCGCGCCGGCCCATTTGTCGATCATCTCCAACAAACTGTCGCGCTTCACCGGCTTTGAGAGAAAATCGTCCATGCCGGCGTCCTCGCATTGCTGGAGGTGCTCCTGCATGACGTGGGCGGAGAGGCCGACGATTGGTAGGCGGTCCCGCCCAAGCTCGCGTTCGAGCGCGCGGATCGCCTGGGTCGCGGCGAACCCGTCCATGTTCGGCATCAAAATGTCCATGAAGGCGATGTCGTAAACGCCGTCGCGGCGGCGCTCCAAGGCTTCGAGCCCGTCATTGGCGATGGTCAGCGACACGCCCTGGCCGTCGAGCATCTTGGCGACGACGAGCTGATTGATGTCGTTGTCTTCGACCAGCAAGACGCGGACGCTTTCGCTTGTAGCGTCGGCGCGCGTCGGGGAGCCGGCGTCGGCCCGCTTGTCGGTCGTCGGCGACGGGATGGGCGACAATGGCGCTGGCGGCGCTGGCGGCGCCGGTGACGCGCGGCCAGCGCCTTCGGCCGGCCGGTCGTCGACGTCGTCGGTCGCGCCGGCGCTCAGGGCTTCCATGAGCGCGTTGCGCAAGGCCGAGGCGCGGATCGGCTTCACGAGACAGCGCGCGACGCCGACGCTCGCCAAGGTCGACGCGCCGAAATGATCGTCGACGGACGTCAGCATAATGATCGGCGCGTCGCCGAGATCCCCGCTCGCGCGCAGGCGTTTGGCGAGGTCGAGCCCGTGGACCCGCGGCATGTGGTAGTCGAGCAGCGCGACGCAGTACGTCTCCCCTCGCGCGCTCGCGGCGCGCAGCGCGGCGAGGGCGTCGTCGGCGCTCTCGACGCACGTCGCCTCGCCGCCCCAGGCCTCGATGTGCTCCTCCAGGAGCCGGCGATTTGCGGCGACGTCGTCGACGACGAGGACCCGTCCGAGATCGAGGCGCCGAACCGCCAGATGTGCGGCGCGGTCGATGGCGTCGGGGCGTCCGTCGACGTCGAACGCGGCTTTGACGGTGAACGTCGAGCCTTTGCCGAGCGTCGATTCGACGCTGATTGCGCCGTTCATCATCGCGGTGAGTTCGGAGCATATCGAGAGGCCGAGCCCGGTGCCGCCATAGGTGCGCGTCGACGAGTTGTCGGCCTGCTCGAACTTGTCGAAGATCCGCTGAAGCGCCGGCTTTGCGATGCCGATGCCCGTGTCGGTGACGCTGGCGACGAGTGCGATGCGGCCGTCGGGGGTCGGTCGCGTGTCGACGTCGACGACGATGTTGCCGCGGTCGGTGAACTTCACCGCGTTGCCGATCAGATTAAGAAGCACCTGCCGCAGCCTCTGTCCGTCGCCGACGACGGCGGTGCGCGCGTCCGGCGCGATGCGGACGATCAGCTCAAGGCCTTTCTTGAACGCGCGCGGCGTCATCACGCGCGCCGCCTCTTCGACGATGTCGACGATGTCAAAGGGTTCGTGCGCCAGCTCGAACTTGCCGGCCTCGATCTTCGAAATGTCGAGAATGTCGTTGATGACTGCGAGAAGCGATTCGCCCGACATCATCAGCGTTTCAACGAATTCGTTCTGCTGGTCGTCAAGCTCGGTGCAGGTCAGGAGCTCGGCCATGCCGAGAACGCCGTTCATGGGCGTGCGGATTTCATGGCTCATATTCGCCAGAAACTCCGACTTCATGCGGTTGGCGCGCTCTGCTTCTTCTTTCGCGGCCTTTAGCCGGTCCTCCGTCTCGACCCGCGCCGAGATGTCCTCGATCGTGCCTTCATAGAATTTGACCGCGCCGTCGGCGTCGCGAATGAGCCGCGCAGTCTCCGACACCCAGATGACCTCGCCGGTGCGGTGGCGTCGCACCTGACTGACGAAGTTCGTGACCTCGCCGCTCGCCTCGATCTCTTCGATGAAGGCGGCGCGACGGGTCGGGTCGACGTACCATTCGCGTTCGATGTCCGCGGCGGCGGCGAGCCATTCCGCTTCGGTGTCGTAGCCCATCATGCGCACGAAGGCCGCGTTCGCGAAAATCGGTCCGCCCTCGGCGCTCGAACGATAGATCCCGATGGCGGCGTGCTCGAAAAGGTCGCGGAACTTCTCTTCGAGCCGATCCTCCGTCGTGCGAGGGTCGCCCAGTTCGTCGGCCGCCGCGTCGGCGCGCCTCCGCTCGTCGGCGTTCCGCGCGACGAGGCGTCGCGCGCGGAACGCGACGAGGCTGAAAAGCGCGACGACGCCGACAAAGCGCGCGGCCCCAAGATCGAGGAACGCGACGCACAGCGCCAGGATGAGCGCGAGCGCCGCGAACTCGCCCGTCGCCGGATTGATCCTGTTCAGAATGGACGCCAGGGCAGCCAGATCGCCGTTTCCTCTTTCCGCTGAGGAAAGGTTAACGGGGCCCGCTTAAGACGACGTAAAGACGCCGTGGGAGACGGCCTGACGACGTCAGGCCCGCGGGGCGAGCAGCCAGCTCGCGGCCCGGGCGAAGCCCAAGGGAAACGTGAATTCGTGCGCGGCGTCGTTTAGAATCTCGGCGCGAACGTCAAAGGCGTCGATCGCGCGCGCGCGGAGCGCGGCGGCGTAAGCGCCCTGGTCGCCCACCATGTCGTTGTTGATGTGGGGCGGCGCCTCAAGCGCGCCGGTGGCGAGGTAGACGCGGCCGCGGCGCGGCGGGCCCGCCTCCGCATACGCCGCCTCCAGCGACATGATGATGCGGTCGTGAAACCAGAGCGACGGGCTGATCAGCGCGTAGCCCGCGAACGTTTCGGGCGCGCGGGCGAGAACGTAGGCTCCGAAGAGGCCGCCGAGGGAGTGGCCGACGAGAACGCGCGCTGCGGCGTCCGCGCGCCAGCGCGCTTCGACGAACGGGATCAGTCGCCCACGGAGGAATTCGAGATAAGCGGGCGCGCCGCCGGTTTCGTATCGGCGCCAACTCGCCGCCGAGGTCGGCGTGAAGTCGCGCACGCGGCTGCGCATCGGGTCTTCGTCGACGGCGCGGGAGACGCCGACGATGATCGCGGGGTCTACCGCGCCGGTCCCCATGGGGTACGCGAGCGCGCCGGCGGCGAGCGGAAACGAATACGGCCCGTCGTGGAGGTAAAGGACCGGGTAGCGCCTTTCAGCGTTTTCCGGCGCGTCGTACCCCTTCGGCGTTTGGACGTAGATGCGATAGACGCGGCCGAGGCTCGGCGCGTCCACCGCGTGAACCGCGCTGCGCGGGATCCGATACGGCAGGGCCCCGCCCGCGGACGCCGGTTCGTCGGCGCGGGCGGCCGGCGCGGCGGTCGCGAGAAGCGGCAGTTTGAAAAGCGCGCGTCGTCTGATCATGGCTTCTCGATGCCCGGTTTGGCGGCGTCGAACTAAAGGTTGAAGACGCGCAAGGGCCGGAGTTTGAGCCCGTCGAGCGCGCAAATGGCGACGGCCTCGTCGCCGTCGGTGGCGAGCACCGCCGGAATTTCGCCGGCCTCGCCCGCGCGCACGCCCCGCGCGTTCGCCGGGGAGAGGACGGCCGCCTGGCCGCGGCGCAGCCGCGCCGCCTCCGGTCCGCCGACGCTCGCCTGCGGCAGGTCGCAAAGCGCCGCGTCGACGCTCAAAAGCTCGTCGTCGCGGTCCTCCATCGTCTCAAGGGCTTCGAGATCGGCGAGCCGAACGCCGTCTTCGGCCCGGAACGGGCCGACCGCCAGGCGCCGCAGGTCAGCGACGTGGCCCTCCGTGCCAAGCGCTTTGGCGAGATCGCGCACGAGCGCGCGCACGTAAGCGCCCTTGCCCGTCGCCGCCTCGAAGACGGCCGTGTCGGCGTCCGGCTGGCCGACGAGGCTGAGGGCGTGGATCAGGATCGTCCGCGGGGCGATCTTCGCCTCCTCGCCGTCGCGAGCGATGTCATAAGCGCGCTCGCCGTTCACTTTCACGGCGGAGAACTGCGGCGGCGTCTGTTCGATCTCGCCGGTGAAGGCCGGCAGGGCGGCGAGAACGTCGTCGCGCGTCGGCCGCGCGTCCGAGGTCGCGACCGCGTCGCCTTCGGTATCGTCCGTCGACGTCGCGACGCCCCAGCGCGCGGTGAAGCGATAGACCTTCCGCGCGTCCATGACGTAGGGCACGGTCTTCGTCGCTTCGCCGAAGGCGATCGGCAGGACGCCCGTCGCCAGCGGGTCGAGCGTGCCCGCGTGGCCGACTTTCTGCGCGCCGTAAAGGCGCTTCAGCCGCGAGACCGCGTCGGTCGAGCCGAGATCGTAGTCCTTGTCGAGAATCAGCCAGCCGTTCACCGGCCGACCTTTCTTGCGCCGCGCCACGTCGATCGCTCCTGAGACGAAGCGCGCTTGTCTACGCGCCCCGGGGCTGAGGTCAATCCGATGAGCGCAAGTCGCGCGCGACGTCGGGGCGGGCCAGAAGCTCGTCGATCCGGCGCGCCTCGTCGAAGCTCTCGTCGGCGCGGAAGGCGAGTTGGGGCGTGAACTTCAAGTCGACCCGCGCACCGAGCAACTTGCGCACGTAGGGCGCGGCGCGGTTGAGCGCGGCGAGGGCGTCGCGGCTCGCCTCGTCGTCGGGCCGCGCGCCTAGGGGCGTGCAGAAAACGCTCGCGTGCTTCAGGTCCGGGCTTGCGCGCACCTCGCTCACGGTGAGCGAGACGCCGGAGAGCGCCGGCTCGCGCAGGTCCTCCCGCGCGAAAATCTCAACGAGCGCGTGGCGGATCAGCTCCCCCGCCCGGAGTTGCCGTTGGGAGGGGCTTTTGGGTTTTGAATGGCGTTGCGACATTGACGGAGACATAAGCCGCGGGCCGCCGAGGTCAAATCAGGGGGCGCGACGCCGTCGGCCACGATCGCGGCCGCTGTGAACCCAACGCCCCCCCCCTCAGCCCTTCGCGAGGATCGCCTCCATCTCGTCCATGATCGCGTTCATGCGCGCCTCCAGGGCCTCGTGCGGGGCGGACGTGGCGAGGTCGACGCCGGCCTTTTTCATGAGGTCGTACGGATGGTCCGAGCCGCCCGCCTTCAGGAGGTCGACGAAGCGGTCGCGGGCGCCGTCGTCGCCGGAGGAGATCGCCTCGGCGAGGGCCGAGGCCGCGGCGATCGACGTCGCATACTGAAAGACGTAGAAATCGTAGTAGAAGTGCGGGATGTAGGCCCATTCCGCCGCATACGTCTCGTCGATCGTCATCACGCCCTCGTCGTGGCCGTGATAGCGCTTCAGAAGGTCGAGATAGATCTCCGTCAGCTTCTTGCCGGTTACGGGCTCGCCCGCGTCGACGAGCTCGTTCGCCTTCAACTCGAACTCCGCGAACATCGCCTGGCGGAAGTACGTGCCGCGTAAGGATTCGAGCGCCTGACCGAGATAGTAGAGCCGTTCGTCGTCGCTCGCGGCGCGCGAGACGACGAGGTTCGACAGCAGCATCTCGTTCATGATCGACGCCGTTTCGGCGATGAACGTCGAGTAGCCGGCCGTCGGCCAGGGCTGCACGGCGTTGGCGAGCACGGAGTGAACGGCGTGGCCGTACTCGTGGGCGAACGTCGAGGCGCTCTCGAAATCGTCATTGTGGTTCAGAAGGACGTACGGATGAACGTCGTAGGCCGAGCCCGACATGTAGGCGCCGGAGCGCTTGCCCGGCTTCGGGTAGACGTGCATCCACTGGCCGGCGACGCCCTTGTCGTAGGCGGCGAGATACTCCGCGCCCAAAGGCGCGAGCGCGTCGCGCGTCAGCGAGATCGACGTCTCGATCGAAAACTCTTTATCGAGAGCGACGAGCGATGGGTAGATGTCGTAGTAACGGAGCTCGTCCTCGATCCCGAGCATCTTCTTCCGGAGGCGGAAATAGCGGTGGAGCGTCGGCAACGCCTCGTTCACCTGCGCGATCAGCGTTTCGTAGACGGCGGGCGGCATGTCGTCGCCGAAGAGCGCGCGCGCCACGGAGCTGTCATAATCGCGTTGCGACGTCTGCAGACGAAGCCCTTGCAGATGTGCGCCGAGGACGGCGCCGTAGGTGCTCTCATAATCGCCCCACAAGCCCCAGAAGGCGTCGAACACCTTTTTTCTGTCGGCTCGGTTCGGCGCCTGGCGGTAGCGCGAATAGCCCGCCTGGCTGATGGTCGCCTTCTCGCCGGACGCGAGCGTCACCTCCGGCCACGGCATGTCGGCGTTCGCGAAGGTGTTGTAGACGTCGCCCGGCCCGGCGCGCACGACGTTCGTCGCCGCCATGATCGCCTCGGCCTCGGCGCTCAGGGTGTGCGGCGCCTGGCGCAAGACGTCTTCGATGTAAAACGCGTAGTCCTGAAGCCGGTCCTCGCGGTCGAGGAAGCGGCGCACTTTTTTCTCGCCGATCGCTAGCAGCTCCGGGTCGAGCCAGCTCACCGCGTTCGTCAGATCCGCGACGAGAAGCTGCGCCCGCTGGCGGCGCGCGTCGTTGTCCGCGTCGCGCACGTCTTCGTCGGCCTTGAGACTGGCGTAGACGGACAGTCGGATGGCGTCTTTGTAGACTCCCCATATCGCCTCGAAGGCGTCGGCCATGGCGGCCGGCGATTTTCCGAGCGTGCCTTCGAGGGCTTTGAGATCGTCCGCGTTCGCGGCGATCTCGTCGCGCGTCGCGTCCCACGCCGCGGGCGTCGCGTAGAGGTCCGTCAGATCCCAGACCCAGGCCGGCGCTGCGGGCTTCGATGCGGGCGCCTGCGCGTGCGCGGCGACCGGCGTGAGGCACAAAGCGGCGGCGGCCGCGGCGGCGCGGAAAAACGTCTTCATCGGGAGCCCTCCGGAATTCCAAGCGCCGCATGATGCGCCGGGCCGGTTTCGGCGGCAATTCGGCCGAACGCGCGGCGGCGTCGTCCCGCCGATCCTTGAGCGACGCCTTCAGCCGCCGCCGTCGCCAGGCCCGCGGCCCTTCAGGGGCCGGTCGCGCAGGGCGCGGCGCATCAGAACGGCTTTCACCATCCGGCCGGCGAGCGTTTTGTCGACGAAATCGACGTGTTCGAAGCCGAGGCCGGCGTAAAAGCCTTCAGCCGGCAAGGTCGACACGCAGGCGAGGGCGTCGCAGTCGGCCGCGACGGCGCCGCGTGCGCAAGCCTCGACGATCGCGCGGCCGGCCCCGCGGCCCGAAAACACGGGGTGGCAGGCGACGCGACGCAAATGCGCCGTCCGGCCGCCGTCGCTTCGCCGCGGTCCGACGCTCCAGCCGCCGCAAGCGATCGCCTGCGGCCGCGCGCGGCCGTCCCGGTCGGCGGCTTCGACGACGTAGAAGCGCGGCGACGTGAGCAACGCCTCGGGCGGCGCGCCGAGCGCGGCGACAAGCGACCGGCGCGTCGGCTCGTCATTGTAACCGACGAACGCCGTCGCATAGGCGTTGCGCATGGCGTCGCGCAGGCTCGCGGCGTCGTCGGGCCGCGCTCGGCGCAGGGTGAGCGTCAACTCGGTCATTAAGAGAAACTTAACCAAAGTCGCGCCCGGCTTAGCAAGCGCGCGCACGGCGGGCGCGAACCGAGACCTCGCCGCGCGCCTTCCCCAATGCATCGCCGACTTGGCCTCTTGCGGCCCGCGGCATAACGTCGGCGTTTGTCCGAACGAACCCGGAGCGAACGCCATGATCCGAAGCCCCGCGGCCCGCGCGCTGCCGAGCTTCTTGCTCTCTTGCGCGGCTGTTGGCGCGCTTGTCGCGTGCGGCGCGAGCGACGGCGAGGCGGCCGAGGTCGCGGCCGTCGAGACGGCGCCCGAGGAGGCGCCCGCGCCGACGCCGACGGCGGGCGACGCGACGGTCCGACCGTGGATCGACGGACCGTTCGACCGGGTGGACGCCTTCACCTACGCGAATGTGGACGAGGTGCGCGTCGCCCACGCCGATCTCGCCCTCAATGTCGACTTCGCGGCGAAGACCCTGGCGGGCGTCGCGCGCCTGCGCCTCGACTATGTCGATCCGGCGGCGCGGCAGGTCCTTCTCGACACGAACGACCTCAATGTCGAGCGCGTTGAGGCGAGCGCGGACGGCGAGACGTGGGCGGCGACGGGTTTCGTTCTCGGCGCCGACGATCCGACCCTGGGCTCGAAACTGACGATCGACCTGCCCGAGGGCGCGCAAGAAGTGCGGATTTCCTACAGCACCAGCCCCGACGCGGCCGGGCTGCAGTGGCTCTCGCCGGCGCAGACGTCGGGCGACGATCCCTACGTCTACAGCCAGGCGCAGCCGATCCACGCCCGCTCGATGGCGCCGTTGCAGGACACGCCGGCGGTTCGCATGACCTTCAAGGCGCGACTGACGACGTCGCCCGACCTGATGGCGGTGATGGCCGCCTCGCAGGACCCCGACGGCGCGCGCGACGGCGAATACTTCTTCGAGATGCCCCAGCCGATCCCGCCCTACCTGCTGGCGCTCGCCGTCGGCGACATCGTCTTTGAGCCGATCGCCGATACGATCGGCGTTTACGCCGAGCCGTCCGTGGTCGATGCGGCGGCGGCGGAGTTCGAAGACGCGCCGAAAATGGAGGCGGCCGCCGCGGCGCTTTACGGGCCCTATCTGTGGGATCGGTACGACATGATCGTCATGCCGCCGAGCTTTCCCTATGGCGGCATGGAGAACCCGCGTCTGACGTTCCTGACGCCGACGCTTATCGCCGGCGACAAGAGCCTGACGAACGTCGTCGCGCACGAGATCGCCCATTCCTGGTCGGGCAATCTCGTCACCAACGCCACCTGGCGCGACGCCTGGCTCAACGAGGGCTTCACGAGTTATGTGGAGAACCGCATCATGGAGCGGCTCTATGGCGAGGAGCGCGCGGCGATGGAGCGCCTGCTCGACCTCAACGATCTGCGCAACGACATCGCCAATGCGCCGCGGCCTGAGCTCACCCGCCTCAAAATGCCCGCCGACCTTGAAAGCATCGACGCGGCGTTCAGCAACGTCTCCTACGTCAAGGGGATGTTCTTCCTGAAGTTTCTCGAAGACCGGTTCGGCCGCGAAGCGTTCGACGGGTTTTTGAGGTCCTACTTCAACGACTACGCCTTCAAGAGCGTCATCACGGAGGATTTCCTGTCGCGTCTTGAAGAAACACTGCGTGCGGAGGACCCGGACGCGGTTTCCGACGGCGACATCCTCGCCTGGGTTTACGGGCCCGGCTTGCCCGACACGGCGGAAAAGCCGTTGTCCGACCGGTTCGCCATGGTCGACGTCAAGCGCGCGGAGTGGCTCGCCGACGATCGCGCCCTCGAAGAGCTTGGCGCTGACGATTGGACGACGCACGAATGGCGTCGCTTCCTGAACGGTCTGCCGACGGGGGAGGCCGCGCGCGCGGCGGACCTCGACGATTTCGGCGCGCTCGAATCGGCCTTCTCGCTGTCGGGTCACGGCAACGCCGAGATCGCGTTCGCCTGGCATATGAAAGCGATCGCCGCCGGCTACGAACCGGCCGACCCGGCGCTCGAGGCGTTTCTTCTGCGCGTCGGGCGCGGCAAGTTCATTTATCCGCTTTACCGGGCGCTGAGCGACGCCGGCAAGCGCGACTTCGCCCTCGCCGTCTACGAACAGGCGCGGTCCGGCTACCATCCGATCGCGCAGGCCCGCATCGACGCCATGCTCGGCTACGCGCCGAGCTGATCGCCGGCTGTGGTCCGCATCGTCGTTCTCGGCGCCGCGGGGCGCATGGGCCGTGCGATCGCGGGCGCGGCGATGGACGCTGCCGGCGTCGATCTCGTCGGCGGCGTCGACGGCCCCGGCGAGGCGCGCCAAGACCTCGGCGAGCGGGCGGGCCGCGGCCCGATCGGCGTCGTCTCACGGGAGAGGCTTGACGATCTGCCGGCGGACGTTCTGACGGCGGAAAGCGTGCTCGTCGACTTTACGACCGCGGCGGCCGCGGCGGACCACGCTGAGGCGGCGGCGGTGCGCGGGACGCCCATCGTCATCGGCGCGACCGGCTTCGAGGCCAGCCACGAGGCCCGGATCGCCGAGGCGGCGCGCCGGGTCGCCATCGTCAAGTCCGGCAATATGAGCCTCGGCGTCAATCTCATCGTCGCCCTGGCGCGCCGCGCGGCCGCGGCGCTCGGGCCGGAGTTCGACGTCGAGATCGTCGAGGCCCATCACCGCTGGAAGGCGGACGCCCCGTCGGGGACGGCGCTGATGCTTGGGCGCGCCGTCGCCGAGGCGCGCGGCGGACCCCTCGACGACGTCGCCGCCTACGGCCGCCACGGCGCCTCGGCGACGCGCGGAGAGGACGAGATCGGCTTCGCGGCCGTCCGCGGCGGGGGCGTCGTCGGCGACCATGAAGCTCTGTTTCTCGGCGTCGACGAGGCCGTCTCCATAGGCCATCGCGCCTTCGACCGGCGTCTTTTCGCCAACGGGGCCCTGCGCGCGGCGCGCTGGCTCGCCGAGCGCAATCTCGCCGGCGGCGGCCCCGGCCTTTTCGACATGACCGACGTTTTGGGCCTCGACTGACCCGAATTGGCGCGTCGGTCCCGCAACGGCGCCGCTTGGGACGTCGGCGCAAGGAACATTTAACCGCGTCGACGCGCGGTTTCCTTAACCGTTCGCCCTTCAATCTTACCAAAGGTTTAGGAGGGAGCGGCGATGCGGTTGGAGCTTTTTGCGGCCGGGGCGATGGTGTTCGTCGCCTTCGGCGTCGTGCGCTATATGGAGCGCGAGACGGCGGCGCTTGAGGCGTCGAACGCGGCGACGGCGGTGGCGATTGAAAACGCGACGGAGACCGCCGAGGCGGCGCCCGACGACCTTAGCGCCTACTATGGCGCCATCAGTCCCGAAGTGCGCATCCCGAAAGGTCCGCACAACCAGTATTTCGTCACGGCCGCGGTCAACAAGCGCCCCGCCTCGTTCCTCGTCGACACGGGCGCGAGCTATGTCGCCTTGCGCGCGAGCGACGCGGCCGGGGCGGGCGTCGTCACGAGCCCGCGCGATTTCAGCCACCCCGTGCGCACGGCGAACGGCGAGACGCGCGCCGCGCTCGTCAAACTGCGCCGTATCGAGATCGACGGCCTTCGCGTCGACAATGTCGACGCGTTCGTGTTGCCCGACGCGCAGCTCGGCATGAACCTCCTCGGCATGAGCTTTCTGTCGCGTCTCGAGAGCGTCGAGGCGCGCCGGGGCGAACTGATCCTCCGGGGCTGATCAGTTCGCGCCGATGGGCCGCATGAGGCTCGGCAAGTCGCCTGAGTCGGCGCCCGCTTCGCGCATGAAGAACCGCCGCAATGGATCGACGGCGTTGACCGCGCCAAGGCCAAGCCTGCGAGCGAGGCGGATCGGCGCGACGTCGTTCGAGAACAGACGATTGCAAAAATCCGTTCCCAGCGCGAGTGCGGTTCCGTCGAACCGCCGCCAGCGCTCGTAAGGTCCAAGGCTCGAAAGCGCGCCGATGTCGAGCCCGACGCCGCGCGCGTCGGCGACGGCGTCCGTCAGCGCCGCCACGTCCTTGACGCCGAGATTCAAGCCCTGGCCCGCGATCGGGTGGATCGCGCGCGCGGCGTCGCCGACGAGCGCAAGACGCGGCGCGACGAGACTGTGCGCGAGGGTGAAACGCACGGGAAACGTCTCCCGCGGCCCGTCGAGCGCGACGGCGCCGTAGCGATCGCCGATGCGTTCGGCGAGCGCGGCGCGGAAGCCCTCGTCGCTGAGCGCGAGGTAGGCGGGCGCTGCGTCGCTCTTCTCGGTCCAGACGATCGACGCGCGATTTCTCGCAAGCGGCAGGATCGCGAAGGGGCCTGAAGGCAGAAAAAGTTCGTGGGCGACGCCGCCATGCGGGCGCTCGAGCGCGACCGTCGCGACGATCGCCGTCTGGCCGTAGCCCCACTCGGTCGTCTTGATCCCCGCTTCGGCGCGCAAGGGCGAGCCGCGCCCGTCCGCCGCGACAACGAGGCGCGCGGCGAGCCGGCGGCCGTCGTCGAGGTCGACGGTCGCGCGCGGATCGGCGAAGGCCGCGCCGGTGCGCCGCGCGCCGTCGATGAGCGCGACGTTTGGGTCGTCGGCGAGGCGGGCGTAGATCGCCCGGCGCATCGCCCGGTTTTCGAAGATCCAGCCGAGGGGCCCGTCCGCGGCCGACTGCGCGCCTTCGAAATGCAGACTGAGCGACGACGCCCGCGCCGCCGCGCCGGGCGCGATATCCCCGTCGCTGACGAGAATATGGTCGATCGCGCCGGCGCCGGCCGCGGCGTCGTCCCAGATCCCGAGGCGGCGGAAGAGCCGCGCGCTCGCATAGGCGATCGCAGTCGTGCGGCCGTCATAGGCGTCCGACAGCAGTTCGCCGCGCGGCCGCGCGTCGACGACCGCGCAGCGAAAGCCGCGCGCGGCGAGGGCGAGGGCGGCGAGGCCGCCAGCGAGGCCGCCGCCGACGACGGCGACGTCGAAGTCTTCGTGAGCCATGGCGGCTATTGTGGCCCCGCCGTCGCGTCCGCGTCCAGTCGCCGCCGCGCCGCGGCCTATATTGCAGCGCAATATTCATCCTTGCGCGGTTGGTCGGCGCAATTTAGCGTTCGTCGATTGGCGACGGGCGGATCGACGGCGGGAGCGGGGCGTTGGCGGCGGAAACATCGACACTGAAACGTCTTGGAGCGGCCGTCGTGACGACGCTTGTCGTCGCCGCGCTCGCCAGCGCCCCCGCCGCCGCCCAGGACGCTGCGCCGGCGAGCGAGTCCGCCGTCTACGTTTTCAACACGCTCCTCTTTCTCTTCGCAGGCATGGTCGTCATGTTCATGGCGGCGGGCTTTTGCATGCTCGAGGTGGGGCTTGTTCGGGCCAAGAACGCCGCGACGATCTGCGTCAAGAACGTGGCGCTCTTCGCCATCGCCGGCCTGATGGTCTGGCTGACGGGCTACAACCTCATCTACGGCGTCGATCCAGGCGGCCTCCTCGGCGACTTTTCCCTGTGGCGCGCCGACGATCGCGATCCGATCGCCCGGGGGCACGCGGCGTCGTCGGACTGGTACTTTCAGATGGTGTTCGTCGCGACGTGCGCTTCGATCGTCTCGGGCGCGCTTGCGGAACGGATCAAACTGTTTCCGTTCCTCGTCTTCACCGCGGTGCTCACGGGGCTGATCTATCCGATCCAGGCCTCGTGGGAGTGGGGCGCGGGCTATCTCGACGCCCGCTGGAAGTTTTCCGACTTCGCCGGCTCGACGCTCGTCCACGCCACCGGCGGCTGGGCGGCGCTCGCCGGCGCGCTTGTCGTCGGCCCGCGCAACGGCAAATACGCGGGCGGGCGCGTCAACCCGATCCCCGGCTCGAACCTGCCGCTCGCGACGCTCGGCACGTTCATCCTGTGGCTCGGCTGGTTCGGCTTCAACGGCGGCTCCCAGCTCGCCCTCGGCACCATCGAGGACGCGCGATCGGTCGCCGACGTTTTCGTCAACACGAATATGGCCGCCTGCGGCGGCGTCGTCTCGTCGCTCGCCATGACGTGGTTCATCTATCGCCGCGTCGACCTCACCGTCGTCCTCAACGGCGCGATCGGCGGCCTCGTCTCGATCACCGCCGAGCCGCTCGCCCCCGCTATCTGGCAGGCCGTCGTCATCGGCGCCTTCGGCGGCGTCATCGTCACCGCCGCCGTGCCGCTCCTAGATCGCTTGCGGATCGACGACGTCGTCGGCGCGATCCCGGCGCATCTCTTCTGCGGGATCTGGGGCACGATGGTCGTTCCGTGGACGAACGGCGAGGCGAGCTTTCTCGGTCAGGCCGTCGGCGTCGCCATGAACGCCGCCTTCGTCTTCACCCTCAGCATGCTCGCCTGGATCGCGCTCCGGTATTCCGTCGGCGTGCGCGCTCGGGAGGACGACGAGCTTCTCGGCCTAGACAAGTCGGAGCTCGGGCTCGAAGCCTATCCGGAATTCGCGGCGCGGTGAGCGTCGCGAAAGGTTAACGCGGCGTTAACCCTTTTCGCGCGTCCGCATGGCAAATTGCGGGGCGAAGCCATATAGCCGCCAAGCCGATCGATGCCACGCAAAAAGACCCGACGCGGCGCCCGCGCCGTCTATGATCCGTCCGCTGACGTCGACTTCGCCGACGACCTGCCGGCGCGCCTGCGGCGCTGGCGGCGCGCGTTTTTCGTGCGCGCGGGCGGCGTGGCGACGATTTTTCTCGGTCTTTGGCTGGCGGCGGCGTTCGCGACGTTCTCAATCAGCGATGCGAGCTTCAACGCTGCGACGGCGGCCCCGACGCGCAACGTCGCCGGGCCGGCCGGCGCGGCCGTCTCCGACCTCCTGCTCCAGTCGTTCGGCGCCGCGTCGCTCGCCTTGATCGCGCCGCTCCTGATCTGGGCCCCCGCCGCGACGCGCCGGGGCGCGCGCCGGCCGCACGCGACGCCGCCGCGCGCCTGGGCGCGCCTGGGCGCGG
>JBHJHE010000057.1:0-16444 GCA_050331095.1 Parvularculaceae bacterium
CCTCGCCGAAAAGCGTGTCCGAGCCCGACCCGCCATTGATGAAGTCGTTGTCCTCACCGCCAAAGAGCGTATCGGCCCCGTTTCCGCCGATCAACGAGTCATTCCCGATACCGCCGCTCGCTTCGTCGTTGCGGTTGCCGCCATTGACGAAGTCGTCGCCCGACCCGCCGAACAGCATGGCTTCGCCGCCCGCACCGATCACCGAGTCCGCGCCCTTGGCGACAACGGTCGCGCCGCAGCGCTGCGCCGCTGCGATCGCCGCATCCAGCCGGCCGCCGTCCAGTCGAACGTCCGGGAATAGTTTCGCGAACTCGCCGGCGTGGGGCGTCAGCACGTCGCCGTCCCGCAAGGCGTCGAAAAACGCCTGCGGCGCCGAGGCCGAGCAGGTCAGCGCGTCGGCGTCGGCGATCAGCGCGGCGGGGCTCTTCAGAACCGCAGCCGCCTTCGCCCGAGTGCCGCTGTCGACGCCGCCGCCCGGCCCGACAACGACCGCGCGCGCCTTGCGATCGACAATTAGAGAGGCGAGCTGCGCCGGCGAATCGGCGAGCGCAACCATCGCCGCCGTCAGGTGCGCCGCGTTCTCGTCGGCCGCGTCGAGCGGGCTCGCCATGGTGACGAGCCCCGCGCCGGCGCGCAGCGCGCCCCGCGCGGCGAGCCGCGCCGCGCCCGTGCGCCAACGCGGCCCGGACACGATAATCGCATGTCCCCGGTCATACTTGTGCGTCGCGAACGACGGGCGCGGGAACGCCCGCCCCCAGGTCTCTGGCCCGTTGGCGAAGACGGCCGGTCCAACCCCCGCGAGGTGCGACGCGCTAAGGCCGATGTCGACGATCCGCGTCTGACCGCAGAAGGCCCGCGCCGGGAACAGCAAGTGCAGCGGCTTCAACGCGCCGAAGACGAGGGTCGCCGCGGCGCGAACCGCGACGCCCGCGGCGCCGCCGTTCTTCGCGCCGGCGACGCGGCCGGCGTCCGCGTCGATCCCGCTGGGGACGTCGAGGGCGACGATGGGCGCGCCGCTGGCGTTCGCCGTCGCCACGATCTCCGCCGCGTCGCCTGCGAGCGGCCGCGACAGGCCGATCCCGAACAAGGCGTCGACGACGATCCGGGCGCCGGCGAGCGCATCGCGCGACCACGGCTCGACCGGCTCCTCCAATAGCCGCGCCATCAGTGCGGCGGGCGTGTCGTCGGGCCAGGAGGGCCGCAGCGCGACGGCGCGTACGGGCCAGCCACGCTCTTTCAGTTTGCGGGCGACGACGAGGCCGTCGCCGCCGTTCCCGCCTGGCCCGCACAGAACGACCGTCGGCGCGGGCTCGAAGGCCCCGGCGATCGCCTCGGCCGCGCCTGCGCCGGCGCGCTCCATCAGCGCCGCCAGCGGCGCGCCGTTTGCGGCGGCGGCGGCCTCCGCAGCGCGCATTTCGGCGACGCGAAGAATCCGCGGGCCAATCACCGCGCCGACGCTCGCGCGTTGCGCGCGGGCGCGCTAACGTCTCGTCCCATGAAGAAAATCGAAGCGATCATACAGCCGTTCAAGCTCGACGACGTGAAACAGGCGCTCGACGCGCGCGGCCTCGCCGGCATGACCGTGCTCGAAGCGCGCGGTTTCGGTCAACAAAAAGGCCGCACGGAGCTCTACCGCGGGGCCGAACACGTTATCGACTTCCTGCCGAAGGTGAAGATTGAGCTCATCGTCGAGGAGGCGCGCGTCGAAGAGGCGGTGGCCGCCATCGCCGACGCGACCCGCACGGGCCGCATCGGCGACGGCAAGATCTTCGTCTCGCCCATCGAAGACGTGGTGCGCATCCGCACCGGCGAGCGCGGCCGCGACGCCATCTAGACCCCGAAGACCGCCCCGTTCCAGCGGACGTTTACCTTGCCGCAAAGGCTCGGGCATAAGCCGTCGCGCGACATCGAATGGACGAGCGAGCGACGCGCATGGCCGACTCCACCGAACGCGGCGATCTGGAGCCCGGGTCGGGCGGACCTGCGCTGGCGAGGCGCGTCTTCGACGCCGTGCGCCGCGAAAACGGGTTCGCCTGCGTCGCGGACCTTTTCTCCGAGCTTGAAAACGCGGGCCTCGCGCGGTCCGACCGGCGCCTGCGCGAAACCGCCGAACGCGCGAGCGCCGTCGACGGCGACGCGCCGCTCGACTTCGAGGCGTTTCGCCGTCTGCTGGCGGACGAAAACCTCGCGCACGTCCACCGCGCCGTCAGCGGCGAGATGGTCATCCGCGACTTCGCGGGCTTCAAGAACCGCATCGCGGCGATCTTCGAGTATTGCGGCGAAATCCGCGACGGCGAAGTGGCGAGCTACATCCCGCAGCTCGCCCGCGTCGACCCGGACCGCTACGCCCTCGCCGTGTGCACCGCGGACGGACAGCAGTTTTCGTTCGGCGACGACGCCGAGACGTATTGCGTTCAGTCCACGTGCAAACCGATCCTCTACGCCCTCGCGCTCGACACGCTTGGCCGACGGACGGTCCACGCCCATGTCGGCCGCGAACCGTCCGGGCGCTCCTTCAACGAACTGACGCTGAACGCGCAAGGCTTGCCGCACAATCCGATGATCAACGCCGGCGCGATCATGTGCTCTTCGTTGATCAAGCCGGGAAAGCCCCTCGCGGACCGTTTCGACTTCGTCATGGGCGCTTGGCGCGGCCTCGCCGGCGAGCGAAGCGCCGGCTTCGACAATGCGGTTTTTCTTTCGGAGAAAGAAACCGCGGACCGCAATTTCGCGCTCGCCTATTTCATGCGCGAGAACAACGCTTTTCCGCCGGACACGGACATCATCAAAACCCTCGATTTCTACTTCCAGAATTGTTCGATCACGGTCGACGTGCGCCAGATGGCCGTCATCGCCTCGACGCTCGCGAACGGCGGCGTTTGTCCGCTAACGAACAAACGGATCTTCAACGCCGAAACCGTCAAGGACTGCCTGTCGCTGATGTATTCCTGCGGCATGTACGACTTCTCCGGCGAATACGCGTTCACCGTGGGCATCCCTGCGAAGTCCGGAGTCTCCGGCGCGCTCCTCATGGTCGTGCCGGGCGTCTGCGGCTTCGCCTTGTGGAGCCCGCGCCTCGACAAGCTCGGCAACTCGGTGCGCGGGGTCGAGTTCTCCAAACGCCTCGTCGACGTCTTCGCGTTCCACACCTACGCCAACATGGTGACCGACCACCGACTCATCGATCCGACCCGCGCCGCCGGCGCCCAGGCCGACGAAGACGCGACGCGCCTTTGCGCCGCCGCCGCGCGCGGGGACGTCGGCGAGATCCGCCGCCTCGTCGCCGTCGGCGTCGACGTCGACGTCGCTGATTACGATCGACGCACGGCGATGCACCTCGCCGCATCGGAAGGCCGGACCGCGGTCGTCGACTTCCTGATCGCCCAAGGGGCCGACGCTTTCCCAAAGGACCGCTGGGGCGCGACGCCCCTTGACGACGCCCGCCGCGAGGGCCGCAAAGCGATCGCGGACCGGCTGGAGGCGCTGCGAAGCGGCGGCGCGCCCGAGCCGACCGAGGACGCCGTTGGCAAGCCAGCGAGCATAATCGACTAAAGCGCGAGCGCTTTTCAGCCGTCCCTACGCGTTTTTCGCCACGACGCGCATCGACGCGCTTGCTTTTTTGCGTGCGCGAACGGCATGCTGCGCTGCAGCGCGCCGCGCGCCGGTTCGCTGGCGACGACGCGGCGAAAGAACGACGCCGGAGGAGACACTCAATGTCCGTCAACGCCATCCTGAAGACGATCAAGGACAAAAACGTCCGCTTCGTCGACCTGCGCTTCACCGACCCCAAAGGCAAATGGCAGCACGTCACCTATGATCGCGGGTTAGTCGACGAAGACTTCTTCTCCGACGGCGTGATGTTCGACGGCTCGTCGATCGCCGGCTGGAAGGCGATCAACGAGAGCGACATGTTGTTGAGGCCGGATGTCGGGGCGGCGTTTCTGGACCCGTTCTTCGCCCAGCCGACGCTCGCGATTTTTTGCGACGTTCTGGAGCCGTCGACCGCGAAGCCTTACAGCCGCTGCCCACGTTCGACGGCGAAGGCCGCCGAGGCCCGCCTCGCCGCGTCCGGCGTCGGCGATACCGCCTATTTCGGTCCGGAGGCGGAGTTCTTCATGTTCGACGACGTGCGCTACTCCGTCGAGCAGAACAATACGGGCTTCGTGATCGACGAGAGCGAAGGGCCCTACAACTCCGCGCGGCCCTACGACGAGGGCAACAAAGGACATCGGCCGGGGCCGAAGGGCGGCTACTTCCCCGTGCCGCCGGTCGACGCGGCCCAGGACGCGCGCACCGAGATGCTTGGCGTCATGGGCGAGCTCGGCATGGAGCCGGAGAAACACCCCCACGAGGTCGCGCCGTCCCAGCACGAACTCGGCATGAAATTCGCGACGCTGACGCGCATCGCCGACAAGATGCAGATGTACAAATACGTCGTGCACCAGGTGGCGGCCGCGCACGGCAAGTCGGCGACGTTTATGCCGAAGCCGGTCTTCAACGACAACGGTTCCGGCATGCACGTGCACCAGTCGATCTGGCGCGAGGGCAAACCGCTCTTCGCCGGCGATCGGTACGCAGACCTTTCCGAGGAATGCCTGCATTACGTCGGCGGGATCATCGCCCACGCACGCGCGATCAACGCCTTCGCCAACTCGACGACGAACTCCTACAAGCGCCTCGTGCCAGGCTTCGAGGCGCCGGTGCTGCTCGCTTATTCGGCACGCAACCGGTCGGCGTCGATCCGGGTCCCATGGGTTGAGAGCCAGAGCGCCAAGCGCATCGAGACGCGTTTCCCCGACGCCGCGGGGAACCCCTACCTGACGTTCGCCGCGCTCCTCCTCGCCGGCCTCGACGGCATCGAGAACAAGATCGACCCTGGCGACGCGATGGACGCGGATCTTTACGAACTGTCCGAGGCCGAACTCGCGGACACGCCCACCGTGTGCGGATCGCTGCGCGAAGCCCTTTCGGCCCTCGACGCCGACCGCGGCTTTCTCACCAAAGGCGGCGTGTTCGACGACGACCAGATCGACGCCTACATCGAACTCAAGAACGCCGAGGCGGCGCGTCTCGATACGACGCCGCATCCCGTCGAGTTCGCGATGTATTATTCCTGCTGACGTCGAGCCGTCAGCGCCGGGCGATGCGCGCGCCGAGCGCGCCGCCCTCCTCGACCACCTCGTAATGGACGCCGCCGAGCGACACGCCGACGACCGGCGTCGTCGGCTTGGCGGGCGCGCCGGCGGAGAACGCGGCGCGCTCCAGCGCCATCGTCAAGTCGACGTCGGCGGTTGATCCGAACGCGACTTCGGCCCGGCCGTCGACGTCGATCGCCTCGGCGAAAAAGCCGCGCACGGCCCACCGCCTTTCGGCGTGTTCGAGGCCCATCACGAAGCGCACGGACGCCCGTGCGAGCCGCGCGTCGGTCACGCAGTCGGTTTGAAAAACGCGGCCGCGCTCCCGTGTGTAGGAGGCGAAAAACCGTTCGCAGTCGAAGGGCGCGGCGTCGTCCAGCTGGCCCAGCCGCTTCAGGTTGGCGATAAGGCCGCTCAGCGCGGCCGGATTGGCGGCGATATCGTCGATGAGCGACGGCGCCGCGCGGGCGAGGAGCGCGTCCTCGCTCCACTCGACGCCAAAGGCGGCGAGGCTCGCGTCAGCGAAGACGGGCGCCTCCTCCATCAATGGCTTGATCTGCCGGATCGCCGTCAGGCCCGCGGTCGCGATGGACCCGAGGACCAACACGGCGACAAGGCCGATCAGCGCGAACGCCCAAAGCAGATACTTCATGTCGACGCCCCCCGGCTGGCCGTTCCGTCATCGTTACGATGGCGGGGCTCGCCTGTGAAGCGCCGACGGGTCCCGGAAGCTCGGGCTGGGGTCTAAGGTTCGAGCTCAGGCTCGGGGCAGCGGGAAGCCGTAATAGAGCCGCATCCACCGCGGCTTCTTGAAGACCGCCGCGCGCAACGCCTCGCGTGTCGTCAGCGGGTAGTATTCGCGGCGCGAGACGAGGGCCCGCAGATTGTCGACGATCAACACGTCGCGGCGGTCGAGCGTCACCTCTACGGCGTGCTTCCGCGCGCGCATCACCGCGCCACGGAGTTTGCGCAACGCCCGTTTCGCATTCTCGTCCTCCGCATGAACCCGATCCGGATCAAAGCTCATGATCCAGTCGCCGGCCCGCGCGCCGGCGCGCAGAACCGGTTGGCCGTCCGCCGTCGTCGCGGAGTCGTTGTTGTCGAAGTGGGGACCGATCTTCTGGAAGACCGGCCGCATCAGGTGGGTCGTCACCCACTCGAACTCGTCGCTGCGGATTTCATTCATCACCGCCTGCAACGGCAGCACGTAAATCGGGATGCGCCGACGGTTCCGCACGGCCGCGTAGGCCTTGACGATGCAGGTCTCCTCGCCCGCGGCGGGGAGGTTGGGGTCCGGAATGCCTTTCTCCACGGTGCTCTGGTGGAAACGCAAGTGCATGTCGGAGCCGTCGCGGTCGCCCACGTGGGGCTCCGTCGGCGCGGAGAGCAGTGTACGGACGATAGGCGCGGCGGCGTTCTGGTAGCGCCGGCGGACCTCCGCGCCCGACAAGAAGAGAAGCCCGGCGACGAGCATGTCGAAATGGCGGAACTTTTTCGACGAAAGGCCATTGTGCACGGCGGCGTGTCCGTCTGGGTACGGAAACAACACGCTCGCCGTCGGCAGGCCGCGCACGACGACGTAGGACGTCTCCCCGTCGCGCAAGCGCCGGAGCTTGGCGATGCGCCGGCGGCCAAGAATGCGCTGCAGATAACGCGCGCCCGATTGGCCGAAATTGTACGAGTAGTTCCAAAGCTCGCGATTGCGCCAGATCGTCAGGTAGCGCGCCGTCGCGAGGCGCAGGTCCCAGGCGGACAGGCGCGGCGCGCGCACGACGTTTTCGTCGGCCGGCTTTCGAACGTTCAAGACGTCTTGCACTTCAAGCGGCGCATAGTCCGTCGAAGCCGCCGCCCGACCCGGCCCGACGGCCCGGGGCGATCGCCGCGGCGCGCCCTTCTCGCCATCGTCGAACCGCAAGCTTTTCGCTGGCGGGGCCGACGGTCGGGGCGATCGTTTCGCGCCGTGCGCGACGTGCGTCGCCTCCCCCATCAAGGGGCGACGTCGGGCCGCTCGGTGGGCGTGGAGCGCGGCGCGCTCATCGGTCGGTGCGGGGCGGCGTCTGGTCGGCACGGGGGGCTCCCACGGGTCCCAAGAAGGGCCCATCATCGGCATATTGCGATGCAGCAAATACGCCTATTCGCGGGAAAGAAAAGCTCGGATGGGTCGATTTGGGCGGTCGGCGAGCGCCTTCGCGAAAGATGGCGCGAATGGCTAACCGACGAGGCGAGAACGCGGCTCGTTAGCGCTCGCAGCCTACGCCGTCGGTTGTTTATGGAACGTTTGGCCAAAGTCGCGCGTCGCCCAACGCGCAGTGACGAATAAATTCTTTCGTGAAGCCGGCGCGTCGAACCGATTTTCGTTACGGCTCGTTAACCAATTCTCAATCGATCTCGATGATCCGTTAACGCCAAGCGCCTTCGACGGGCGGAGGCGCAGCGTAACGGGAGCCGTCTGTATGCAGCGCATATTTCTGATCGCAACGCTTCTTGTCTTGGCGAGCGCGACGGCCCGCGCCGCGGTCGTCTTCGACCCGGTCGCCGGACCGTTCGTGTTCACGGCGACGCCGTCGGCGGGTCTCCAGGCCGCCGAAGACCCGGGATCGACCCGCGCGCAGATCCCCGCTCTCGAGCTTGGGCTCGATCTCAACGAGACGTTCGCGATCGTCATTGTGAACGGCGCGCCGACGCTTGTGGATGCGCTGGCGCAACCAGCCGCGACGGAGGAGACGCCCGTGGCGCAAACCCCGTTGCCGGCCGCGGCGGCGTTGATCGGCGCGGGCCTCGCTGCGCTCGCGTTGGCGGGCCGACGCCGTCAACGCCGCTAAGTCTCAGCGCGCCGGCCGACCGTGGTTGTCAGCGAACGAGACTTAGAGCACTAAAGCGCCTTCGGCGCGCCCGCCGCTGCGGCCGCGCTTCGTTTTCTGTTCGGGACATCGCCTTCGCCCATGGCGTCACCATCGGCCAAGCGCCGCCCGGCGCGCTCCTCAGGCGCCGCCGAGATCGGCTACACCGCCAAAGACATCGAGGTCCTCGAAGGCCTCGAGCCGGTGCGCAAGCGGCCCGGCATGTATATTGGCGGTACGGACGAACGCGCGCTGCACCACCTCTTCGCCGAAGTGCTTGACAATTCGATGGACGAGGCCGTCGCCGGCCATGCGAGCCGCATTGAAATCGAGTTGCGCGCCGACGGCTATCTCAGCGTCGCCGACAACGGCCGCGGCATCCCGGTCGATCCGCACCCGAAGTTCAAGAAGAAGTCGGCGCTCGAAGTCATCATGACAACGCTCCACGCCGGCGGCAAGTTCGACGGCAAGGCCTACGCCACCTCCGGCGGACTGCACGGCGTTGGCGTGGCGGTCGTCAATGCGCTCTCGGACGACCTCGCCGTCGAGGTGCGGCGGGACAAGGTCCACTGGCGACAGGACTACGCTCGAGGCCTTCCGCAAACGAAGCTGAAGAAAGTCGGCCCCTCGCCCAACCGCCGCGGCACGACCGTGACGTTCCATCCCGATCCGGAAATTTTCGGCGGCAAAGCGGCGTTCAAACCGGCGCGCCTTTTCCGCATGGCGCGTTCGAAGGCCTATCTCTTCGCCGGCGTTGAAATCCGCTGGCGCTGCGCCGACGAACTCATCAAGGACGATACGCCCGTCGAGGCGACGCTCAGATTCGACCGTGGACTTGCGGACTATCTCGACAGCCTCGTCGGATCGAAGCCGACGGTGACGGACGCCGCGTTCGCCGGAAAAGTCGAAGGCGACGCGAACGGCGGCCACGGCGCCGTCGAGTGGGCGGTCGCCTGGGGCCGGGCGGGCTTCATTGGCGCGGCGGGCGACAGCGACGGCTTCTCCCAATCGTACTGCAATACTATTCCGACCCCGGAGGGCGGCTCGCACGAGGCCGGGTTGCGCGGGGCGCTCTCAAAGGGCCTGCGCGGCTATGGCGAGCTCGCCGGCGCGAAGAAGGCGTCGCTCGTCACGGCCGAAGACGTCATGGGCACGGCGGGCGCCTTACTCTCCGTATTCATCCGAAACCCGGAGTTTCAGGGCCAGACGAAAGACAAGCTCGCGACGGCGGAAGCGCAGCGCGTCGTCGAAAACGCCGTGCGGCCCGCCTTCGATCACTGGCTCGCCAGCGACCCGAAGCGCGCCGACGCCCTTCTCGACTGGGTGATCGAAAAGGCTGAGGAGCGCCAAAGGCGGCGCAAGGAAAAAGAGATCTCGCGGGCGAACGCCACGCGCAAGCTGCGCCTGCCGGGCAAGCTCGCTGACTGCACCCAGAAAGACCGCACGGGTACGGAGATTTTTCTCGTCGAGGGCGACAGCGCCGGCGGCTCGGCGAAGCAGGCGCGCGAGCGGGCGACGCAGGCGATCCTCCCTTTGAAGGGCAAGATCCTGAACGTCGCCTCCGCGACGCGCGACAAAATCACCGCGAACCAAGAGGTGATGGACATCTCCCAGGCCCTCGGCGTCGGCCTTGGAAGCCGGTTCGCGCTCGACGACCTGCGTTATGAAAAAATCATCATCATGACGGACGCGGACGTCGCTGGCGCCCATATCGCCGCTCTCCTGATCACGTTCTTCCACCGCGAGACGCCGGCGCTTATCGACGCCGGCCGGCTCTATCTCGCCCAACCGCCGCTCTACCGTCTGTCCGCTGGCGGAAAGACCGTCTACGCCATGGACGAGGAGGAGCGCGACGCGAAGCTAGCCTCGGAGTTCAAATCGAACCAGAAGGTCGAAGTCGGACGGTTTAAGGGCCTCGGCGAGATGAACCCGGCCCAGCTCAAGGAAACGACGATGAACCCCGCGACCCGCTCGCTTGCGCGCGTCGTCCTGGAAGACCGGGAAGAAGCCTCGGGCCTCGTCGACCGCCTGATGGGCCGGCGCGCCGATGCGCGGTTCCAGTTCATCCAGGAGCGCGCGAGCTTCGCGCTTGAGGATCTCGACATCTGACGCCGGACCCGTCCAGTCAGTCCTCAACCGGAAAAAGACGTCATGCACAATGCGGCCGGACTGAAACGAGAAGTAGCCGGCGATCCCGCTCGCACCGACGAAACCGGATGCGATCGACGCCGATGAGCGTCAGCGGCGCGAACAGACGAACAAGGCTGCAACGGCCGCCCGTGAACGACGCAACGAAGAAGGCGGCGACGGACGTGACGACCATCAGAACCATGAATGCAGGACCGCGCGCGCGACGGGCCGGCGTCCCTTTCAGCGAAGCGAATCGAATGACGCCGATCGACGCCGCTGGAACGACGGTCGCGACGTGCGGCTTGATCACGTCCTACGCCCTCTAGCCAGGCAATTCGTAGCCCGCGAACTTCTTTCGCAGCTCCGTCTTCAAGACCTTGCCCGTCGCGCCGATCGGCAACGCGTCGACGAATTCGACGGCGTTCGGCCAGGCGATCTTGTCGATCTTGGTTTTGAGAAACTCTTGAATGTCTTGAGGCGTCGGTTTCTCGCCCGGCTTCCTGACGACGATGAGGAGCGGGCGCTCCTGCCATTTCGGGTGGTAGACGCCGATGACGGCCGCGCTGCCGACGCCGGGGTGAAGCATCGCCGCGTTCTCGATCTCGATCGAGGAGACCCATTCGCCGCCGCTCTTGATGACGTCCTTGGCGCGGTCCGTGATCTCGAGAAGGCCGTCCTCGTCGATATTGGCGACGTCGCCGGTGGCGAACCATCCGTCCTCGGTCAACGTCGGCGCGTCCGCTTTGTAGTACTCGCTGACGATCCAGGGCCCGCGCACCTGGAGCGCGCCCTCCGCAACGCCGTCATGGGGCAGTTTCTCGCCTTCGGGACTGACGATCCGCATATCAACGAACGGCAACGCGCGGCCCGCCTTTAGCTGATAGGGGATTTTTTCTTCCGTCGGCAAAGCTTCGAGATTCGGCGGCAGGGCGTTGACCGTGCCGATCGGGCTCATCTCGGTCGTGCCCCAGCCCTGCATCATCTCGACGCCGTGACGCAGAAAACCGCGAACGATCGCTTCGGGCAGCGCCGACCCGCCAGAGCAGCCGCGCTTCAGGTGCGGCAGCTTCCTGTCCGCCGCATCCATGTAATCGAGAAGACCTTGCCAGATCGTCGGCACGCCAATCGAGTAGTTGACCTTCTCCATTTCCATCAGCTCAAAGAGCCCCTCGCCGTCGAGGCGCGGGCCCGGAAACACCTGTTTGACGCCCATGAGCAAGGACGAGTACGGCGTATTCCACGCGTTGACGTGGAACATCGGCACGACGGGGAGTATCGATTCCCCCTCCGCGCAGCCGAGCGCCGAGGGCAGGCTCGTCGCAAACGCCTGCAACACGAGCGCCCGGTGGGAGTAAACGCCGCCTTTCGGGTCGCCCGTGGTGCCGGACGTGTAACAGATCGAGACGGCGTCGTTCTCATCGAACTCCGGCCAGTCGATTTCGTCGGGCTCGCCGTCCAGAAGCTCCTCATAGATGAGCGCGCCGAGGGCGTCCTCCGACGCGCCGCCCGCTTCGCGGTGCTCCGCGTCGGTCATCGCGACATAGCCTTTGACGGTTTTGAGGTTCGGCTTCAGCGCCGCGGCGAGCATGGTGAAGGTCGTGTCGTAGAATAGCCAGTCGTCCTCGGCGTGGTTGATGACGAACCCCGCGTTCTCGATCCCGAGCCGCGGATTGATCGTGTGCAGCACGGCGCCAATGCCGCCGACGGCGTAGTACATCTCGAACTGCCGATGGGTGTTCCAGCCGATGCAGCCGACGCGGTCCCCCGGCTTCACGCCCAGACGCCTCAGCGCATGGGCGAGCTTGGCGATGCGCTTGGCGGCGTCAGTGACATCATACCGGTGGATCGGGCCCTCGACCGTGCGGGTGACGATCTGCGTCGTGCGGAAACTGCGCTGGGCATGCTTCAGAATCTCCGTCGTCAACAACGGACGGTTCATCATCAGTGCATGCATGTCGGAGGTCTCCTTCGTCGCCGCGCGCGGCTCGTTTCGCGCGTTAGATATCCGTAGTCCCGCACGAGGCGTCAAATCCGCCCAGCAGCCGCGCGAGATTGCGCGGGGGCCCGCGCGGGCTTACCCGAAACGGATGAGCGAACCGCCGCCAGATCCTGCGCCGAGAAGAGCGCTCGACGGGGTGCGCGTGCTGGACCTGTCGCGCGTCCTGGCCGGTCCGTGGGCGACCCAACTTCTCGCCGACCTCGGCGCGGACGTCATCAAAGTCGAGCACCCGCGCGGCGACGACACGCGTCGCTGGGGACCGCCTTTCCTCGACGTAGCGGGCGATCGGGACGACCTGGCGGACGCGGCGTACTTCCTCGCCGCCAACCGCAACAAGCGCGCGATCGCCCTCGATTTCTCGCGACCGGCCGGCGCGGCCGCCGTACGCCGGCTGGCGGCGCAATCCGATATCGTCGTCGAAAATTTCAAGGTCGGCGGCCTCGCGAAGTACGGCCTCGACTACGGGAGTATGGCGGCGCTGAAACCGTCGCTTGTCTATTGCTCCATCACCGGCTTCGGCCAGACGGGGCCCTACGCCGCGCTGGCGGGCTACGACTACGTCATCCAGGCGTTGGGCGGTCTTTTGTCGATCACCGGCGCGCCGGACGGAGATCCCGGGAACGGGCCGGTCAAGGTCGGCGTGGCCGTCGCGGACCTCTTCGCGGGGATGTACGCCGGCGCGTCGATCCTCGCCGCCCTGCGCCACGCTGAGCGGACCGGCGAAGGGCAACATCTCGACGTCGCCCTCCTCGACTGCCAGCTCGCCATGCTTGCAAATCAGGCGACGAACTACCTCGTCTCCGGCGCAGCCCCTCGCCGCCTTGGCAACAGCCATCCGAACATCGCGCCCTACGACGCCTTCGACGCGGCCGACGGCAAGCTTATCGTCGCCGTCGGGAACGACGCCCAGTTCCGCGCCTTCGCCAAGGCGATCGACCGTGCGGACCTCGCGGGCGATCCGCGCTTCGCCACGAACGCCGACCGGGTCGCCAACCGCGATGCGCTGTTGAAGGCATTGGGGCCGGAACTGGCGGCGCGGACCCGCGGCGACTGGCTGAAGACGTTCGCGGCGCTTGGCGTGCCGGCGGGCCCGGTGAACGGGGTCGACGAAGCGTTCGCGGATCCTCAGGCCGTCGCGCGCGAGGCGTGGATAACGCTGACGCGTCCCGACGGCGCGGCCTGCCCGACCCCCCTCAATCCGGTGAAGTTTTCGAAGACGCCGGCCGTCGCCGAGCGCGCGCCGCCGGCGCTCGGCGCCGATACGCGCGAGGTGTTGCGCGAGGCGTTGAGCGAGGCGGAGATCGACGAGTTGTTCGTGGGTGGGATCGCCGCCGGACGCTAGAGCGCCGGGCGTTCAGCTTGGATCGGGCGAAGACCGTTTCAGGCGCTCACAACAAAGAATCTAGAGCATCCGACTGATTCAATCAGAAAACGTGATGCTCTAGGCTTCCGCGGCCTTGGGCTCGTCCTTCAGGGCGTCGCCGACGGCGTCCGCGTCGACGATCTCGATCTCCACGAACGTGCGGGCGATCGAGCGCTGGTCGTAGGGTTTCAGGAGGTGGTGGGCGGCGCCCGCCGCCCGCGCCAACGCGAACTGCTTGGCGTCGTTTTCCGTTGCGCAAAGGACGATTTGCGGTTTTTTGGCGGGGTCGAGTTCGGCGGCGCCGCGGAGGAAGTCGAGCGCGCCCATCGACGGCAGGTCCCAGTCAAGCATGGCGACGTCGACCTGGCGCTCTCGGCAGATCTCGAGACCCGCGGACGCGCTGTCGGCCTCGATGGGCTCGACGCCGAACTCCTTAACGATCCGGCTCGCGATTTCGCGGATCACCTCGGAATCTTCAATGATGACGCAGGATTTCATGAGATCCGCCCTCGTTCGCTTAGGCCGGCGCGCCGGCGAGACCGAACGTCGGGGGTTTCAGTTAGCTGGCGGTTAAGGCCGCGGCGCTGAGGTCGTCGTCCGATTGCGAAAAGTCGAGCCGCAGCGTCACGCGCCCCTCGTCGCGACGGGCGGACGCGGCCCCGCCGGCCTTGCGCGCGGCGAGCCCGGCGATCAGCAATGGCGACTCTTTCGGTTCAAGCGCGTCGGTCTCGCCGCCGAGCGCGCGGGACAGGGACTCGTTCAGGTAGACGCGCTCGCCCGACGCCTCGACGACGTAGCCCTCAGCATCCTGGCTGACGGCGACGACGCCGCCCCGCGGCGCGCAGTCGGCGGCCGCCTGGGCGAGGACGAGAAGCGCCTTCACGCGTTCTTTGGGCGCATAGCCCGAGCCGAGCCGCCAATCGAGATCGGCCTTGAACCAGGCGAACAGACCCTCGAGCGCGGCGCGCGCCTCGTCGAGCGGCACGTCCATATCGAGGCCGCCTGATTGTCCGTAGGCGAGGCGCGCGAACTTCAGAACGTCGACGGCCTTGCGAGCGTTGGTCTCGACGAGCTCGAACGCCTCCTCGCGCGTCTCCGCGTCCTCGTCCGGATCGGCGTACATTTCGAGGCCCGTCGTCAACGCGGCGAGCGGATTGACGAGATCGTGGCACAATCGGGACGACAGCAACGCGCTCAACCGGATAGGGTCTAGCGCGGCGTCGATTGCGACGGCACCGAGAGAGGCGGGGCGGGGCGGATCGTTCGGGAGCGTCATGTATTCCTTATGCGCGATTCGCGCGGCCGCGGCCGCCGCGTTTCAGACGCGCACCCAGGCCCCGGACGCATTCTGCACGCATTCGCCCGAGCCTGCCTGGGAGATCAGGCGCTCGGCCGTTAGTCGCGCCGTATCGTCGATTGTCACGCCGTTGCGCGCCGCGAGGCGCGCATAGGCGGCTTTGCGCTGCTGGTTGATCGACGAAACTTCACGGCGCAGGTCGGCGCTGGCGGTCGCGCCGCTGACGATCCCGAGATAGCCGTCATTGCGTTCGCCGACGACGCACTGGTCCTTTGCGGCCTCTATCGCCGCGCTCGCCGCAAAGGCGTTCGCGGCGGCGAAGGAGGCGACGGCGGCGAGAGCGAGTTTTTTCAACATGGGGGCGGTCCTTCGTTCAGGGCGTTGGCGCGCGCCAGTTGGCGTTCAAGCTTGCGGCGCTAGAAGATGTCCGGGTTTTCCTCGATCAGATCCTCAATCTCCTTTTCGAGACGCACGCGCACCTCGCCGGAGACGTTGACGTTGAGATTGATCTCGATCGGCTTGTCCGGCGGCTCGACTTTCACCGTGGCGCAGCCGGCCGCGGACGCAAGGCCTGCGGCCACCGCCAAATGCAACGTCTTGTCGATCATATCGCCCCTCGCTTTTCAGCTGACGCGCTTATCATCGGCCGAAACGGGTTGATAACGCGACTCCTTCCGGACGATTTCGCGGCTTCTTTTCGGCGGCGTCGACGCGGTCACGGTCCGCCGTCCTCGTCGGACGACACCGCGCCCTCCAGTTTGAGGATGAGGTTTTTGGTGCGCTTTGACTGTTGAACAAGCTGCAACAGCGGACCGGCGACCGAGACGCGATAGATCATCGGCAACACGGTCGCCTCTCTCAGCCGCGGATCGTTGAGCCGCACCGCCCCCTCGCCTTCGAACTCGAGCCCTATTTTGAGGTCGCCGTCGAGCGGGCCGGCGACCGTCGCCGACAGGGACGCGTAGCGAAACTCCTGCAGGCCGTCGAAAGCGAGCGCCGCGTCTGCGCTCGCTGACGCCGCCGCGACGGCCGCGGCGCCGACATATCGCACGACGCCGGGCCCGACGGCGGACAAAGCCCCGCCGTCGATCCGCGCCCGTCCGTCCTCGACGACGAGGGGCAGGACGCCGTCGAGCACGCCCTCCCCGGAGAGGCCGGCGACGTCGACGAACTCGAGAATTTCGTCGAGATTGGCCTCGTCGGCGCGGAGCACGGCCGTCGCCGAGCCGTCCTTCATCGCGACCTCGGTGTCGTAAACGCCGATGCGGCCGCCGAACCAGGGAAAGGACGCGTTCTCGATCCGCAGGACGTCGTCGCCGTCGAGCGCGAAGTCGACGGCGCCCTCGACGAGCTGCAGGGCGTCGAGGTCGATGCGGTCGATCCGCAAGCGCTGAACGCCGTCGGTCGTCGGCGGCATGAGGCTCGTCAAGCGAATGTCGCCATTGATCCCGGCGGTCTGGGTCACGGCGAGGCCCGGGCCACGGAACGTCAGATCCTCAAGCGAGAGATCGCCCTGCGAGCGGACGCCGTCCGCCGACCAATCGAACTTGAAGCGTCCCACGGCCACCCCCCGCGACTTTGACGCGATTCCGACGAACGCCGGCTAAATGTCTTCGAGCGCGAGGGAGTTCTCGTAGAAGACAAGGGGCCCCGCGGCGAACTCGGCGAAACCGGCGCCGC
>JBHJHE010000058.1:0-15561 GCA_050331095.1 Parvularculaceae bacterium
GTTGGGCGCGGGCGGCGCGGCGGCCGGCGCCGCGGCGGGCGCCGTCCTCGGCGAAGTCATCGGCGCCCGGGCCGGCCGCGGCGCGGCGATCGGCGCGGCCGTCGGCGCCGCCACGGGCGTCGGCATCGGCGCCTACCAGGATCGACAGGCCGCGAAACTGCGCGCCCGCCTCGCCTCAACGGGCGTTTCGGTCACGCGCGACGGCGACAACATCTTCCTCAACATGCCGTCCGACATCACGTTCGGCGTCGACCAGAGCGACATTCGCCCCGGTTTCTACGACACGCTGAACTCCGTCGCGATCGTTCTGCAGGAGTTCGACAAGACGACGGTCAGCGTCTACGGCCACGCCGACGCGACGGGCTCTGACGGTTACAACCAGCAACTGTCCGAGCGGCGCGCGGTTTCAGTCTCCCGCTATCTGGGCGGCCAGGGCGTCAATGGCGGCCGCCTGCGCGCGGTCGGCTTCGGCGAATCGCGCCCGATCGCGAGCAACGAATCCGAGTCGGGCCGCGCCGCGAACCGTCGCGTCGAGATCGTCATCGACCCGATCGACAGCGCTTTCTAAAGCGCCCCCTGGAACCCCAGCGATCGAGCCGTCGACGGCAGGCCCGTCGGCGGCTTTTTTTGGCGTTTCGGTTAACGGCCGACGCGGCCCTGCCCGGAGCCCTCGGCATTTGCCTTAATTCCCCGGCAACCTAACGCGCCTAGTCTTCCGTCGTAGGAGCGTTCGTGTGCGGCGACGCGTACGGACGGCGCTTTCGATCGGGACCAGGCATGATCAATCTGCGGCGACGTCGAGGGCGGTACGGTTTCTCGTTGAATTTCGCTGCGGGCTTCGCCGGCGCGGTGTTCGTCGCGGTCGCGGTCGCCCAGCGTTTCGACGCCAACCTGTCGTTGATCTTCGGGCCCGCGCTCGTCGTGGCGCTCCTCCTTCACGCGCGCCTCGGTTTCGCGCTGTCGAGCGTCCAGGAGGAGCTTGAGGTCATGGACCGGCTGCTCGAACGCGCCGAGCCGAAAAGGGGCGCGAAACCGGCGGCGCGCGCCGCTCGCAATCCCGCCGCCGCGGATCCGAACGCGCCTTTGGCGCTCGCCGCTCCTGAGGGGGAAGCGGCTGATTTCGACGCGCTCATGCGGGTGCGCGAGGCGATCGTCGCCGAGCGGATCGATCTCTTCCTTCAGCCGATCGTCAGCCTGCCGCAACGCAAGACGCGTTACTATGAAGCCTTCTCGCGCCTGCGCGACGCCAACGGCCGCGTTATGCGTCCTGCGGAGTATCTCGAAGCCGCCGAGCGCACGAACCGCATCGCGGTCATCGACGACATGATTTTGATGCGGTGCATTCAGGCGCTGCGCCGCCGTCGCGCCGCCGACCCGCGGCTCACCGTTTTTTGCAACCTTTCCCCGGCGTCGCTCTTCGACGAGGATTTCTACAATGATCTGACGGATTACCTCGAAGCCAACGCCGATCTGGCGGCGAGCCTCGTCTTCGAATTCACCTACCCCGCGATCGAAATGATGCACCCGAAAGCGAGCGAAAACCTCGAGCACATCGCCGAGCGCGGGTTCGCCTTTTCGGTCGACCATGTTCACAGCCTCGATCTTGACTGGGAAGCTCTGCGCAGCCGCGGCTTCCGCTACGCCAAGGCGCCGGCGGAGATGCTCCTCGCCGCCAGCCGCGGCGCCGGCGCGTCGGCCGAGAAGCTCAGCTACTTCCGCAAGCGTCTCGCCGACGTCGGCGTTGATCTGATTGCGGAGAAAATCGAGCGGGAAAGCCAGATGCCGGACATCCTGTCGATCGGGCTCGATTTCGGCCAGGGCAATCTGTTCGGACCGGCGCGCGAGGCGAGCCACTATCTCGGCCAGGTCGCGAAGCCTGATAAAACGGCCCCCCGCGGACGGTTGGCGCTGGCGTCCTAGACGAGGCGCAAGCGCGCGACGTCGCCGTTGCGACGAGAGCCCCGCGCACAGGGCGGACGCTGGATCGTCGCCATACCGCGCCAGTCGATGGGCGCCGCCGAGTGAGCCCGACGTTGCGCGGTCAGGGCCGGCCCGTCGGCGTCGGGCGTTGACGGCGCGCGGGGCTGCGCCGTAACGCGATGGGCATGGGCGGGCTGGCGTTGATCGATGGACTGGGCGACGTCGCGGGCGACTACGACGCGCTTTTGTGCGACGCGTGGGGCGTCGTCCACAACGGCAGGCGCGTGTTCGACGGCGTCGCCGAGGCGCTGACGCGGTTTCGCGCCGAGCGCGGGCCCGTCGTCATCCTGACGAACGCGCCGAAGCCGTCGCGGGTGATCCCCGGGCAGCTTGACCGGCTCGGCCTGCCGCGCGGCGCCTACGATGCGGTGGTCACCTCCGGAGACGTCACGCGCGCGGCCATCGCCGAGCGCCTGCCCCAGCCCGCTTACGCGATCGGCTGGCGGTCCGACGAAGCGCTCTATGCGGGCCTCGACGTCCGGCTGACGCGCCTCGAGGAGGCTGGGTTCGTCGTCTGCACGGGACTGGAGGAAGACGGGCCGCAGGATCCGGAGGCGTATCGCCCGCGTCTCGCCGAGGCGGCTGACCGCGGCCTGACGATGGTGTGCGCCAATCCGGACATCGTCGTGCGCTGGGGCGACAAGCTGTTGTGGTGCGCCGGCGCGCTCGCGCGCATTTACGAAGAGCTCGGCGGCGCCGTCGTCTACGCCGGCAAGCCCCACGCGCCGATTTACGCCCTTGCTTTTGCGGCGCTTGAAGAGGCGGCCGGCGCGCCCGTGCCGCGCGACCGCGCGCTCGCGATCGGCGACGGCCTGCGGACCGACATCGAAGGGGCGAACCGCGCCGGCGTCGACGCGGTCTTCATCGCCGGCGTCGGCGGGATCCACGATGGCGGGATCGACGCGGGGGCGATCGCCGCCGCCCTCGACGAGGCGGGCGTGCGCGCCCGCGCCGCGGCCACCGGGCTCGTCTGGTGAGCGCGGCGCCCGTGCGCAGCGTTGCGGCGCGCGGCAATTTCGACGGCGGCCATCGCGGCCACCAGCGCCTCATGGACGGCGCGGCGGCGCTCGCCTCGCGGCTTCGGGCCGCGCCGGGCGTCGTCACGTTCGAGCCGCATCCGCGGCGGTTCTTCCGACCGCAAGATCCGCCGTTCCTGATCGACGCGCCGGCCCGACGCGACGCGCTCCTGCGCGCGGCCGGGGCGGAGACGATTTTGACGCTGGCCTTCGACGCCGATCTCGCGCGGCTGTCGCCCGCAGCGTTCGTCTGCGACGTGCTGCGCGACCGATTGCGGCTTGCGGGCGTCGTCGCCGGCGCGGATTTCCGCTTCGGTTTCGAGCGCCGCGGCGACGCGGCGGCGCTGAAAGCGCTTTGCGTCGAGGCCGGCCTCGACGCCGAACTCGTCGAGCCCCTGGCGGACGCCGCCGCGCCCGGCGACAAGATCGGCTCAAGCGACGTGCGCGCGGCGCTCGCGGCCGGGGACATGGCGGGCGCGGCGGCGCTTCTTGGCCGCCCCTGGATCGTCGACGGCGTCGTCGCCGAGGGCCAACGCCTCGGCCGCCAGCTTGGCTTTCCGACGGCGAACCTGACGCTCGGCGACGTCGTCGCGCCGCGCCACGGCGTTTACGCGGTGCTGGTGGATGTCGGCGACGTTGGCGAAGGTTTGCCGGGCGTCGCCAATTACGGCCGCCGGCCGACGGTGGGCGGCGATGAGCCGCTGCTCGAAGTCCACGTTCTCGACGGCGCGTTCGACCTCTACGGTCGGGCGATCGCGGTCAGGTTCGAGCGGTTTCTTCGGCCCGAGCGCAAGTTCGACGGTCTTGACGCCCTGAAGGCCCAGATCGCCGCTGACTGCGACGCCGCGCGCGCCGTCCTCACGGTTTAGCGGTGCGCCTTGAAGAAGTGCTCGTAGTGGATCTCGTCGGCGGCGCGCCATTTCTCCTCGATCGTTCCGGCTGAGCGCGACGACGCGAGGGCCGGCCGCGCCGACGGCTCCGTCAACCGCTGCGCCTCGCTGTCCGGTCCTTTCGGGCCTTTGCGCTCGGGACGCGTTCCCTCCGGGCAGGCGCGGGCGTCGGCGATCAGTGTCGTCAAGGGGCCAGCGGCCCGCGGATCGTCGAGAACGACCGCCGCGCGGGGGTCGCTGACCGCGGCCGCCGCATCGGTCGCCGGGGCTTTATCGGTCGCGTCGGCCGCTGAAACACAGGCGAGCACGCTCGCAATGAGTTCGATCATCCCGCAATCCTCCTGCCGCGTCAGCGCGGCGGTTCCACTTCTCGTCGCCAGATTTACGCGACGGATATGAGGAGGCGATGGAATTAGTTCCAATCGATAATACGATTAGAACCGATAGAAAAAATCTATGAAAGCACGATCATGAAAAAGGACCGGTCGGGGCCCGACCGGTCCTAGGGTTTGGCGGAGTTCGGGGGGAGGAGTAAGCCTCCGCCGCAGGGTCGTCGTTAGTCGCGTGCTCTGAATGCCTTGCGCGATCGATTATGAGAAATATATAATGCGAGATTATTTGATAGGAAAAAATTATCGATGCGCCCCACGCTTCGCCAACTTCAGTACCTCGTCGCGGTTTGCGATCTCGGGAAGTTCGGCGAGGCGGCGCGCAAACTCCGCGTCAGCCAGCCCAGCCTCTCCGCGCAAATCGCCGACGTCGAGGCGACGCTCGGCGTGAAGCTGATCGAGCGCGGGCGGTCCGGCGCCGTGCCGACGCCGCTCGGAAAGGAGGTCGTAGAGCGCGCGCGGCGCGTTCTCCGCGACGTCGAGGACTTGAAGAGCGCCGCCCGGCGGGGCGGGAAAGACCTGGCGGGGCGGATTTCGCTCGGCGTCTTGCCGACCGTCGGCCCTTATCTCCTGCCTGGCGTCGTCCGCCGCCTCCACGCCGACTTTCCGTCTTTGCGGCTCACCGTGCGCGAAGAACGCAGCGTGGACCTTGATCTCCACCTCGCCGACGGCCGGTTCGACTGCGTCGTCTCGCGGCCCGACGACCACCCCGGCTCGCGCAGCCGCCCGATCTTTCGGGAGGATCTTTATGTCTGCGTCGCGCCGGAGGATCCGCTGGCCGCGTCGGCGGCGCCCGTTCTTCTCGGCGAGCTTGAGGGGCGCGAGATGCTAAGCCTTGGCGAGGGGCACGGCCTGACGGCGGTCATCCGCCGCATCGCCGCCGAAGCCGGCGCCACAGTGAGCACCGAGTACGAGGGAACGAGCCTCGACGCGGTGCGGCAGACGGCGCTGATGGGCACGGGCGTCGCCGTCTTCCCGAGCCTTTACGCGCTGAGGGAGGCGTTGCGGGATCCGGAGATGCGCGTGCGCCGGATCGACCATCCGCTCGCCTTCCGGCGCATCGCCCTCGTGTGGCGCGAAACGTCGCCCCTCGGCGCCCAGTTCGAGACGATCGCCGCCGTTCTGGAGAACGAAGCGGCGTCATTGCTGGACCGACCGTAACCGCGGCGCCGCGCGCCCTATTCTCGCCAATTTCGCAGGGCCCATTAAATTGGGGAGAGGCGCGCGCCGCGCCTAAGGCATGCCGCGCAGCGCGCCTTTTGTAAGGAGCGATGGCGATGCCGCATGTATCCGCGCGCCGGCCCGGTCGCGCACGGGCGTTGAGCGTTTCTCACACCGGATGGACCCCAACTCGATGGACCAGCGCGAGGATGATCGTCCTGATCGCCGCGGCGTTCGCGGCGGCGGTTCTCGCGGCCGCGGCGGCCAGCCCCGCCCACGCCGGCGGTCCCGGCTACGGCTACGGGTATGGTTACGGCAAGCGCTTCCACGGCCACCACGGATTTCGCCATAGCGGCTATCGCCGCGGGTACCGGCGAGGCTATCGCCGCGGCCGGGGCATCGGCCCGGGCGAGGCGGCGCTGATCGGGGCCGGCGTCCTCGGCGGCATCATCATCATCGACCGCGCGATCGAGCGCCGGGCCCGGCGCGAGGCCTACTACCGCACGCGCTACGCCTATCCGGACCGGTTCGACGATCGCGCTTACTATGACGAGCTCGACCGCTACGACGCTTATCGCCGCGAGCGCGCGGCCCGCGAGCGGGCGTTCGGCGCCGAGCGCGAGCGGTTCGACGACGAGCGGGCGCGCTTCGAAGACGAGCGCCTGTTGCTCGAGGAGGAGCGCCTGCGCATCGACGAAGAACGTCAGCGGATCGAGGCCCGCCGTCGCCAGCTCGAAGCCTCTCGCCGGGCGTTCGAGGACGACCAGCGCGCCTTCGAGCGCGACCGCCGACGCTACGACGCCCGCCCGCGCTCGGCGCCGGCTGCGCCCGCCAGCCCGCCGCCTTCCAGCCCGGCGCCCGATGCGCTCCCGGAGATTGAAGGCCGCGACGTGCCCGATTCGCCGATCAACCCCGTGCCGCCGCAACCCGACTTCGACGATCCGCTCGACGGCGAGCTGCTCGGCGCGGCGGAGCGCGTGACGCCGGGCTCCACGGCGGCGTTCACGCTCGCCAACCTCGACGCGCCGCAAACGCCGTCGGCGTCGCGCGCGACGCGTGCGTCCGCGCCAGCGCGCGCCTCTACGCCAGCGCGCGACGACGCCGATCCCGCGCGCGTGCGCCAGGCTTACGCCGCCTGCGCCGCCGAGACGCGCCGGGCCGCCGTCGCCGAAGGCCTCAGCGTGGCCCTGCCGGGCGATCCGCGCGCTGCGGCGCCCGTGGGCGGCGACGTCTACCGCCTGACGGCGTCGTTCACCGCGAGCGGCCGCGACGGCGCGATGGTCCGCCGCGAAATGCGCTGCGAGGCCGACGCGGCCGGCGTTCTCTTCCTGGAGATCGTCTAGCCGCCTTCGCGCCTGCGGGAAGTTTCGCGTGACCGCGGCGGGGGGCTTTGGTATCGCGGGCGCTTGCGAAACGGCGGCGCATCGGCGCCGCCCGACGAGACGAACCGGCGCGATGGCGAAGCCCGAAGACACTGAGAGCGCGGACAGCGGCGTCGACTACAAGTCGACGCTGTTCCTGCCGCAGACGGATTTTCCGATGCGCGCGGGTCTGCCGAAACGCGAGCCGCAATGGCTTGAGCGATGGGCGCGGATGGGCATGTACGCCCGCCTGCGCGAGGCGGCGGCGGGCCAGGAGAAGTACATCCTCCACGACGGCCAGCCCTACGCCAACGGCCATCTCCATATGGGCCACGCCTTCAACAAGATCCTCAAGGATCTCGTCGTCCGCTCACGACAGATGCTGGGCTTCGACGCGAATTACGTTCCCGGCTGGGACTGCCATGGCCTGCCGATCGAGTGGAAGGTCGAGGAGGCGTTCCGCGAAAAGGGCCGGGCGAAGCGCGACGTGCCGACGGCGGAGTTCCGCGCCGCCTGCCGCGACTACGCCGCCAAATGGATCGACGTGCAGCGCGAGGAGTTCAAGCGCTACGGCGTCGAGGGCGACTGGGACGATCCCTATACGACGATGAAGTTCGCCAGCGAGGCGGCGATCGTGCGCGAGTTCTTCAAGCTCGTCGACAAGGGCCTCGTCTATCGCGGCTCGAAACCGGTGATGTGGAGCCCCGTCGAACAGACGGCCCTCGCGGAAGCCGAGATCGAATACCACGATCATCAGTCCACGACGATCTGGGTGAAGTTTCCGGTCCGGGCGGCTCTAAATTCAAGAACGTCTCAAGGTTCGCGCGGTCATTTGATCGGGGCGCACGTCGTCATCTGGACGACGACCCCGTGGACGATCCCCGCCAACAGAGCGATCTGTTACGGGCCAGAACTGAGATACGGCCTATACGAAGTAACAAAGATGAGAAGCGATCTCGAGTTCCAGCCGTGGTCGAAGCCGGGAGATCGACTCATCCTTGCGGACAATCTAGCGGAAAGCGTTCAAGAAGCCGGTCTTATCGCTGAATGGCGGCGCATCGAGGACGTCGATCCGCGAGGCCTATTCTGCAAACACCCGCTCAACGGCTTTGCAGGCGGCTACACGTTCGATGTGCCGCTTTATCCGGGCGATCACGTAACGGACGAAGCGGGTACGGGTTTCGTCCACACTGCGCCGGGTCACGGGCTCGAAGACTACAATATCTGGATCGAGCGACATCTACCGACAACCGACACACCGGTCGATGATATCCCCAACGCAAACCAAGAAAACTTGCGCCACCGCAGAGAAATTGCGCGCGATATCCCCCATACGATCGACGGCCTTGGCGCCTACACGGAGGACGCGCCGGGCTTCGTCGGCGAACAGGTGATCGTCACCGAAGGCAAAAAGAAGGGCAAGGACGGCGGCGCCAACAAGAAGGTGATCGAGCAATTGATCGCCCACGACGCGTTGCTCGCCCGCGGCCGCTTGACCCACTCCTATCCCCATTCCTGGCGCTCCAAGGCGCCGGTGATCTTCCGCAACACGCCGCAGTGGTTCGTCGCCCTGGGCGCCGCCGGGACCGGCGGCTTGCGGGACGCCGCGCTTGGCGAAATCGACAAGACCGCGTTCACGCCCGCCGGCGGGCGCAACCGCATCCGCGCCATGGTGGAAGGCCGGCCGGACTGGCTCGTCTCGCGCCAGCGCGCCTGGGGCGTGCCGCTGGCGATCTTCGCCGACCGGAACGGCGAGCCGCTCAACGACCCGGCCGTGAACGAACGGATCCTCGCCGCCGTCGAGGCGCGGGGCGCCGACGCCTGGTTCGACACGCCCGCGCAAGAGTTCCTCGGCGACGCCTACAGCGCCAATGAGTACGAAAAAGTCGACGACATTCTCGACGTCTGGTTCGATTCCGGCTCGACCCACGCCTTCTGCCTCGAAGCGCGCGACGATCTTCGTTCGCCTGCGGATCTTTACCTCGAAGGCTCCGACCAGCATCGCGGCTGGTTTCAGTCCTCGCTCCTGCAAAGCTGCGGCACCCGCGGTCGCGCGCCGTTCAAGGGCGTTCTGACCCACGGCTTCGTCCTCGACGAGGAGGGGCGCAAAATGTCGAAGTCCCTCGGCAACGTCGTCGATCCGGCGAAGATCATCAATCAGTACGGGGCGGACATCCTTCGCATCTGGACGGCGAGCTCGGACTATTCCGACGACTTGCGCATCGGCGACGAGATCGTCGGCTCCGCCGTCGACGCCTATCGCAAACTGCGCAACACCCTGAAATATCTCCTCGGCGCGCTTGACGGCTTCAGCGCCGCCGAGGCCGTGCCGCCCGCCGACATGCCGGCGCTCGAGCGCCTCGTCCTCCATCGCCTGGCGTTGTTGGACGCGGAGGTGCGCGACGGCTACGCCGCGTTCGACTTCAAGGGCGTCTGGCGCAGCGGCTTCGAGTTCTGTTCGGCCGATCTCTCCGCGTTCTATCTCGACGTGCGAAAAGACGCGCTCTACTGCGATCGTCCGGACGCGCTGCGTCGGCGCGCCGCGCGCACGGTGATGGACCTCGCCTTCGAGCGCATCGTGGCCTGGCTCGCGCCGATCGCGGTCTTCACCGCCGAGGAGGCGTTCCTCGCCCGCCGCGGCCTCGCCGTCGACGAGGCGGACCCGACTTTGTCCGTTCACCTCACTACGTTTCCGGAGACGCCGGCAGAGTGGCGCGACGACGCCCTCGCCGAGCGTTGGGCGGCGCTGCGGCGCGCGCGGCGCGTCGTCAACGGCGCGCTCGAGGCGGCGCGGCGCGACAAGCTGATCGGCGCCGGGCTCGAGGCCGCGCCGACGGTCTATGCGGAGGACCCCGCCCTCGCCGAACTTCTTGAGGCGACCAACGAGGCCGGCGACGGGCTCGCCGAGTTGTTCATCACCTCGCACGCCGACGTCGAGCGCGGCGCGGGACCGGCGGAGGCGTTCCGCCTCGACGACGTCGCCGGGCTCGCTGTCGTTATCCGAAAGGCGACGGCCGACAAATGCGCGCGCTGCTGGCGTTACGTGGCGGACGTCGGCGCGGCGCCGGGCCACCCCACGGCCTGCGCGCGTTGCGCCGACGCCGCCGACGCGGCGTTCGCCAGGCAAGAAAAAGGCGCGGCGTGACGGCGGCGTTGCGCGAGTGGCTCGCGGCGGCGCGGGGCAACCCGCTGTTTCCCTTGGCGCTCGCCGGCGCCGGGCTCGTCGCCGTCGTCGACCAGCTCTCCAAGGCCTGGATCCTACACGGGATCGACCTGCCGGGCCGCGCCGTCCCGTGCGCGCGCGAGCCGCGGCTCGACTGCCCGCAGATCCACGTCGCGCCGTTTTTCGACCTCACCTATGTGGAGAACCGCGGCGCGAGCTTCGGCGTGCTCGCCGGCGGACTGGCGAGCCGCGTGTTCCTGTCGCTACTCAGCGTCGTGATCGTCGGGTTTCTTGTGGCCTGGCTCGCGCGCCTTCGGCGTCGGCTTGCGGCGGGGGCGGTGGCGTTGATCGCCGGCGGCGCGCTCGGCAATCTGTACGACCGGGTCGCCTACGGCCACGTCGTTGATTTTTTGGACTTTTCCGGGCTTGGATTCCCGTGGGTGTTCAACGTCGCCGATGCGGCGATCAATGTCGGGGTCGGGTTATTATTGCTCGACGCCTGGCTTTATCGGGAGCAGACGCCGCAGGCGGGCGACGAGGCCGCGGCGGCCAAAGGTCAGGGCGGGGGCGCGCTATGACGATGGAGAAGGCGATGTCGAAAGCAGCAGGCGGCCGCGCGGCCGCATCGAAAATCTTTCTGTACGGAGGGCGCGTCGCCGCGCTGGCGATCGGGGCCGTCGCCCTGTCGCTCGCGTCGGGCTGCTCGGGCTTCGGCGCGGCCCTCGGGGGCGGCAAGAACCCGCCTGACGAGTTTGCGATCGCGACCCGCGCGCCGCTCGTCGTGCCGCCCGATTTTGCGCTGCGGCCGCCGCGCCCGGGCGAGGCTCGCCCGCAGGAGCGCTCCGCCTCCGACCGCGCCCAGCAAGTGCTCCTCGGCGATGCGAACGCCGCCCCGCCCAGCACCGGCGAACAGGTTCTCCTCCAGAAAGTCGGCGCTTTCGAAGCCAACCCGAACATCCGCGAGACCCTCGACGCGGAGAACGGCAAACGCGCCGAGAAAGAAGCGAGCTTCGCGAATCAATTGATGTTCTGGCAGTTCCTGGACGGCGAGGTGGACGACAGCGCCGCCCCGCTCCAGGTGGACGATCCCGCCGCCTGGCTCGCCGCGCGCGAGAAGGCGATCAAGGCCGTCACGGGCGAAGAGGGCGAGGTTGAAATCAAGAAAGATCGAGCGCTGGGCCTGCCGGGCATTTTCTAAGCGGCCGCGAGGGCGCGCGCGATGACGGCTGCGCCCCTCTTCGCCCGCGCGGACGCCGCCCCGCGCCGGCGCGAGATCCGCCTTCTGCCGCCGGCGGCCGTCAACCGCATCGCCGCCGGCGAGGTGATCGAACGCCCTGCGGCGGCGGCGAAGGAACTGATCGAAAACAGCCTCGACGCCGACGCCCGCACGATCGATGTGGAGATCCGCGCCGGGGGCAAGGCGTTCCTGTCCGTCAGCGACGACGGCGTCGGTCTGTCGCGCGAGGACCTGCTCATCGCCGTCGAACGTCACGCTACGTCGAAGCTTGCGGCGTGCGCCGACGGGGCGGTCGATCTCGAAAACATTTCAAGCCTCGGGTTCCGCGGCGAGGCGCTGCCGTCGATCGGCGCCGCCGCGAAGCTCGACATCGTCTCGCGCGCCCGCGCAGCGGCGGGAGCCGACGGAAGCGCCTGGCGATTGTCCGTCCACGGCGGAGCCCGCGGCGAGCCCGCTCCGGCGGCGTTCAACGGGTGCGGCGCGCGCATTGAAGTGGCGGACCTTTTTTACGCGACGCCGGCGCGGCTGAAGTTCCTGAAGTCCGACGGGGCCGAGACGAGCGCCGTCTCCGAAGCGGTCAAACGCCTCGCCATGGCCCATCCGCAGACGGCGTTTTCCCTCACGTCGAACGGCCGGCGTCTCTTCGCCTATCCGGCCGAAGCGCCCGGCGAGGCGGGCTGGCTCGCCCGCGTCGGCCGCGTCATGGGCCGCGATTTCGAAGCGAACGCGCTCCCGATCGATGCGACGCGCGAGGACTTGACGCTGAAAGGCTTCGCCGGTCTGCCGACGTTCAATCGCGGCCTGCCGGACAAGCAGTTTCTGTTCGTCAACGGACGGCCCGTGCGCGATCGCTTGCTCGTTGGCGCGCTGCGCGGCGCCTACGCCGATTTTCTCGCGCGCGATCGCCATCCTGCGGCGGCGTTGTTCCTTGAGGTTCCGCCGGCGCTCGTCGACGTCAACGTCCATCCGGCGAAGACCGAGGTGCGGTTCCGCGAGCCGGGGCTCGTGCGGGGGCTGATCGTCGGCGCCCTGCGCCACGCCCTCGCCGAGGCCGGGCACCGCGCCTCGACGACGGTCGCCGACTTCGCCCTGGGCCGCATGCGCGCCGAAGCGGCGCCTGCGTCCGCATCGCCGTTCCGGCGTCCATCGGCGGGGCTCGGCGCTCGCGAACGGGCGTTCGCCTTCCAGTCCGGCTTCGACGCCGCGCCGTCCGCGCGCGCCGAAGCGCCGGCCCGCGACGACGATGACGCAGAGCCGGCGAACCACCCCCTTGGCGCGGCGCGCGCGCAACTCCATGAGACCTACATCGTCGCGCAAACGGCCGACGGGCTCGTCATCGTCGAGCAGCATGCGGCTCATGAGCGGCTGGTCTATGAAGAGATGAAGGCGGCGCTCGCCGCCGGCGGCGTCGCGCGCCAGGCGCTCCTGATCCCCGAGGTCGTGGAGCTCGACGAAGACGCCGCCGCGCGCGTCGCCGCCCGCGCCGAGGAGTTCGCCGAACTCGGCCTTGTCCTTGAGCCCTTCGGCGACGGCGCGGTCGTCGTGCGCGAAACGCCGGGCTTGCTCGGGCGCGCCGACGTCGACGCGCGCGTGAAGCGCCTCGCCGACGACCTGACGGAGTTCGGCGAGGGCCACGCCTTGAAGGAGCGCCTCGAAGAAGTCTGCTCGTCCATGGCCTGTCGCGGTTCTGTGCGCGCCGGGCGCCGTCTGAACGCCGACGAAATGAACGCGCTTCTGCGGCGGATGGAGGCGACGCCCCATTCCGGCCAGTGCAATCACGGCCGGCCGACCTACGTCGAGCTCAAGCTGGCGGACGTCGAGCGTCTTTTCGGCCGACGTTAGCGCGCGTCGCGAAAAAACGCTCCGCGGCGAAGGCCTTCGCCACAGCGTCCATAAACGTCCGTATGCGCGGCGTGCAGCGCATATCGCCGTGGCAGAGGCACCAGACGTCCGTGCGGAAGCCCCTAATCGGCGGGCCGATCATCGTCAGACTGGCCGCGCGGCCGATAGGGACGGGCAGGGCGGCGCCGCCGACGCCGGCCGCCACGAGCGCCAGCATCGCCGTCGCCTGCGTCGTCCGGGCGACGGGCCCCCGGCCGCCCGACCATTCCGTATACCAACGCTCCGCCGCGTTCGCGCCCAGCGCCTCGTCCCAAAGGATCCATGGGATCGCCTCCGGAGCGGCGTCGGCCGCGAGCGACGGCGCGACGAAAGGCGCATAGTCGACCGCGCCAACGCGCCGGCCGAACAGGGCCTCATCCGGCGCGTTGGAGAGGCGCACCGCCACGTCCGCCTCGCGCCGGGCGAGGTCTCGCGCGTCGTTAGACGGGTCAAGGACGACGCATGCTCCCGGCCGTTGCGCGGCGTACGTTGCTATGGCGCGAGACAGCGTCGGGGCGAGGCCGTCAACGGTCGTGACGATCAGCCGGCCGCTCCCGTCCCGCGCGGCGCCTTCTATCCGCTGGCGGAAGGCGCGCGCTGCGGTCTCGACGGCGTCGGCCTCCGGCGCCGCCGCGCGGGCCGCGTCCGTCGGCGCAAGGCCCGACGCCGTCGCCACGAACAGCGCGACGCCGGTTTTCCGCTCGATCCGCGCGAGCCGTCGCGCGACCGTCGTATGGCTGACGCCAAGGGCCCGAGCGGCGGCGAGAAGCGAGCCCCCGCGATAGGCGGCCAGGAAGTATCGCGCGTCGTCCCATTCCACTCGAGAAGTGTGCGGTTTTGCACGGCTATTGTCCATTTCCGGACGTGCCGCGCCGCGCGCATCGACGATAACACTGGCGATGACACATCAGACCGGAGCGTTCGCCATGCCCCTCGACCGACTGTCGCGCCTCGCCCGCGCCATCTCCACCGCCGTCGCGCTCGCCGCCGCCGCGGGCTGCCTCGCCGTCATGCCGGCCATCGCGCCGTCGGCGAAGGACGTCGAGGCGAACATCAGCGCCGACTTCCCGTACGACTACGAATATGTGGACGTACGCGGCGCCCGCATGGCCTACGTCGAGGCGGGCGATCCGGAGGGGCCGCCGATCCTCCTTGTCCACGGCAATCCGACGAGCGCCTACCTGTGGCGCAACGTCATCCCGAAACTTGAACGATCCGGACGCGTCATCGCCGGCGAGCTCATCGGCATGGGGCGCAGCGACAAGCCGGCGATCGACTATCGCTTCGCTGACCATGCGGCCTATTTCGCCGGCTTCGTCGAGGCCATGGGGCTGAGGAACGTGACGCTCGTTCTCCACGACTGGGGCGGCGGGGTCGGCTTCGACTACGCGGCGCGCCATGAGGACAATGTGCGCGCTATCGCCTTTATGGAGGCGGTGGCGAAACCGATGTCGTTGAAAGAGGCGGATCTTCCGACCCGATATCTTTTCTCGAGGCTCCGCGATCCGAAGGCGGGCTGGCGCATCGCGGCCGAGGACAATTACTTCGTCGAAAAAATGCTGCCGATGATGTCGGGCCGACAGCTGAGCGAGGCGGAGATGGCGGTCTACCGCGCGCCCTATCCGACGGTGGAGAGCCGGCGGCCCGTGGCGCAATGGCCGCGTGAAATCCCGCTCGACGGCGAACCGGCGGACAATGTCGCGCGCATCGGCGCCAATTTCGAATGGCTTCGGGGGGCGGAAACGCCGCTTTTGTTTCTGTACGGCGAACCCGGAATGATTTTCACCGAGGATCAGCGCGACGTCCTAAAGCGCGAATTGCCTCGTATGGAGATGGTCTCGGTCGGCTCGGGCTTCCATTATCTGCAGGAAGTCCAGCCGAGCCGCATCGGCGAGGCGCTCGCTGAGTGGATCGATGGAGCGCCGGCGAGCGACGACGGCTAGAGCATTCCGTTTTCTGATTGAATCAGTCGGATGCCCTAGATTCTTGGGTTTGAGCGCCTGAGACGATCTTCGTCCAATCCAGGACGAACGCCCGGCGCTCCAGCCCGCGAGCCAACGCGCGAGGCGCGCCGCGCGCGTTGCGCCAGCCCGTCTTAACGCTCTCTTCGAGGCCGGCGGCCTGCACCGTCAAAACAAGGCGCGCCTCGGACGATGCGGGCGTCGGCGGCCGTAGGTCCGTCTCCCGACTTTTGCGAGTTGCTAATCGGCTTCGACAAGCTCGGCGAGGCGATCCCCAGCCGGCGCGCAAGTCCCCGGTCCAGCGTTCGGCGCAGCGAACGCCCTGGCCGTTAAGCGTGCAAGCGCGCCCGCATTTCTCCGTCGCGACGAGGTCCGCGCTTTCTAGGTGTTTCGTCCCAGTGTGTGGTGGTAAGCTGACGCCACCGCAGAAGGACGAGCTATGGGCCAGGTACTCCATGGATGCGCCACGACCACGCACGCCGTCCGAGCGGCGATACAGCGATCGAAGGCTACGGTCCCGGA
>JBHJHE010000059.1:0-38596 GCA_050331095.1 Parvularculaceae bacterium
GGGCGGGCGCGCGGCGCCGCTCGTCTGGACGCCGACGGAGGAGGCGGCGATCGGCGGTCGCCTGATGTCGCCGGAGAGCGCGCGCCTCGTGGGCGACATCCTCGAACGCGCGCCCGCGCCGCCCGGCCGCGCGCCGTCGCGCCTGTCCGCCGCGGGGCCGCGCGTCGCCTTCAAGACGGGCACCTCCTACGGGCGGCGCGACGCCTGGGCGGCGGGCTACGCCGGCGACGTCGCCGTCGCCGTCTGGGCAGGGCGCGCCGACGGCGCTGCGCGGCCCGGCGCCACGGGCCGCCGCGACGCTGCGCCGTTGCTCTTTGAGCTGATCGATCTCGCGGCGACGCCGACGGACCTGGCGCCGACGCGGTCCGATCGGCCGAACGCCGCCCGGCGCGCACGACCGTCGCCGGCGCGTCCGCTGGCGATCGCGTTTCCGGCGAACGGGGCGGAGATCGCGCTCGCCGACCGCGGCGTGCGCCTCGCGGCGGCCGGCGGCGACGGCGCGCCGCGGTGGTACGTAGACGGAAAGCCGGTGGCCGCGGCGAACGTCTGGCGGCCGTCGGCGCCCGGTCATTACCGCATCGACGCGGTCGACGCGGCAGGGGCGACGGCGACGGCGCTTGTGCGCGTGCGCGAAGGGTTCGGGCCGTTCGGCGATGGCGGCTGACGGCCTGACGCGGCGCGCTCTGGCGCTCGGCCTCGCCTTGGCGCCGTTCCGGGCGTCTGGCGCGCCGGAGGTCCTCTCGGGCCGGGAGGCGACAGTCGACGGCCGCCGCATTCTCCTCGCCGACATATTGACGCCAACGGAAGGTCCGTACGCCAAAAAATCTTCGGACGCTCTCGCTGCGGCGCTCGTCGAACCCGTCGACGTCGCGCCGCTGTCGACGGACCGCTGGGGGCGCACGCTCGCCCGTGCGACCCGGCGTCGGGACGGGGCTTCGATCGCGCAACTGATCCTCGCGGCCGGCCTCGCGCGGGTGCGCCCCGAAACGGACGACCGCGTCGAAATCGGCGCCTACCTGCGCGTCGAGGCGGCCGCGCGCGGGGCGGGGCGGGGGCTTTGGGGGTCGCCGGACCATCGCGTCTTCAACGCCAACGCCGGCTACGCGCCCGTGGGCGCGTTCGCCCTCGTCGCAGGCGAGATCCGCAGCGCCGCGGCGCGGCGATCGCGGCTCTATCTCAATTTCGGCGAGGACTACCGGACCGACGTCACCGCGAGCGCGATGGCCCGCGCGGCGCGGCGCTGGCCGGAGTTCGAGTACGCCGCCGAAGCGGGCGCCTCGCGCGAGGCGTGGGCGGCCGCTGTTTCCGGCTTCGCGGGCCGGCGCATCCGCGTGCGCGGCTACGTCGCCTGGATCAACGGCCCGTCGATCGACCTAACGCACCCGGATCAAGCGCAGTGGCTTGATTAGGCCGCTTTCTTCTCCTGGAGAGAGGCGTCAAGCTCCGCGATCGCGGCGGCGAGATCGACTTTGCGAACCGCCGCCACCTCGCGCGCGAGCCGGTCGATCGCCTGTTCGAACAATTGGCGTTCGGAATAGCTCTGCTCCGGCTGGTCGGCGGCGCGATAAAGATCGCGGACGACCTCCGCGACGGAGATGATGTCTCCGGAATTGATCTTGGCGTCGTACTCCTGCGCGCGACGGCTCCACATGGTGCGTTTGATCCGCGCCCGGCCCGACAGGGTCTCCACCGCCTTCGCGATCATCGACGGCTCGGAGAGAGGGCGCATCCCGACGCTGACGGCCTTCGCCGTCGGCACGCGGAGCTTCATCTTCTCCTGCTCGAAGACGATGACGAAAAGTTCGTTCGTGATCCCGGCGATGATCTGTTTCTCGATCGAGACGATCTTGCCGACGCCGTGGGCCGGGTAAACGATGTGGTCGTTGACCTTGTAGGCCTGTTTCGCCTCTTTCGACGCAGCCGAGGGCTTGGCCGGTTTGTCTTCGGCGAGCGTCGGCGACGCGCCCGCTTCGCGCATCGCGGTGGGAAGGATCGTCGGCTCGCTCGGGGCGGAGCGCGGCTTCTGGCCCACCATCAACTTTTTGCGCTCGTCCACTTTCGCTCCGCCTGCGGCTTTCTTGTCCGCGCTCGATTTCGCAGCGGCTTTAGCCTCCGCTGATTCCAGCTTCGCCGCAGCCGCGGGCGGCGTTTTCTTGGCCGCAGCCTTTTGGGGGCCCGTCTTCTTGACGCCCGTCTTCGCTGGCGACGCCTTCTTCTCGGCGGTTTTTTTGGCCGCGGTCTTCTTGGCCGCCGGCTTTTCCGCCGCTTTCTTCGCCGCGGGGCTGGCGGCGGCGGACTTCTTCACCGCCGTTTTCGTCGCCGTCTTGGCCGCGGCTTTCGCCGGCGCTTTCTTCGCGGCAGGCTTCGCCGCGGCGGTCTTCGCAGAGAGCGCTTTTTTCGCGGCGGGCTTCGCAGCGCGCGCAGCGGGTTTCGCGGCGCTCGGTTTCGTCGAACGCGGCTTCGCCCCGCCGGCGGCCGACTTCGCAGCGGCGCGGCGCGGCGCGGCCGCTTTCTTCTTTGCGGGCGCTTTGGCGGCGGACTTCGCCGTCGTTGCGGTTTTTTTCGCGGGCGCTTTTTTCGCCGGTTTCGTCGTCGCCATCACAATGTCTCTCAAGCGCAAATCCTAGGGTGCGAATGCCAACGCCGTCGTGGCCGCCAAGAAACTGCGGCCGGCGGACGTCAGCGCATCAACGAGGAACGCGTAATATCGGGGCGAGGCGTACGTCGCGAAATCAACCGCCGCGGACGTCGCCGCGACCGCCGCCGATGGCGACGTCAGGGTTGTTTTCGCGCGCACTCGCTCACGGCTCCTCGTCGCCGGCGTTCACAACGCCCGCGTGATCCCACCGTCCACGCGTCACTAAACAGATTTGTAACACAAAAAACGCGCGAGCGCCATGCCGCAGCGCAATCTGGCGTCGCGTCGGCCGGCGTCACGAGCCGGCGCCTGGCTCGGGGCTGAAGTACTTCTCCAGCTTTCCCTCTTCCTCGACGAGCGCGTCGGCATTCTCCATCGGCTCGATCTTCTGGGTGATGTTGGGCCACGCGGCGGCGTATTTGGCGTTCAACTCGACCCACTTGCCGTCCTTGTCGTCGGTGTCGGGCAGGATCGCCTCGGCCGGGCACTCCGGCTCGCAGACGCCGCAGTCGATGCACTCGTCCGGATGGATGACGAGCATGTTCTCACCTTCGTAAAAGCAGTCGACGGGGCACACCTCGACGCAATCGGTGTATTTGCATTTGATGCAGGCTTCGGTGACGACGTACGTCATCTCACGGCGCTCCTTCGACTTGCCTGAGATTTCCCCCTGAATCCGCCGAAGACGACGGGTTCGGGGCCGTTACTGCGCTGCGGCGCGCGCGAGCGCAAGCGTCGGCGCGTCGCGACGCGCTACGCGCGCTCCGCCTCGACGCGCTGGCGCGCCCGGCCGCTGTCGCGATCCTCGACATAAATAAGGCCGCAAACCCGCCGGATGAGGGCGTCCTCGTGGGGCGATCGGACCTCGTCGCTCACGACGAGCCGCCACATCGTCTCGATCAGCCGCACGCGGTCGTCGTACGAGGTCTGCTTTACGATCTTGGTGAAGCGGTGAAGATCGCGGGCGTCGGTCTGCGCCGCGTCGGCCTCGGCGCGCAGGGCCGCCGCCGCGTCGGCGTCCAGGTCGAAGCGCGCGGCGAGGGCGCGCTCGATCAGCCGGCGCTCGGCGTCGGTGTATTCCTCGTCGCTGCGCGCAGCCTCGACGAGGAGCGCGGCGACGGCGAGGCGAGGGTCTCCCGCTTCCTCAGCCTCGTCGGGCGCGGCGCCGGTCTGAAAAACCTTCTTCAATCGATCAAACATCTTCCCTCGTCTCGCTAAGTTCCTCCCGCCAGGCGTCGAGCGCGCGGCGGTCCTTCTTCGTAGGGCGTCCCGCCCCCGGCGCCCTGCCGGAGGATGGCGGACGCCGCGCGGCGGGCCGCGGTTCGGCCGGGGGCGACCGGTCGACATAGAGCGTGCGCGCCTCCGGGGCCGGGCCGCGCCGGCTGGCGCACCGCTCGACTTCGACGACGAACAGACGCGCGCCCACAGCGAACGAAACGGCGTCGCGCGGCCGAACGAGGAAGCTCGGCTTGCCGATGCGCGTCGTGTCGCCGCCACGGGTCACGCGCACGCCTCCCTCGACGACGAACTTGGCGGCGAGGCTGCGGGTTTTGAAGAACCGCGCGCACCACAACCATTTGTCGATCCGCTGGGCGGCGTCGCCCGCGGGCGCGTCGACCGGCGCCGTCACGGCCCGGTCGTTCACGAACGCTCGGTCTCGTCGCTCGGCGGCGCAGCGTCGGCGGCGGGCGCAGACGTCTCGTCCGAGGACTTCTCCGCTTCGCCGCCGGACTTGAGCGTGGCGAGCACCGCGAAAGGCGAATTCGGATCGGGCTCGCGCGTGCGCCGCGCCCCATAGCCGCTACTGCGGTTCGGCGGCGCGCCGCGGCCGCCGTCGCGTTTCGCGTCGCCGCCGCGCCGGGGTTTGCGGTCCTTGCCTTGCGGACGCTCGCCGCGGCGGCCCGGCTTCGCGCCGCGGTCGTCCTCGCGCCGGCCGCCCCGTTTTTGCGGCGTCGGCCGCGACGTCTGGCGCGGCGCCATGCGCCAGACCTCGACCTCCACGGTCTCGGTTTCGACCGTCTCGGTCCTTCGGGCCCCCGTCTCTGTCGACGTCATCTCTGTCGAGGCCGTCTCTGGCGACGTCGTGTTCGTCGGCGCTGCGGCCTCTGCGGCCGCCTCGGGAGCGGGGTCGGGCGCCGCGGCCGGTTCGGGCGGCGTCTCCGCGCCGGGTTCGGCGTTGGCTTAAGCGGCGTCGGCCAGGGCGGCGTCGGGCGGGGCGGCGTCGTTCGGGGCCGCGTCGGGCGCCGGCGCTGCTTCGGCGGCGGCGCTTTAAGGCGTGTCTGCGGCTTGAGGCGGTGTCGTCGGCGTTGCCGGCGTTGGCGGCGTCGGCGCTTTCGGCCGCGTGCGCGTTGCGGTCTGCTTGCGATAGCCGAGGGAGCGCAACACCGCCTCGAAGTCCTCGCCGGAGCTGCCGATCAGCGACATCATGTGTTGCGTCGCTTCGAAGCCGTCGCGGTTCTGCGGCTCGTTGCGCGCGGCGCGGATCTGCATCGCGAGCCGCTCCAGCATGTCGATGCGCACCGCCCGGGCGCCGGAGGGCCGGTAGCCCGAAGCGTAGTAATAGGCGTGCGGCAGGTCCTCATTGAGCGGGATCGAGACAAGGCCCGCCTTCGGCGGCTCGAACGCCGTCGGGTCGCGGTCCGTCCACAACGCCCAGAGCATCGTCGCCAGGCGCGCCGGCGCGGGCTTCAGCAAGGCGGGCATGTGCAGGGTGTACTCGCCGAAGCGCACCCCGAGGCGGCGCAGCTTTGCGCGCTCGTCCTGCGGGAGCTGCTTCAACTCCCCGGCGATGGGCGCGCGCGACATGGCGCCGAAATTCTCCACGAGCCGGAACGCGACGCCGCGGGCGAGGCCCGACAGTCCGTCATCGGATTTCTTCGGCGGGGCGTTGGCGGCCGCCTCCGCCGCCTCGCCCTCCGCCGCCTCGCCCTCGGCCGCCTCGCCCTCGACCTGCGAACCCGCCGTCGCGTTGGGCGCCGGCGTCGGCGCGTCGGCGGCGGCTTTGAGCTTCAGAAGATCCCCAAGAAGGCTCTCGACGCGGTTGGCGAGGAAGTCGCGCACGCGGTCATGCACCCGACCGCGCAGGCTCGGCGAAATCGCGTCGAGGCCGCGCAGGCGCAAATCGGGGCGAAACGGGCCAGGCCCTTTCGCCAGGCGCGCCAACGACGTCTCGCGCCACCAGATGACGCCGTCATCGTCGAGGCGCAGCTCCTCCGGCCCGGCGTTCGCCAGCGCCGCGGCGCGGGCCGCGAGCACCGGCGCGAGCGCGCGCTCGGCGGCGGCGCGCACGGGCCGCGCCTCGGCGCCCCGCGCCCGGGGGTCGATGATGAACTCGAATCCGAGAAGTCGGCCGACGAACTGGCCTTCCACGATCACGTCTCCGTCTGGCGTAACGCCCGCTAGCAAGGGCGCGTCGTCCCGTAACTTTTTCACCAACACGGACGTGCGCCGGTCGACGAACCGCTGCGTCAGCTTCTCGTGCAGCGCGTCCGACAGGCGGTTTTCTATCGATCGGGTCTTTTCCTGCCAATAGGAGGCGTTTTCCGTCCACGCGCCGCGGTGGCTGAGATACGTCCACGTCCGCACATGCGCGATGCGGGCCGAAATCGCGTCGATGTCGCCGTCGGCGCGGTCGAGGAGGGCGACCTTCGGCGCCAGCCAGTCCTCGGCGACGCGCCCGTCGTCGATCAGCTGTTCGTACACCTCGCCGAGCAGGCGCGCGTGTTGGTCGTAGGCGGACTTTCTGAAGTCCGGGATCTGGCAGACGTCCCAGAGGAGCGCCGTCGCCGCCGTGCCGTCGGCGCGCTGGCGCACCTCCGCGTCGGCGAGGAGGCGGTCGAGGGCGAGTTCGTCCTCGCCCGGACGCGCGCGACGCAGGAGATCGTTCGGCGGCGGCGCGGCGAGGGCGTGGCGCAACGCCGTCGGCGAGGAGAAGTTCAGACGGTCCGAACGCCATTGCAGCGCCGCGACGGGATCGAAATCGTGCTCTTCGATCGCCGTCCAGGCGTCTTCGTCGAACGGCCGGCAGTCGCCGGTGACGCCGAAGGTGCCGTCGCGGATGTGGCGGCCGGCGCGGCCGGCGATCTGGCCGAGCTCGTCCGGCCGCAAGTCGCGCGGGCGCCGGCCGTCGAATTTGCGCTTCGCCGCGAAGGCCACATGGTCGATGTCCATGTTGAGGCCCATGCCGATGGCGTCCGTCGCCACGAGATAGTCGACGTCGCCGTTCTGGTAGAGCGCGGCCTGGGCGTTGCGCGTGCGCGGGGAAAGCGCGCCCAGCACGACCGCCGCGCCGCCGATCTGACGACGGATGAGTTCGGCGACGGCGTAGACCGTGTCGGCGGAGAACCCGACGATCGCCGACCGGCGCGGCAGGCGGGTCGCTTTCTTCGCGCCGGCGTAGGTCAGCTTCGAGAACCGCTCCTTGGCGACGACGTCGATGCGCGGGAAGAGCCGCTTCAGGATCGGGCGCATGGTCGCCGAGCCGAGGAATAGCGTCTCCTCGCGGCCGCGGGCGCTGAGGATCCGCGAGGTGAAGACGCGCCCGCGCTCGGGATCGGCGGCGAGCTGCGCCTCGTCGACGGCGAGGAAGGCGACCTCGCGCTCCAGCGGCATCGCCTCGACGGTCGCCACCCAGTAACGCGCCGTGCGCGGAACGATCTTCTCCTCGCCGGTCACGAGGGCGACGTTCGGCGCGCCGATGCGCGCGACGAGCTTATCGTAGATTTCCCGCGCGAGGAGGCGCAGGGGCAGGCCGATCATGCCCGTGGGGTGGGAGAGCATCCGCTCGATCGCGAAGAAGGTCTTGCCGGTGTTCGTCGGGCCGAGCGCGGCGCGGAGCGCGCCGTCGCCCGGGTCGACGACGGCCGCCGCGCCTGATCTCGCTGCGCCTCGTCTCGCGGCGCCTGGTTTCGCGGCGTTTGGCCCTGGCGGGGCGGATGTGGACATGGATCGGCGGCCTCGAACCCTGGCGCGGGGGAGCGTCCTTAGCGCCCGTTCGACGCGCCGCCCGGCAGGCGGCGCGCGCGACGGGGGATCTTAAGGGCGGTCCGCTTGACAGACCGCGGCGCCGTCCATAACGAGCGCGGTCTCGATTTCAATTCACCGGTCTCCATACGCGCCAATGACGGCGTTCCGAAGGCCGTCGACGGAGCGACGTACAAAATGGCGCGCAGGTGTGAACTGACCGGCGTCGGTCCCATGACCGGCAACAACGTCTCCCACGCGAACAATAAGACGCGTCGGCGCTTTTTGCCGAACCTGTGCGACGTCACGCTGCACAGCGACAAGCTCGGACGCAAGTTCAAGCTGCGGATCAGCGCGTCGGCCTTGCGCACGGTCGACCATGTGGGCGGGCTCGACGCCTATCTCGCCATGGCCAAGGACGCGGCGCTCTCGCCGACGGCCTTGAAAATCAAGCGCGAACTGGCGAACGCTTCTTAACGTTTCCCGCGGGCCGATTTTTGCAATCCTGGCGCGGGTCGACCGAGAGAACGCCCGGAGCCTGACCTATGGAAGTCGCGCCCGCCGTCGAACGGCGCCGACCGCCGCTGACGCCGGCCCAGCGTTTCGGCCGCGCCGTCCGGAACTTCTTCCGCGATCTGGCGCGCCTCGCCGTCCTGTCGAGCCTGTTCGCGCTGCTGCTCGTCGTATCGTTCCTGGCGATCGACGTGCCGATGCGCCTGTTCGATCCGTTTTTCGACGCCGCCGCCTTCAAGCCGAGCGTCTGGCTGACCTGGGGCCATGCAGGCGTCGCCGCGGCGAGCCTCGTCGCGGTCCTGCTCTCGCGCCGGTTCGGCGGCGACGAAGCGGCGCGGGTGATCATGGCGGGGTGGGGCCTGGCGAGCGTCGCCGCCTTCGCCGAAATCGCTTATCTCGCGCCGGCTCTGGAGGCGGGCGACTTCCCGAACGTCAACCTTCTTGGCGCGTTCGTCGCTTCGAGCATGGTCGGGCAGTTCGTGGCGGCCGGGCTCTATGACGTCCTGCGCGGCGGCGGGGCGTGGTGGCGGGCGCCGTTCTACGCGCTCCTCGGCGGTTTCGGCGCGCAAACGGGGCTCTATCATCTCGTCGGCCTCCATGGCGGCGCGGCGCCCTGGATCGTCTGGCTGACGGTGGATTTCGGCCTCAAGGCCGCGCTGGCGGCGGCGTTCCTGCAGATCTACGCCGCGCTCCGCCGGAAACTTCGGCCCATGCGCGGCTATGGCGGCTAGAGCATCCTGTCTACTGATTGAATCAGCCGGATGCTCGAGATTCTTTGTTTTGAGCGCCTGAGACGGTCTTCGCCCGATCCAAGCTGAACGCCCGGCGCTCTAGCTCACCTCTGCCGCCTTCGCTTCGTTCCACAACCGGTCCATCTCGGCGAGGTCCGCGTCGCGCAACGCGCGGCCATCGGCGGCGAGGGCGCTCTCGATATGGCGGAACCGGCGCTCGAACTTGGCGTTCGCGCGCCTTAGCGCCGTTTCCGGATCGACCTTCAGGCGCCGGGCGAGGTTGACGAGCGCGAACGCGAGGTCCCCGAACTCTTCCTCGACGTGGTTCGCGTCGCCGCGCGCGGCCGCGTCGGCGACCTCGCGCGCCTCTTCGGCCACCTTGTCGAGGACGCCGTCCACGTCGGGCCAGTCAAAGCCGACGCGCGCGGCGCGCTTTTGCAGTTTCGCCGCCCGGGCGAGAGCGGGCAGGCCCACCGGCAAGTCGTCCAGAACGCCGCGGGCCCCGCGGGCCTCGCGCTCAGCGGCCTTCTGCGCTTCCCACGATCGGGTCTGGGCCTCGGCGTCGCGCGCGTCCGCCTCGCCGAAAACGTGGGGGTGGCGGCGCTCCATTTTGTCGGCGATCGCCCGCGCCACGTCGTCGAAGCCGAAGGCGCCGCGCTCGAAGGCGATCTGGGCGTGGAACACGACCTGAAACAGAAGATCGCCGAGTTCGCCCTTCAGATCGTCGAGATCGCCGCGCTCGACGGCGTCGGCGACCTCATAGGCCTCTTCGATCGTATACGGCGCGATGGTGTCGAAAGTCTGCTCAAGATCCCACGGACACCCGCCCGCGGGGTCGCGCAGGCGCGCCATGATCAGGAGAAGCCGCTCCAACTGGTTCGCCAAATCCGGGCCTCCTTTGCCTGCGCACCGCTTAGAAGGGGCGGGCGGGCGCGGCAAGACGCGATGCCGCCGAGCGAATAGGCCGCCGGGCGGAACGGCGCCGCGCGGCGCAGTGGCGGCGGGACGACGGCGAGGGTAAGGAAGCGGCAAAAGGCGCGAGGCTCGATGGGGCCGCCGCGCACGACGATCGAGGGAGACCCCATGCCGATCCAGGAAGCGAAGTACATCTGGCGCAACGGCGAACTGACGCCGTGGCGCGAGGCCACCGTCCACGTTCTGACCCACGGCCTGCTCTATGGCACCAGCGTCTTCGAAGGCATGCGGGCGTACGAGACGCGCAACAAAGGAACCTGCGTCTTCCGCAACCGCGCGCACATCGAGAGGCTCTTCTATTCGGCGCGCGTCTACCGCATCGATATGCCGTATACGCCGGACGAGATTATGGCGGTGTGCCGCGAGATCGTGCGCGCTAACGAACTTGTTTCGGGCTACATCCGTCCGACCGCCTACCTCTCCTACGGCGAGATGGGGCCGGCGTCGGCGAACTGCGGCACGGACGTCGACGTCGCCGCGTTTCCCTGGGGCGCCTATCTCGGCGAGGACGGGATCAAGAACGGCATCGAAGTCGCGATTTCGAGCTGGCGGCGCCTCGCGCCCGGCCCCATGCCGGCGGGCGTCAAAGCCGGCGGCAACTATCTCTCCAGCCGCCTCGTCAGCATGGAGGCGAAAGAGAAAGGCTTCGCCGAAGGCGTCGGCCTCGCTCACGACGGCACCTTGAGCGAGGGCGCGGGCGAGAACCTCTTCGTCGTCCATCGCGATCGGCTGCTGACGCCGCCGGCCGCGCAATCGATCCTTGTGGGGATTACCCGCGACACCGTCATCGCGCTCGCCGGCAAGCTTGGGATCGAGGTCGTCGAGCAGGCGATGCCCCGCGAGATCCTGTACGCCGCCGACGAGGTCTTTCTGACCGGCACGGCCGCGGAGGTGACGCCGGTGCGCTCCGTCGACGGGCTTAAAGTGGGGGACGGGGAACGACCGATAACAAGCGCCATCCAGAACGCTTTTTTCGGCCTCTTCTCCGGCGAGACCGAAGACGAATGGGGCTGGCTCGACCCCGTCGATCCCGCAAACGCTTAGCGCGCGCTCTTCCATGCCGCCCCGCTCAGGCGACACTCCCGGACGCGCCCTCGACACGGTCGCCGAACGTCTTGCGCGCGCGGCGATGGGCGCGCGGCTGTTCTTGGTCGCGGCGTGCGTCGCCGCGTGCCTCGCCATCGGCTACGGCGCGACGAACCTAACCTTCGCGAGCGACTACCGGACGTGGTTCTCACCGGAGAACCCGGAGCTCAACGCCTTCGAGGACTTTCAGGACCGCTTCGTCAAAGCCGATGGCGTCCTCTTCGTCGTGGAGCGGCGGGACGGCGGCGAGATCTTCACGGCAGACGCGCTCGCCGCGGTCGCGGGCCTGACCGAGGCGAGCTGGCTCCTTCCATACGCGCGCCGCGTCGATTCCGTTACGAATTATCAGCACACCTACGCCATCGGCGACGAACTGATCGTCGAGGATCTCTTCGCGACCCCCCGCGAGATGACCGAGCGGGACGTCGCCCGCCGTCGCGACATTGCGTTCGGCGAGCCGTTGCTGCGCGGGCTTCTCGTCGCGGAGAACGGCCGCGCGCTCGCGGTCAACGTCGCGCTGCAGTTTCCCGAGACCGCGCCCGACGAAGCCGCGACCGCGGCCGCCGCGGCGCGCCGACTGCGCGCGGCGATCGAGAAGGCGCACCCGGCCGTCGACGTGCATCTGACAGGCGGGACGATGCTCAACGTCGCCTTCGTCGAGGCGAGCGTCGCCGATCTCGGTCTGCTCGTGCCTTTGATGATCGTCGTCATCCTCGCCGGCTTGACGCTCGCCGTGCGCTCGCCCGTGGCGACGTTCGCGACGACGCTGGTGATCGTCCTCTCGTGCGTCGCCGCGATGGGGACGGCAGGGTGGATCGGCATGGCGCTCACCGGCCCGTCAGTGGCCGCGCCGGTGATCATCCTGACCCTGGCGATCGCCGATTCGATGCACATTCTCATTTCGATGCGCCAGGCCGTCGCGCGGGGCCTCGAGCGCCGGGCGGCGATCGTCGATGCGATCCGGATCAATTTCCTGCCCGTCGCCGTCACCTCGATCACGACCATGATCGGCTTTCTGTCGTTGCAGTTCGCCGACTCGCCGCCGTTCCGCGATCTCGGCCTCATCGCCGCGATCGGCATTTTCTTCGCGTGGATCCTGTCGATCGTCCTCCTGCCGGCGCTTCTGACCTTCGTCGCGTTCGGCGACCGCGCGCCGGCGGCCGAGACGGGCGAGGAGGGGGCCTTGACCTACGCCCGCCCACGCCAGGCCGCGCTTGACCGCCTGGCGCGCTTCGTCATTCGTTTTCCCTTGGGCGTCTTCGCCGTCATGGGGATCGCGGCGGTCGTTCTCGTCGCGCAAATCCCGCGGCTCGAACTCAACGATTCCTGGCGTGAATACTTCGCGCCGCGCATCGAATACCGCGCCGAGACCGACGCGGCGTTGCGCCATTTCGGCCTTGCGCCCGTCGAACTCGCGATCGACGCGCCGGACGCGGTCACCGACCCGGACTATCTTTCGACGCTAGAGGATTTCGCGAACTGGGCCCGCGCGCACCCGTCCGTCGCCCACGTCTATTCGCTGACGGATCTTCTGAAGCGGCTCAACCGTAACTTGAACGAAGAGAACCCCGATTTTTATCGCGTGCCGCAGGACGAGAATCTCGCCGCGCAATATCTGTTGCTCTACGAACTGTCGTTGCCCCTCGGGCTCGATCTCACCGATCGGATCACGATCGACCGATCGGCCGTGCGAATGACCGTTACGCTGAAGGGCGATCTCGGCACGCAGCACACCCGTGAGTTCGTGGACGACGCCTACGCCTGGTTCGAGACGAACGCGCCCGGCGTCGACGTTCTCGCGACAGGCACCGAGGTGATGTTCACCTACATCGCCGAGCGCAACGTCGAGAGCATGGCGCGCGGCACGGCGATCGCCGTCGTCGCCGTCGCCGTCATCATGATGATCGTCCTCAAAAGCGTCCGCATGGGGACGCTCAGCATCTTCCCGAACGGCCTGCCGATCCTGGCGACGTTCGGGGTTTGGGCGATTTTCGTCGGCGAGGTGGGCATGTCCGTCGCCGGCGTCGCGCCGGTGGCGCTCGGCATCGTTATCGACGACACGGTGCACTTCCTGACGAAATACATGCGCGCGCGGCGCGAGCACGGCTATGACGCCGCCCAGTCGATCCGCTACGCCTTCGCCACCGTCGGCGTCGCCATCCTCATCAATACGATCGTCATTTCGAGCGGGCTCTTGATGATGGCGTTCTCGACCTACCAGGTGAACGTCTATTTCGGCGTCCTGACGTCGCTGACGATTGCGCTCGCGCTCGTCTTCGACTTTCTCATGCTGCCGGCGATGATCCTTCTTTTCGCGCGCATGGGCGACGGCGGCGCGTCGAAGCCGGCGTCGCCGACGTTCGATCGTTCGATGGCCGGCGCCTGAGCGAACGCCTACTCCGCGGCGCGCTTGCGCAGGGCGAGGGCGTCGTCGATCACGTGGAAAACGTAGCTCTGCTCGACGAGGCCGCCAAAGAGATGCGCCCGCGGACCGTCGGCGTAGATCGCGACGTCCTGCCCGCCATGGGTTTCCGACGAGGACGGAACGGTCGCTTGCTGACGGTAGCTGAGGTCGGCAACCTCTTCGGCCGTCGGCGCCCGCCTGGCCCCGTCCTCCGGCGCGCCGAGAAAGACCGAGCCGGGACCATTGGCGTAGCCGAGCGTCGTATAGGGCTTGCCGTCGCTCGCAAGAGCGGGCTCGCCGGGCGCCTGCGGCGAATCCGCGAGGCCCAGAATATCGTTGTTCTTCGTCGGATACCCGGCGAACGACAGCGTGTGGCCATGGTCGGCGGTGGCGATGATCAACGTGTCGGCCGCGTCCGTCGCCTCGCGCGCCACGGCGACCGCGTCGGCGAAAGCCCGGACGTCGATGAGCGCGCGGCGCGCGTTGCCGCCATGGTGGGCGTGGTCGATGCGGCCGGCCTCGACAAGCAGAACGTAGCCGTCGTCGTTGCGAGAAAGGATCTCGATCGCCTTCGCGGTCATCTCCGCGAGCGACGGTTCGCCGCCCGCGTCGCCGGCGCGGTCGGCTTCGTACTCCATGTGCGAGCGTTCGAAGAGGCCCAAGACATGCGGATCCGCCGACGGATCGATGGCGTCGAACGCGGCCTTGTCCCAGACGAATTCGTGCTTGTCCGACTGCGCGCGCCATTCGGCGGTCAAGTCGCGCCCGTCCCTGCGTCCGCCCGTCTCGCCCTCGTCCTCCGGGTCCGGCGCGTCGGCCGGCAGGAAATTCGATCGGCCGCCGCCGAGGGCGATCTCCAGGCCGTCGCCATACGGAAACTCAATAAGCTGACGGGCGATGTCCGCGCAGCCGGCCGCGACGGCGTCTTCCGGCAGGTTCGTATCGCGCTCCCAGTTGCGGTCCGGCGCATGGGCGTAGGCGGCCGCCGGCGTCGCGTGGGTGAGGCGCGCCGTGGAGACGACGCCCGTGGCGAGGCCCGCGGCTTCGGCGAGCTCGACGAACGTCGCGGCGTGGGCGCCAAGGCTCGATGCGCAATCGCCGGGCGCGGCGGCGTCGGTGACCGAAATCGCGCCGATCTTGGTTTTGACGCCGGTCGCCATGGCGCTCATCGTGCCGGCGCTGTCGGGCGTCTGGGCGTTGGTGTTGTAGGTCTTGGCGAGCGCGACGTAGGGAAACTTTTCGAACGAAAGGAAATTCTCTTCGCCGGGCGCGCCGCGGGCCTGGCCGTCGAAGATCCGCGCCGCCGTCACCGTGGTTGGCCCCATGCCGTCGGCGACGAACAGGATGACGTTTCTGGCTTGCGCCTCGTTCGGCTCGATCGCGCGGCGCGCCGCCAGGGTCGCCTGGCCGTCGGCGAAGTATTTGTCGTCGACGGCGGCCTGCGGCGCGTCGTTCTGGGCGTCGGCCTGTCGCGCGCAATTGGCGAGCGCTGCGACGGCGACGACGGGCGCGGCGGCGGCGAGAAGACGGGAACGATGACGGCGCATGGGATCGGGAGCCTTTCTCAGACGTTGCCAGGCCGGTGCTAACGCTCAACTGTGACACCCGCGCGACCGCGCCGCCGCGGGCGATCCAGAATTTGCGACAATACAAATTGTGCGACAAACGCCTTGTCGACCGGGGGGCTGGCCTTGGCGCTTGACATTCGCCCCTCGCGATCGCCGCATGCGCTGCACTCGCGGCGTTCGCGCCGCCACGCGTCATCGCCAAGGAGCGCCGCCATGAGCAGCCGATCGTCTTTCGCCCTTTGCGTCGCCTTCCTCGCGCTCCTGGCTGCGCCAGCGATGGCGGCGCACCACGAAGACGCCGAGGCCGCGCCCGACGTTTTTGAGAACGTCGACGTCTTCGACCTGGAGATCGCGGCCGATCCACAGATTTCGCCGGACGGCTCGCGCGTCGCTTACGTGCGCCGGTCGATGGACATCATGACCGACAAGGCGCGCGCGAACGTCTGGATCGTCGACGCGGACGGCGGCGGCCATCGCCCGCTGCTCTCCGGCAAGGCGAGCTATTCGAGCCCGCGCTGGTCGCCGTCGGGCGACCGCCTCGCCTATGTTTCGTCGGTCGAGGGCGACGCGCCGCAGCTCTTCGTGCGCTGGATGGATACGGGCCAGACGGCGCTCGTGACGAACCTCCAGGAAGCGCCGGGCGACGTCGCCTGGTCGCCCGACGGGACGACGCTCGCGTTCTCGATGTTCGTCGAGGACAAGCCCGAGCCCCTCGCCGAAGCGCCGAAGAAGCCCGAGGGCGCGGAATGGGCCGAGCCCGTCGAGGTCATCGAACGCGTCGCCTACCGCGCCGACGGGGCCGGCTATCTCGATCCGGGTTACACGCACATTTTCACCGTGCCCGCGGACGGCGGCACGGCGCGCCAGTTGACGGAGGGCCCCTATGAGCACGGCGGATCGTTCGGCTGGACGCCCGACTGCGCGGCGATCCTGTTCTCGGCCAATCGCAACGCTGACTGGGAGCGCGACCCGGTCGAAAGCGACGTCTGGGAGGCGACCCTCGCCGACAAATCCCTCCGCCAACTGACGACGCGCGACGGGCCGGACTTCGCGCCGAAAGCCTCGCCCGACGGCTCGAAAATCGCTTATCTCGGGTTCGACGACGAACTGCTTGGCTTCCACGCCGCCGTTCTGACGGTGGCGAACCGCGACGGGAGCGAACCGCGCGCCCTCGCCGCGTCGCTCGACCGGTCCGTCGGCGCCTTTTCCTGGGCTGGCGACGACGCGCTCGTCATCCAGTTCGACGATCGCGGCCGCACCTACCTCGCCCGCGTCGGGCTTGACGGCGAGGTCGCCCGCCTCGTGCGCGACGTCGGCGGCGCATCGATCGGACGTCCCTACACAAGCGGCTCGTTTTCGGCGAACGCCAAGGGCGATATCGCCTACACGAGCGGTCGCCCCGACCGGCCGGCCGACGTCGCCGCCGTCTCCGCGGGCGGCGCGCCGACGCGCCTCACGGATCTCAACGAAGACCTGCTCGGCCGCAAGAAACTGGCGTCGGTTGAGGAGATGACGTGGAAATCGTCCGCTGACGATCGCGAGATCCAGGGTTGGCTGATGAAGCCGCCGAACTTCGATCCGTCGAAGAAACACCCCCTCGTCCTTGAGATCCATGGCGGCCCTTTCGCCGCCTACGGACCGCATTTCTCTGCCGAGGCGCAGCTCTACGCCGCCGCAGGCACCGTCGTACTCTACACGACCCCGCGCGGCTCGACGAGCTACGGCGCTGAGTTCGCGAACCTCATCCACCACGCCTATCCGGGCCAGGACTATGACGACCTCTTGTCCGGCGTCGACGCAGCGGTCGCGAAAGGTTTCGTCGACGAAGACCGGCTTTTCGTCACCGGCGGCTCGGGCGGCGGGGTTCTGACCGCGTGGATCGTCGGCAAGACGGACCGTTTCCGCGCCGCAGCGGTGCAAAAGCCGGTCATCAACTGGGCGAGCTTCGCGCTTACGGCGGACGTTTATCCCTACTTCTACAAGTACTGGTTCGCGAAAGCGCCGTGGGAGGATTACGAATCTTACTGGAAGCGCTCCCCCCTCTCCCTCGTCGGGAACGTCACGACGCCGACGATGCTGATTACGGGTGAGGCGGACTATCGCACGCCGATCTCCGAGACCGAGCAGTATTACCAGGCGCTGCAATTGCGGGGCGTGCCGACGGCCATGGTCCGCGTCCCCGGCGCGCCCCACGGCATCGCCGGGCGTCCATCGAACCTCATCGCCAAGGCGGACAACGTTCTCGCCTGGTTCGCGCGCCATGACGCAGAGGCGGAAGCCGCGGCGGACGACGATGGCGACGCGAGCGACTGAACGACGTCGGGGCCGACGCTCGCGCTCATCGCTATTCGCGTTGACCAAGAAACGCCGTCACGGCGTCCAGCCACTCCTTTGGCGCGTCTTGCGGGATCCAGTGCGATGCGTTCTCGACGCGGACGAGCCGCGCGCGAGGGATCTCGTCGGCGAGCCTCTCGCCGTCCGTGATCGGCTGCCAGGGATCGTCGACGCCCCAGACGAGCAGCGTCGGCGCGGCGATCGTCTCATGGCGGCCGACCAGCATGGTCGTGTGGTTGGTGTTGAGGCTGGAGGCGTTGCGGATCAGGCTAATCTTGCCGGCGTCGGTGACGTAGGGAGCGACGACGCCGTCCACGAACTCTGGCGTTAGACGCTCCTTACGCGAAAGACCGTCGTCAAAGCCGCCGACGAGAAAATCGCGGATTTCGCCGTTCGACTTTTTGGCCCAGCGGGGATGTCCGACATTGATCATGTCGTCGATGGGCCAACTGTCATAGGCGACGATGTTGGAGAGGATCAGACGATCGACGCGGGACGGGTTTTCAACGCCCATGATAAGGGCGACGCCGCCGCCCGTGTCGTGTCCGATGAGCGTCGCCTTTTCCAGACCCAGCGTATCCATCAGCGACAGGATCATGTCCCGCTGCGCCAGGAGAGAGCGATCGAGCCCGTCGCGCTTGTCGGACGATCCGTGACCGATGAAGTCCGGCGCGATGACCCGGCGTTTCCGCGCAAGGCGGTCGATCACTTCATGATAGAGGAACGACCAGGTCGGGATGCCGTGCATCAAGAGCAGCGTCGGACCGTCCCCTAAATCGTTGTACGCGATATCGACTGGCCAATGGGCGAGCCCTTCCAGCGTCACGTGTTTCTGGCGGGCGATGAAGTCTTGGTGGTTCATGGGGTTTTTCCCGATTTTCGGTTGGGCGGCTTGGGCCGCGACCGGTTTCCCGAGCGCAGGACGAAAGGCGGTCAGTCCGGCAGCGGATTGAATGAAGCTGCGTCGGCGCACGATCGGCTTCCCTAACCCGCGGCGATCTTGAGGCCGGCGACGCCAGAGGCGATGAGCGCGACACTGACGATCTTCAGGGCGTTGACGCTTTCGCCGAAGAACAGGGCGCCGAAAATCACTGTCCCGAGGGCGCCGGCGCCGACCCAGATCGGATAGCCGATGGAAACCGGCAGCGTGCGCAAAGCGAGGGTGAGGAGCGCAATGCCGCCAATGACGCCGAAAACGGTCCCGACGCTTGGCCAGAAGACGGTGAAGCCCTTCGACGCTTTCATAGAGAGGGCGAAGCCAACTTCCAAGATCGCGGCCAATCCAAGATAAAGCCAAGCCATGCCTTGCCGTCCTTTCCGCCAGCGGGGGCGCCTGAGAGGGGTCGATCGCGACCCGGACCGTAGGTTTCGATCTTGAGCGCCATGCGCGCCTTCTTTTTGTGTATCAACAGTCATAATACGCCGATGGAAATCGACCGGGCCCTCGAAGAACGTCATTTTGTGTATATTCCGACATAAAATGACGGTGGGATGCGCGTTAGTGACGTCGCTTTGTTCTAACTGACGAGCGAGAGAAACCCGCGGAAGGCGCGGGCGGCGGACGCCTGCGAACCGCTGACGCGGGCGTGGAGAAGCGCACCGTCGCCGGCAGCGACGGCAAGGCGCGCCAAGTCGGCGGCCGAGTGACGGGCGGACAGTTCGCCTACGTCCTGCGCGCGCCGGAACGCGCGCTCGAAGGCTGTAGTCAGCCGTCGCGTCGCGGACGTGATGGCTTTCGCCGCGATTTCATCGTGACGGCCAAGCTCGCCTGACGTGTTGACCATAAGGCACCCCTGTTCGGGGCCCGCCTTCGCGTCCTCGATCCACAGATCAAAGACGGTTTTGACGTTGCCAAGCGGCGAGCCATCGCCATCGAGCGCCTCGACGATCTCGCCGACGCGAAGGGCGCCGTAATGGTTGAGCGCCTTTTCGAACAAGGCGCGCTTATCGCCGAACGCATAACGCAGGCTCTGGCGACGCAATCCCGTCGCTTCCTCCAAAATCTCATAACTGGTCCCGGCAAAACCATGCGCCCAGAACGCGCGCATGGCGGCGTCGAGCGCTTCGGTCTCATCAAACGACCGCGGCCGGCCGGGGTTGGCGATCCTGTTCATGGGAACATATATGAACATGCATACATAAATAGTCAAGAAGTCGCGTCATCGCGAATTCGAAACGCTCTCGCGGTCGCAGCGCCGGTCCTTCCCGAGAGCGGGTAGCGGCCAGGCGCGAGAGGTTCGCTCGCGCGACGCGCAAAGCGGCGACGGCGCCGTCTCGGCCGTAGGGCAAGCGTCTCAAAGGAGGGAGTGGTCTAAAACCCGACGACAAGCCCGTCATAGGCGGGCTCGACCCCCGGCGGGCAAAGGCCGCGGACGGTCTCGTAATCCATCGCGACGTGGAGGTTCGTGAGGATCGCACGGTCGGGCCGGACGCGGTCGATCCACTCGAGCGTCTTGTCGAAGTGGGCGTGACTGCCGTGGGGCGTCATCTGCAGGGCGTCCACGATCCATGTCTTCACGCCACGGAGGATCTCGAAGCTCTCGTCGGACAGATCGACGACGTCGCTTGAGTAGGCGAGATCGCCGATGCGGAAGCCGAGGCTGTCGACGGGGCCGTGGTCCTGGAGGAACGGCGTCGCCTCCAACGCGCCGCCGGGGCCGTCGACGGCGAACGCCCGTCCCGCCGGCGGCAACGTCCGTTCCTCAAGGATTGGCGGATACCACGACCCTTCCGCCTGTTCGAAACAGTAGGAAAATCGTACGAGGAGATCCCCCGCCGTCGCGCGGTCAAGCCAGACGGGCACGCGGGCGCGCTCGCGTATGGCGAAAACGCGCAGATCGTCCGTTCCATGACTTTGGTCGGCGTGGTCGTGGGTGAAGGCGACGGCGTCGATGCGCGCGCACCGCGCGGCGAGGAGCTGTTCGCGCATGTCCGGCGAGCAGTCGATGAGAAACGACGTGACGGCGTTGCGTTCGCCGAATGCGTCCGGGGCGCGCGCCTGTTCGATCAAAAGCGAACACCGCGTGCGGCGGTTTTTGGGGTTCGCCGGGTCGCACGCGCCCCACTCCCCCTCGCCGTTCTCGCCGCCGGGACGCGGCACGCCGCCCGACGAGCCGGACCCCAGAACGATCGCGCGCCGCGCGCCGCTCACGTCCGCGCCTTGACGCGATCGAACGCGGTTCGGTCGGCGCGCTTGAAGAGCGCGAAGAAATTGTCGGTCGTCGCTCGCGCCGCCTCGGCTGGCGTCAGTCCGCGGATCTCCGCGAACTTGTCGACGACGTGAACGAGATGGGCCGGCTCACACCGCCGCCCGCGCATCGGCGCCGGCGCAAGGTACGGACAATCCGTCTCCACAATAATGCGGCCGAGCGGCAGCGCTTCGGCCACTGCGCGCACGTCCTCGGCGTTCTTGAACGTCAGGATGCCTGAAAACGCCGCATAGCCGCCCATCTCCATCACCGTTTCGGCGAGGGCGAGCCCGCTCGTGTAGCAATGCAAGAGCGGCGTAAAAGGCCGTTTCGCCATGGCGCGCTCGAGCGCCGCGCGCATCTCGCCGTCGGCGTCGCGCGTGTGGATGATGAGGGGCAGACCCGTCTCTTGCGCCGCCTCGACGTGCTTGTCGAAAGCGATCAATTGATCCTGCGTGGGCGAGTGATTGTAGTGGAAGTCGAGGCCGCACTCGCCGATCCCGACGACGTCGGGTTCTGCGGCGAGGTCGACGAGGAGATCGCTCGTCAGGTCCTGGTGGTCGATGGCGTAGTGCGGGTGGGCGCCGACCGAACGCCAGATCGCGACGTCGTCGGCGAACCGCCTCACGACGCGGCGCACGGCGTCGGTCGACGCGATCCTGTCGGAAATCGTCAGCATGCCGCAGACGCCGGCCTGGCCGGCGCGGGCGACGACGTCCGGCAGGTCCTCCTCGAATTTCTCCGAGTGCAAATTGACGTGGCTGTCGACGAGCATGGCGATGGATCTTTGGAAAAAGGCGAACGGCTTGCGAAAGCCTAGCCGCCCGCGCCGGCGTTTCGAAGCGCGCGCGCCGTCGCGTGAAGCAATTGCCCGCGATCGAGATTAAGCGCGTCGCCGCGCGACAAGAGCTCCTGGGCCCGCGCGCGGGCGTCAAGGAGCGCGGTCGCCATCTCCCGCCCGTCCGGCGCGAGCGCGGCCTCGCGGACCATGTCGTCCAGACGCTCGAAGAGGAGGCTCTTGAAGATCGGCCATTGCCCGTCGGCGGCGCGCTTGGTGAGCCGCGCGACGCTCCCCTCCGCCGCGCCAGCGCGCGCCGCCTCAAGAAAACGCCGCACCTCGCGGGCGGCGTCGGCGCCGTCGCCGCTGGCTAGCCGCAAGGCCCGCCCCGGCCGCCCGCGGGCGGCGTTGGCGAGCGCCGCCGGCTCCTCCGCGTCCGGCGCTTCGCGCGCGAGAAAGTCGACGACGCGCGCGTCTTCCACGGGGGCCAGCCGAACGACGCGGCAGCGCGACCGGATCGTCGCCAACAGCCGGCCGGGCGCGGCGGACAGGAGGATCACGCGGGCCCGCGCCGGCGGCTCTTCGAGGGCTTTCAGCAAGGCGTTGGCGGCGTTGGCGTTCAACTCGTCCGCCGTGTCGACGATGGCCACGCGCCAGTCGGCGACGCCGGGCGTCTGGCCCATAAAGCGGATGAGCGCGCGCACGACGTCGACGCCGATCTCGTTCGGCAGGCGCCCCGTCTTCGGGTCCGGCGTTCGTCGGGCGATGAAGAGATCGGGGTGCGCGCCGCGGGCCGTCAACGAGAAGGCGCGCGCGTCACGGGGCATCTGGAGCGGCGCGGCGTCGGTCGGCGCGAGCGCGGCGGGCTCGAGCAGCGCCCGTGCGAGGCGGAAGGCGAGCGTCGCCTTGCCGATCCCCTCCCCGCCGGCGATGAGCCAGCCGCCGGCGAGTTCGCCGCGGCGCAGGGCCTCGGCGAGGCGCGTCTCGACATCGCCGGCGAGGAGAATGTTCTCGCGGCCCTCGGGCGCGCGATCGTCGCTCGACGCGTCGTTGGTTTCGGATGCGGCGGCGGGGCTCATGACGGAGACGAGGCGTCGCGCGCGGCGCGCCAGGCGTCAACCACCGCGGCGACGGCGGCGTCGACGCGCTCGCCGACCTGCGCGACCGAGCCCGTCGCGTCGATGATCCGGCGGGACGCGGGGGACGCCCTCGCGATGGCGAGGAACGCCGCGCGCACGCGCTCCTGATACTCAAGGCCCTTTTCTTCGAAGCGGGCGTCGCCGCCCCGGGCGCCGGCGCGCGCCAGACCCTGCGCGGCGGGGGCGTCGAAGATCAGCGTGAGGTCGGGCTCATGGTCGCCGACGACGACGGCCCGCAACTGCGCGAGCGTCGCGTCGTCAAGGCCGCCGCCGGCGCCTTGATAGGCGTCCGTCGAGTCCGCGAACCGGTCGCACAAAACGATTTCGCCGGCGGCGCGGGCCGGGTTGATCGTCCGCGCCAGGTGTTCGGCGCGTGCGGCGTACATCATCAGCGCCTCGCCGAGGGGCGTGAACGCGTCGACCGGGCCGTCCACCAACAGATTGCGGATCGTCTCGGCGCCCGGCGCGCCGCCCGGCGCGCGCGTCTCGCGCACGGCGAGTCCCCGGGCCCGCAGGCGTTCGGCGAGCCCGCGCAGTTGCGTCGTCTTGCCGGTCCCGTCGCCGCCTTCGAAGACGATGAACGGCGCGCGCATGGCGGCGGGCCGCGTCACTCTTGGGGCGTTGCCGCGTCGTCGCCGTAGCCGTCGAAATGCTCCGGCTTCAGAAGAAGCTTCTTCGCGGCGAGGACGATGCGGCCGACGACGCCGATCGCCGCCACGTCGTCGCCCGCGTAGACGGGCGCTTCGCGCAAGGTTTCGCCGTTGAGCGCGACGCGCAGGAACCCGACCTGGTCGCCAGCGCTGACGGGCGCGGTGAGCGGCCCCTCATAGACGATCGTCGCGCGCGGGTCGTTGCGTTGCGCGCGGTGGAGGATCGTCGAAATCGGCTCGCGGACGACGAGCGGCGTCGCTTTTTCGCGGCCGGCGAACACCTGGGCCTCGCCGACGCGGTCGCCTGCGCCGAAGAGATCGACGTCGACGAAGTCGTCGAAGGCGATCCGCAACATGCGCGCGCTCTCCCGCGCGCGGGCCTTTTCGTCTTCGAGGCCGTTCAGAACGACGATGCGACGAACCTCGCCGCGCGTCGCCGACGCGACGAGGCCGTATCCGGATTCGTCCGTATGGCCTGTTTTGAGCCCGTCCGCGCCTTCGAAGGCTTTGAGGATCGGATTGCGGTTCTCCTGACGGATCTTCTCCCAGGTGAATTCGCGTTCGGCGAAGATCGGGTAGTAAGCGCCGTATTCGCGGATGATGCGGCTCGCGAGCGCGGCAAGGTCGCGCGTGCTCATCAAATGCTCCGGGTCCGGCAGGCCCGTGGCGTTGGCGAAGCGCGAATTGTCGAGGCCCCACTCCCGCGCTTTCTTGTTCATGAGGTCGGCGAAGGCGTCCTCCGACCCTGCGATGTTCTCCGCGAGGACGACGCAGGCGTCGTTGCCGGACTGGACGATCGCCCCGCGCAACAGGTTCCCGACGGCGATCTCGGTGTCGACGCGCACCAACATTTTCGAGCCGCCGGTCTTCCACGCTTTTTTCGAGACGGCGAACGGATCGTCGAGCGATATCTCGCCCTTTTGAAGTTTCTCCAGCGTCACCGCCACAGTCATGAGCTTGCTCATGGAGGCGGGCGCGGTCGGCGCATCGGCGTTTTTCTCGTAGAGGACCTCGCCGGTTTCGAAGTCCATGATCACGGCGTACCGCGCCGTCGTTTCGATCGGCGCCGCAGCGCGCGCGGGCGCGAAGACCCACGCGATAAGGGCGGCGACGGCGAGCGCGGCGCGGAACGGCGGGGTCCGTGAGGCTGAAACCATAAGTCCTATCGCTACCGGTCTTCCACGATCGCGCGCAAGACGATCGCGTCGGCGAACCCCCGCGCCGCGGCGACGGCCATCGCCTCGTCGGCGTCGGCGAGGCGCTCGAAGGGCCCGAGGCGCACGGCGAAAGCGCCCTCCTCTTCTTCGTAGTCATGGATCGGCGTCGCGTTCACTGCGGCGGCGCGGAAACCGCCGAACTGAGCGAGCGCGCCTTCGGCGTCCGCGCGGGCGGTCGTGCGCGCGGTCTCCACCCAGTAAAGCGCTTCGGCGCTGACCGGCGGCGGCGGCGCGGCCCTGGCGACGCGGTCGGGCGCAGCCGGGGCCTTAAGCGCGGCGACGGCGCGGCGGGTGGCGGGCAAGGCCGCCCCACCCCGCGGCGCGCGCGCGGGGGCATTAGCCCTGCCCCCATAGCGCACGCGCACCTTGGCGACCCCCTGCGCGCGGAAGCCGAGCGCCTCGGCGGCGGCCTCGGAAAGATCGATGATCCGTCCGTCTACGAACGGACCGCGATCGTTGACGCGCACGGCGACCTGGCGGCCGTTCTCGACGTTCTCGACAAGCGCGATTGACGGCAGCGGCATCGTCTTGTGGGCGGCGGAGAAGAGCCGGCGGTCGAAGGTCTCGCCGTTCGCCGTGGGGCGCCCGTCGAACCGCTTGCCGTACCACGACGCGCCGCCGATGGCGTCATAGGCGTCGTCGCGCTTCGGCGCGTATCGCCGCCCGGCGATGACGTAGGGTTCGCCGATCTTGGCGTGGGGCTTCGTTGCGGTCTTGGGCGCTGCGGCGCGCGGCGCCGGCGCGCCGCCGATCGAGGCGTCGGGCGCGCTGGCGCAGCCGGCAAGCGCGGCGAAGACGGCCGCAGCGAACGGCGTCCAACTCAAACGGGACATGACGACGGCGCTCCTCTGACGGCGGTGTTTCGTTGCGCCGCGCGGCCCGTCCGTTCAAGGTTCGAGAGGTTAACGATTCGTTGCCAAACGCGGCGAATCGCGCGCCGCGTCCTTGCCAACGGCTTTGCGCCGCGTAGGGTCCGCGCCTCGCGGGATGGGTGGCCGTGTGGTTTAAGGCGCCGGTCTTGAAAACCGGTGAGGCGGCGACGTCTCCGTGGGTTCGAATCCCACCCCATCCGCCACTTGAATGGCGAGGAGCAGACGTTCGTCGAAGCGCGAAGGCTGGTCGAACCCACGGTTCATTGGTTTGCGCGCCCGCGGCGCGCGGGGGGTTCGAATCCCACCCCATCCGCCAGTCGCTCGGCGAGGACCGGACGTTCGTCGGTGCGCGAAGGCTGGTCGAACCCCGCGATCCTCTGGTTAACGCGTCTTTGGCGCGACGTGGGGGAGCGAGTCCCGCCCCCAAAGGAACGGCGTTCACTCGTTCTCGGCTTCTGACAGAAGCTGCTTCCTGGTGCTCGGAAGCGCAATCGTTACGACGCTTTCTCCTTTCCGCACCGGCGGGCCCGCGAGACCGTAGAGCGCGTATCCGCCGACGGGGGCCTTTACGGTTTCAACGCGTTCGCCCTTGTAATTCGTCACGACGCCAATCGTTTCATTGACTGCAACGTCGCGGCCTCGCGCCTCGACCGGCGTCCAGACGCCGCCGCGTTCGACGGAGACGTATTCGGCGTCGTCGAAGTAGCGCCGGACCTTGGCGGACTGAGCGGGCGGGTCCTTCAACATATCGAGCGATGCGAGCCCACGCTTTACGCCGTTCACGATAGCCGTGACGTGCGCCGGATCGCGGCCGCCGTTCTGTCCGATTTCGACGAGTATTGTGGGCGCGCCCTGGGCGACGGCTTGACGGTTCAGCGATCGCCCCTGATCGATCTGGACCTGCGTTTCCATCTTGTAACGGATGATGTTGGGGAAACCCATCGCTTCGGCGAAGTTGAAGGCCTTGGCGTAGCCCGTCGCGAGCCGACCGCCGTAAACGCCGATAAACGCCTCAAGCCATTCCGCGCCGTCGCCGCTGTGGACATCCAGCACGAAGTCGGCCGCAGGCATGACCTGCGCCGAAAGCGCGGCGGCGACGCGCTCCGTCTGACTGCCGTTCGGATCGCCGGGAAACGAACGGTTCAGGTTTTTCCGATCGTACGGATTGACGTAAGGAGACCGGGCTTCGAACGCGGCCACGTGGGCGATCCGCACCAGAACCACGTCTCCGGAAAGCTCTTCCGGGTCCAGCTCTTCGGCCAATCGCGCCGCCGCGAGGATCGGCGCGAACTCGTAGCCGTGCACCCCCGCTGTCATCAAAACCGTCGGACCCGCCGTCGCCCCCTTCAAAACGGTGATCGGAATGAACGTATCCGGATCGTCATCGCCAACCGCGACGTCGATCGTGAGATCCGTCCGCGTTCCCGCGGCCGTGTCGGCGAGTGCGTCGCAAATGTCCGGCCCGGCGAGAGCAAGCCCCGACAAGGCGAATTGAACCAGAAACGACAAGCAGCACGATAATCGCAGCATCGCCCTACGCCCGGTTCGGAGGTCTTTCATGGTTTCTCTATTGTTCGGCGTCTCCGGTTTTTGACGCGATCTTTTCAGGGGCGACGTTCTCGTCGCCGAAGGCCGGCATGTCGTCGAACGCCGCCGGCGCGTATTCGACGTCGTTGAAAAGGAGCGGATAATAGAATTCCCTGAGCTGACGATGGAACGTCCGAACGCGCGCCTCGTACGCCAGCGCCGCCAGCGCGTCCGTTTCGGCGAGCCGCGTGAACGTCCGCATGACAAGCGCCGGCGGCGACGCGAGCGCCGCGACGCCGGCGGCGTCGTACCGTTTTCGCAAGGCGGCGCGATAGTCGCGGGAGAGATCCTCTACCGATTGGTCGCCGACTTGCTGGAAGGCGTAGTACCATTTCCATTCGAACGGTTTGTCGATCGCCGCCGTCGCCGCAAATTCCGGGCGCCGCGCAACGAAGGCGTCCATCGTCGCGTCCTTCGGCAGGTCCCAGGCGTCGTTCACCGCCTCGCGTTGTTGAAGGACTATCTCGCCGCCGGCCGGCGACGGGATCGCCTGCGCGATCGCCGTTTCGCTGAGAGACGGGATGACGAACGACACGGCGAGCCAGAGCCCGGCGAGCGTCGTCGCCGTCGTCGGACCGCTGAGCGATGCGCGCGCAAGCATGAAGGCGATCGCCGCCCAAAAGAGGATGTGCGCCGCCGTCATGGCGACGACCGCTAGCGCCGAGGACGCTGACGTCGCCGCGATGACCGCGCCGATGACGAAGGGGACCACGATCGCCGACAGGAGAACGAAGCACCGTACGGCCGTTCGGACGAGCCAGACGCGATCGCCGCCAGTCGCCACGAGCAGTTCATGCCGGCCGGCCGCGCGCTCGCCGGCCCTCAGGTCGTAAAGGAGCAGTATCGCAAGCAAGGGCGCGATCATCGCGACGACGAAGGCGTAGTCGAAACGGCCGATCCCTGCGAGCTCGGGATTGGCGCCGTCCGTTTCGTATATCTGCCCTTCGAGCGCCAGCATCCGTATGCGGTGCTTCCACGGAAAAACATCGCGTGCGCCGAGGGCGGCGAAGGCCAGATCGGACGGCGGATCGTACGTCAGGTGAAACGAATAGTACGCTGCGCCGCCATAATCGCTTTGGCCGGCGAGCGCCTCTTCGCGGTCGGCGGCGTCGGCTTTCAGAAGCGCGGCGATCTCCGCGCGTTGGGCGGCGACCTCGCCAAGGCCCGCCCAGACGGCGAAGGATGACAGCGCGAACGCGGCGGCGGCGACGCCGACGGCGGCGCGGGACCGAAGGAAGAGACCGAGTTCTCGCGCGAACTCATCGAACGTCTTCACGCCGCCCGCCTCCCGACCACGACGCAGGCGCCGACGAGAAGCCCGACCCACAGGACGAGGATCGCCAGCGGCCCCATCGCGCGCGAGATCCGCGCGTTCGCGGACGCGGGCTTGAAGCGAAAGTCTTCGAGCGCTCTCCAGTTCTCTGCGCTGACGCGCGTGCGTTTTTCCGCCGCCGGATCGCTCGACCGCCGGACGTCGTCAGCGAAACTCAGGCCTTCCGCATGGACCTTGTTCAGCCCTTGAACGAAGTCGAACCGGACGCGCTCGGCCTCCCGGAGAAACCTGTGGTGCGTCTCGAGATCGACGCCCGCGAGCTTCGTCGACAGATCGCGAACGGCGAGAAGGGGCGAGACGACGGCGAAGCCTTTCGCCACGTTCGCCTGCGTCATCTCCGTCGTCATGCGCCGCTCGGCGAACTCGTTCATGACGTCCGTAAGTTTCGCCTCGGCCTCGCCGGCGACGACGCCTCTGAAGTTGATCGGCAAGTCCTCGACCTTGTCGACGTTGTATTGCGCTAGGAGATTGGCTTTCAGTTTTTCGAACGCGGGATCCGCGGCGTTGTGGCCGTCGCCGACAGCCTTCATCGCGGCGTGCATGGCGAAATCAGTTTCGATCTTTCCGGGCGCGTCCACGACGCTCGCAGCCGTCGACGACGCGATGCGCGGCGAAAGAACGACGATTGCGCCCCAGACGCCGAGCAGGCACGCGAGGCCGGCGTTCGGCTGCGTCACGATCGCCGACACGAGCACGGTCGCGACCGCCCAGACCGCAAGGTAGAGAGCGTAGCCCGCGACGAAGAGCGTCGTCACCGCAAAGCCCTCGCCGGCCATGAAGGCGCCGATCGCCAGCGGCGTCAGCGTGAGCCCGGCGGCGGCGGCGAGCGCCAGCGCCTTGCCCGCGACGATCGTCAGCATGGGAACGCCTTGCGCGGTCAGCAGATCGAGCGTGCGCGCCTCGCGTTCCCTCGCGACCGAGGCGAACCCCACAAGGATGATCAATAACGGCGCGAGCGTTTGAAGCGCGAACGCCGGCGTCAGGTCGCCGAACGCCGCGAGGCCGGCGCTTTGCCGGCGCTCGGCGAACATCGCCGTGTTCTGGCGGTGCCCCTCGAGGAAGATCGACGTGCCGGTGAACGCGTCAACGCCAGGGTCGATCGCGCTCAGGGGCGGCGGCGCCCGAAAGACATAGTGCCCGTAATGCACCATCCGATGCGGATGGCGATCGGGTTGGGCGAGGAACGTTTCGCGCGCCTCATCCTGCAAATGCTGGCGTTCGTGCGCCGCGTCCGCCATGCGCGCGCCCGTCAGGACGACGGAGACGAGCGTCAGAAGGAGGCCGACGGCGAGCACGGAAACGGCGAGACGGGACCGCATCCAATAGCGCAGCTCGTCCCGGGCGATGGTCAGCGCGCCGGTCATGCCGCGTCTCGCTCGGCGCTGTGTTCGGCGAACGCGCGATGAACGGCTTCGGTGTCGATGCCGCCGCCGAAGGGCGCGGCGAATTCGCCGACGAGCTTGCCGCGGCGAAGAAGCGCGATGCGGTTCGCCGCCTGACACGCGCCATAGACATCGTGGGTCACCATGAGGATCGTCGCGCCGTCGCCGGAGAGATCGCCCACAAGCTTGTTGAACTCGTCAATCGCGACCGGGTCCAGCCCCGACGTCGGTTCGTCCAAAAACAGAACCGGCGTTTCGCGCAGGAGCGCGAGCGCGATCGCCGTCTTCTGGCGCATGCCTTTGGAGTAGCCCTCCATTCGCCGGTCGCGGGCTTCTTTTTGGAGATCGACGCGCGAGAGCGCCGCGTCGAGCTCCCCGTTCGTCCGCTTCACTCCCGCAAGCGACAGGAAGTATGCGAGGTTCTCCTTGGCCGTGAGATGCCCATAGAGCGTCGCCGCTTCCGGCAGATACGCGATCCGCTGGCGGATTGACTTCATGTTCGTCTCGACGGGAGCACCGAACGCCAGGGCCTCCCCGCCCGACGGCCGCAGAAACCCCAGGAACGTCAGGAGCGTCGTCGACTTCCCCGCGCCGTTGCCGCCGAGAAGGGCGAAGCATTCGCCCTTCTCGATTTTGAAGCTGACGTCAGACAGGACGGATGCGCCGCCTCGACGCACGTCGAGGTTTTTCGCTTCGATCACGATGTCCGACATGGTCGACCTCCCTAGAAGCTGTACTGGCCTAGAAGCTGTACTGGGCCGATACGCGCCACGTCCGCGGCGCCCCCGGCTGCACCCAGAGCGACGCGAACGAGTTCAGATAGAACTCTTCGTCCGTGATGTTGTCGAGGTCAGCGCGAATTCGGATGGCGTCGGTCACGTCGTACTCGGCGAACGCGCGGAGCGTCACGTATCCCGGCAACTCGAACGGCCCTTGGCCAAAGAAATCGCCGAACTGACCGGACCGGTCGCTGACGTAAAGGAGTCCGCCGCCGACGCGGAGCGGAAAGCCCTGAGGCTCAAAGTCCTTTGCGGCCTGAAACGTGAGCTGATGATCGGGCACGTTGATCAACCGCGCGCCGGCCGGGATCGTGACGCCGAAGTTCGGATCGAAGAACTCGTTCTCCGTTTCAACGTCGACATAGGCGTAGGAAAGCCAAACGTCGATGCTATCCGTGAGCGACCCATTGAGGTCGAACTCGAACCCGCGGGACCTGGCCTCGCCCACGGCGGTCGCGTTGAAGTTTTCGTCCACGGTGAGAATGTTTTCCTGCTCGACCTGGAAGAGCGTCGCCGTTCCCTGAAGGGCCCCGTTCATGAGCTGGAACTTCACCCCCGCTTCAACCGACGTCGTAACGTTCGGATCGAACGCGTTTCCGTCGGCGTCCGAGGCGAGAAGTTGGCGGAAACCCTCCCCGTACGACGCGTACAGCGAGAAATCGTCGGTAATCCGATAAACGGCGCCAAACTGCGGGCTGAAGCGGGAATCCGACTGTTCGTTGACGCCGATGCTTTGGTCGAAATCGTCGAAGCGGAAACCGACACGAATATCGAGCCGGTCGGTGAGCGAGATCTGGTCCTGAACCAAGACGCCGATGGAGCTTTGAACGTCCAGCCGATCGAGAAGAACGGTCGTTGGCTCGGGGAGCGGGAATTGTCCAAAGATCGGATTAAAGACGTTTATGACCTGGAGCTCCTCCGCGACGCCCGGGTCCGTCAGCAGTCGATCTCCGATGACGCCGCCCCGCGCGCGCAGGAAAAGCTGTTCGTTGTCGAATTCATCGTAATCAAGGCCGACGAGAATACGATGGCGCAGGCCAGCGGTGTCGAACTCGCCCGTGATTTCGCCGCGCAGGAAAAGGTACTCGGCGTCATATTGGCGAAAGCGTCTTTCGCGCGACAGGTTCTCGCCGTCTACGAACAGAAACTGGCGCGAGCCGGACAGCGTCGCGGCGGTGTCGAAGCCTTCAAGCGACGTCTCGCGATAGTTGAAGCCGAAAAGCGCGCTCCAATCGTCGTTGAAGTCGTGCTGCACGTGCAGCTGGTGACCGAGAACGTCGGTTTCGTTCGGGCCGTTGCCCGGCTCGCCAAGGAACGTCTCGATCGGAACCGCGCCCAGTTCGTTGTCGATCGCCGGGACGCCGCGATCGAACGGGATCTCCTGTTCGGAGTATTCAAGCTCGTAGACGAGCTGCGTTCTGTCGCTCGGACGCCAGGCGACCGACGGGAAAAAACCGAAACGCTCCGTCTCAACCGTATCGCGGAAACTCTCCGCGTCCTCGTAGAAACCGACGAGCCGCACCGCCAGCGTATCGGAGATCGCCAGATCGAAGTCCGCGTCCGCGCGGTACTGCTCGAAACGACCGGCGGTGAACCGAACCGCGCCGCCGGTCTCGAACGTCGGGCGCTTGGTGATGAGATTGATCGTGCCGCCGGGCTCGCCCCGGCCGTAAACCGCCGACTTCGGCCCCTTCAGCACCTCCACGGCGGCGATGCCCGAGATGTCGCGCGGGCCCGCGAAGCCCCGCCCTGCGTTGAAGCCGTTGACGAGAAAGTTGCTGGGCAGGTTTTCGTCGCCTGCGAAACCGCGAACGGCGAAAGCGTTCCAAAGGCCCCCGAAATTGTTTTGACGGGAGACGGACGCCGATAGGTCGAGCGCCGTGACGAGATCGAACGCGCGGACGTCTTCGATGATCTCGAGATTGAGGACCTGCTCTGCTTGCGGGATTTCAAGCGGCTCGAAGTCGCCGCGGAACGCGCGCCGGATCCCCTCCACATAAATGACGTCGTCCCTGACGTACCCCTTGGACGAGTCCGTCGACTCGACGTTTTGCGCCTGCGCCGCCATCGCCGACGCCAGGCAAACGGCGGCTGCGGTTGCGGCGCAGTTCATGAGCGAGCGCTTGCGATTGAAAGGCTTCATGTTTGTCGTCCCCACACAGATTTCATAACCCAACAAACGCCGCCCCTCCCGGAGCCGCGGTTGATCGTTCCTCAGTTTCGAGATGTTTCGCCGGGACCGGGCGCGTCGCGCGCTATGGTTCCGGGACTGACCGAGCCTAGAGGGCTGGCGGGGCCCTGGCGTTCGGGTCGAGAAGGACGCTGTGGGGCGATTGATCCGCCCGCCCTGGCGTTCGAAGGATCGGCGAGCGCGGCGCGATCGACGGGGAAAGGCCGACGGCGTCTAAGTCGTCGACCTGCGACCCGATAACGCAAACCGGACATTCGGCGTCGGTTTCGCCAGGCTCGTCATGGACGTGAGCGCTGGCTTGCGTCTGGGCTGCAAGAAAAAGCGCCGCGACGCAAAACGCCAACAGCGCCGAAAGCCTCAAACGTTTCCGCACGGTTCTCACATCAACGTTACTATGGCTCCCACGGTTCGTTGACAAGGCGGCCGCATGGGAGCCCGCGCCGCCTTACGTCCATCACCGGACTCCGGCGAACGCCGAGGCGATTGGCGTTGGGCGCGAGCCCGGGCGCTTAATGCCCTCTCGGGGCGGGCGTTCAGTCAAGATGTCGGCGCGCGCCGTTGTGGGCGCAGCGGGACCTGTCGCCGCGGCGAGCGCGCGTCGGCGAACGCGTTTTGTCCGTGGACTTACTTAACTAGGCGACGCGCCGGTCGTCGTGGAACTCGTTTGCAAAAGCGCCCGCGCGAGGATCGGAGTCGGGTCGAAACAGCGTCCGCCCCGCCGCTGAGCGCCTCGCGCCGCTTTCGAGCAGGACGCCCATAGCGATGCGAATGTCGCCGAGATACATGCGGAGCTGCTCGTCGAAGAAGCGCTGCTCGCAGTCGCCGACGATCTTCGGCGACGCGGCGATGTAGAGATCGCCCTCCTCCTCATAAGCCGACGCGACGACCATGCGTCGATCGATCGCCGAGGCCCGGGCGTCGTTCATGCGCAAACCCGCGAAGACGCTGACATAGATCATCATCTCGATCTCGTTCGCGTCGTCGTTCGTGTGGGTCATTAGCGAAACGAACCGCAGCCCGCTCTCCCCGTCCGTTGCGCCCAGGGCGCGTTGACGCATCCGCGCGTCGGCCGTCAATTCGTGTACGTTGGAGCAGCGCGTCTCGATGCCGCGCTTGATCGCCGCGAACGGCCATGCGGCCGTCGCTGCGCCGTTGGCTCTGGATGCGGAAACGGCGGCGTGGAAGAGTGAGGATTTGATTGGCGCGACGCGGCGCGTCGCGCGCGTCGGGGCGCGGGTGGGGGAACGACGAAACATGATACTAACGCAAAACGTCGAGACGTGAGGGGCGGTGCGTGAATGCAGGACAGCGTCAGGCGGCGAAAGGTCGGCCCGTCGCGCGCTGTAAAGCTGGTCGGAAGGCGCTTTGCGCTGACCATCGCTTTGCAAGCGTCATCCAGCGACGCTACGATATCATAATGATTATTTATTGGTCGTAGTTCGTCAACGAGGCGACGCGTCGTTGCGGGAAATCGTGAACGTTCGCTCGTCGCCGTCGTCAGCTGCGCAACGTCTTTGTTCGGATCAGTGCCGCGCCGCCGCCCCGCTCCGTCGCGGAAGCGGCCGCCACGGCGAAAGCCGACCCGTTAGAACCAGAACGACTTGTTCAGGCGCTGGATGAACATCGGCGTCGTCGATTCGCGCATGGTGATGTTCCACCGCAGCGTCTCGTCGATCCGCGCCACGGCCGACTGCTCTTCGCTCGCGTGGCCCTCGCATTCAATCCGCACCCAGAGCCGCGTCGTCTCCGAACGGGCCGGAACGCCGGCGCGAATGATCAGCGTGTTCCCCTGCTGGCGCAGATTGCCGCCGGCGTTGCGGAACAGATTGTAGGTCTGCTTCGTCGACTCATTGTGAAGTCGTCCGCGCAACATGCCCCGACGGATCAACGTGGTCACGTTTTCGTCGAAGCCGCCCGGGAACGTCACGCGCATTTCAACGACGTATTGCGCGACGCGTCGGCTCGATTGCGCCTGGATCACGCGCGCGCCGTCCGCCGACGCGCCGCCTGAGAAGCCCGCCTGGCGCGGTCGCGCGTCGATTTTCTGAGACGACGGATCGAAGTTCGCCGACACGGACTGCAGGCCGGGCAGGTCTTCGTCGGGCGCGGTGAGCCCGGCGCCGAGCTCCGGCGGCACGAACGTCATCAGAACGGCGAGGAGGCCGACCCCTTGCGCAAACGCGCCCTGGCGGGTGATCGGCTGGAAGTAGAAGACCGAGCCCGCCCCGGCGGCGACGAGCCCGGCGACGACAAGCCAGAGCGGCGGATTGCCGAGACCGAACATGTCGAAGTGCGACGCCGCCCAATGATTGAGCGTAAAGAGTGCTGACGATTCGCCTTTCGCCTGAAAGTCCGTCACGAGCGCCGAAATGATGCCCGCCGACCCGGCGAGCGCCAGTCCGGCGACGTCGGCGACGCCAAATTCCCCTGGCGCCTTAACGCCCCGCTTTACGCCGTATGGCATGAGATTCCCCTGACGTCCGCCAACCCACGTTTCATTAATAGCCAATTGAGCGCCGAGAGCCTAGGCCGCCGCGCCCCTACGCGTTTACTTTTATCGCGACTGTGGCGCGTCGGGGCGCGCCTTCCCGAAATCGACGCCGAAGAGATGTTCGAGGCTTGTGCGCGGCAGGCCGTGTTTGACGTAATCATAGGGCGTCACGTTGACCGCCTTGAGGATCGCGCGTTCGACGCGAGGGACGCCGTCGGGCCCGCGCGCCACATCGAAATCGATCACGTTAACGCAGCCGAGGTCCTGTTCGAACGCGGCGATGGTCGCGAGCCCCCCGGCGCACGCCTGACCAAGGACGATCCGGTTGACGCCCTCATGGGCGACGACGAGCGCCGTGCGCCAGGCGCGCGCGGAGATGAGCGTCCGCAACCCCTCTTCGATGCGAGCCGACGCGTCCGCGAAGGTCTCGCCGCCGGGGAGGAACGCGGCGCCCGGCGCGTCTGCGTCGTCGAAGCAGAAGGCGAGCTGCGCGGCGAGCGCCTCGCGGCTTTCAACGCGAACCGGGCCGCTGCGCAATTCCTCGAGCGCCGGGATCGCTTCGGGCGTTGGCGACGCGCGCTCGCCAAGGGCGATCGCGGCGGTGGCCGCGGCGCGGGGCAAGCCCGAATGGGCGGCGAAGTCGAAGTCGACGCGCGCGAGCGCGTCGCGCGCGGCGCGCGCTTGCCGCTCCCCGTCTTTGGTGAGCGGCGCCATGCGCGGAGCGGTCAGATCAGGCGCGAAATAGTCGACGTGGCCATGGCGCATGAGGAACAAGCGTCGCCGGCCCGTCGCCGGCGCCCCATTGGCGGTCGCCCCGTCCGTTGAATTCGTCTGTGGCGCCATTGCCGCCCTCCCGCCGTCGATCGCGCGCGCGCCGCCGCTCGCCTGTTCGCATCGAGCAATCTATGGTGATACGGTCAATGTCGTGGGCGCTTAACGCCAGGGGGTCGTCTTGCCGTCGCTGTCTCAGCCGCGCGTTCAATTCGCTGGCGCGTTCGCCCTTTTGGCGGCGCTTTATGTCGTCGGCTTCAACGCGTCGGCGCTGTTGGACCCTGAAGCCGCCGTCAGCCGCTTCGAAACGCTCCACGCGGCGGGCCGCTCGCGGCCGGCGGCGTCCTATGGCGAGCGCGCGCTCCACTTGCGCCGCCAGGCGGGCGAGAATGAACTCGCGCTTGCGCCTCTGAAGGCCGACGTGGCGCGCGCGATGATCGGCGCGCGGCGGTACGAGCGCGCGACCGTGTTCTACGAAGACGCCCTCGCCTCCGCCTGGGCCGGCGACGTCGATCCGCTCGACCGCGCCGCGATGGAGGAGCATCTCGCCCGCGCCCACATGGCCGCCGGCAACGTCGCCCGCGCCGTCCAGATTTACGCCGGCTTTCTCGACCTCGCCGGCGACGCCGGCGCTGGCCACGACCCCGACGGCGGCGACCCGATCGAGGCGCTTTACGCCGGCGCGATCGCCAAGGCCGCGGACCGGTTCGCCGAGGCGCTGAAGCCCCTCGGCGATCCGAAGCTTTTCGCGGGGTCGCGCGAACACAAGCTCCTCGCCGCGCGCCACATGGCCGAACTCGGCGCGTTCTACGCCCTGCGCAACCGCGGGCTCTACGCCGCGGCGGGCCTCCTTTCGTCCTCCTACGGACTGCGTAAGGAGATCCTCGGCGGCGACCATGCGGACACGGTCCAGGTCGCCCTGATTTTGGGACCGGTCTACAAGCGGATCGATCGTTTCGCCGACGCCGAAAACCTTTACCTCGAGGCCTTCCACGCCCAGGAGAAGGCGAAAGGCGCGAACAGCCCCGACCTCAGCTTGTACATCAAGCTTCTCGCCGGCGTTTACGAAGACCAGGGCCGGGCGACGGAGGCCCAGGCGCTTTACGAACACATGCGCTCGCTCTTCCGCGACGCTTTCGGCGAGCAGCGCTACGCGTCGAACCGCGAGCGCGACCGAACGCTCGACGTCGACCGGCCGGTGGCGCAACAATTCGTTCAGCCGACGGATTATGCGCCCCAGGACCTGGTGCCGGCGGTAAAGTATTCGGTGCCGCTATCGAAGCCCGCCGACCTTGACGAGATGATGGTGCGCCGCGCGGCGGACGTCGACGGCGACGCCGATCCGCGCGAGGCGAATCTGCCGGCGCGGCTCGCGCAGCTCCTGTCTCTTTGTCGCGGCGAGACCGGCGAGCGTCTGTCGCTGCGCTCCGGATACCGCTCCTATCATACCCAGCACGCGCTCTATGGTCGCTTCGGCCATCGCGGCACGGTGACGCCGCCGGGCATGTCGGAGCACCAGTTGGGCCTCGCGGCGGACATCGACGTGAACGGACGGTTGATGCGCCAGAGCGACCGCGCGTTTCAGTGCTTCGAAGAGAACGCTTTCCGCTTCGGCTTCATCCTCTCCTACCCTCCGGGCAACGACTATTTGCCGGGAGACGAGACGTTCGAGCCGTGGCATTGGCGTTATGTCGGCATCAGCACCGCGCAACTTTATCGCGAAGCGGGCCCGGTGAATAAGCCACAGGAGTTTCTCGCGAACCTCAGCTGTTACGCCGACCTCGCCGCGTCGAGCGGCCTCGGCCCCATCGGTGAGGCGGACGTTTGCCTTAAGGGCCGCACGCAAGTGGCGGACGCCAGCGAACAGGCGCCGGAGCCCGGAGACGCGACGGCGCGGAAATTGAATAACGACGGGCAAGGGCACCAGACGCGCTGACGCGTCGATCGGGCGGTGGCCGCCCGCTTGTCGGCGCCTGTTTGTATGGGCGTCGCGCAACGTATGACGGGACGCCGGTGGCGATCGGGTTTCAATGATCGAGTTTGGCGTTCAACAATCTGCCGAGAAAGCCGGTCGTCGCCGTTCAGCGCCCCGCGCCGCAATCGCCTGGCGCGACGTCCACGGCTGCGCCCCGCCGCCGGAGATCCGCAGCGTTTTCCTCGAAGCGCATTACGAACTCGTCGACGACAACGGCGCGTCCGGATCCCGGCCCGCTGACTTGGGGCTTATCGACGCGCGCGGCGCGACCCCCGCCGCGGCGGGCGACCTCCAGTCGGAGAGTTTCCGCGCCGGCAGCGTCATTCTATCCGACCGAACGCTCAACGCGGATGAACGGCGAGGTCTCTCACGCCTTGGCGACGTCGCCTACGCCGCCGCGGACGGGTCGATTTCGCCGGCCTATGTTGCGGCGCTCGCACGCGAGCGCCTGCGCCTCGCCGCCCTCGCCGAGGAGGCCGGCGAGCGGCTGAAGAGCCTCGCCGCCTACGGCGCCGCCGCGCCGCCCCTCGGATCCGTGCGTGACGCCGGCGCGCCGTTGCGGTTGCTGATCGCCGGCGAGGCGCGGCCCGCTATGCTCGATGCGCTCGCGGGCCTGCGCGCCCACGGGGCCGCCGGCGCTTGCGTCTTCACCGCCGCTCAGGCGATGCGCGCCCTCGACCGCGGCCGTTTCGACGCCGCATTGTTCGCGCCGGCCGGCGACCGCGACGTCCTCCTGTCGCTCGCCAACGCTCTGCGCCGCCATCGCGTTCACAAGTCGACGCCGATCCTGGTTCTTGACCGCGACGACAGCGACGGCGCGACGACCTGCGCCCGCAAGGGGCTGCGCCTCGTCTGCGCCGAGCACCTGGCCGGCGATCTCGCGTGGGTCGCCCGCGCCGTCGCCGAGAGGGCCGCAAGCGTCGCCGCGCTCTCGAAGTCGCTGCGCGGCGCGGGGGGCCCCGGCCGGGCCGGCCGGGGCGGAGGCCGGGTAATAGACGCGCCCCGAGGCGCGGGACGGCCGCGGCCCGCACA
>JBHJHE010000060.1:0-11858 GCA_050331095.1 Parvularculaceae bacterium
ACTGCTGCCTCCCGTAGGAGTCTGGGCCGTGTCTCAGTCCCAGTGTGGCTGATCTTCCTCTCAGAACAGCTATAGATCGTCGCCTTGGTGGGCCTTTACCCCACCAACTAGCTAATCTAACGCGGGCCGATCCTTCGGCGATAAATCTTTCACCCGGAGGTCGTATACGGTATTACACCCAGTTTCCCGGGGCTATTCCGTACCGAAGGGCACGTTCCCACGCGTTACTCACCCGTCTGCCGCTCCCTGCAAGCAGGGCGCTCGACTTGCATGTATTAAGCCTGCCGCCAGCGTTCGTCCTGAGCCAGGATCAAACTCTCAAGTTGAGTTTGGAGTCCTTAACGTCGAGCGGAATGTGCTCGGCGGCTCATTACTGACGTCGTCGCAAAACCAAACCCTCGATGAACGAGGTCATTGGTTTTCGTCAGAAACGTCAGCAGAGCAGACCCGTTGCGTTCTCTCGAACGCCGCGAAGCCAGCCGCCGCCCACGTTTCTCTTCCTCAAAAACAACTTGTCAAACAGCCGCTCAACAACCTCGGGGAGGCCAATCGAACGAACGACTGAACCGCGCCGGAGCGCGACCGCGTCGTGATTTTCAGCAAAGCCACCGGTTGAACGAGCGTCAGAAATTCGCCGTTTCGTCGCCCCGGCTGCGTTGGTGAGGCGCGGATTTAGTCTCGGGCCCGCACCCTGTCAACGGCTTTTTTTCGTTTTCGTGACGGGGCGCGAACGCCTTTGGAAAAGCCCTCGCCCGCCGCGAAGCCGAGCGCCGTTAGTAGCGCCGGGAACCGGCCCTGACAAGCGCCGCAATCAACGATTTCTTAACCAGCGCTCCGTCCGAGCGCGGCGGCGACGGGCGCGTGGTAGGCGGCGGCCACCTCCAAGACGGAGACCGGCAAGCAGACGAGGGCGACGCCGGCGATCAGCGCCGCCCGGCCGGCCCGCGTCGGCAGAAGCGTCATGCGCCCCGGCGGCCAGGCCAACAACAGCGGCGCAAGCGGAACAAGATATCGGCCCTGAAAACCGAGCACGCGATCGTGCCCGACGGGCGTGAACTGGAGGTAGAGCAACGCCAGAGAACCAAGCGTAAATAGGCCGCCCACTGCGCACTGCGCCAGAACGGCGTCGCGTCGAACAAGCCTCGCCGGCCCGTTCTTCGTGTTGAAGACGATCAGCGCGACCCCAACGAGGGCCACGCCATAGACCCAGGCCGGCAACATGACGCGGTTCCAGCCGAGCCACCCCACCGCCGACGCTATGGTCTTCGCGAGGCCGGACGGATCGTTGAACGTATTGGCGAGCACGCCGAGAAAACCCAACGGATTGTCGATGACGCCGCGAAACTGCGCCGCCGGCGCAATCGTCCAACCGGTCGAACCGACATAGACGGCGTCGCCGACGATCGACGTGCGGACGAAAAGCGCCCATGCGACGGCGATCGCTGCGCCCGGCAAGACGATCGCGGCGATCGAGGCCCATCGCGCCCGCAGCGAGCCGAACGCGCGCGACGGCAGAAACACCGCGAGCAGCGGAACCAACGCATACGGCGTTTTCATGATCCCGAGACTGGCGCCGAGCGCCGCGATCAACAGGATCTCTTTGCGCCCAAGCCGGCGCGTCGGCTGCGCCGCCGATCGCGCGATCAGGGCGCAAAACAGAAAGGCCGAGCCGATTAGAATCGCGTCGAAGTTCGCGGTTCCAAGCATAAAAACGGGCGTCGGCCACAACGCGACCGCCGCCAGCGCCTCGTTCCGCGCCGGCGCTATTCGGATCGCCGCCGTCATCGTCAGCAGGCCAAGGACGAGCGTCGTCAGTTTACAAATGAAAAAAATCGTCGCCGGCCGCAACTCAAGAGCGAGCCCCAACCACATCGCCGGCAGATACGGCGCCGACGCCAAAGGGTTGTGGACGCGAAGAATGCGTTGGCCTTTATTGTCGTACTCGGCGAGGGTCGATGCGTTAAGTTCGTAGGCGTTGAGTTCGGCGACGTCGGAGGCTTCGTAAGGTCGCCTCGAGAACGCGAGGTTCAGCGTCTTTTCCGTAAACGCAGCAAGCCCGCTCGGCATGCCGTCCGCGCCGGCCGGTCGGCCGACGGCTGTTTCATAGACGGCCTCGAACCGCGCTACCTCATCGGGTCCTCCGCCGGGCGGCGTCACGATAAGGAACGCGACGCCGAAAACGCCGGCGATCGCGAGATACAGCCGATGGGGCGCAATGATCGCGCGCGCCAGGCCGATGGCGCGCGCGTAAATCACGTTGCGGGATGCGAGGGCGACGTCCATCTCGCCTCAATAGACGCTACGCGCTTAATGCGAACTTATCGCCCCCCACGCGCCACTTCTCTACGCCCGGTAAGCGGTCCAGATCGCGCCGACCGCGACCGCGAGCGAGATCGCGGCGACGACGAGGACGACCGCGGCCCGCTGGACGTCGGTCCGCAGGCCCCCGAGGCGCGTCGGTCCGGCGAGCAGCAGCAAGGGCGCGATCGGCAGAAGGTACCGGCCTTGATATCCGGCGATCTTCGAAGCGCCGACCGACGACCATTGCAGGTAGAGAAGGGCAAGGCTCGACGACACGACCGCGCCCGCGATCGTCAGCCGCCAGACAAGCGCGCGGGCGTCGTGGGCGAGGCGCGGCGCGGCGGCCCGGTCGAAAAACAAGACCCCGAGGGCGACGATGTAGGCCACGTACACCCAGCCCGGCAGCATCACCCGGTTCCAGCCGATGAAGCCGATCGCCTGCGCGAGATAGAGCGACAGCGAATTCGGATCGAACAGGCTCGCCGCCAGTGTACGGAGGAAATCGAACGGCGCATCGAGCATTCCTTCGAGCTGTCGGCTCGGAGAGACGAAATCGCCGTCGGGCGTCGTGTAGGCGACGTCGCCGAACATGCGCGCCTTGGCGAACAGCGCCCAGACGACGCCGGACGCGATCCCCGGCAACGTCGCCGCCGCCGTAAAGCCGACGCGCCGGCCGGGAAAGCGATCGAACGCCGCCCTCGGCGCAATGAGCGCGAGCAGCGGCAGGATCGCATAGGGCAGTTTCATCGACCCGATAGCGAACCCAAGCGCACAAAGCGCGCCGGCCTGAACAAGCGAAAGCGGCGCGCGGCCGCCGCTCCATTTGGCCAGAAGAGCCGCGTCCAAGAAGCATGATCCGAGCAGGATCGCGTCAAAGTTCATCGCGCCCAGTAGAAAGACCGACGTCGGCGCCAGCGCGATGAGCGCGGCCGCGTACCGGCGCGAGGGCGTCGCCTTGATCGCCTCGCGCATGAGAGCGAAACCGATCGCGAAGGTCGTCAGTTTACAGAGGACGAAGATCGTGAACGGGTTGAGATTGAGGGCGAGCCCCGCGCGCATCGCGGGCGCGTAGGCGAACGACGCAAGGGGGTGGTGCACCCTGAGGACGACGCGCAGCGGGTTCGCCGGCGCGACGAGTTCGTCCTTACGCAGCGTGATGCGCCGCAACGCCGCGAAGTCCGCCGCGCCGAAGCGGTCGCGGCGCTCGGCGTAGCCGAGCATCTCGGCGTGGAACTCGACGAGCCCGGCGGGCGCTTTCTCCGCGCCGAACCACGAGCCTGTCGCCACCTCATAGGCGGCGAGAAACCGGGCGGGCTCGTCAAAGGCGCCGGACGGCGGCGTGACGACGAGGAACGCCAGGCCGAAAAGCCCGGCGAGCGCCGTGTAGAGCCCGTGCGGCGTCGACATCGCCGCCAACATGGCCGTCAGTTGAGATCGCGCGCCCCGCATCGCGCGTCGACGTTCGCCGGAAACGCTTAATGAAGGTTTGCGCCGTTAACGATAAACTTGGCGGGGCCGCTCCCCTCGCCGACGACCGACGCTGCGAGTTCCCCATGCCGGACGATCACCCGCCATCGACGCCCCCGCGGCCAAAACCCCGGCGGCGAACGCCCCAATCATCAACGATACAGCCATCAACGATCCGGCCGTCAGCGACACAGCCGTCGCCCCCGAAGCGTTCGCCCGTCTTCGGCGCCCGCCGCGCCGATGCGCCCGTCGGGCTCGCCCTCGGGGGCGGCGTCGCGCGCGGCTGGGCGCACATCGGCGTCCTGCGGCGCCTGGAGGAGTTGGGCGTCGTCCCCGACATCGTCTGCGGCACGTCGGTCGGCGCCCTCGCCGGCGGCTTCTGGCTGGCCGGCAAGCTCGACCCGCTCGAGGAGTGGGCGCGCCGGTTCACCCGGCGCAGCATGCTGAGCTACATCGACGTCGTCCTGAACGGATCGGGCCTCGTCGGCGGCAAACGGCTGCGGCGGACGATGGACGAACAGATCGGCGACGTTCGCATTGAAGACCTGCCGAAGCCGTTCATCGCCGTCACGGCCGAACTGGTGACCGGCCACGAGATCTGGCTGCGCGACGGGCCTCTCGCCGCCGCGATCGAGGCGGCCTATGCGCTGCCCGGCGTGTTTCCGCCACGGCTCGTCGACGGCCGCTGGCTGATCGACGGGGCCCTCGTTAATCCAATGCCCGTCTCCGTCGCCCGAGCGATGGGCGCGCGCTGCGTCATCGCGGTCGGTCTGCACGCAGACGCGTTCGGTCGCGCAAGCGTCTCGCGCCGCGAGCGGTTCGAGAACTTCGACGACCTCGCGTCGCCGGACGAACGCTCCAATCTCGCGCGGCTGACCGACGCGGTGTTGCTGCGGCGGCTGTTCGGATCGAGCGGCGCAGCGCCGGGGCTCGGCTCGACCTTGCTCGCGTCGTTCAACATCGTCATGGATCGGATCACCCGGTCCCGCCTCGCCGGCGATCCGCCGGACGTGCAGATCCTCCCCGCCGCCGGGCATGTGGGGCTGCTCGAATTCGACCGCGCCGACGAGTTGATCGCGATCGGCCGCGCCGCCGTCGACGACGCCGCGCCACAGCTCGAAGCGGCAATCAAAACCCTCGGCTGAAACGCGCTGCGCGTATTGTCCGCAGACGGTGCGACAATCTGGCCGGACGAGCGGCTCCGCCGAAATTTATGAAATATTTTTAAATAGTTAATCGTCCCTTCGCATCGCCGCGTAGCCTGCTTGTGTTCAAGAAAGGAGTTCTCCCATGAACATTCGCAATCTTCTCGCCGCCGGCGCGGCCCTGTCGCTCTTCGCGGCCCCCGCGATCGCCGGCAGCCACGGAAAAGACGGTTACGACAAGTCGGCGAAAGCCGATCTCGTCGACACCGCGGTCGAAGCCGGCTCGTTCACGTCCCTCGTCGCCGCCGTCCAGGCCGCCGGGCTCGAAGAAACGCTTCGCGGCGAAGGTCCGTTCACGGTGTTCGCGCCGACGGACGAGGCTTTCGGCGCGCTTCCCGCCGGCACGCTCGACGATCTTCTGAAGCCGGAGAATAAAGAGAAGCTCGCCGGCATCCTGACCTACCACATTCTGTCGGGCAAAGTTCCGTCCAAAGACATCGCCGGCAAGACCCTGTCGGTCGATACGGTCAATGGCGCGAAGCTGAACATCGACGCGACGGACGGGGTCAAAGTGAACGGCGCGAACGTCGTCACCGCCGACGTCAAAGCCTCGAACGGCGTGATCCATGTCGTCGATGCGGTTCTGCTCCCGCCGGAAGACGGCGGCGAAAGCTAAGTCCTGACCGGACGCGCGATCCTTTAAGGGTCGCGCGTCAGATGCCGAAGCGCCGCGCACGTCCGTCGTGCGCGGCGTTTTCGTTTCAGGAGTTCGCGCTACGTTGAGGCGATGTACGATTTCAACGCGGCGGCCTCCTGTTCGGCCTCGTCGATCTTGCGTTTGACGACGTCGCCGATCGACACGAGGCCAACCATCCGGCCGCGCTCCACCACCGGAATGTGGCGGATGCGGCGCGTCGTCATTTGCGACATCAACTCGTCGCACGTCGCTTCCTCGCCGCAGGTGAACGGCTCCGCGGTCATGCACGCGCTGACCGCCGCGCCGAGCGCCGCCTCGCCGTCCGTCCGCAACTGGCGCACAACGTCGCGCTCCGACAGGACGCCGACGGGCGCGCCGTCCGCGCCACTGACGACAAGCGCGCCGACGTTTTTCTCCGCAAGCATCTCGACCGCGTCGCGCATGGTCGCCGTCGCCGGCACGCAGTAAACTGACGCGCCTTTAGCCTGGAGAATCTCCTTCACCTTCATAAGGGACGCCTCCTTTCCTTGACGGCGACGAGCGTACGCTCTCCGAGCGCCAAGGCCCCAGTGTTTTGCGCAGCGCGCCCCTAACGACGCGACCTTCAGGCGCGGGTCATGGCGTCGAAGGCGGGAAACGCCGCAAGACCGAAAAAGTAGCCGCCGAGGTGGGCGAGCCAGGCGACGCTGATATCGGCCCCGCCAAGACCCAGCCCGAAAACGCCGACCCCGACATTGAGCGCGACGATGGCGGTGGACCACATAAGGACAACCGGATCGCCGAGCGGCGCGAGCGGCTGGGGCCCGCGGGAGAACACCGGCGGGCGACGGAACGCGAACCGCACGAGCGCCCCCAGTAGGCCCGACACCCCGCCCGACGCCCCGACGAGCGGAATGGCCTCACTGGGGTGGAAGGCGACATGAACAAGCGCGCCGAAAACGCCGCTCGTGAAGAACAACAGCGCGAACGCGACGCCGGCCCACGCGCGCCGCGGCGCGGCCTCCGGCTCATGGCGCCATGGTTCAGGCGCTTCGCCGCGCCCGCCGAGGCGCAGCGCAGGCCCCGCGACGCCCCCGGCCTCGAGCCGACGGGCCACCGGCGCGCCGAACGCAAGGAGCCAGACGCTGTTCGAACCGAGGTGGATGAGGTCAGCATGCTGAAACATGTGCCCGACTAGGGGCGCGAACGTCGCCGCCGGCCCGCCAACGCCCGCGAGGAACGCCGCCGGCGTCAGCTCGAAGTAACGCTCAACGGCCGGTCGTAAGCCGGGCGGCAACAGACGCAGCGCGATATAGGCGACGATCAACGCGAAGCCGAGCCGCGCCAGGATCGGCGGCGCGGTGAACAAAGGCTCCCGGCGCCGCGCGGACGCGTCGTCGTTTTGCGGCGGATCGAAGGTCAAGGCGGTCTCCAAAGCGCGAAATGGCGGCGCGTTGCGCGGGGGCCTCAGAACGCGTCCGGCAAACCTTTATTCATACTGGCTGACTACGCTCCGGCCAGCAAATTGGTTAACCGAACCCCTGGCGATGCCGCACAAACCGAAAAGCGATCAACGCGCGGACGAAGCGCCGCGCGGCGACCCCAGCGAGCGACGGCGCCATTTACGCGTGCCGATCGGCAGCAAAGCCCGCGTCCTGACGCCGGACGGGAACGAGCGCCCGTGCCTCGTCGTCAACGCGTCGGCGGGCGGCGCCTTGCTGAAGGCGAAGGAGCCGCCCTCGCCCGGCGAGCGCGTCGTCGTCTACATCGACGAAATCGGCCGCTTTGAAGGCCGGGTCGTGCGCGCCTCGCGTCACAGCTTCGCCGTCGACTACCGCAGCCGGCGCGGCAAGCTCCAGCGCACGGCCGACGCGCTGATCGAAGCCGTCAACAACAAGGGCCGCAAACCCGATCGCCGCGGAACGCCCCGCATCCGCCAGAACCAGAACGCCACGGTCGTTCTCGACAGCGGCGAGACGGTCGAATGCACCATGCTCGACATTTCGCTGACGGGCGCCTCGATCGCGATCGATCCGCGCCCGCGCCTCGGCGAGCTCGTCACCGTGGGCAAAATGAAAGCATAGGTCGTGCGCCGTCACGACAAGGGCGTCGGCGTCGTCTTTTTGGGATCGGCCGAGCGCATGGAGGACGTCATCGAAAAAACGGGCGGCGGGGACGAGGCGACGGGCGCGGATGTTGCATCCGGGTTCGGCAGAAAAAAACCGTCGGCGTAACGTCGGCGATCGGGTCCGCTAGCCATGCTGAACGCAGAGAACTGGTGCATCAAGGTCCATGATCGGGTCTACGGGCCCTATCCGTCGGCCGTCCTGCGTCGGTACGCCCGCGAGGGCCGGCTCGCGCCGTGGTCGATGGTGGCGCCCGCAGGCGGTCAGCAGTGGCAGGCCGCGGGCAAAGAACCCGCCTTCAACGGATTTTTCGAAGAGCTCGACGATCGTGACGGTCCCGCAGAGCCCCGGTTCGGCCGGCGGAGCGACGACACGGCCGCCGCGCGCGCCGAAACGGCGAGGCGTCGCGCCGAAGAGGAAAAAGCGGCCCGCGCCGCCGAGGCGGCCCGCCGCGCAGCGCGCCCGACCCGCGAAAGCGTTCGATCGGCCGCCGCCCGCCGCAACGGCGCCGCCAACGGCCCTCGCCGGCCGAAGCCGCTCGGCGCCGGCGCCAAAAAGAACGCCGCCGGCGCGCTTTCGAACTTTCTGCTCGTCTTCGACATCGTCAGCGGCGCGGCGGCGAAAGCCGGCAACGCCGTCCAGCAGCTCGGCCCCGCAGTTCGCATCGAAGAGAACGTGTGGAGCCTGACGTGCGCGTCGACCGCGAACGGCGTGCGCAACGCCATCGCGCCTTACTTGCGGCCCAACGAATCGATCTTCGTCGTCGACGCGACGACGGGCGGCGTCGCGTGGCAGAATTTCGCGCCCCAAACGCACGCGAAGATCTCCGAGCTTTTCGCGCCGCGCCAGCGCACCGCCTAACATCACTGTACGCATTTTATTCGCCCTTCAAGCGAAGGCGCCGGCCCTCGCGCGCATTTTCTCACGTTACGGATTGTTTCGGCGAATTTTCTCGATCCTCGCCTGGCGCGTTAAGCGCTCGTTCAGGACGAACGCGTTACCCTCGCGATACTGAAGAACGCTGGGTCAACATGCGCCATCTCATTCAAGCCTGTCCTCGTTCCCTCCCCACGCCGACCGACGCTTCGCGCGTCTTTATGAAACGTCGCCGACTTCGACGGCGTCGAACGCACGCGCTCTAGCGCCGCGCCGCGTCGGCTACGCCGGCGATCAGCCAATCCGTACAACGACTTAAAAGCGCGCCTGCGCGCAAAGGGCCGACGTGCGTCTTTTTCCGCCACCGAATCCGAAACGCTTGCAAGAACCGTTGCGCGCCTGCGCGACTCGCGGAATTCGTCAGGGCTCCGCCGACAGTCGCAGCGCGTCCGGCGACAGCCTGTCGCATAAGTTTCTCAATTTCCGCTCTCGCGTCGCGGCGCGAACGCCCTTAGCGCTGAAGCCATGTCGATCGAACGACGGCCCAGCGCGCGTTCCGATCCTGGCGGAGCGGCCCCATCGCTTGCGTCGCCAAGAAGGCGCAGGCCGTTCGGCGTCGCCGCGCCGCCACCATCCGCGCCGCCACCAGGCGATCTCTTTCAAACCATTCGTCAACGCCGAGCCGCCCCCGCGCGGCTCGGCGTTTTTCTTGTGCCGCAAAGGAGACAGTCATGGCCAAAAGATCAACGCGACGCGCGCAACGCAACGCCGCCCTCGCCTATGCGGAGCCGCTTGACGCGCCTGACAACGTTCGCCGCTTGTTCGACGAACCCGCCTGGTCGCCGATGCAGGCCGTGAACAGCGCGCCGAACGACAGCGACCAGAAGTATCGCAAGAACATTCGTGCGTTCAACGACAATCAGCAGACGATGCTTGACGCGCTCGACCGCTCGCCGGTCGTCTTCGCAACGGGCGCCGCAGGGACGGGCAAGACCTATCTCGCCATCGCCAAAGGCGTCGAAGCGCTCGAAAGCGGCCGCGTGCGCCGCATCGTCCTGTCGCGCCCGGCCGTCGAGGCCGGCGAAAGCCTCGGCTTTCTGCCCGGCGACATGGAGGAGAAACTCTCTCCATATCTGCGTCCGCTCTACGACGCTCTGTGTGATCGTCTCTCCACGAAGCGCCTGAAGGCGCTGACCGCCGAAGGCGTCATCGAGATCGCGCCGATCGCCTTCATGCGCGGGCGCACGCTGAACAACGCCTACGTCGTCATCGACGAGGCGCAGAACTGCACCTACGGCCAGCTCAAAATGCTGCTGACGCGGCTCGGCTGGAGTTCGACGATGGTCGTCACCGGCGATCCCGAGCAGACAGACCTGCTGCCGGGCATGTCAGGCCTTGGCGAAATCGTCGACCGACTTGGCGGGCTTGAGACCGTCGAGACGATCCGCTTCGACCGCGGCGACGTCGTGCGCCACCCGGTCGTGAAGGAAATGATCGACCTGCTCTGACTGCAAGCCCGGCGCGGCGCGCTTTGCCGATGGGCGCGCCGCGTGATACCTCCGCGGCTTGTGCGGACGGGTAGGCAAGGGGCGCGAGCGCCATGACGACGGGCGGTTTCGGCGGCGAGGAGATCAAGCAGGAATCGAGCTGGCGCTACCCGCTCGGCGTCTTCCTGGCGACGCTCCTGCTCTCGGCGATCCTGCTTTACTTCTACCTCGGCCCCGGCGTCAGCGACCTCAGCGGCAACAACATCAGTCCGGCGGTCAGCGAGGAGCCGGTCGAGCTCGCCGTCGGCGACGCCCGCTTCTCAGTGCCGGCGAATTACACGGTCTCCCCGCGCGACCGCCGCGCCGGCGCCCGCGAGGAGCTCAACCTCTACGCATTGTGGCCGACCTTCTCCGGCTTCACCGCGGCCCGGCGCGACGAGTTCCTCGAGAGCGAGCCCGACGGCCGGCGCATCGACATCACCATCGCAGCGCGCACCTCGCCCTTCGGCGAGGCGGACCGCATCGACCGCCTCTACAAGCCGAACACCACCAACGCGCGCGGCGCGCGGACGTCGTTCCAGCTTCAGCGTTACGAGTTCCGCGCCCAGCGCTCGAACGTGCCGACGAACGGCTACGCCGAGAGCGAGCTCTACCTCGGCGAAACCGCCGATGGCGCGCCGATCGCGCTCTTCTGCACGCTCGAACGCGAGGACGCGCCGACGCTCGATTGCTGGCGGGAATATGAACTTACCGAACGGGTGAGCGTCATCTATCGGTTCAAACGCCCCTACCTCGCCGAGTGGCGCAAGATCGACGCCGATGTGCGCGCCATCGACATGGACCTGAGGATTGACGACGACGCGACGCCCTCCGCGCGAGCGCGCCCGGCCGCGCCGGCCGCTTCGGCCGCCGACGAAACGTCGGACGGCTAGCGCCGAGCGAAAATTGTCGTCAGCCAGAACGGCGCGAATGCGGCGCTTGCGCAAAAAAGCGCCGCAAAGGCGAGCGTCGCAACGCCCGCCTGCGGCCAGATCGACAGCCCACTGATCAACGCCGCTGCCGCGACGATGGCCGCGAGCGCGGCGGGACCGGTCTCGGCGGCGACGACCTCTTCGATCGCAGGGGTCGGGTTGCGGAACCGCTCGAGCGCGCGTCGCCACGCTGCGGCCAACGGCGCCGCAAGAGCGGCCGCGAGCACGAGCCCCGCCGCCGACCACTGCCCAACGACGCCCGCCGCAGAGCCGGCGGGCGCGAAACCGACGATCGCCCCAGCGGGGCCCGCGACAAGCCCAATCGTCGCGCCGGCGACCCGCGCCGACCCGAAGCCGAGACCGGCGGCGACGCCGCTCGCCGACGCGCCGGCGATGATCGCCCCCGCCAGCGTAGGCCGGTCGACGGCGACGACGACGCCCGCGATCGCGACGATGGCGACGCCTGCCGCCGCCGTCGCCTGGGGCAAGCGTCGCCGTACCGGCCCCCAAAGTCGGCGCAGGGCCGCCGTCCGCGTCGCGACGGCGGGCGTCCCGGCCCCCTCGACGGCCAACGCGAAGCTGGCGGCGGTGAAAACCGCGCCGAAAAAGCCGGGGGCGGCGAAGACTAGAGCCGCCGACGCCGCCAGCGCCCACGCCTGCGCCCCTCTGGCCTCGCCGCCCATGATCGCGACGATCGCCGCCGCGACGCCAACGCAGGCGGCCATGATGGCGACCGAGACGCCCGCCATCGCTGCGCGCGCCGCCGCCGCGCCCGCCCTCTCGCCGGCCGCACGCGCCGCCGCGCCGCG
>JBHJHE010000061.1:0-25870 GCA_050331095.1 Parvularculaceae bacterium
CCTACTCGCACTTCGCCGCCCGGGCGGGCTTGGTCGCGCGGTTTCGCGCCGGCGCCCGCGCCTCGGGCTACGCCGCGGTTCGCGCGCTGACGGGCGAGTTCGACGGCGTCGACCTCGGCGCACGGCCCTTGAGGGCTACCCAAGCCGAATTCGACGCCGCGGCGCGGGCCTTGCCGGAGGATCTCATCGCCGCGATCGACGTCGCCGTCGCCAATGTGAAGAAAGGCCACGAAGACCAGCTCATCGACGGGGAGACCCACCGCGAAATCCGCACCGAGACGGTCCCGGGCGTCATCGTCGGCGAGCGTACGCGGCCCCTGCAGTCCGTCGCGCTCTACGTCCCGCGGGGCAAGGGATCCTTCCCCTCCGTCGCGATCATGTTGTGCGCGCCGGCCGTCGTCGCGGGCGTCGCGCGGCCGATCGTCGTGACGCCGCCGGGACCAAACGGCGACGTCGATGCGGCGACGCTGGTCGCGGCGCAAAAAACGGGAGTGACGGAGGTTTACCGCGTCGGCGGCGTCCAGGCGATCGCCGCGCTCGCCTTCGGGACCGGCGAAATTCCGCGCACGCCGAAAGTGCTTGGCCCCGGCAACGCCTACGTGACGGCGGCGAAGCGCGCGCTCGCCGGCGTTATCGATCCGGGCGTGCCTGCCGGTCCCAGCGAGTCGGCGATCCTCTGCGACGGGACGATCCACGCCGACATCGCCGCGCATGACCTGCTCATCGAGGCGGAGCATGGGCCGGATTCCTGCGCCGTGCTCGTGGCGACGTCGCGCGACTACGCCAGGGCGGTGGCCGCGCGCTTGCCGGCGCTTGTGGCGGCGTTGCCGGAGCAACGCCAGGCGTTCATCACCGAGAACTTCCGTGAGCGGTCGAAAATTCTCGTCGCCTCCGACCTCGACGCGGCGATCGAATTCGTCAACGAGTTCGCGCCGGAGCACCTGGAAATCCTGAGCGACGACGCCGAGGCGCTGCTCGAGCGGATCGAGAACGCCGGCGAGACCATGCTCGGGCCGCACGCGCCGATCACGCTCGGCAATTTCGTCGCGGGCTCGAACGCCATTCTGCCGACGGGCGGCCTTGCGCGCAGCGCGTCGTGTCTCGGCGTGCCGGACTTTCAAAAGCGCTCGTCGTTTGTGATGGCCAGCCGCGAGGGCTTTGAGCGCCTGGCTCCCGCCGCGTTGACCCTCGCCGACTATGAAGGCTTTCCGGCCCACGCCGCCGCCGTGCGCCGGCGGTTGTCATGAGGCTCGCCGACATTCTCGACCTGCCGGACGGGACCGAGGCGCTGATCTTCGACGTCGACGGCGTGCTCCTCGATTCGCTTCGCGCCGACTACGACCTGTGCGTCGCCGCGGCGAAAGCCGTGATGGGAACCGGCGACTGGATCCTCCCGGAGAAGATCCGTGAACACTTCGCTCTTGAGGCGGAGGGGTTTTGGGACGAACTCGTCAAGGACCTCCCGGAGCCGATCCCCGCGCGCATCCGCGCAGAGATGGTCGCGCGCTACAATCGTCTTCGCGCCGAAGCCTCGTTCGACGCGTTGCCCGGGGCTCGCGCGCTGATCGACGCGGCGAAGGCGGAGGGCCTCAAGGTCGCGGTCGGCTCCAGCAACGAACAGGCCGTGCTTGAGCGCATTCTTCGCGAGGCTGGCTTCGGCGAGGACTTCGCCGTCGTCAGCGGGGTGCGCGACGGCGTTGCGGCGAAACCCGCGGGCGACATCTACGCGAGCGCCGCGGCGTCGCTCGGGGTCGCGCCGGCGAGGTGCGCGTATCTCGAAGACTCCATCATGGGCCTGACGGCCGGCCGCAACGCCGGCCTCGGGTTCGCCGTCGCCGTCTCGACCGGCGCGACGACGTTCGCCGAGCTTGAAGCGTCGGGCCTCGCCGATGTCGTCTACGATCGTTTCGAGCCGCCGTTCTTGCGCTTCTTCGATGGCGAGCCGGCGCGCAAAAGCATCGCGACGCCGAACGATTTCGTCAGTCACATGATCGAACACATCGCCTGGCGAATGGGCGCAGGCGTCGACGTCGCCTGGCGATCGAACGACTGGCGCGATCTCGGCGGGTTTTTGGGCGACGGCCTGCGCGGCTTCGACCTGCGCGACGGGGCGGCGGCGAGCCTCGGCATGATCGACGACGGCGCCGCGGAGGTTCTTATCGACCGCGACGGTCCTCCGGGTCTCGACTTCACCGTCCACCCAAGCCTGCCGGAGGACCGCGTCCTCGGCCTGCGGGTCGAACAGATGCGCGCCGGCCGCGACCTCGTCGCCCTCGCCGAAGGCGTTGCGGCGGGGCTCGGCGCGCGCATCGTCATTCGTCTGTGCACGTTTGAAGATCCGCATCACAGCTGGGAGGGCGTCTATCGCGCGATCGGAATCACGCTCAATCGCCTGAGGGCCGCATGAGCGCCGGCGGCCGGACCGAAAGCGAAACGCACGGCGCGATCGAAGTGTCGGTAGGGCCCGACGGCCACGCGTCGGCGCGCCGTCTGCCGGCGGAGAGCGCCGTGCGCGTCGCCTTGCAGCGCGGGCAGGGCGGGGCGGCCGCGGCGAGGTTCGACGTCGCCCCGACGATCGACGTGTCGGACTTTCCGAGACTGCTCGACGTCTTCTGTGGGGCGGCGAACCTCCATCTCGATGTCTCGTTTCGCGCGACCAAGCTCTCGTCGAGCCATGTCGTCCTAGAGGACACGGGGCTCGCCATGGGCATGGCGCTCTTCGAGATGCTGCGTGAGCGGATGAACGACGCGGGCGTCAACGGCGCCGGGGCGAGCCTGCGCACGCCGGACGACTTCCACAATGCCGGCGTTTCGGCCGCCGTCAGCGTCTAGGGCCGCAAATACGTCAAGGTTCTGAGCGCGACGACGTTCGACGATCTGCGCTGGCGGGTCTTTCTCGGCGAGGCGGCGTTCGGCGGCGTGCGGAGCGAAGACATCGACGATTTCGTCGACGCGCTCGCCGGCGGGCTCAAAGCCAGCTTCTTCCTCCACGAGCGCCGCCGATACGATAGCGCCGATGCGTTCTGGCGCGACATGATCGCCGCCCTTGGCGCGGCCCTCGACGAAGCCTTTGCGCCGAACGCCGCGCGCAAAGGCCTGCCGCCGGGCGTCAAGGCGACGTTGCTCTGAACGGAGGCGGTTTGGAGGCCACGCCCGGAATCGAACCGGGGTACACGGATTTGCAGTCCGCTGCGTCACCACTCCGCCACGTGGCCGTCCGGGGTCGAAAATGCGGAGGAGCGCGCGTCATAGCCCGCCGCCGCGCCCGCGTCATCCCCGAAAGCCGCGCTGCGGGCCGCCGCAGCCGCCAAGGCGTTCGTCGGATCCGCCGATTGCCGGGCTTCGGCGCGCGGTGTACGCCGTCGCGAAACAGCCCGTAGGTCCCGAGATCCCGCCCATGGATTACGAAGCCGCCCGTCGCATGATGATCGACAGCCAGGTGCGCCCGAACGACGTCACCGATCCGCGCATCCAACAGGCCCTCGCCAACACGCCGCGCGAGGCGTTTCTGCCGGCGGGCTTGCGCGAACAGGCTTATGTCGAGCGCGAAATCGTCTATGCGCCGGGCCGGTCGCTCATCGTCGCGCGGGACTTCGCAAAGCTGCTCGCCGCGCTCGCGCCGCGCGCCGGCGAACTGGCGCTCGATGTGGCGTTCGGGGCCGGCTACTCGACCGCCGTTCTTGCGAAGCTCTGCGGCATGGCCGTCGGCGTGGAGGCGGAGGCGGGCCTCGCCGAAGAAGCCCAGGCGACCTGGTCGGCGCAAAGCGTCGACAACGCCGCCGCCGTCGTCGGCGACCCGGCCGCCGGCGCGCCGGACGAAGGCCCCTATGACGTCATCCTCGTCGCCCATGCGGTGGGCCGCATCCCCGAGGCGTTGACGGCACAGTTGCGCGACGGCGGGCGGCTCGGCGCGATCCGCCGCGCGGGCGCCGTTTCGAAAGGCGTCATCGTCTCGCGCACCGGCGCGGCGACAGCGACGCGCGAGGCGTTCGACGCCGCGGCGGCGAACGTTCTCCCGGGGTTCGAGGCGCCGCGGGCGTTCGCATTCTAGATTTTTGGTCTACGCAACCGAAGACGATTTTCGCCGGTGCGGAAATTGGGCGACCGACGCTCTGGCGCGTCGCCTTGATCGCGCCGGGCGGCGCGCGGCATAGCTTGGCGAGAACACGCCGCACCAGCGAGGCGCCGCCATTCAACGCCGTCCGTTCAGAAACCGCCGCGTCGCGGCGCTCGCGTCCGCGCTGGCGGCCGTCGCCGCCGAGCCGTCCGTCGCGCAATCGCTCGCGGAGGCTTTGCGCCGCACCTACGACACCAACCCAACGATCGCGGCGGAGCGCGCGCGCTTTCGCGCCGCCGGCGAAGCGAAGGCTCAGGCCTGGTCCGCCGTCCTGCCGCAAATCGTCGCCGGCGGGTCGGTCGAACGGGTCGACAACGACACCGACGTCGTCGCCGCGCCGGGCGGGATCGACCCGACGCTCTTCGGCGCGACGGACGCGAGCACGCGGCTCGACACGATCGTCGGCGAAGTCAGCGGCGAGCTTGAGGTCTTCAACGGCTTGCGCAACGTCAACGCCATTCGCCAGGCCCGCGCGCGCATCGAAGCCGGCGGCGCGTCGCTCGCGGCGGTGGAACAGGACGTGTTGACGCGCGCGGCCGCGGCTTACTTCGACGTCCTGCGCGATCTCAGCGTGTTCACGGCGAACGCGAAGAACGTGGAGGTGCTCGCCGCGCGCCGCCGCGAGGCTGAGGTGCGCTTCGAGGTCGGCGACGTGACCCGCACGGACGTCGCGCAGGCGGAGGCGCGCCTCGCCGGCGCGCGGGCCGACCTCGCCGGCGCACAGGCGGGCCTCGCTCTGTCGCGCGCGTCGTTCGCCGAGATCGTCGGCGATCCGCCCGCCGACCTCGATCCCGAGCCCGGCCTGCCGGCGGCGCCCGAAACCCTCGACGCCGCTATCGAGCTCGCCCGCGGATACGCGCCGAACGCGCTCGCCGCGCGCGCGGCGGCCGACGCCTCGCGCCGCGGCGTCGCCATCGCTCGGTCCGCCTTTGCGCCGAGCGTCTCGCTGACGACGCGTTATCGGTATGCGGAGGACCCGAACTTCTTCGTCGAGACCGATGAGCAGTTCGCCTACGGCGTGCGGGCGAGCGTGCCGCTCTTCACCGGCGGGCTCAATTTATCGCGCGTGCGCGAGGCGAAGGCGCTCGCCGAGGCGGATCGCCGCAACGTCGACGCCGCGGAGCGCCGCGCCGAGGCCGAGACGATCGCGGCCTGGGAGCGCCGCGCGGCCGCGCTCGCCGGCGTGCGCTCGGCGGAGGCGGGCGTCGCCGCGAACGAGCTCGCCTTGAAGGGCGTGCGCCTTGAAGCCGACGTCGGCGCGCGCACGACCCTCGACGTGCTCGACGCCGAGCAGGAGCTTCTGACCGCGCGCGTCGCCTTGGCGAACGCGCGTCGCGACGCGCGCGTCGCCCGGTTCGAGATCCTGCGCAGCGTTGGGCTCTTGACGATCGACGCCGTGGAGGCCGCCGCGGGCGACGCGGACATGCCTTCGGCGCGTTAATCGCGCTCCTTAGGAATCGGGTAATCCAACGCTTGCTACGCGCGGCGAAGCACCAGACAACGAGTCGGCGTGGGCGTCGGGTTAACGCCTGCGACGCAACATCAAGGGTCGACATCCCATGGCGAACGCGCAGCCCGAACCGAGCATGGAAGAGATCCTCGCCTCGATCCGCCGGATCATCTCCGAGGACGAGGAAGACGGCGACGTTGTCGATGCGCCGGCGCGGCCCTCGCTCGTCAGCGCCGCCGACGCCGCCGTTGGTCGGCGTCCGACGCCGGTCGCCGACGTCGAGAACGAGGCTGAGGACGAGGACAGCGCGCCGATCGTGCTCGCGCCGCCGAGCTCTGCGGGCCAGGGCCCCGGGGCGACGGCCCCGGGCGAGGACGATGCGGGCGAAGACCAGGACGGCGCAAAGCCGCGGTTAGCGACGGAAGACGTGGAAATGATCAAGAACAATCTCTCGGCCCTCGCCAAGGACGACAATCTCGTCGACGACGTTTCGGCGGCGTCCGCCGCCTCGGCGTTCGGCGCGCTGAGCCAGTCCGTTCGCGTCTCCGACGAGCCCGGCCGCTCGCTCGAGGAGCTCATCGTCGAGATGCTGCGACCCATGCTGAAGACCTGGCTCGACGACAATCTGCCGGCGATCGTCGAGGAGAAGGTCCAGCAGGAAGTCGAGCGCATCGCACGCAGGGCACGTTAGCCATACGAGCTTAGCGCCGCGGCTTTCGCGGCGCAGCGCGATCGCGCTATAGAGCGGGCTTCGCTGACGAAGCCCGCTTTTTTATGTTGAACAAACGTTTTGCCCCCGCCGAGGCCGAGCCTCGAATCTACGCCGCGTGGGAGGCCGCCGGAGCGTTCAAGCCCGCCGACGACCCGGACGCAGAGCCCTTCACGATCGTGATCCCGCCGCCAAACGTGACGGGATCCCTGCACATGGGCCACGCGCTCAATAATACGCTTCAGGACGTTTTGTGCCGCTTCGAGCGCATGCGCGGAAAGTCCGTGCTCTGGCAGGTGGGGCTCGACCACGCCGGCATCGCGACGCAGATGGTCGTCGCGCGCCAGATGGCCGAGCGCGGCGAGCCGAGGCGGACAGAGATAGGCCGCGAGAGGTTCATCGAAAAAGTCTGGGCCTGGAAGGCCGAAAGCGGCGGCCAGATCATCAACCAGCTGAAGCGCCTCGGCGCGACCTGCGACTGGTCGCGCGAACGCTTCACCATGGACGAGGGCCTGTCGCGCGCGGTTGTGAAGGTGTTCGTCCAGCTTTACGAGCAGGGCCTCATCTATCGCGACAAACGGCTCGTAAACTGGGACCCGAAGTTCGAAACCGCGATCTCAGACCTCGAAGTGGAGAACACTGAGGTCGACGGACATTTCTGGCACTTCAAGTATCCGCTTGAGAACGGCGACACGTATGAGTTTCCGATAGCGTTCGACGAGGACGGAACGCCGACCGAGTTCGAGACGCGCGACTACATCTCCATCGCCACGACCCGGCCGGAGACGATGCTCGGCGACGGCGCCGTCGCGGTGCATCCGGATGATAGGCGTTACGCGCCGATCGTCGGGAAGCGCTGCCACATCCCCGTCGGCGACGACAATGACGGCAAGGGCCGGCTCATTCCGATCGTCACCGACGACTATCCGGATCCGGACTTCGGCTCCGGCGCGGTGAAGATCACCGGCGCCCATGATTTCAACGACTATCAGGTGGCGAAGCGCAACGACATCGAGATGTTCGTCCTGATGGATACGAAAGCGCGAATGCTAGACGCGCCCTACGTGCCGGCGAAGTATCGCGGGCTCGACCGTTACAAGGCGCGAGAGGCCGTCGTCGCCGACATCGACGCGCGCGGCCTGATGATCAACGTCGAAGACAAGAAGATCGTGCAGCCCTTCGGCGACCGCTCCGGCGTCGTGATCGAACCCATGCTGACGGACCAGTGGTACGTCAACACCGAGGCGCTCGCCAAGCGCGCGGTCGAGGCCGTGGAGAAGGGCGAGACGCGATTCGTGCCCGACAACTGGGCGAAGACCTATTACCAGTGGATGCGGAACATCGAGCCCTGGTGCATCTCCCGCCAGCTCTGGTGGGGGCACAGGATCCCGGCTTGGCACGCGCCCGGCGGCGAGATCTTCGTCGCCGAGACGGAAGCCCAAGCAAGAGAAATGGCTCGCGCGACTCTCGGGACGGACGATGGTCTTGAGCGAGACCCCGACGTTCTCGACACTTGGTTCTCCTCCGGCCTGTGGCCGTTCTCGACGCTCGGCTGGCCGGACGAAACGCCGGAGCTCGCGGCGCGCTACCCGACGAGCGTCCTCGTCACGGCGTTCGACATCATCTTTTTCTGGGTGGCGCGGATGATGATGCAGGGCCTCAACGTCATGGACGAAGTTCCGTTCAAGGACGTCTATATGCACGCCCTAGTGCTCGACGAGCACGGACAAAAAATGTCGAAGTCGAAGGGCAACGTCATCGACCCCCTGGCGCTGATCGACAGATACGGCGCGGACCCCTTACGCTTCACGCTCGCGGCGATGGCCGCGCAGGGGCGCAACATCCGGCTCTCCGAGCAGCGCATCGAGGGGTACCGGAACTTTTCGACGAAGCTCTGGAACGCGGCGAAGTTCGCGGAAATCAACGGATGCAAGGTCGACCCGGCTTTCGATCCGGCCGCGGCGCGCGAGACCTTGAGCCGCTGGATCGTCCACGAGACGGCGCGATGCGCCGCCGAGACGACCGAGGCGCTGGAAGCCTATCGCTTCAACGACGCGGCGGGCGCGGTCTATCGCTTCGCCTGGAACGTTTTCTGCGACTGGCACCTGGAGTTCGCCAAACCCGTTCTTCAGGGGCCGGACGGGCCTGCGAAGGACGAGGTCCGCGCCGCGACGGCCTGGTGCCTCGACCAGATCCTGAAGCTTCTCCACCCATTCATGCCCTTCGTCACCGAGGAGCTGTGGGGGGCGCTCGCCGAGCGCGACCGACATCTCATCCTCGCCGACTGGCCGGTCGACTTGCCGAGCGCGCCGGAAGCGGCCGAGGAGATCAACTGGGCGCTCGACCTGATCACGCAGATCCGGTCAGTGCGCCAGGCGGTGGATCTGCCCGCGGGCGACAAGTTTCCGCTCGTTTGCGTCGAGCCGGACGATCTGCTGGCGGACCGTCTGGCGCTGCACGCCCCCCTGATCGAGCGCCTTGCGCGGCTGGAGGGGGTTAGCGCCGCGCGCGACGGCGATGCCCCGCGCGGCGTCGCCCTGGTGTCCGGCGGCGCGACTTACGTCATCGACATCGCCGGCGCGGTCGACCCGGACGCCGTGCGGGCGCGCCTCGATAAGGAAATCGCCAAAGCCGACAAGGAGATCGGGATCGTCGACAAGAAGCTCGCCAACAAGAACTTCGTCGACCGCGCGCCGGCCGAAGTCGTCGACGAACAGCGCGAGCGCCGCGCTGGCTACGCCGCCGAGCGCGACAAGCTCGCCGCCGCGCTCGCCCGGCTTTGATCAGCCTAACGCCGTCCCAGAGTGAAGAGCGTGTCCTCGCCGCGCATCAGGAACAGGGCGAGGAGGGCGCCGAACACCGGGATCGCGGCGATGAAGAGGTGGTTGATGCTCTCGTAAGGGTTGAGCAGCTTTTCGTAGGTGAGAAGCGTGCCGATCCCATGGGTGACGAGCAGAAACCCATAGGTCCAGAACCGCGCGATACCGAAAAAGAAGAGCACGATCACCAGCGACTGCACGCCGCCCACGACGTAGGAGCCCGTCGCCGGCAGGCTTTCGACGAGGTAGAACGACTTCCAGATGGCGGCCGTCGTGTCGGGCTTGATGAATTTCTCGATCGCCCAGACGGCGAAAAAGATCGTCAGCGAGAGGCGGAGGGCGAAGAGCCCGAGTTTTTGCGATGACATGGCTTCCCCGAAACATTGCTTCGCTGAGGCGCGTGGCGCATTCGCCGACGTCGCGCAAGCGTTTCCCACGGCTCCCCACGCGCTCGTGAGCCAGCGAAGTGGGACCGAAGGCTCAGTCGACCGTCAAAACGACCTTGCCTTGCGCGGCGCGCGTCTCGATCAACTGTAACGCGTCAGCGGCGTCTTCGAGTGGAAAACGCGCCGTGATCCGCGGTTTGACGCGGCCCTCTTCGTACCAGCGGAACAACTCCGCCACATGGGCGTCGTGGCGCGCCGGGTCGCGCAACGTGAACGCGCCCCAGAAGACGCCGACGATCGAGGCGCTCTTGAGCAGGGTGAGATTGAGCGGCGGCGCTGGAATGCCGGCCGGAAAGCCGACGACCAGAAAGCGCCCGTCCCAGCCGAGCGCGCGCAAAGCGGGTTCGGCGTAGTCGCCGCCGACGGGGTCAAGCGCGACGTCGACGCCTTCGCTGCGCCCGAGCCGGCCGGCGGCGGCTTTGATCTCGGCGGAGAACGCTTTTTGCGCGGTTCGGTCGAGGGCCCCCCGCGCATAAACGATCGCCTCGTCGGCGCCGAGGTCGCGGCAGAAGGCGGCTTTCTCGTCGCTTGAGACGGCGGCCACCGTCCTTGCGCCCATGGCTTTCGCGACCTCGATCGCCGCCGCGCCGACGCCCCCCGCCGCGCCGAGGACCAGAACCGCTTCGTCAGGCTGGAGCCGGCCGCGGTCTTTCAGAGCGTAGTGCGCCGTGCCGTAGGTGAGCAGAAACGCCGCGGCTTCGTCGAAGGGCATGGCGTCGGGGATCTTCTTCACCTGCGCGCGGGGCGCCACGAAATGGGTCGCATATCCCCCGTTGACGCCGCCGGCGAGAACCCGGTCGCCGACGGCGAGCCCGTCGCAATCCGCGCCGAGCGCCTCGACGACGCCGGCGACTTCTCCGCCCGGCGCAAACGGCCGCGGCGGCTTGAACTGGTAAAGATCGCGGATGATCAGCGTGTCCGGGAAATTGACGCCGGCGGCTTTGACGGCGATCCGCGCTTCGCCGCGTCCCGGGTCCGGCGTTTCGCTTTCGGTGAGAGTCAGGGTTTCGGGTCCGCCCGGCGCGGCGCTTCGCATCGATTTCACAAGTCGGCTCCGTCGTATCGCGGACGAATAAGACCACGGACGGGCGCGGTCGAAAACGGCGCGGCGCAGCAGGCCGTCCGACGCAGCCGTGATCGTCAGTGAGCGATTTGTTTTATTGCGCGTCGACGCGAAGCTCCCATGTCGGAACAAGCGGAGTGGTCGGTTGAGTGGAATGAAGTTTGGAACGCTTTCCTTCGATCCGGATCGACGCCGTCCCCCGGCGCGTCCTCCCATTATGGCGGACCGCCCCAATTCGCCGCGAAATTTTCCAATTCGGCCCTCGTTTCGGCCGTGGGCGGCGGGTCTTTTGACAATGCGCGGAAAACTGAGGCGCGACAGGAGAAGGCGATATGGCGAAAGCGCTTAGCACCTGGGACCTGAACGGCGGCGGACCCCGCGGTCGCCGCACGCGCCACGCGCCGCGTCGCGGCGGCCGTGACGCCCGCCTCGCCGCGAGCGTCGGCTACGAAAAACCGGCGGCGCTGAGCGCGGGCTACAACGTGCGCGGCGACGCCTACGGCGGCGGGCTCGGCCGGGGGGCGAGACGGCTTTCCTCGCCCTTGTCGTTCTTGCGGTGCACGGCGCAGGGGGCCTGCGCCGGTCTTCTGGGCGTCATCGGCGGGATGCATCTCACCGGCGCGCTCCCCGAACAGCTTCGCTCGATCGAATCGATCGCGGCCCTCGACGTCGGCGGCTTTGGCGCCCTCGGCGGATCGGTCCTCGGAGCGGGCCTGCCCGGCGTCATCGAACTCGTCGGCGCCGCTGCGCTTTTCCTCAGCGCGGGTCGCGGTCTTGGACGAATCCTGGGCTTGATGGGGTTCGCGGCGTTCATCGCGCTCCAGGCCCAGGGCGTCGAAACCGGCGACATCGCCGAGCGCGTCCGGGAGCTTGCGGAGGTCGCGTTGGGCGCGGCGCAGCGTCTGATCGGCCCCCACGCGCTCTAAGCAGCGAAAGAGTTTGGCGTCGGCGCGATTGAACCGCGCGGGCCGCAAAAAAGACAACCGAATGCGCCGGCGGGGCCGGCCGAACGACCCCTCCCGAAGCCCGGCGGCTCCCTGCGTACCAGGGACCGCCGGGCGCCTTTTTCACCAGCTTTTTCCGGTCGCTTCGGTTGTTGTCAGCCTTACTTGAAACGGCGTAGACGTCGGCGGTCAGCGCGCTGGCGACGGCGTCGGGTCGCGCGTTTCCTTGAAAAGGCGCGATCCTTGGCCCGCATCCTCGTCACGTCCGCACTGCCCTACATCAACGGCGTCAAGCATCTCGGCAATCTGGTCGGATCGATGCTGCCGGCTGACGTCTACGCCCGCTATCAGCGCGCGCGGGGGCATGAGGTGTTGTTCATCTGCGCGACGGACGAGCACGGCACGCCGGCGGAGCTCGCCGCGCGCGCGGCGGGGCAGACGGTCGAGCGCTACTGCGCCGAGCAGCACGAAATCCAGAAGCGCGCCGGTGAGGCGTTCGGCTTGTCGTTCGACTATTTCGGAAGGTCGTCGAGCCCGCAAAACGCCGAACTCACCCAGCACTTCGCCGCCGCGCTCGAAGCCAAGGGGCTGATTGAGGAGCGTACGGACAAACAGGTCTATTCGCTCGACGACCAGCGTTTCCTTCCGGATCGGTATGTCGAGGGAACGTGTCCGAACTGCGGCTATGAAAAAGCGCGCGGCGACCAGTGCGACAATTGCGGAACGCTCCTTGATCCGAAGGATCTGAAGGACGCCTATTCCGCGATCTCCGGCTCGCGCAACATCGAACTGCGCGAAACGAAGCATCTCCACCTGTTGCAGTCGAAAATGCAGGGGCGGATCGAAAAGTGGGTGGCCGGCAAGACGGAGTGGCCGCACCTAACGCGGTCGATCGCGCTCAAATGGCTGAAGGAAGGCCTTCAGGACCGCTCGATCACGCGCGACCTTTACTGGGGCGTCAAAGTGCGCGTCGACGGCGTTCCGCGGCCCGGCTTCGAAGAGAAAGTGTTCTACGTCTGGTTCGACGCGCCGATCGAATATATCGGCGCCACGCGGGAATGGGCCGAAGCCGATCCGTCGGCGGGCCGCGACTGGCGGTCCTGGTGGCGTCTCGACGCCGGCGCGCAGGACGTGCGCTATGTCCAGTTGATGGGCAAGGACAATGTGGCGTTCCACGCCGTTTCGTTCCCGTGCACCCTATTGGGCTCCGAGGAGCCCTGGAAGACGGTCGATGCGCTGAAGTCGATGAACTGGCTTACGTGGTACGGCGGCAAGTTCTCCACGAGTCAGAACCGGGGCGTCTTTATGGATCAGGCGCTTGATATTCTGCCAGCGGATTATTGGCGCTGGCACCTGATGGCGAATGCGCCGGAATCCGATGACGCGTCGTTCACGCTGGAGCATTTCGCAAGCGTCGTGAACAAGGACCTCGCTGACGTGCTCGGCAACTTCGTCAATCGGGTCACGCGGTTTTGCGCCTCGCGCTTCGGCGAGGCCGTTCCTGAAGCCGGATCCTACGGCGCGGTTGAAGAGAAGCTTCGTGCGACGCTCGGAGCCAAGATCGACGCCTACGAAGCGGCGCTGGAGGCGATGGAGTTCCGCAAGGCGTTCGCCGAGCTCCGCGGGATCTGGGTCGCCGGCAATGAGTATCTGCAAATCGCGGAGCCTTGGAAAACGATCAAGACGGACGAAGCGGCGGCGGCGGCGTCCGTGCGCGCGGCGCTCAATCTGATCGTTCTCTTCGCGGCGCTGTCGGCGCCCGTCATCCCGTCGACGGCGCGGGCGATGTTCGAGACGTTCGGTCTTGACCCGGACGATCCCGCGATCCGCTGGCCGGAGGACCGCTCGCGCCTGCTTGACGCGCTCGAGCCGGGGCGCGCGTTCTCCCCGCCGCCGGTGCTCTTCGCGAAGATCGAAGAGACGCAGCTTGACGAGTGGCGCAAGCGCTTCGGCGCGGATTGACCACCCGCGTTCAGCTGAGCGCCGACGCCGGCGCGGCGTCGACCGCGTCGGCCTTGGCCGGCGTGGCGGCGAGCGCCTTGTCGATCGTGATCAGCAACGGCGCGAGCAGGAACCAGTCGAGCGCCAGCGCCGCGCCGACCGTGCCGGCGGTGAGGAGCCCTGTGCTGTTCGTGATGCGGAAGCCCGAAGCGGCGAGGACGAGAAAGCCGGCGACGAGGGCGATCGTGCTGATCAGCATCGGTTCGCCGACGGCCGCGAACATGGCCCGCGCGGACGCTTCGGGGTCAAGCCCGCGCTGGCGGGCCTCGCGATAGCGCCAGATCAGGTGGATCGTGTCGTCGACGATGATGCCGAGCGACAGGGCCGCCACGGTCGAGACGGCGACGCCGATCTCGCCCATGAGATAGCCCCAGACGCCGAACGCGACGGCGGCGGGCAAGAAGTTCGGCACAAGGCTGATCGCGCCGTACCGCGCGCTCCGGAACGCGAAGCAGAGAATGAGAGAGATCAGCGCCGCGCCCGCGGCGGTGCCGCCGATCATCGCTTTGATGTTGATCGACGAGAGATAGGCGAACATGACCGCAAGGCCGGTGCCCACCGCGTCGTAGCGCTCGGCGCCGTCGACGTCTGCGACGCGGGCGTCGAACCAGGCTTCGGCCCGTTCGCGCAGCATGCGAACGTCGCGCGTCGTGGCGTCGCGCAGGATCGTCGTCACCCGTGTGCGAGCCTTGTCGATCGTGACCGTGTGCGTCAGATCCTGACCGAGTGGCGAGGATAGTTCGTACAGCAACATGTATTGCGCGAGGAGGTCCGGTTCGTCGGGCACGCGCGCCTCATCGGGCGCGCCGCCGTTCATATGACGGTTGAGGCGCTTCAGAACGTCGCGCACGGATGAGACGTAGACGATGTGCGGCTGGTCCTTTAGCCAGGTTTCGAAGTCGGCGAGCGCCGACTGGTAGTCCGGGTCGTAGATCGCGCCGTCGGTCGCGCCGCCGACGTCGAACTCGACGACCTCGAGGCCCGTGAGTCGCTCCTCGATCAGGTCGGCGTGGCGGCGGAACTCGAAGCGGTCGTCGAAATAGTGCGGGAAGCGATCGTCGATCGCCACGGTGGCGACGCCGCCGGCCGCGGCGAGGACGAGGATCGGCGCAGCGACCATCAGCGCGCGGCGGCGGCGAACGGCGACGTCGGCGGCGATCTCGACGGCGCGGCGAATGAAGGGGTGCGGCCGGGCGTCGCCCATCGGCAGTCGGATCAACAGCGCCGGCAGGAGAACGAGCCCGTAGAGCAGGCAGAAACAGGCGCCGAGGGCGATCAGCCGACCCACCTCGCGGAAGGGCGGTGATTCGGCGAAGTTGAGCGTCATGAACCCGATCGCCGTCGTGGCGAGCGTGAGCGCGACGGGCGCCGCGTCGATCGCGACCGCGCGCCGGACGGCGGCCTCGCGCGGCGCGCCGTTGGCGGCGAGGCCGCGCGCGGTGATCACCAAGTGAGAGAGGGAAGCGACGCCGAGGGCGATAATGATCGTCGGCGCATACGCCGACCCGGCGGTGATCTGCACGCCCAACCATCCGCCGAGGCCCATGGCGCTCGCGGCGGCGAGGGCCGCGACGCCGAAAAGCGCGCCGGCGTGGGCCGCGGACCGCAGCAGAAAAACGAGCAGCGCGAACAGGACGACGAAGCTCAGCGGCGTCAGCGTTTTGAGGTCGCGTTTGCTCGCCTCCGCAAAGGCGTGTCCGGACGCGACGCGCCCGCCGAACCAGGGTTCGAGCCCGGCCGCCCGCGCCGCGTCGAGCGCCGGAAGGCTCCGCGCCGCAGCGAGGATCTCGCCGACGGCCACCGGCGAATTCATGGGGTAGTCGACCACGACGTTGACGGCCGCGGTCCGCCCGTCCGCCGCGATCAGGCGTTCGACGAGAAGTTCGTCCGCCATCACCCTTTCGCGCACGGCGTCGGCGCTCGACGCCTCGTCGCTGAGCGCGGGCGTCGCGTCGAACATCTCCGCGACCACGACGCCGTCCGCGTCCGAAGATATGTGCGGCGCGTTCGAGACGCTGTCGATGCGCGTCGAATAGGGCAGCGTCCAGGCCTCTTCCGTTAGCTGACGGATCGCTTTCAGCCGCGCCGGGGTGAAGACGTCGCCGTCCGCCGCGTGGAGCGCGATCAACAGATTGACGGAGCTCGCATAGCGCGCCTCGAAGGCGTTCAGCGCGAGACGGTTCTCGTCCGCCTTGGCGAACATCGTCCGCGTGTCGGCGTTGATCGTGAGGCGGTGGGCCCCGGCGACGCAGATGATGCAAATCAGGATGCACGCGAGCGCGCTCGCGCGCGAAGACGCTAGTTTCGCCATGACCTCTCCCCCTGTCGGCGCGCGTTGAGGCGTCGCGCAGATCGCGCTTCGTTTCAACGACTATCGCGAGGGTCGATGGCGATTGGGGCGCGAACGGGGCGTCGCCGGGGCGCTTGTGCGCCGATGCGCGAAGCCTGTTCCGCCGCTCAGGCGGCGGCGCGTTGGGGGAAGGATCGAAGCGCGCCGTTCGGCCGCGTCGCCCAAAGATAAAGTTCCGCAAGCGCGAGGTTCGGAACCCAGCAGGCCCACGCGACTACGATCTGCCAGTCTGCGGAAGAAAAGCCGCCCATCGGGCCGAAAACGAACAGTGGGCGGACGGTTACGAAGGCGAGCGTCAAGGCGTAGCTGCGGATCATCCAGCGACGGTGGTCGACGAAGTTTTTCGCCCGTGCGGTCGAATAGGCGCGCCAGGTGGTCGCGAACCAGAAGACGCCGAGCACGAAGAAGCCGGCGCCGGCGAGCGGACCGGACCTGTTCGCCGTGGCGAGGAGCGCGCCCGCAGGCGCGCTTAGCCAGATGCACACGCAGTAGAGGAGCCCGGCGTCGCGATGCAGTTTCGGGCGCTTGCGGCGCACGCCCTCGATAAAGCCGACAAGCCCGAGGAGGAGCGGCGGCAGGGCGAAGACGCAGTGCGCGACGAGCAGCGCCCAATTCGCTTTCGCGGCGGGAAAAACGGGCGTGACGTCGTGCGTCTCCAGAACGTCGGGAAAGGCGATGAATATGAAGTAGAGCGCCGACAGGCCCGCCATGTAGGCGATGACTGCGAACGCGACCTGCTGGGCGCGCCGCCAGACGGCGTCCGCCCAGGCGGCGTCGCCAAGCCCGCGCCGCGCCGCGGTCTCGTTCGCAAGCTCGCCCGTCGTCATCGCCCGCCCGCTTTCATGAGCGTTCGCCTAGCCGCCAATGGCTAATCAAACGCCAACGAACTGCGGACCATTCTTTCGACCCGGGCGACACGGGCTAGGGTGGGCGAACTTGCGTCGCTCTCGCGGCGCGCGCACGGTGGCCGGATGAAGGATCTTTTTTCGCTTGAGGGACGCACGGCTCTGGTGACGGGCGGCTCGCGCGGCATCGGCGAAATGATCGCCGAAGGGCTCCTCGCCCATGGCGCGCGGGTCTACGTCGCCTCGCGCAAGGCGGACGCCTGTGAGGCCGCCGTCGCGCGCCTCCTGGAGGCGACGGGGGCGCCCGCTGACCGGTGCCGGGCGTTGCCGGCGGACGTCTCGACCGTCGAGGGCTGCGACGCGCTCGCCGCCGCGTTCGGCGAACGCGAACAGGCGCTCGACATTCTCGTCAACAACGCCGGCGCCGCGTGGGGCGAACCCTTCGAGGCGTTCCCCGAGGCCGGCTGGGACAAAGTCATGTCCCTCAACGTCAAGACGCCGTTTTTCCTGACGAAGGCGCTCCATGGGCGCTTGAAAGCGGCGGCGCGCGAGGATCGTCCGTCGAAGGCGATCATGGTCGCGTCGATCGACGGGCTGCGGATCAATCCGTGGGAGACCTATTCCTACCAGGCCTCGAAGGCGGCGCTTATCCACCTGACCCGGCGCATGGCCGCGCGGCTCATCCAGGATCGGATTTGCGTCTCGGGGATCGCCCCAGGCGCCTTCGCCTCGAACATGAACAAGGCCGCGCGGGACCACGCCGACATGGTCGCCAAGGTGGTGCCGGGCGGGCGCGTCGGGGCGCCGAGCGACATGGCTGGCGTCGCGGTTTTCCTTGCGAGCCGGGCGGGCGACTACGTCGTGGGCGAGACGATCGCCGTCGACGGCGGCATGGCCCATGCGAGTTTCGGACATTTTGGCAGTTGAGCGCTCGTTCGGGTCGATAGAGGAGGTGCGCGGCGTGCACGGATTTTTTGGCTTCTCGATCGTGGCGGCGGTCGCGCTGTCGATGGCGGGGCCAGGCGCCGCTCAGGACGCACCGTCCCCCTCGGCGTCGGCCGCGGCCGCGCAGGAAGCGACGCCTGCGCCGACGGCCGGCGAAACGTCGGCGCTGAAGTCGGGCCGCTTCGCGCGCCTCATCGTCCGCGGCGCGACGCTGATTGACGGCGCCGGCGCGCCGCCCCGGGGGCCCGTCGACATCGTCATCGAGAAAGACCGCATCGTGAAAGTCGTCGCCGTCGGCGCGGCGGGCCTCGACATCGATCCGGAGAGCCGTCCGCCCCTGAACGGCGGCCGCGAGATCGACGCGGCCGGCAAGTTCGTGCTGCCCGGATTCGTCAATCTCCACGGCCATATCCACACGTCGGACACCGGGCAGGGCGTGCCGAAAGAATACGTCTACAAACTTTGGCTCGCCCACGGGATCACGACCGTCCGGGAGGTCGGCAACGGCGAGGGCGCCGCGTGGACCGCCGCGGAGGCGGCCAAAAGCGCGCGCGGCGAAATCGACGCCCCGCGTATCTATCCGTACCCGTTTTTTCGCGCGAACCCGCCGGTGGACGTCGACACGCCCGAGGCGGCGCGCGAGCGCATCCGCCAGTTGAAGGCCGAAGGCGCGTTCGGCGTAAAGTTCTTCGGCGCGCCTCCGGAGATCCTCTTCGCTGCGTTCGACGAGGCCAAGGCGCAAGGGCTCAAAACGACGATGCACCACGCGCAGATCGACGTCGCGCGCGCCGACGTGCTCGACACGTCCGCGGCGGGCCTCGGCTCGATGGAGCACTGGTACGGCCTGCCGGAGGCGCTGTTCGACGATGAGACGGTCCAGGACTATCCCCTCGACTACAACTACCAGAACGAGCAGGACCGTTTCGAGCACGCCGGGCGGCTCTGGGCCCAGGCCGCCGAACCCGGTTCGGCGCAATGGAACCGCGTGCGCCGAACGCTGATCGACCGGGACTTCGCGCTCATCCCCACCATCACGATCTACGCGGCGAGTCGCGACTGGATGCGGGCCCGGCGCGCCGAATGGCACGATACGTACACCATGCCGTCCTTGTGGGCGTTCTTCGCGCCGGACCGCGACGCCCACGGCTCATATTGGTTTGACTGGGGTACGGAGCAGGAAGTCGCCTGGCGTGAGAACTATCGGCGCTGGATGGCGTTCGTGAACGACTACAAAAACAATGGCGGCCTCGTCGGCGCGGGCGAGGACGCGGGTTACATCTACTCGACCTACGGCTTCGGTTACATCGGCGAGCTTGAGCTTCTTCGGGAGGCGGGGTTCCACCCGCTCGAAGTGATCATGTCGGCGACGCTCAACGGCGCGCGCATTCTCGGCGTCGACGACATCGGGTCGATCCAGCCCGGCAAAAAGGCGGACCTGATCGTCGTCGACGAAAATCCGTTGGCCAATCTGAAAGTTCTCTACGCCACGGGCCACGTGAAGCTCGACGACAACAACAAGCCCGCGCGGGTCGGCGGCGTCGGCACGATCGTCAAGGACGGCTTCGTCTATGACGGCGAAGCCCTGCGCGAGGAGATCCGCGCCATGGTCGCCGCGGAGAAGAGCAAGGCGGGGGTCGCGCCGGGGCCGATGCCGATCGTCGGCTTCGACTGGCCGCGCGCCGACGCGACCGACTGACAACGGAACAAGAACGGAGCCCGATCGGACATGCGCTTTTCACGCCTCGCCGCCGCGGCGACTCTCGCCGCTTCGCCGGTTTTCGCCGCGCCGCCGCCGCAGACATTGTCCGACGACGTTGCCGCGGACCTGCCCTACGTGCGCGGTCTTTACGAGCATTTTCACAAGAATCCGGAACTCTCCTATATGGAGCGCGAGACGTCGGCGCGGCTCGTCGCCGAGATGAGCGCGCTCGGCTTCGACGTAACCCAAAACGTCGGCCGCGATTTCGTTCGTAGAAAGCTGATCGAGACGCAGGGCTCGCTCGCGGACGGCGCGGACGGCTATGGTTTCGTCGCCGTCATGGAGAACGGTCCGGGGCCGACGCTTCTGATACGCGCGGATATGGACGCGCTGCCCCTGAAAGAGCGCACGGGCCTTCCGTACGCGAGCGACGTCGTCGCCGTCGACCATCGCGGCGTCGAGGCGCCGGTGATGCACGCCTGCGCCCATGACAGCCATATGGCGGTGTTCGTCGGGACGGCGCGGCGCCTTGCGGCGACGAAAGACCAATGGTCCGGCACGCTCGTGATGGTCGGTCAGCCAGCGGAGGAAGTCGCCTACGGCGCGGCGGGCATGATCGCCGACGGGCTTTACGCGCGGTTCCCGAAACCCGACTACGCCATCGCCATGCACACGTCCGGCTGGGACCCCGCCGGCGCGATTCATTTCACGCCCGGCTACGCCCTCGCCAACGTCGATTCCGTCGACATCCGGATCAAGGGCCTCGGCACCCACGGCGCCGCGCCCCACACCGGCAAGGATCCGATCGTCGTCGGCGCACAGATCGTCAACGGCCTGCAGACGCTTGTCTCGCGCGAGACGAACCCGCTGCGGTCCGGCGTCGTGACGGTCGGGGCCTTCAACGCCGGCTACAAGCACAACATCATCCCGGACGAGGCGCATCTCCAGCTGACCGTGCGCTCCTACGAAGACGAAGTGCGCGAAAAGCTCCTGACGGGGATCGAACGCATCGCCGTGGCGCAAGCGGCCTCGGCGGGCCTTACCGGAGACATGGCGCCGAGCGTCGAGGTCAGCGCCGACTACACGCCCGCGACTTACAACGATCCCGAACTGACGACCCGCGTCGTCGGGGCGCTGCGCGGGCGGCTCGGCGAGGACCGCGTGCGCGAGCGCGAGCCGACCATGGGCGGGGAGGACTTCAGCGAGTTCGGCCGAACGCCGGAAGACGTGCCGGCCTTCATGTTCTGGGTCGGCGGGCTCGACCCCGAGGTCCACGCCGCGGCGCAGAATGGCGGGGCGTTGGCGCCGCCGGGCAACCACTCGCCGTTTTTCGCGCCTGAGGTTGAGCCGACGCTGACCCTCGGCGTCGAGGGGATGACCATCGCCGCGTTCGAACTGCTCGACGCGCGATGACCTATTTCTTCTCGAGGAGGAGGCGTCCCTCCTTCTCGACCTTGCCTGTGACGATCTCCGCAAGCGCGGCGATGACGGTCGGCAGCGTCGCTTCGATGCGGACGTGTTGGGGAAAGACGTCGATGCGGCCGTGGGCGCGCTGGCCGAGGCCGCGCGCGTCAAACGTCAATTGATCCTCGTTCGTCCATTCCTCCGTGAACGACAGGGGCGCGCCGCCCGTCATCGCGCCTTTCAGTTTGTCGAAGCCTTCGCTCACCCGGCGGCGCGCTTCGTCCTTTCCGAGATCATGGTCGAGAGTGACGGTGATGGTGCGCGGCATGTCGAACGAATTCCCGTTGGCGTAAGCGTCAAGTGGTGACGGGCGGAAGGGAAGTCGAGCCTTGCTTTCGCATCCGCGAAAGCTGGGGTATCGCTGAGCGCGGGGTTGGCGAGCGAGGGTTGCGATGGTGAAAGCGATTGTCTCCGTGCTGGCGCTCGCAGCGATCGCGGCCGCCGCGGCGATCTTCGCCGCGGGGCCGGGAACGAAAGCAGGGCTTTGGGACAACGGAACGGGGCTCGGTCTCTTCCGGTCGCTTGGCCTTCCGGCGATCGTCCTCGCCGTTTTGAGCGCCGGCGGCGCCGTCGCGGCCGTGATGCGCGCCCGGGCGCTCGCGCCCCTGGCGCTCGTCGGGGCCTTTGCGGCGGCAGCGGCCGCCTACGTGCCGAGCGAGATGAAGCGGCGCGTCGACGAGAACCCGTTCATCCATGACGTGACGACTGACGTCGACGACCCGCCGGCGATCGTCGCCGGCGCGGAGGCGCCGCGGAAGAACCCGCCGGAGTATGTCGGCGCGGAGCCCGCGCCGCGCGCCGACGAGGGCGTGAGCGTCGCCGACGCGCAGGCCGCGGCGTTTCCCGACATTCGCCCGATGTTCTTTGACGTCGATCTTGAGACGGCCGCCGACGCCGCCCGCGACGTCATCGTGCACATGGGGCTCGAAATGATCGCGGAGGGGCCCGTCTCCGACGCACCCGGCTCGGGCTGGCGCATTGAGGCCGTCGCGACGTCCCGCTGGTTCGGCTTCAAGGACGACTTCGTGGTGCGGCTTGCGCCCCAGTCCGAAGGCGGCGGGTCCGAAAGCGGCGGGCCTGGAGGCGGCGTGCGCGTCGATGCGCGATCAAAGTCGCGGGTCGGCGGATCGGACCTCGGCGCCAACGCTGCGCGCATCCGCGAGTTTTCGAGGCAACTCCGGGCCGCAATCGGCTGAGGCGCCTATTCGGGGGCGTCGTCGAAGAAGGCGAGCGCCCGCGGGTCAACCTTGTCGGGACCCTCGACGACGGCGCGCAGGCAGGCCGGGTAAAGCCGGTTCTCCAGTCGGACGATGCGCGCGGCCAGCGTTTCGGGATCGTCGTCGGGTCTGACGCGCGTCGCCGCCTGGCCGATGATCGGCCCGTCGTCCATCTCGGCGTTGACGAAATGCACCGTGCACCCCGCAAGGCGCGCGCCGGCCGCCAGAACGCGCTCGTGGACGTTAAGGCCCTTGAACGCGGGCAGGATCGCCGGGTGCACGTTAAGGATGCGGCGCGGCCAGCGGTCGACGAAGCCGCCCGTGAAGAGCCGCATGAAGCCGGCGAGGCAGATCCAGTCGATCCGCGCCGCGACGAGCGCCTCGTGCAGCGCGTCTTCGAACGCCGCGCGGCCGTCGGGGCCCTTGCCGAAGGGCGTGTGGTCGATCGTCAGGGTCGGAACGCCGCGCGCCTCGGCCTTTTCCAGCCCCGGCGCGCCGGGTCGGTTCGCGACGACAAGGGCCGCCTCGCCAGGAAACCACGGCGCGGCGCACGCCGCGGCGAGCGCGGGCAGATTGGTGCCGCGCCCGGATAGGAGGATCGCCACGCGCGCGTCGCTCACGCCGCGACCACGTCCCCGATGACGCGCGCGTGTTCGCCGGCCGTCGCGAGCGCTGACAACGTCGCGTCGACGGCGTGGGGCCGGACGATCAGCGCGCCGCCGATCCCGCAATTGAAGGTCCGGCGCATCTCTGCGTCGGAGAGGCCGCCGGCGTCCTGCAGCCAGGCGAAGACGGGCGGCAGGGCCAGGGAGGCGTCGTCGAACCGCGGCGCCAGCCCGTCCGAGAGGACCCGCGGGACGTTGTCGGTGAGGCCGCCGCCGGTGACATGGGCGAAGGCGCGCGTCTCATCCGCGGCCATCAGTGGCAAGACGGATTTCACGTAGATGCGCGTCGGCTCGAGCAGCGCCTCGGCGAGCGTGCGCGCGGGATCGAACGGCGCCGGCGCGCCCAAGTCCGTCCCGGCGTCGGCGATGATCTTCCGGATTAGCGAGAAGCCGTTCGCGTGGGGCCCGGAGGACGCCAGACCGATAATCGCGTCGCCCGCTTCGCTCGCCCGCGGCGCGAGGGCGCCGCGCTCGACCGCGCCGACGCAGAAGCCGGCGAGATCGTAGTCCCGCGCCGCGTAGTGGCCCGGCATCTCGGCGGTCTCGCCGCCGATCAGCGCGCAGCCGGCCGCGAGGCACCCGTCCGCGACCCCGGCGACCACCTCGGCCGCCACGTCGACGTCGAGCGCTCCGGTAGCGAAATAGTCCAAGAAAAAGAGCGGCGTCGCGCCTTGCGCCAGGACGTCGTTGACGCACATCGCCACAAGATCGACGCCGAGGCCGCGGTGGCGACCGGCGTCGATGGCGAGGCGAAGCTTGGTGCCGACGCCGTCGGTTCCGGCGACCAGAATGGGATCGGCGAAGCCGGCCGCCTTCGGATCGAATAGGCCGCCGAAGCCGCCGATCGCGCCCATGGCGCCGGGCCGCGCGGTGGCGGCCGCGAGCGGCTTCACGCGCTCGACCAGGCGTTCGCCGGCGTCGATGTCGACGCCGGCGCGTCGGTAGGCGTCGGTCATAGGACGAGCCGTTCGTTCGCGGCGAACCGATTTCGCCAGATTCATCGAATACTTAGATTTCGCGCCCTGAAAAAGGGTGGGCCGGGCCCGCGGCGCTCGTTATGGTCCGCCCGACGCAAAGCATCGCAAAGCGCATGGCCGCGGGGTCGGGCAGGCGCCGGAGCGTCGCGGGGCGCTACGGAGCGAGTTTCGGGATGTCGATTTCCTTCAAACGAGATTGGGCGCGTAGGGCGGCGCGTCTCACGGCCTGGCTCATCGCCGCGGTCGCTGCGATCTCGCCGGCTTTGGCGACCGACGACGTCTTCGTCGTCGCCCAGGTCCCCGTGCGGGCCGAAGCGGCGAGCGCGACCGAGGCGAAGACGGCTGCGCAGGTCATGGGCCGCCGCCGCGCCATGGACATTTTGCTGCGGCGCCTGACGCCCGAGGCCGACTGGATCTTTCTGCCGAAGCTGAGCGCGGGCGAACCGGCGACGGCGAGCGGCGACGGCGCCGGCAAGACGGCGGTGTTCGTCACGGCCGAACAACTCGTCGACCTTGAGGCGAGTTTCGAAGTCTACGACGAGAAGAGCTCGCCCCAGAGCTACCGCGCCTTCATCACGTATCGCTTCAATCCCGAGGAGGTCCGCGCGCTTCTGAAGGCGGCGAAAATCCCCTACAGCGAGGCGCAAACCCGCACAGCGCTTGTGCTTCCCGTGCTTGAGTTCAATGGCGGGCTCTACCTTTGGGAAGGCAACAACCCCTGGATGCGCGCCTGGAAATCACGTCCCTACACCTATGAGCTAACGCCGCTCGTCGCGCCGCGCGGCGACATCGAAGACAGCCGCACGGTCACCGCCGAAGGCGCTCTCGCGTTCGAACCGGAGGCGATGTTGACGCTCGCCGAACGCTACGGCGTTAGCCAGATCATCGTGGCGCACGCGCGCCTCATGCAGACCGAGGACGAAAACCGTCTGAACGTCGAGCTTCTGAACGCCTATCGCGAAAGCGGCGTCGCAGAGGTCGTCGATGGTTTCGCCGCCGCAGACGCGTTCGCCGACGACGACGCCTTCACCGATTTCGACGCGCCGAACGACGAGCTGACCGGCCCGGAGCCGTCCGCGCCGGGCGGCGGCGGGTTCGGCTACGAGGACGCCCTCGACGAAGCGCCCTTCGAAGTCGGCGAGGTCGTCGCTTCGGCGTCGGCGAGGGGACCGCGCGCCGATTTCCCGACGCTGGCGGAAAGCCTCATCGACGCCGCGATCGCGAAATACGCAAGCGACTGGAAGCAGATGACGCTGATCGACCACGCGTCCGAGGCCGTTCTGCCGGTGACGGCGTTCTTCGACGCGATCGACGACTGGTCGAAGATCCGCCGCGCACTTGTGGCGACGCCGCTCGTCGGCGCGGTGCGCATTTCGGCCCTGTCGCCCAACGGCGCGGAGATGGATCTGCGCGTCTTCGGCGATCCGGCGCGGCTGCAGGTGTCGCTTGAGAATCAGGGCGTCACGTTCTGGACCGAGACCGGCGCGCGGTGGTTCCTCGCCCGACCTGACGTCGCCGCACGGTATCGCGGCCAGCGGTTCCTGCGCGAAGAGAAGCGGCGACGCCGGTTTTTCGGCGAACGCGAGGACGACCGGATCGATAATTTCGGCCGACCCGCCGACGCCTTCGACGCGACGCCGGCCGCCGCGACGGACCCCGCCGACACGGTCGACGAAGACGGGTTCGTCAATCTGAAACTCATGGACGCGGACCGACGCTGACGGCTTCCGCCGACCCTCCCTCGGCGAAATCGCGCGATCCCGGCGACGGCGAGGCTCGCGCCGACCGGCCGGCTGCTTCGGCGCAGCAACTCGTGTTGGGCCTGCCGCCTGGCGTCGAGCGGATGGGCCGCAGCGACTTCATTGTCGTCGACGCCAACGCGGGCGACCTCGCGGCGCTCGACGCGTGGCGTCGCGGCGACGAGGCGGCCCTGGCCATTTGCGGTCCAGCGCGGGCGGGCAAGACGCACCTTTGCCGGATCGTCGCCGCGGATGCGCGCGGCGAGGTCGTCTCGACAACGGCGCCCAACGCGGCTGACCTGGCGCGGGCGCTTTTGGACCAGGGCAGCCTAGTAGCCCAACGCGGGCTGGAGAACGGCCCGACGCCGGCAACGGCGCACGCGCTCGCCCCGCGGGCGCGCCAAGGGACCGGACGGCACG
>JBHJHE010000062.1:0-37692 GCA_050331095.1 Parvularculaceae bacterium
TCGCCCGTCAGCGCGCGAACCGCGGCGTCGCCGTCGGCGCGGACGCGCTCGATCAACGGCGCGACATAGCCCGCCAGGTCGGCGATGTCCGTTTCGGAGCGTCGCATCAGCGCGTCCCGCGCCTCGGGCGACAACTCGTCCAGTCTTTCGACAGCGACCGAAAATTCGGCGCGCCGGGCGGCGGGGTCCGTCAATTCGCTGCTCCAGTAGCGGGCGTCGCGCCTTGCGCTCACAAGGGCTATCGACGCGCAACGGACCGCGAGGTGACCCAACGGCGTTGGGAGGTCAACCGCGGCGCGAACGCCGGTGACGCAACCGGGCGGCGTCCGCCATGTCGATTAGTTAACGGCAAAGTTAGAATTAGGCCGAAAACAGTTGTCCGAACGCGTCACGCGCGGCGTTTTTCATCGCAGCGTTGGGGCTGGCCGTCGCTTTCGGCTTGTGGCCGATCCGCCGGCGGCTAAACACAATGGCGTGACACGACCGCGATGCGGCGCGAACGAAGGGGCGATGGCGATCGATGGCTTGCGGCGACGTTAAAGGTCGGGCGTTTTTGCTGAAACGGAGACGCGCCGCAGTCAGCCTGGCGGCGCTTGTCGCGGCCGCCGGTTGCGCGACGGTCGACGACGAACTGCTGGACGCAAACTTGCCCGACGCGCCGACCGACTGGTCGACGCCGGACGTCGCCGCCGCGCCCCCGGGCGACTGGGTCGAGTCGTTCGACGACAATCAACTCGCTTCGCTCATCGACGAGGCGATGACGCACAACAACACCCTCCTGTTCGCAGCCGCGAACCTCGACGCGGCGCGCAACAACGCCCGCGGCGTGCGCGCCGACCTGTTGCCGACCCTGAACGCGCAAGGCTCCGCGGGCCGGGCCGCCATCGTCACAGACCCGACCATCGCCGCGCAGTCCGGCGGCGGCGGCGACGGCGCGCTGGCCGGTCTTCGCGCGCAGGAGCTTGAAGACCAGTTCGGCATCGACCTCGACGGCGACGGCGAGCTCGACGGGCTCGACTTCGACGGCGACGGCGCTTTCGACGCGCCGATCCCGAACCGTCGGATTTACATCAACAACTTCCAGCTTGGCGCGCAGCTCAACTGGGAGCTCGACCTTTGGGGCCGGATCGCCGACCGCACCCGCGCCGCCTACAAAGACGCCCGCGCCTCCATGGCCGACTTCGAGGCGGCGCGCATGTCGATTGCGAGCTCGGTGGCCCAGGCGTGGTTCCTCCTGATCGAGAGCCGCCAGCAGCGCGAACTCGCGGAACGCGACGTCACAGCCCGCGAACGCAACCTGTCCGTCACGGAGCGGCGTTACAACCGCGGCGTGTCCTCAAGCCTCGACGTGCGTCTTTCACGGTCGGCCCTCGGGACCAGCAAGGCGAACCTCGCCACGCGGATGCAGAACGAGAAGGAGGCCTCACGGAGCCTCGAAGTGCTGCTCGGACGCTATCCGGGCGCGGAACTCGCTGCGGCGAGCGCCCTGCCCTCGCTGCCGGCGCTCGACGACGCGGGCGCGCCGGGCGAAATCCTGGCGCGGCGGCCAGATCTCGTAGCGGCCGAGTTGCGCATGGAATCAGCTGGGCTCAACGCTCGCGCGGCGCGCAAGCAGATGCTGCCGACTTTCTCGCTGTCGTCGCAGCTGAACACGTCCGGACCGGACCTTGCCGACGTGATCGATCCTGAGCGCCTTGCGGGGAACATCTTCTCCAGCATCGCCCAGCCTCTGTTCCAGGGCGGCCGCCTGCGCGCCAACGCCCGGCAGGCGCGCGCGCAGGCCCAATCAAGCCTGTTGCAGTACGCCCAGACGGCGCTCGAAGCTTATCAGGAGGCGGAGAACGCGATCGCCGCGGAGAATTTTCTCGCGGTCCGCGAGGAGGCGCTGAAGCTCGCCTTCGAGGAGGCGGCCGCCGCCGAAGAGATCACCGAGCGACGCTACGCCAGCGGGGCGGAGAACATCTTCAACCTTCTCGACGCCCAAACGCGGCGGATTTCCTCGGAAAGCCAGTACCTCGCCGCGCAGCGCGACCGAGTGACCAATCGCGTGGTTCTTTATTTGTCGATTGGCGGCGACTTCTTAACTTCGACGGACGAAGCGCCGTTGACCGCTTCGACGGGGGCGCCCGACGCGGTCGCGCCGATTTCGGCTGGAGACCGGTATGCTACGTAAGTTCGCGACGCTGTTCGGCACGATCGGGATCCTGTTCGGCGGCGTCATCCTCGTCATGCTGATGGCCGCCGCCCGACCGGAGCTGGAGCGACAGGAGCCGGAGGTTTCGGCCCCCACCGTGTTCTTCGACGTCGCCAAGTCGCAAACCGTGACGCTCGACGTCTTGGCGCAGGGCGAAGTGCGGCCGCGCACGGACATCACGCTCACGGCGCAGGTCGCCGGCCTCGTCGTTGACGCGTCCCCGAAGTTCGTGAACGGCGGCGCCTTTGAGAAAGACGACGTGCTCGTGCGGATCGAGGACGCCGACTATCGCGTCGCCGTCACCGGCGCGCGCGCCCGCGTCGCCCAGGCCGAAGAGGCGCTTCGGCGCGAGGAGGCCGAGGCCGCGCTCGCCGAGAAGGATTTCGAGGAGCTAAATCTCGGCGAGGATCCGAGCGATCTGACGCTGCGCCTGCCCCAGCTCGCCCAGGCGCGCGCGAACTACGATTCAGCGAGGGCCGATCTTCGCGCGGCGGAGCTTAATCTCGCCCGCACCCGCGTGCGCGCGCCGTTCAAAGGCCGCGTGCGCGCGCGCATCGTCGGGCCCGGCACCTATGTAGCGCCGAGCGCTTCGATCGGCCGGGTTTTCGCCACCGACGTCGCCGAGATCCGCCTTCCGCTCACCGACCTCGACCTTGCGAAACTCGCCATCCCCATCGCGTTCGTCGCGAGCGACGAAGAGCCGGGTCCTGAGGTGACCTTGACCGCCGTGGTCGCCGGCGAGCTCCACGAGTGGAAAGGCCGCCTCGCGCGCACCGACGGCGCGATAGACCCGGCGACGCGCCAGATTTCGGCGATCGCCGTCGTCGACGACCCCTACGGCGCCGGCTCGGACGACGGCGTGCCTCTGACCATTGGCCTTTTCGTCGACGCGCTCATCGAGGGCCGCGACTATCAGGACGCGATCGTGCTGCCGCGCACCGCCCTTTACGGGCGCGACGAGGTTTACGTGATCAAGGACGACGATACGCTCGAGAAGCGCACGGTGACGATCGTCACCACAAGCCGCGACACGATCACGGTGGCGAACGGCGTGCGCCCGGGCGAGCGCATCGCGACGTCGCCCCTGCGCGGGGCGGACGACGGCGACGCCGTCCAGCCCAGCGACAAGCTCGGCCGTGACGCGCCGACAAGCCCGATCGCATCCGCGAACGGAGGCGAAGAGGGATGAACGGCTTGATCACATGGTGGGCGCGCAACGCCGTCGCCGCCAACCTGTTGATGATCGGCATCTTTATCGCCGGGACGCTGTCGTTTCAGACCCTCGAGCGCGAACTCGACGTGTCGGCCGAATTCAACGGCGCCAACATCTCGGTTTCCTGGCTCGGCGCCTCGCCGCAGGAGATCGAGCAGCAGATCATCCTCCGGGTCGAGGAGGCGATCTCGGACATTGACGGCCTCGTCCACATCGACTCGACCGCGACCGAAGGCGTCGCGAGCATAAACGCCGAGGGCGACGACGGCATCGACGCCACGCGTTTTCTCAATGAAATCAAGAACCGCGTCGACGGCATTTCGACGTTGCCTCAGGACGCGTTCCCGCCCGTCGTCTCGCAATGGCGGGTGAACTCGCCGGGCGTCTACATGGCCGTCTTTGGCGACCTGTCGCCGCGCGAGCTCAATCGGCTCGCCCGCGAAATCCGCGCCGAGGTCTCCCAACTTCCGGGCGGCTCGCCGCTTGTGCAGTTGTGGGGCGCCGACCGCGAGGAAGTCTCGATCGAGGTCTCTGAAGATTCGCTGCGCCGCTACGGGCTCACCTTCGACAATGTCGCCAACGCCATCCGCGGCTCGTCGCTCAACCTCGCCGGCGGCCAGGTCCGCACGGAGACCGGCAACCTTCAGATCGCCGCGCGCGCCCTCGCCGACACGGAGGAAGAGTTTTCTCGCATCGTCGTGCGCCAAAACGCCGACGGATCCGTGGTGCGCGTGCGCGACGTGGCGCGCGTCGTCGACGGTTTCGAGGACCGCAAACAAATCCGCTCGGTGAACGGCCGTCCGGCCATCTCGATCGCGATCGATTCGCCGGAGAAATCGAACGTCACCAAACTTTCCGCGGCGGTGAACAAGTACGTCGAGGAAAAAATAGCCGAGCTTGACGGCAAGGCCGACATTTTCATCTGGTTCGACGCCGCCGACCCGTTCAACGCGAACCTGGAGCTCGTCGGATCGAACGCGGGCGTGGGCCTGATCCTCGTCCTCGTCGTCCTGATGCTCTTCCTGCGTCCCGCTGTCGCGCTGTGGGTCGCCGTCGGCATCGCGATCTCGTTCGCCGGCGCCTTCATCTTCATGCCGATGACGGGCGTCACGCTGAACTTCCTGTCGATCTTCGGCTTTCTCCTGGTGATCGGGGTCGTCGTCGACGACGCGATCATCGTCGGAGAAAGCATTCACAACGCCGTCGAGGAAGGCGGCAAAGGCGTCGACGCGTCGGTCCTCGGCACGCAGCTCGTCGCCAAGCCCGTTTTCTTCGCGGTGCTGACGACGATGATCGCCTTCGCGCCGTTTCTTGTCGTCGGCGGCGGCGCGGCGCAGTACACCCGGCAAATCAGTCTGACGATCATTTTTGCGCTGACGTTCTCGCTCGTCGAAGCCTTCATGATCCTGCCCTCGCACCTGTCGCACATGAAGCCGCAGGACAAGAACGGCTGGTACTACAAGATCCAACGGGTGTTCGCCGAGGGCATCGTGACCTTCGCGAACAAGGCGTACGAGCCGTTGATCCGCATCGCGCTGAAACTGCGCTACTTCACCGTCGCCTCCTTCGTCGTGGGCTTCATGGTCGCCGTGGCGCTGATCGCGCAGGGCTGGGTGTCGCTGAAGTTCTTCCCCGAAATTCAGGGGACGTTCATTTCCGTCAATGTGCGTCTGCCCGAAGGCACGTCGTTCAACCGGACCGAAGAGGTTTACGATACGGTCTACGACGCTGCGAACCGCCTGAAGGCGAAGCTCGGCAAGGCGAAGGAGGACGACTACATAAAGTCGATCTACATTCGCGCCGACGAGATCGACGTCATCTCGTACGTGACGATCGTCGATTCGAACCAGCGCAGCGAGTCGACCGAGGACGTGTCGAAAATGCTCCGTGACGAAATCGGCGACATTCCCGACGCCGAGGAGATCACGATCGGCTTCACCCAGAACGAGGGCGGCCCCGACCTTTCGTTCGGCGTCCAGTCGGACGAGCTTGAAACCCTGCGCCTCGCCACCCTTGATCTGCAGAACTATCTGCGGACGCTGCCCGGCGTGTATGACGTGCGCAACTCGCTGCAGTCCGCGACGCCGGAACTGCAGATCGAGCTTAAGCCGGGCGCGGAGCGTTTCGGGCTTACCTTGCAGGAAGTCTCGCGTCAGGTGCGCCAGGCCTTTTTCGGCGAAGAAGTGCAGCGCCTTCCCCGCGACGGCCAGGACGTGCGCGTGATGGTGCGCTATCCGCTGAAAGACCGCGAATCGCTGACGACCGTCGAAACGATGCGCATCCGGACGGCCGATAGGCGAGAGGTGCCGCTCGCCGCGGTCGCCGACGCCAAGTTCGCGCCGAGCTTCAAGCGGATCCAGCGCCGCGATCGGCAACGCTCCGCGCGCGTCTCGGGCTATCTGCGCGACGACGTCGACCGCTCTGCGGTTCTTGAAACGTACCGAGAGGAGTTTATCCCCGAGTTCCAGCGCCGCCATCCGGACGCCAATCTGGAGCAACGCGGCGACGCGGAGGAGCAGGCGGAGTTCGTCACCGAGATCGCCATGCTCTACGGCATGTCGCTGTTCTTGATCTACATGCTGCTCGCGATCGCCTTTAACTCGTATTGGCAGCCGGCGCTGATCATGACGGCGATCCCGTTCGGCTACATGGGCGCGGCCTTCGGCCATGCGCTCTTCGGGCTCGACTTCGCGCTGTTTTCGTTCTTCGGCGTCGGCGCCGCGGCCGGCGTCGTCATCAACGACAATCTCGTTCTGATCGACTATGTGAACCGTCTGCGGAACAATGGCGCGGGCGCGTTCGAAGCGCTCGTGCGCGCCGGCGTCGGGCGGTTTCGGCCGATCCTTCTGACGTCCGTGACGACGTTCATCGGCCTGCTGCCGATCATGTTCGAGCGCTCGACCGACGCGCAGTTCCTGAAGCCGACGATCGTCTCGCTGGCGTTCGGCGTCTTCTTCGCAACGTTCGTGACGCTGATCTTCGTGCCGGCGATGTACGCCGTCGGCGCCGACATCGGCCGCTTCTATCGCTGGGCGTGGACGGGCGAAAAACAGCCTCGCCTCGGCGAGGGCAAGTCGGCCGAACACGGATACGGCGACGAGGCGGGCGAAGCGCCGCATGAAGACGGCGCGCGCCGCCCGCCGTCCCTGCGGCCAGCTGAATGACGCCGACGCCTCCCCGTTAACCTTGCGTTAAGAAATCAAGCGCAACGTCAAGGCATCTTCCCTCGGGAAGATACCCCACCATACCCTACGATAGTGAGTACCGGCAGCGCCATACCCCAGGGCGCAGCCCTCAAGCATTACCCACTACGCCACAAGCCGAAAAACGTTGGCGCAGTCGGATCGCCTTTGTTATAGGGCGCATTCCGATGGTGATCCCCGGTAGCTCAGTTGGTAGAGCAAGCGGCTGTTAACCGCTGGGTCGCTGGTTCGAGTCCGGCCCGGGGAGCCATCGCCCGGAATTAATCCAAACCCAAACGCTTCGCGTCGCCGTCGCCCGGTCGTCACGCCTTGATCGACTGGGGCGCGCGCGCCAGCGCATCGATTTCGCGGCCGCGCAGAACGCCGTCGCGGTTCGCGTCTGCGTCGCGGAAACGGCGCGCGGCGGCGTCGCGATGCTCGAACCGGTCGAGCCGCTGATCGTCGCCGGCGGCGAGATGGAAATCGCGACGCGCGACGGCGTCGATGCGCAACCGCTCGGCGCGCGTCAGCGCCGCCGGCGCGCCGGCCTCGACGGCGATCGGCGCGACATACGCCTCCCCGTCCACCTCGAGCGCGATGAACCCGTTCAACCGCGCAAGCTCCGCGGACACCCGCGCCAAAGCGCGGAATTCATCGACGTCGAGCGCCTCGTCGTCATTAAGGTCCGCGCGGGCGAAAGCGTTGTCGCTCGCCGCCGCCCAAACCGCGCTCGAAATCGAGGTGATCTCGCCGTCATAAGCGGCCCGGTCGCCGTCCGCGACCGCCGCGCTGAAGAACCCGACGCCGGCGGCCGCCAGACCGACCTTAATTGACATCGCCAAAGACATTTGACTTCTCCCATTCGCCACGAATGGGAGGATCGCGCCGCCGTGAGGCGTTTCATTGGACGAATCAGGGAGCTTCGACGGCGAACGGCGCCGGAAGCGCGGCCGCCAGGCGCGTTCGCCTTACTTCAGACAATCTTCCTGGTGTTCCCAGTCCTTGAGGTTCTCAAGGCACTGCTGGATGTCGCGATCCGCCGTCCAGTCCATCACCCAGGAGGCAAGCAGGAGGAGCACGACCAGCGCGAGCGCGATTGCGATGATCCGCACCACGAGAGCGAACGGGACCTTGAAGCTCGCCGGCTCCGGCTCGCCGCCAGGACGCGTCATCAGAATGTTGGTCGTGGAGTTAACGTGGTTCTCATCGTAGCGGCGCGAGTGACCGCCGTAGCCGCGGCGCGGCGCGTAATCGCGATCGTAGTAACTTCTCGGCATCGACAAGGCCCACCCCAACTGGCTCGTTCGTTCGTTAATATAGCCGAGCGCCGTTCGTTCGCAAAGACGCCATGGCGCGAGGCCTGCGGCGAAAACATCACATCAGACGGGCGCCTCGCCGGCCGCGCTCTCCGCGGCGGCCGCCCGCGCCTTGACCATCTTCGACGTCAGTCGCGAGCCGTCGGGCGACCATCCGGGCGGGCCGAAGACGTATCCGAAGCGCACGCGCCAGCCTTGCGCGCCCCACAGGTCCTTCGCCATCGCCCGCCATTCGTGGAACGCCACCGCGATCGGGTTGAACGTGTCGATGTTGCTGACGATCCCGTAGCGCGGCCGTTCCTCGGTCTCTGAGACGAAGGTGCCGAAAAGTCGGTCCCAAACGATCAATGTCCCGGCGTAGTTCGCATCGAGATACCGCGGGTTCGTCGCGTGATGGACGCGGTGGTGGCTCGGCGTGTTCAAGACGAGCTCGAGCGGCCCGAGCCGGCCGATCGTCTCGGTGTGGATCCAGAACTGATAGACGAGATTGAGCCCGCCCACGAACGCCAGCGTCGCCGGGTGGAAGCCGACCAGCGCCAGCGGCGTCTTGAAGAGGATCTGGCCGACGATCAGCCCGGTCCAGGTTTGCCGCAACGCCGTCGTCAGATTGTAATGCCGGGACGAGTGGTGGACCACATGGCTCGCCCAAAACCAGCGCCGCTCATGGCTGATCCGGTGCCACCAATAGTAACGCAAATCGTCGAGAACGAAGCAGAGCGCGACGGCCCAAAGGGCGTTCGGAACATCGAACGCTCGATGTTCGTAGGCCGCCGTGAGCGCAGCGAGCACGACCGCCGCCCCGCCGAACATCGGCGCGATCTGGCTGCCGACGCCCATCAGCAGGCTGGTGGCGCTGTCGCGCATTTCGAACGCCCCGCGCCCGCGCCATGCGATCAGCGCCGCCTCCAGCACGACCAGCGCGATGAAAAAGGGCGTCGCGTAGGCGACGACGTCCACATACTCCATCAGAAGGGTCTAGCAGGTCGGAGACGCTCAGCCGACGATTTCGCCGTCGGCGAAAAAGAAAGCGATCTCGCTCGCCGCGGTCTCCGGCGCGTCGGAACCGTGGACCGTGTTTTCGCCGATCGATTCGGCGTACTCGGCCCGGATCGTCCCCGGCGCGGCGTCGGCGGGGTTCGTCGCGCCCATGATCTCGCGGTTGCGGGCGACGGCGTTCTCGCCCTCGAGCACCTGGACGACCACGGGGCCCGAAATCATGAAGTCCACGAGCTCTCCGAAGAAGGGCCGTTCCTTGTGGACGGCGTAGAAGCCCTCGGCCTGCTCGCGGGTCATGTGGATGCGCTTCTGAGCCACGACGCGCAGGCCCGCCTCTTCGAGCTTGTCGACCACCTTGCCGGTGATGTTCCGCCGCGTCGCATCCGGCTTGATGATTGAAAACGTGCGTTCTTGCGCCATTTCTCGGATTCCTTTCGCCTGCCCGCCCCGATCGATCCGGCCGGTGACTAACAACGCCGACGCGCCGCAGCAAGCGCCTGGAAGCGGCCCCTTTCGTCGCCGGCCGCCGCAGCGCACAATCGGGGCCCTCGGGAACCAAGGGCCATGCTGCACATCAACGACCTCACCTACCGCATCGAGGGTCGCATCCTCTTCGACAACGCGACGGCCGCGATCTCCGAGGGCTGGAAGGTCGGTTTCGTCGGGCGCAACGGAACGGGCAAATCGACGCTTCTTCGGCTGATACGCGGCGAGGCCAATCCCGACGCCGGCGAGATCAGCATCCGTAAGGGCCGGCGCATCGGCGGCGTCGCGCAGGAAGCGCCGGCGACGTCGGACAGCCTGCTCGACACGGTGCTCGAAAAGGACGAGGAGCGCGCCACGCTCCTCGCCGAAGCGGAGACCGCGGGCGAACCGCAAAGAATCGCGGAAATTCATACGCGGCTCGCCGACATCGACAGCCACTCCGCCGAAGCGCGCGCGGCGAGCGTCCTCGCCGGCCTCGGCTTTTCAAGCGCGGACCAGGCGCGGCCCTGTTCGGCGTTCTCCGGGGGTTGGCGCATGCGGGTCGCGCTCGCCGGCGTTCTCTTCGCGGCCCCGGATCTCCTGCTCCTCGACGAGCCGACGAACTATCTCGACATCGAAGGCGCGGTCTGGCTGGAAAGCTTCATCCGTCGCTATCCGCACACGGCGCTTATCGTCAGCCACGACCGCGACTTTCTGAACTCGGCCGCGACGACGATCATGGCGCTTGAAGACGCGAAGCTGTCCGTCCACCCTGGCGACTACGACGCCTACGAACGGCGGCGCGTCGAAGCGCGCGCCCACGCCCTCGCCTTCAAAGCCAAGCAAGAACAAAAGCGCCGCCATCTCCAAAGCTTCGTCGATCGCTTCCGCGCCAAGGCGACGAAGGCGAAACAGGCCCAGTCCCGCATCAAGGCCCTCGATCGCATGGCCGACGTCGCCGTTCCCGCCGAAGCGCGCGCCGTCTCGTTCAACTTCAAGAACCCCCGCCCCATGGCGCCGCCGATCGTCCGAGTCGTCGAAGCCGACCTCGGCTATGACGGCGAGCCGGTCTTGCGAAACGTTGCTCTGCGGATCGACCAGGCCGACCGCATCGTCATTCTGGGCCCGAACGGCGAAGGCAAGTCGACGCTCGTCAAGGCGATCAGCGGCCGGCTGCGCCCCCTGTCGGGCGCCGTCTACAAACACAAGAAGCTGAACGTCGCCTACTTCTCGCAGCATCAGATCGACGAGTTGAATCCCAAACAGTCCGCCTACGACCACGTGCGGACGCTGATGCCCGACGGAACGGAGGCGGAGGTGCGCTCGGCGACGGCCGGGCTCGGCTTCGGCGCGGAGAAAGCCGACACAAAGGTCGAAAAAATGTCCGGCGGCGAGCGCGCGCGCCTGCTCCTCGGACTGATCACGTTCCACGGGCCGCACTTGATCATCTTGGACGAACCGACCAATCACCTCGACATCGAAGCGCGCGAGGCCCTCGCCGCGGCCCTCAACGACTACGCCGGCGCGGTCATTCTCATCACCCACGACGCCCACCTCGCCGCCAGCGTCGCTGACCGCCTTTGGCTGGTGAAGGGCGGCGTCGCAGCCCCCTATGACGGCGATCTTGACGATTACCGAACGCTCGTTCTTGACGCCGCGAAATCAAGCGGTGCGGCGCCCCCGCGCGCGGAAGGTCGGAAGGCCGCCGTCGATCCGAAGGCGGAAAGCCGCAAATCCGCCGCCGCCGACCGCGAACGACTGAGTCCGCTGAGGAAAACCGCAACGGGCTGTGAGCGCCGGCTCGACCAGCTGAACGCGACGCTCGACAAGCTTGACGCCGCCCTCGCGGAGCCGACGCTTTACGTCGACGACGCCGCCCGGGCGGTTAAGCTCCAGAAGGAGCGCGCGGCCCTCGTCGCGGCCATTCTGGAGACGGAGGAGGAATGGATGCGCGCGATGGAGGCCTACGACGCCGCCAAGCGCGACGCGCTGTAATCCAGCGACGAACGAGGAGGACTGACGATGACGGAGCCTGACGACTGCAAGACGATGGACGACGTTCGCCGGGAAATCGATCGCGTCGACAGCGCGCTCGTCGATCTTCTCTCGGAGCGATGGGGCTATGTCGACCGCATGTGGCGCCTAAAGCGCGCCGAAGCGGCGACGGCGTCGGTCCCGTGGCGCAACCGCGAGGTCATCGAGCGCGTGCGCGGCCGCGCGGACGGAAACGGCATGCCGCCGGAGATGGCCGAAGCGCTGTGGCGCCAGATCATCGGCTGGGGCATTCAGTATCAGGAAGAAAAACTGCGGGACGACTGAGACGCCCTGACTTTAATTGTCGAGCAGCGCCAGCGGGTCGATGGCCTTTAGATTGCGGCGGATCTCGAAATGGAGCTGCGGCTGGTCGGCGTCGCCCGTCTGCCCGACCTTGGCGATGATCTGCCCTTGGCGGACATAGTCGCCTTTTTTGGCGATCATGACGTCATTGTGCGCGTACGCCGTGACAAAACCGTCCTCGTGCCGAATAAGGAGCAGGTTGCCGTAATCGTCGAGCTCCGCGCCGCGGTAGACGACCTCGCCGTCGGCGGCGGCGCGAACGGGCGTGCCCGTCGGCGCGCCTATGTCGACGCCGTCGTTCCGCGTCGCTAGGTTGGCGTCGTAGCCCTTGAGGATCGCGCCGCGGACCGGCCAGCGGAAATCGGCCGCCTCAGCTTCCGGCGTCGCATTGTCTTCTTTTTCGACGGATGGCCCGATGTCCGACGGCTTCGGCGCTACGGGCTCCCTTGACGCCGTCTTCGTCGGGACCGACGCCGCCGGCTTCAGTGCGGACGGTTTCAACGACGCGGTCGTTTGCGGGGCGAGCGCAACGGGTTTCTTCGCAGCCGCCCGCGTCGATTTTCTTGCGGGCGCGCCAGCCGCGCGGCTTGCCGGAACGCGCAGCTTTTGGCCCACGGACAGTTCATATGGCGCGCTCAGACGATTGAGGCGCGCGAGCGTCCGCACGTCGGAGCCCGCGTTCGTTGCGATGCGATAGAGCGTTTCGCCCTTGCGAACGGTGTGGGTGGCGGCCTTGGCGGCGGGCGGCGTCGCCCGCGTCGCGCGCTGTTTCGGCTGAGAGAGGCTCGCGAGGCGCTGCGGCCTCGCCTTGGCGTCGGCCGGCACCACCAGCTTGTCGCCGATTTCAAGCGAATAGGGCGGCTGCAGATCGTTCGCGTTGATGATGTCCTGCGGCGCGGCCCCCGTCCGACGCGAAATCGCGTACACGGTGTCGCCCTTGGCGACGACGATGTCGCCCTTGGCGACGACGATGTCGCCCTTGGCGACGACGACGCTATCGGACTTCTTAGCGGGCGATTTGGCCGCCCTTTCCGGCGCGTTCAACGGCTCAAGACGAATAACCCGCCCCCGATCGACGGGGGCCGCCACCCTCGCTTCGGCGACCGGACTGACCGTCAGCGTAGGCGCGTCCTCGGAACGCGCGCTCACGTCGGTAATCAAATCCGCCGCCAGATATCGCGGCTGCGCGTCGTAGTCGAAGCGCTGACGTTCGGCTTTCGTCGGCGGAGCCGAGGCCGTCACGACCGGTTGCGTCGGCGCCGCGATCGGCGCGCGCGCCTCGCGCTGGCGAGCCGACGCCGCCTCGGTCTTCACCTCTTCGGGACTGCGATAAACCCGTCCGGTCCAGGTGGGCTCGGAGCCGTAAACGACTGGCGCCTCCGTTTCGCTGACGCAAGCCGTCGCACCGAGCGACGCGACGATGGCCGCGATTGATGCGCGAACGGCGGATACCGATGCGGACAATGTCTTGGTCATGATCGTCACCCCCGCAGGCCGGGGCCCCTCGCAAATGTTCCACGGCGTTGATTAACGAATCAGTCGGTGCGGTTAATGAGAGGTTAACGATTGCGACGAGTCGCGCCTCGGGATCCCTGGATCCTGTTGCGAACCGTAAAACCGGTGATCCGCTTTTGCCGCGACAGACTCTAATCGTCCGCAAGGGCCGCGCTTAGCGAATTCAGCGAGCCTTCGTGCGTCAACGACAGATGCAGAGGCGTCACCGAGATTTCGCCGTCATAGACCGAGCGCAGGTCCGTACCCGTCGGCGGGTCGGAGAGTTTGCCGGAAAAGCCGAACCAGAAGTATTGGCGGCCGCGCAGGTCCGTCCGCTCTTCCGTGTAAAGCGAAATCGCGTCGCGGCGCCCCTGGCTGGTGACGCGCACGCGCTTCACCTCGTCCGGCGCGCAGTCCGGAAAGTTGACGTTGACGACGACGTCGTCGGGCCAGCCGGCGTCGAGGAGCTTGCGGATCAGCCCCGGCGCGTGGGCCTCGGCCGTCTCCCAGCGCGCGCGCTCGGGCGAAAAGCGCGCAAGCGACAGGGCGATCGACGGAACGCCGAGCGTCATGCCCTGGAGCGCGGCGGCGATGGTGCCGGAGAACGTGACGTCCTCGGCGAGGTTCTGGCCGTTGTTGACGCCGGAGAGCACAAGGTCCGGCTTCTCGTCGCCCATGAGCCGCGACACCGCCATCATAACGGCGTCCGTCGGCGTTCCGGAGACGGCGAACCGCCGCTCGCCATAGGCGCGCACCCGAATCGGCGCGGAGAGCGTGAGCGCCCGCGCCGCGCCGGACTGCTCCTCTTGCGGCGCGCACACCCAGACATCGTCGCTCAGCGTCCTGGCGATGCGCACGAGGCTTTCGAGCCCGGGCGCATGGACGCCATCGTCGTTCGAACAGAGAATGCGCATGGCCCGATTTCCCGTCCCGTCTAACCGTCGCGCGCGATTCTTTCGCGGCCGCCCATATAGGGCCGGAGCGCGTCGGGCACGGCGATCGAACCGTCCGAGTTCTGATAGTTCTCCATAACGGCGACGAGCGCGCGCCCCGTGGCGAGACCGGAGCCGTTCAGCGTGTGCACGGGCCGCGTCGCCTTCTCGCCCTGGGGCCGGTAACGGGCCTTCATGCGCCGCGCCTGGAAAGGTCCGCAATTGGAGCACGACGAGATCTCGCGATAGGCGCCCTGCCCCGGCAGCCAGACTTCGATGTCATAGGTCTTGCGCGCGGAGAACCCCATGTCGCCGGCGCACAGGACCATGGTGCGGAACGGAAGCTCCAGGCGCTTCAGCACAGCCTCGGCGCATTCAGTCATGCGTTCGTGCTCGGCGTCCGATGCGGCCGGCGTCGTGATCGAGACGAGTTCGACCTTGTTGAACTGGTGGAGGCGGATCATCCCGCGCGTGTCGCGGCCGGCGGAGCCCGCCTCGGACCGGAAACACGGCGTGTGCGCCGTCAGACGCATCGGCAGGGCCTCTTCGTCGAGAATGCGGTCCGCAACCATGTTCGTCAGCGAGACCTCCGCCGTCGGAAGAAGCCAATAGCCGGTCGTCGTCTCGAAAAGGTCCTCCTTGAACTTCGGCAATTGCCCGGTCCCGTAGAGCGCGGCGTCGCGCGCGAGGAAGGGCGGCGCGACCTCCAGATAGCCAAACTCCTCCGTATGGAGATCTATCATGAACGCCGCGAGCGCTCGTTCGAGCCGCGCAAGGGGCCCGGTCGTCAGCGAGAAGCGCGCGCCGGAGATCGCCGCAGCGCGCTCAAAGTCAAGCATGCCGAGGGCCTCGCCGAGATCCACATGGTCGCGCGCCGCCTCCGTCGCCCTCGGCTCGCCGATGCGCCGGACTTCGACATTGCCGGCCTCGTCGACCCCTTCGGGCACGTCCGCCGCAGGCGCGTTCGGCAATCCGGCGAGGATCGCCTCGATCTCGCCGCTGAAGCGTTCGCGTTCGGCTTCGGCCGTCGGCATCTGGGCCTTAACGTCCTCAACCTCCGCCATCAGGCGCGCCGCCTCGGCCTCGTCGCCTTTCGCCTTCGCCGCGCCGATCGCCTTCGACGATTTGTTGCGACGCTGTTGCAGGTCTTCGAGCGCGGCGATGAATTTGCGCAGATCCTTGTCGAGGGCGAGAATCTCGCCGGCGCGCGGCTCAAGGCCCCGACGTCGAAGGCCGGCGTCGAAGGCGTCCGGATCGTCCCGGATTTCTTTCAGGTCGTGCATGGGGGCGATCCTCGAAGCGGGGGGTCGACGGGCGAGGGCTGGCTACGCGTCGTCAACTTCGTTCCCTTGCGTCACTTTGCGCGCAGCGAACCGGACGCATAGCACGGATATCTCGTAGAGCCCCAGGATCGACAGGCCGAGGACGACTTGGCTGAACGGATCCGGCGGCGTCAGGAACGCCGCGACAACGAAGATGCCGACGACGGCGAAGCGCCGGTTTTTCGTCAGCGTCTCAGCGGTGAGCAACCCCGCCCGCGCCAAGAGCGTCAGGAAAACGGGCAACTGGAAGGCGAAGCCGAACGCCAGAATCAGCGTCGTGACAAGCGAAAGATAGTCCGAGACGCGCGTCAGCAGTTCATAGTTCGCCGGCGCGTCGACGCCCGCCTGAGCCTCGAACCCGACGGCGAAGCGCATCACGAACGGCATCAAGACGTAGTAGACGAGGCTTGCGCCGAGAAGAAAAAGAAAGGGCATCGCCGCGAGGAACGGCGCCGCCGCGCGACGTTCGCGCCGATAAAGGCCCGGCGAGACGAAGCGGTAGATCTGATAGGCGATCACCGGCGAAGCGAGCGCGAGGCCAGCGAAGACGCCGAGCCGCACGCGGGTGAAGAAGAATTCTAGCGGCGCGAAGTAGAGCGTCGGGTCGCGTCCCGTGGCGGCGCCGGGCGCGCGGGCCACGGCTTCCACGAACGGCACGATCAGAAAATCGAAAAGCTGGCGGGAGACGAGAAAACAGATCGCGAAGCCGCGGCCGAGGGCCCCGAAGCTGACGATCAGCCGTTGGCGCAGCTCCGTCAGATGATCGAGCAGCGGCGCGGCGCTCGCCTGGAGTTCGTCCTCTTCGTCGTCGTCAGCCGGGCGCGCCGGCGGCGCGCCCGCGGATTTCTCCAGCGCGCCGCTCATCCGTGGGCGGAGCCCGCCGCGTCCGCTTGCGGACGTTTCGCGCCTGGCTCCGCAACGCCTGGCTCCGCCGCGTCTCGCTCCAGGGCGTCGGGATCGACCGCGTCGTCCGACGCTCCGTCATCGGCTTTCGGGCGCGGCGCCTTCGGATCGGGCCTCGCGAGGGCGTCGCGCGGCTCCGCCGCCTCCTCGCGCAGCGCCTCGCCGACCGGCGCAACAGCGTCGTCGACCGATTTCTTCGCCTCCGCAAAGACGTTGTCGCGCTTCAGATTGTCGATCTCGCGCCGCATCTCCTCCACTTCCGCCTCGCGCGCCATCTGGTCGAACGCGCCGGCGAACTCGGAAGCGAGGCGCCGGGCGTCGGCTGCGAGCCGGCCCGCCCCGCGCATGAGTCGCGGCAAATCCTTCGGGCCGACGACGACGAGCGCCACCGCCGCGACGAGCATCAGCTCGAAGAACCCGAATTGCGGCATGAGCGACATGGGCGGCCCCGTCCTGGCGCGTCGACGCGAGCGCTTACGTAGCGGATTTCGCCTGCTTAGCTTTTTCGACGCCCACGTCCGCCCCCGCTTCAGAATCCGTTCGCGCGTCAGCTGCCGAGACGTCGATCGTCGTTTCTGCAGCGTCCTCGATCTGCTTATCTTCTTCCTGAAGACCTTTGCGGAAGGCGCGAATGCCCTTCGCGAAATCGCCCATGATGGACGAGATTTTGCCGCCGCCGCCGAAAAGCAGCAGGCCCAGGAGCAGGATGATGACGATTTGCCAGGGTCCGATGGCGCCCATGTCGCGGCCTCCTCAATGTCGACGCCGATGTAAGGCGCGCCCGCCCTCGGCGCAAACGGGATCGCCGAAACGCCTTAACGGCGGCCTGACGCGCTAGGTCGTTTCTTCGTTCACGGCCTCGCCGTCGTCCGCCTCGAAGTCTTGGAAGAACTCCGGCGACGCCCCGTCGTCGGGCGCATCGACGCTGTCGTCGTCCACCTCCTCCGCATCGTCGGCCGCGGCTTCGGACGGTTGGGGGATGGCAAAATCCGGCGGCAGGCGCGCGTCCAGGAGGCCTGCGGCTTTCAGGTCCGCCATGCCCGGCAGGTCGCGCACGGTCTCCAGGTTGAAGTGCTCTAGGAACGCCTGGGTCGTCGCATAAAGCGCGGGCCGGCCCGGCGCGTCCCGCCGGCGGCCGCGCTGGCGGACCCACCCGATCTCCATCAACTGGTCGAGCGAGCCCTTCGCGACGGCGACGCCGCGCACTTCTTCGATGTCGGCGCGGGTGCAGGGCTGGTGGTAGGCGATGATCGCCAGCGTCTCGAGGGCCGCGCGCGAGACGCGGCGGCTCTCGCGGCGCTCTTCGACCAGCCACGCCGCGAGATCAGGATTGGTGACGAACGAGTACCGCCCGCCGGCCGCTGAGAGGACAACCCCCCGGTTTTCGTAGTGCGCCGCCAGAGCTTCAAGGATGTCGCCAACGTCAGCGCCCCGCGGCAGACGACGGGCGATGTCGTCGCGGGACACGGGCTCGGCCGACGCGAAGATCAACGCTTCGGCGACCCTCAACGCTTCGGCCGCCCGCGCCGCCGTGAGCGCCGGATCGGCTTCATCTTCAATGATTGAAGCGCCGGCGACGTTCTCCTCGTCGCCGTCGGCCGGCGTTTCTTCGTCTTCGCGCACCGCGTCCAGCTCCTTGGCGAGCGCGTCCTGCGCCTCTCGGGCGGACATCGCGTCGAACGCGCGATCGCCGGCGCTTCCGTCCGGCGGGGTCACGCGCCCGGCTCCGCGTCGCGCCGGCGCACGTAGATAGCGTCAAAATGCGCTTCCTGGCGTAGGTCCATCGCTCCGTCCTTCGCAAACTCAAGCGCCGCGCCGAACGCGCTGGCGGCGACTGATTGGGGCGGCGCGTCCCGGCGCGCGCCGCCGCCCAACGCGTCGAGCGTCACCCACTCGTCCGCGCGCTGAAGAGCCCGCCGCAAGTCCTCGCGCGCGTCTTCGATCGAAAGCACCCGGGGCGGCTCAGGCCGGTAGCCGCGTTCGATGGCGTTCAGTCGCTGGCGCGAGTAGGCCTTCAACAAATCGTAGATGTCGGCGCGCCACTCCGGTCGGCGCACGACTTTGAGCCCGCCCCCGGCCGAACAGGGGTGCGTCTCCCGACCGCGCTGGGGCAACGCCATCAGGTCGTCGGCGGCCTTGCGCATTGCTTCTAGGCGCTGGAGCTGGAACGCAAGATGCGCAGCCATCTCCTCGCCGGTGGGCTCCTCGCCATCCGTCTCTGGCGCAGGGAGCAACAGCTTCGACTTCAGGAACGTCAGCCACGCGGCCATGACAAGGTAGTCGGCGGCGAGTTCGAGCCGGCGCGCCTTCGCCGCCTCGACGAAACGGAGATACTGGTCGACGAGCGCCGCCATCGAGATCCGGCGCAGATCGACCTTCTGCCGACGCGCCATGTCGAGCAGGAGATCGAGCGGGCCGGCGTAGCCGTCGACGTCAACGAGAAAAGGATCCTCGTCCGGATCGAATGCCGCAATCGGGGCGTCGTCGAACGTTTCGCTCATGCGGAGGCCCCCGCAGACGGCCGCCACACCGGCGCGAGCGTTCCGTAAAGTTCGTCGTAAAGCGGCGCGACGTCCGCGTCGTCGGCGCCGGCCATCGCGGCGTCGGCGGCCCCGACCGCGGCGACGTAGCGCTTGAGGCTGCGCCCGGTGAGGGCCGGCGTCGCAGCCGCCGACGCGGTATAGTCCTTAAGCGTCATATTACAGCATAGCGCGGCGTCGCAGCCGGCCGCGATCGCCGCCGCCGCGCGCGTCTCGAACGGCCCGTCGAGCGCTTTCATTTTCACGTCGTCAGACAATAAGAACCCGTCGAAGCCGATCTCGCCGCGGATCGCGTCGCCGATCACCGTCGGCGACATCGTCGCGCAACGCGTAGGATCATAGGCGTCGTAAACGATATGCGCCGTCATGCCGATCTTGGCGGCGTCCTTGAGCGCACGGAACGGCTTGAAGTCGACGCTCCTCAGATCGTCGCGCGACCCGCCCACCCGAGGCAACGCCTGGTGGCTGTCGACTAGGGCCCGGCCGTGGCCCGGCAGATGTTTGATCACGGGCGTCGCTCCGCCGGCGACGAGCCCTTCGATCACGGCGAGCCCGAGGTCGGCGATTTGATCCGGATGCTTAGCGATCGCGCGATCGCCGATGACGCCCGGATCGGCGTCGATTTGCGGAACGTCAAGCATTGGCACGCAGTTGACGTTGACGCCCGCGGCCAAGACCATCCGTCCCAGGAGAAACGCGTTGCGGCGCGCCGCGGCGCGTGCGCGCACGGGGTCGAGCCGATAAAGCTCGCCGAAGGCGGCCATGGGCGGGTGCTCGGGAAACGCCGGCGGCTTCATACGCGCGACGCGCCCCCCCTCCTGATCGATCAGCACAAGAACGTCGTCGCGACCGAGACCGTCGCGCAGCGCCGACACGCAAGCCGCCGCCGCCGCGGGCGTTTCGCAATGACGGGCGAAAAGGATGAAGCCTGCGGGATCGGCGTCGCGGAAGAATCTGATTTCATCCGCGGTCGGAAGCGGGCCTTCGCAGTCGTAGATGGCGGCGCTTGGCATATCGACGTGCACCCGATCAGGTTCGGTCCGGCGGCTCGCCGGCCGTCGGCGTCGGCGGCTTCTTTGCGGTTCGAACGCCTTACTTGGCGCGTACGAGACAGTCCGTCTGCCGCTCTTTGAGGCCGGCGCAATACGTTCGCGCGGCGTCAGCGGACGCAAAGGGGCCGATGCGCAGCCGATAGTATTTGTCATCAGCGCTCGCCGGCGCGAGCACGTGAGGGGACTTGCCGTGGACGTAGTCACCAAGCTTGCCCTCGAGCTGCGTCCACTTCTTCTGCGCGTCGGCGTCCGACCCGAAGGCCCCGACCTGAACCAGATGGCTTCCGGACAACGCGTTCGCGGAAACGACTGCGGCGCCGAGGGTTTCGGCGGGCGCAGCGCCGGCGGCGCTCGTCGCGGCGACGGTTTGGGCCGACGCCGGCGTCGGCGCCGTCGCGCGGCGCGGCGCGGCCTCGCCCGACGCCGTTCGCGAAGACGTCCCCGCGCTGGAACTTGCGGCGACGTCCGTCGCTTTCGGCGCCGGATCGGCCTCTGCGGCGAGATCGGCGATGCGGTCGGCGACCGCGTCTTCGGTGACGTCCGTCGCCGGCGACGTTTCCGACACGATCGCTTTAATCGGATCCTCGACGACGCGGCGGACGGGCTCTTCGGGCGCGCTCGCGACCACTTCGACGGGCTCTTCCGGCGCGCCCTCGAAACGGTCGTAAACCTCGCGGCCGCCGTTCGAGGCGGCGATCGCCGAAGCGCCGTCGCCGTCGACCTTCAACGGCTCCGGATCGGCCGTGACGTAGGGAGCGTCGGCGCGGGTTTCGCCGATTTTGACGCCGTGCTGGTAGGCAATGAAGGCGACCGAGGCGATGGCGCCGATCATCACGACGCCCATCAGAAGAACGACGAGCCCAGACAGACCCTGATCGTCTTCTTCTTCCTCCGTCTCGACGAATTCGTCGAATTCTTCATAATCGTCTTCGAGCGTCGCGGTGCTCATATGAACGACCTCCTCAGCGCGGGTTCCGGGTCCGCTCCGGCGCGCCGCTGCGGGAGCGCCAATCGCAAACGCGTCCGGCGCGCGCCGGTTCCGCGTTTTTCAGTAGATGGGCGAGTCGCCCTGTCCCCACAATGCGTACTCGCCCAATGCGCGCAATTGAACGCAAAACCGACGGCGAGCCCGGTTATTGATAGCGCCTCGCGGCCTTCCGAGCCAAACGCCCGTCACGCCGCCGGATCGCCGGCGAAGAATGCGCGGTGTTCGCGCTGCGCGAACCGATCCGTCATGCCGGCGATATAGTCGCAGACGAGGCGCGCGCGGCGGGTCGCGTCCCCGTCGCAGGCGTCGTTTCGAGCGCGCCACTCAGGCGGCAACACTTCCGGCTCCGCGAAGAACAGCTCGAACAGGTCGCGCACGACGCGCTTCGCCTGGCTTCGCGCGCGATTGACGCGGTGGTGGCGATAAACCCTCTCGTGCAGGAACGCGCGAAGGCCGGCCACCTCGGGGCGGAAATCCGCAGAAAAATCGACGAGCGGTCCGCCGGCGCGCCGGACGGCGTCGGCGTCCGCCGGACACGCGGCGCTGAGACGGCGACGCGCCTCGCCGACGACGTCGTCGACCATGCGGCCGATGAGCGCCGACACCGCCTCCGCGACAAGCGCGTCCCGAGGCGCGTCGGGGAACGCGGCGCGCGCGCGGCGCAACGCCGCGCCGACGAGCGGCGCCTCGGCCGCCTCGTCATAGGCGATCAATCCGGCGCGCAGGCCGTCGTCGATGTCGTGGTTGTTGTAGGCGACGTCGTCGGCGATCGCCGCGACCTGAGCCTCCAGCGAGGGATGCGTATCGAGCGCCAGATCATGGGTCGCGTTGTACTCGTCGATGGCGGCGGGGCGCGGCGGGAGCGCCGGGCCATTGTGCTTCACGACGCCCTCGAGCGTCTCCCAGGTCAGATTTAATCCGTCGAACCGGGCGTGCCGGCGCTCGAGTTTCGTCAATTGCCGCAACGTCTGGGCGTTGTGATCAAACCCGCCGAAACGCGCCATGGCGGCCTGCAGGGCTTCCTCGCCCGTGTGGCCGAAGGGCGGATGGCCGAGATCGTGGGCGAGCGCCGCCGTTTCGGCGAGGTCCTCATCGAGCTGCAGCGTGCGGGCGATAGACCGGGCGATCTGCGCGACCTCCAGGGAGTGGGTCAGGCGCGTGCGGTAATGGTCGCCCTCGTGGTGAATGAAGACCTGGGTTTTGTGCTTCAGCCGTCGAAACCCCACCGAATGGATGACGCGGTCGCGGTCGCGCTGGAAGGGCGTGCGCGTCTCGCTTTCGGGCTCGGCGACCCGCCGCCCCCGGGTGGCGTCGGCGCGGCAGGCGTAAGGCGCGAGGGGCGCAGGAAACGCAAGAGGAGCCATGATCCCGGGCTTTTACGGGAGTCGGTTCGCCGCGCCAGCTTGCGTGCGGCGACGAGCCCCCTATTTGTCACATGTCAGCCGGAGATGACGCATCCATGACGACCGAAGTCGACGACCGCCCGATCACCGTTTCCGAGCGCGCCGCGAAGCGCATAGCGGAGATCTTGAAGACCGAAGCGCCGGGCGCGATGCTGCGCGTCGCTGTCAACGGCGGCGGCTGCTCAGGCTTTCAATATGCGTTTGAGATCGTCGGCGCGCGCAATGACGACGACGTCGCCATCGAGCGGGGCGAGGTGACGGTTCTGGTCGATGCGGTCTCGGCCGAGTTTCTAGGCGGCGCGGAGATCGATTTCGCCGACGAACTCATCGGCGCGGCGTTCAAGATCAACAATCCGAACGCGACGGCGAGCTGCGGCTGCGGCACGAGCTTCTCAATCTAGCGCCGACCATGCGTTGTCGGTAGACCGTCGCCATGGCGAAGGACGACCTTTCAAAATCGACGTCGATCCGCTGTGAGTGCGGCGCGTTCGAACTCGCCGTCGACGAACGTGGCGTGCGCCTCGCCTGCTACTGCGCCGACTGTCGGGCGTTCGCACGCTGGCTCGACCGCGACGGCGCGCTCGACGCTTGCGGCGGAACGGGCATCGTTCAGGCGCGACCCGACCGGATCCGGATCGTTAAAGGCGCCGAACGCCTCGCGGGGCTGCGACTGTCGTCCAAGGGCGTGCTACGTTGGTATACGTCGTGTTGCCGCTCGCCGGTCGGCAACACCGCGCCGACGGGCGACGTGCCCTTCGTCGGTCTGATCGTCGCCGGGCTCGCCGCGCCGGCGCGCGACGCGGCGTTCGGCCCCGTTCGACATGTCGCCTTCCCGGAGGAGGCGGCGTGCGCGCCCGGCGCCGCGCCGCCGAAGGCGCGGTTCGGCGACCCCGGCGTTCTCATACTGAAGTTCGTCGCCCGCGTTCTCGCCGCGCGCCTTGCGGGCGCGGGCAAGCGCAACCCGTTCTTCGACGCCGGAACGGGCGCCCCGGTCGCGACGCCGCGGACCTTGACGTCGGATGAGCGAGCCGCCCTCGCCGCGCGCGAGGCGGCGTGAAGGTCGCGACGTACAACGTCAACTCGGTCAACGCCCGTCTGCCGCGCGTGCTCGAATGGCTCGACGCGGCGGCGCCCGACGTCGTCGCGCTGCAGGAGATCAAGTGCGTCGACGAAAAGTTTCCCGGCGAGCCGTTCGAGGAGCGCGGCTTCAACGTCATCGTGCACGGACAAAAGTCTTACAACGGCGTCGCGTTGCTGTCGAAGCACCCGACAAGCGACGTCCGCAAAGGCCTGCCAGGCGACGATTCCGACGACCAGGCGCGCTACGTCGAGGCCGTCATCGAGCCTGACGACGCGGCGCCGTTGCGCGTCTGCGGCCTTTACCTGCCGAACGGCAATCCGGCGCCCGGCCCGAAGTTCGACTACAAACTGAAGTGGATGAACCGATTGCGGCGGCGCACGGAGAAGCTTCTCTCCAGTGAAGAGGCGTTCGTGCTCGCGGGCGACTTCAACGTCATTCCCCAGGCGGAGGACGTTCACGATCCGGTCGCCTGGGCGGAGGACGCGCTTTATCGCCCGGAGACAAAAGAGGCGTTTCGCGAGATCGCCCATCTCGGTCTCACCGACGCGGTGCGCCAACGTCACCCAAGCGACATTCTTTATACGTTTTGGGATTATCAGCGCGGCGCATGGGAGAAGGACCACGGCATAAGGATCGATCATCTGATGATGTCGCCGCAGCTAACCGACCGGCTCGAGGACGCAGGCGTCGACCGTGCGACGCGGGCCGAGGAAAAAGCGTCCGATCACGTCCCCGTCTGGGCGACGTTCGGCTGATCCGCCGCGGAGCCGACGCCATGCAATGGTCGAGAGAACAGGACGCGGCGCTCAAAGCCGTCGACGATTGGATCCGTGCGCCGACGACCCAGGTGTTCCGGCTGTTCGGCTACGCCGGCGCTGGCAAGACGACGCTCGCGCGCCACGTCGCGGAGAACGTCGACGGCGAAGTGGCGTTCGCCGCCTACACTGGAAAGGCGGCGCACGTTCTGCGGCAGAAGGGCTGCGAGGACGCCTCGACGATCCACGCGTTGATTTATCGGCCGACGGAGGATGACGGCGAGGACGGCCCCAGCTTCGCCCTGCGGCGCGACGCCCCCGCCTCGAAGGCCGACCTCATCGTCATCGACGAATGCTCAATGGTGGACGAAGACCTCGGCCGCGATCTCCTGTCGTTCGGCCGGCCGGTGCTCGTGCTCGGCGACCCGGCGCAACTGCCGCCCGTCAAGGGCGGCGGCTACTTCACCGACGCCGAGCCCGACTTCATGCTGACGGAAATCCATCGACAGGCGGCGGACAATCCGATCATCCGCCTGTCGATGGCGATCCGCGAAGGTTGCGAGGCGTCAGAGGACGCTGCGGATTACGGCGACGCCTGCCGCGTCGTCGACCGCCGGGCAATCGACGCCGAGACGATCCTCAACGCCGACCAGGTGCTCGTCGGCGTCAACCGGACGCGGAAGAAATTCAACGACCGCATCCGCTCGCTGAAGGGCTTCGACGACGCAACGCCCGCCGCCGGCGAGAAACTCGTCTGCTTACGTAATAACAAACGCAAGGGCCTCCTGAACGGCGGCATCTGGACCGTCGCCGCGCGCAGAAGCGCACGGGGCGCCCGGACCCGTCTGACTGTGGCCCCGGAGGACGGCGGCAAGAAGGTCGACATCTCGGTGCCGCAGCGCATGTTCGTCGACGGGGCCGACCAGGTGCCGTTCCCCGAGCGGCGCGGCGCGGACGAATTCGACTACGGCTACGCCCTCACAGTCCACAAGGCCCAGGGCTCGCAGTGGGACGAGGTGGTGCTCTTCGACGAAAGCTACGCCTTCCGCGACCATGGCGCGCGCTGGCTCTACACGGGCGTGACGCGCGCGGCCGCCCGGCTCACCCTGGTGCGCTGAACGCCCGTCTTTACGCTCAACGGTAAACCACGACTTAACGCCTTTGGGCCAAAGATCGGGAGATCTGCGCGATACAGAGGTAGGCTTATGGCGGCGACGCCGCGCTGGCCGGCGGCGGGGGAGACAGCCGCGACCCGCGACGACGTCGCGACCTGGCGCCTGCGCGAGCTCCAGCGTCGGCTTCCGCTCGTGCTCGTCACGATCGTCGCGTGTTCGGACATGCTGGCGCTCGCTTACGCCGACCGGATGCCGGCGAACGTCATCGTCATCGCCGTCGCCTTCAACATTCTCGCCCTTGGCCGCGCGGCCTGGTGGATACGCGCCGACGTCTCCGACGTCTCGCCGGCGCGCGCGCGCGGCATCCTGCGTTGGACCACCGTGATCTCGGCGATTTTCTCCACCGCGATCACCGCCGCGCTGCTCCAGCTCGCCACCGTTTCGACGCCGCGCGAGCAGTTGATGCAGTTGATCTTCGCTTGTTTCTGCGCGGTCAGCGCCGGGGCCTCCTTCGCCGTCTTCAAGCTGACCAGCCGCGTGATCATGGCGCTCGTCGCCGGGCCGTTCGCGATCTACCTCTTCGTCATCGGCGACTTTACGACGAAGCTGGCGGCGATCATCGCCCTTGGCGGCGTCGCCATCGGCTTCCGTGAGTTCAGCCGCATCGGCGACCTCATCGCCGCCGTGCACGAGGAGCGCGCCCGCGCCGAAACGGTCGCGAACCGCGCGCGCGACGCCCTGCGCGGCTTCATGGAGATGGCGTCGGACTGGGCGTGGGAGACGGACGAGAACCTCAACATCACGTACGTCTCCCCAAACACGAACGAACTTTTCGGCCTCGACCCGATCGACCTCGTCGGCCGCTCGATCGACGCCGTCCTTCCGGAGTCCCACTACGCGAGCGATGAGTATGAGCGCGAATACTTGCGCGCGGCCGCACGCTCGCGCCGAAACGTGCGTTTTTTCGAATACGAAGCGCTCGACGCCGAAGGGCGCCCGCGCACGCTTTCCGCAACGTTCAATCATTTTTACGACGCCGACGGCGCTTACCGCGGCGTACGCGGATGGACGAAGGACGTCACGGAAGTCGTGGAGAGCCGCCGACGCATCGAGCGCGCCAACGCCGACCTCGAACGCGACGTCGCCGCGCGGACGGCGGAACTCGCCGCGCGCTCCCATCTCCTCGACACCGTCATTCGATCGATGGCGCACGGCGTATGCGTTTGCGGGCCGAATAACGAAATCATGGCCCTCAACCAGAAAGCGATCGACTTCTCGGGCTTGCCGGAGACGTCCTGGCGGGTTGGCCGCGACGTCAGGCAACTCATCTCGAAGGGGATCAAAGTCGGCGCATACGAGTTCGACACGATCGACGCCTATCTGGAAGCTTGCCACGCGGCGATCGCGCGCGACGGCGTCTTCCGCACCATGCGCCAACAAACGAACGGCCTAACGATCGCCGAGAGCGTGCGCGCGCTTGAAGGCGACGCCGGCTTCGTCGTGACCTATGTGGATCTGACGGAGTCGAAGACGCGGGAGGCCCGCCTCGTCGCTCTGTCTGACGAATTGCGGGGCGCGCGCGACGCGGCCGAGGCCGCCAACAGAACCAAGTCCGAGTTTCTCGCGAACATGAGCCACGAGATCCGTACGCCCATGAACGGGGTCGTCGGCATGGCGTCTCTCCTTCTCGACGGCGATCTCTCCGACGAACAGCGGGACATGATCAACGTCATCGCGCGCTCCGGTCAGCATCTGCTGATGATTATCAACGACATCCTCGACCTCTCGAAAATCGAAGCCGGCAAGATGCTGCTCGCGAACGCGCCGTTCTCGCCGCTCGCGGCCGTCGAAGACGTGGCCGCGCTCCTCGACACGGCGGCCCGCGCGAAGGGCGTCGATCTCATCGTCGAACCAGCGCTCGCGGACGATCTCGCGCTCCTCGGCGACGAGGGGCGCTTGCGACAGATCCTTGTGAACCTGATCGGCAACGCAGTGAAGTTCACGGACGAAGGGCGCGTCGTCGTCAGCGCGCGCGCCGAAGAAGACGACGGGCAGGCGATGCTCGTCATCGACATTGAGGACACGGGCTGCGGCGTGCCCGCCGAAAAGCTCGAACGGATTTTCTCCGCCTTTGAACAAGCCGACGGCGCCAGCACGCGCGCCTACGACGGCACGGGCCTCGGCCTCGCCATCACGAAACGCTTCGTCGAGATGATGGGCGGCTCGATCGACGTCGCGAGCGAGGTGGGCGTCGGCTCGACCTTCAGCTTTCGCATCCCTTTCGAGGCGACCGACGCGACGCCGGCCGTCGTCGCGGGCGCGGTCGCGAACGCCGGCTCCGGCGCGCTCGTCGGACCGACGGGCGCGCCGCTGCGCGTCCTCGTCGCGGAGGACAATCCGGTGAACCAGCTCGTCGTCACCAAAATGCTCAAGAGCCTCGGTTGCGAGGCCCGCATCGCGTCGAACGGCCAGGAGGCGATCGATCTCGCCGTGGCGGATCCGCCGGACGTCGTCCTGATGGACGTGTCGATGCCGGAGATGGACGGCCTTGAGGCGACGCGGCGGCTGCGCGCCGGCGACGGTCCGTCGGCGGATCGGCCGATCATCGGCGTCACCGCTCACGCCATGGTGGAGGACAAGGCGCGCTGCCTCGACGCTGGCATGGACGGCTATCTGTCGAAACCGCTCAAGAAAAACGATCTGCGCGTCGCCATCGAACGCGCGATCGCCGCGGGACGCGACGCGCGGGTAGCCCAGGCGCAGATCTAACGCGCCGTCGCGTCGGCCGGCGCGACGACCTCGAACGGGCGCGACGCGTCTTCCGTTTGCCGCCGCCAAAGCGCCGCATAGAGACCGTCGCGCGCAAGAAGCGCTTCGTGCCGGCCGGTTTCGACGACGCGCCCATTGTCAAGCACGACGATGTCGTCGGCGCGGGCGAGCGTCGACAGGCGGTGCGCGACGGCGATGGTCGTTCGCCCTCGCGCGGCTTCGGCGAGCGCGGCTTGTACGTCTTTCTCGGTTTCGGAATCGAGCGAGGACGTCGCCTCGTCGAGGATGAGGATCATCGGATCCATCAAGATCGCGCGCGCGATCCCGACGCGCTGTTTTTCACCGCCGGAGAGCTTAAGGCCCCGCTCGCCCACGCGCGTGTCGAGGCCCGCCGGCAGAGCGTCGATGAACGCGCCGAGCTGGGCCCGCTCCGCCGCCCGCCGGATCGCCGTATCGTCGGTGGTCGGATCGCCATAGGCGAGGTTGAACCGCAAGGTGTCGTTGAAGCGCGCCACCTCCTGGGGCACTACGCCGATCGCGCGCCGCAACGACGCCTGGGCGATCTCGCGCACGTCGACCCCGTCAATCAGAATGCGGCCCCGCCCCGGATCGTAGAACCGAAGAAGCAATCGTAAAATCGTGGACTTGCCGGCCCCCGACGGCCCGGCGAGGCCCACGAACGCGCCGGACGGGACGACGAAATCGACGTCCCGCAAGCCGGACGCGCGGCCTTCATGGGCGAACGAGACCCCTTCAAAGTGGATTTCGCCGGCGGCGCCGTTGCGGCGCGCGATCTCTCTGGCGTTCGGCGCGTCCCGGATCGTCGGCTCGAGATCCATGAGATCGTAGAGCTTTTCAATGTCGACGGCGCCCTGTTTGATCTCTCGCCATGCGAACCCGAGAATGTTCAGGGGGCGATAGATGTTCGTCAGCATCAGCATGACGGCCGTGATGTCGCCGGCCTTGAGCGCGCCGTCGCGCACCAGGAACGCCGCCGCCAGCACCGCGCCGAAAAGCCCCGCCGTCATGATGAACTCCTGAGCGGCGTTGAGGACGTTGAGCGACCGCAGCGAGACGACGAAGCGGTCGTTGTAGCGCCGCATCGCCGCGTCGTAGCGGCCGGCCTCGCGCGTCTCCGCGCTGAACGACTTGACGGTTTCGAAGTTCGACAGCGTGTCCGTCGAAATCGCGCGAAGCTCCGTGTCCGCCTCGTTCAGCGCGCGGCGCAGGACATTGCGCCATTCGGTGATCGCCACCGTGGCGAGGGCGTAGGCGGCGACGGTCGCGACGGCGACAACGGCGAGACGCCATGAATAAAGCGTCGCCATCACGGCCGCGGCGAGCGCAAGTTCGATCAGCGTCGGCCCGATATTGAAGGCGAGGAAGCGCAGGAGAAACTCGATCGACGCCGCGCCGCGCTCGATGATGCGGTTCACCGCGCCGGCGCGCCGCGTCAGATGGAACTGCAAGGGCTGGCTTTGGGCGTGGGCGAAGGCCTCGACGGCGACGATGCGGTTCGCCTCCTGCGTGACGCGCGAGAAGAAAGCGTCGCGCGCCTGGGGCAGGCCGTTTGAAAGAAACCGCGCCCCGGCGAACAGGACGAAAAACCCGATGAACGGCGCAGCCGCGCCGCCGTCGACGACGTTGTTGATGCCCTCGCCGAGCCAGACCGGCGCGGCGACGGCGAACAGTTTCGCGACGATGGTGATGGCGAGCGCCGCCGCCATGCGGAACCGCCAGCGCCGCATCTTCGGGCCGGACAGGGTTGCCGACATTCGGGCGACGACGCGGGTGAAATTCTGCGGCTTCGTCGAAATCTCGTCGAAGCGGCCGGCGTGGGCGGGCGGGGTCATCGCCGGATAAATAGGCGACGGCGCGCCGGCTTTAAATGCGCGTCAGAGTTCGCCGGCGATCAGCCGCATGATCCCCGAAAAATCGAGATCGTCGCGGCCGGCCGCCTCCATCAGCGCGTAGAGCGCCTCGGCTTGCGCGCCGAGGGGCGTCGCTGCGCGCGCAGCGTGGGCGGCGTCCTGGGCGAGGCGCAGGTCCTTCAGCATCATCGCCGCCGCGAAGCCCGGCGCGTAGTCCCTGTTCGACGGCGCGGCCGGCACCGGCCCCGGCGCGGGACAATAGGTCGTCACCGACCAGCACTGCCCAGAAGCGGTCGAGGCGATATCGAAGAACGTCTGGGCGTCGAGGCCGAGCTTCTTGGCGAGGTTGAAAGCCTCGCATGCGCCGATCATCGAGATCCCGAGGAGCATGTTGTTGCAGATCTTCGCGACCTGACCGTTGCCGGCGGCGCCCGCGTGGAAGACGTTCTTGCCCATGGCGTCGAGCGCCGACCTCGCGCGGGCGAACGCGTCCGCCTCGCCGCCGACCATGAACGTCAGCGTGCCGGCCGTCGCGGCGGCGACGCCGCCCGAAACGGGCGCGTCGACCATGGCGAACCCTTTTTCAGCCGCCGCCGAAATCGTCGCGCGCGCGCTAGCGACGTCGATGGTCGAGGAATCGATGAAGAGCGCGCCGTCCGCCGCGTTCTCGAAGACGCCGCCCGGTCCTTCGTACACCTCGCGAACGTGCTTGCCGGCGGGGAGCATCGTCACGACGATCTCGGCCCCGTCGACGGCCTCGCCCATGCTGGCGGCGGGACGGCAGCCCGTCGCCGCCGACCGGGCGGCCTCGGACAAATCGAACGCCGCGACGTCATGGCCGGCCTTGGCGAGATTGACGGCCATGGGCCCGCCCATGATCCCCAGTCCGATGAATGCGGCCTTCGCCATGGCGTCGCTCCCTTGTTTATTCTTGTTCTGGCAATGCCGTGGGCGGATCAGCCGTCCCGCGGCGCCGTCTCCGCGACGCTTGGGCGCGCGCCGAGATCGTCCATGTGGCGGCGCAGCGCCGGAGTCTCGGCGAGCCATGGCGTTTCGGGAAAGCGGAACGCGGCGTAGTCGAGCATCGCGACCAGACCGATGGCGCCAAGATCGAAGTCGGCGGAGAACGCTCCGACCCGCTCCTCGCACCAGGCGATCGCCGTTTTCGTCTTGTCGACCTGGTCGTCCACCCACGCGTCCCAGCGCAGCGCCTCGGGCCGCACGCGCGTCTCGTACATGACGAGGACGAGCGCGTCGGTGGAGCCGCTGACGACGGCGTAGCGGTTGAGGCAGTCGATCCGCTCCGGCCCCGCGGCGGGCACGATTGCGCCGCCCGCCTCCGCGTTCAGACGTTCGACGACGACGCGGCTGTCGACGACCGTCGTTCCGTCGTCGAGTTCGAGCGCCGGCACTTTGCGCAGCGGGTTGGTCGACGCGTAGCCGTCATTGCGGTCTGTCGGCTTCACGATCGTGGGGACGAATTCGACGCGGTCAGCGAGCCCAAGCTCGATCGCGGCGATGCGCGCGACGCGCACGAAAGGCGACGTCAATGATCCGTACAGCTTCATGACAGCTCCAGTTCCGCCGCGCCGAGCGGCTCGAAGTACTTGTCTACGTCGCCCGCCGCGACGTCTCTGAGCGCCGCCGGCGACCAGGTCGGATTGCGGTCCTTGTCGATGATCTGGGCGCGCACGCCTTCGAAAAAATCGTGGCCTTCGAGGATGCGCCGGACGATGCGGAACTCCATGCGCATGACGTCTTCGAAGTCGAGGCCGTGGCCGCGCCTCATCTGCTCGAACGTGATCGCCATCGACGTCGGCGACATGCGGTTCAACGTCTCGAGCGTCTCGGTCGCGAACTGGCCGCCGTCTGCGGCGAGGCTGTCGAGAAGGCTTTGAAGGCTAGCCGGGTTTTCGAAGTGCGCCTTGATCTGGTCGCGGCGGTCGTTGACGGCGGCGTGGCCCGGATCGCCGGCGTGGGCGTCAAGGACCGCCTCGATATCCGCATGCGGATGGCCGCCGAGGCTAGCCTCCATTAGGTCTTTCTCGAGCGCCGCCATATCGTCGCCCGGCGCGTAGTGCGTGCCGACGCCGGCGGCCATGCAGTCGGCGGCTTTCGCGCGCGCGCCCGTCAGCGCGTAATATAATCCGAGCCCGTCATGCAGGCGGGGCATGAAGTAGCCGCCGCCGACGTCGGGGAAAAGGCCGATCCCGGTCTCCGGCATCGCGAACATCGTCCGATCGCCAACGACCCGAAAATCGCCGTGCACCGAAACGCCGACGCCGCCGCCCATGACGATGCCGTCGATCATGGCGACGAAGGGCTTCGGAAACCGGTGGATCGCGACGTTGTTCTTGTACTCCTCGCGGAAGAACGCGGCGACGCCTTCCGGATCGGTCCTGGCGTTCTCGTAAATGACGCGGATGTCGCCGCCGGCGCAGAAGGCCTTGCCGCCGGCGCCTTTCACCATCACCGCAGCGACGTGCGGCGCGGTCTCCCAGGCGAGCAGTTTTTCATGGAAGGCCGCGACCATCGGCAGGTTCAACGCGTTCAGCGCCGACGGCCGATTGAGCGTAACGACGCCCCACCGGCCGATTTCATCGAACAGAATGTCGTCGCTCATTCGGGCTCTTTCGGTTCCGTCGCCGGCCCGTATAGGCGCCCGAGGGCGTCGGCGACAACCGTCTCGTACTCAGGCTGAAAGCCGATATGGAAATGGTTCGCGTCCGGAAATTCGTGGAACGCGACGTCGTGGCCGTTGGCGCGCAGCGCCGCGGCGAGTTCTTCGCTCATGATCGGCGGTAGGATCCGGTCGCGCCGACCCGCCAGCACGAGCGCAGGGATCCGCGTTCCTTCTAGCGTTTGCGGGATGTCGAACGCGGCGATCGTCGACGCGAGACGCACGCGCACGAACGCCCGAACGATCGGCGGCAGCATGTAGCGGGCCGCAGCGCGCGTTGACGGAGCGGACGTTTCGAACACGATCGCCGTTGCGCCCGCCCGCGCCGCCATCTCAGCGCAGACGAACCCGCCGAGAGAATGTCCCCAAAAAACGACGGACTGGCCTTCGTTGCGGCGAAATCCCGCCACTCGCTCCGCGAGCGCGGCCGCGGCCTGTTGGAAGGATGAAACGCTCGGCGCGCCGCCGCTGTCGCCGTAGCCCGGATAGTCCCAGATAAGGGCGTCGCCGTGAGCGGCGAGCTTCCAGATCGCGAGGTCGCCATGAGACGGCGCGTCGAAACTGTTGCCGCCGCAATAGACGATAAGCGGCCCGTCCGCCGATGATCGCCGGGCCAGGCGATAGGCGATGCGTCCGGTCGGCGCTGTGAACGAGCCTCGAGCGATCGAAACGCCCATCTCTTCGAAGAGGCCGTCGCGAGGCCGATTAAGCTCGAACAGCGTCACGTCTTCGTCGATGATCGTGAAGGTCGTGCCCTCCGCCATCTCCGGCAGGAAAACGTCGTCTTCCTCGATAGAGACGACGCAACCGGCCAGGCTTGCGCCCATGGCGAGCGCGACGGCGGATCTGACGAACCACGACATGAAGCAAGGCTAGCCGGGCGACAGCGAACGGCAACGCCGTCCGTCGCGTCGGGGCCTCGTCAAACCTGGTACGGCTTCAACAGATCCCGCGCCACGATGAGGCGCATGATCTCGTTCGCGCCCTCGAGGATCTGGTGGACGCGCACGTCGCGCAGGAGGCGCTCCAACGGATAGTCCCGGAGGTAGCCGTAACCGCCGTGCATCTGCAGGGCGTCGTTGACGACGTCGAAACCGACGTCGGTGACGAGGCGCTTGGCCATGGCGCAGAAGCGGGTCGCGTCCGGCGCGCTCTGGTCGAGCTTCCACGCGGCTTGGTAGAGCATCGTTCGCGCGGCCTCGAGGTTGGTGGCCATGTCGGCGAGCTTGAACTGCAGCGCCTGCTGCTCGTTCAGCCTTTTGCCGAAGGCGCGCCGCTCGTTCGAATAGTCGAGCGCCGCTTTCAGCGCCGCATTCGCCGCGCCGAGGGAGCACGCGGCGATGTTGAGCCGCCCGCCGTCGAGGCCCTTCATGGCGAACTTGAAGCCCTCTCCCTCCTCGCCGATGCGGTTGGCGACCGGAATGCGGCAGTCCTCGAACGTCACCACCGCGGTCGGTTGGGAGTTCCAGCCCATTTTCCGCTCGTTGGCGCCGAACGAGAGGCCCGGCGCGTCCTTCTCCACGACCACGGCCGAGATCCCCCGCGGACCGTCCTCGCCGGTGCGGACCATGACGACATAGACGTCGCTGACGCCGGCCCCGGAAATGAACGCCTTCGAGCCGTTGAGGACGTAATGGTCGCCGTCGCGCTCGGCCTTGGTGCGAAGCGCCGCGGCGTCGGAGCCCGAGCCCGGCTCGGTGAGGCAGTAGCTCGCCAGCCGCTCCATCGACGCGAGCCGCGGCACGAACCTCGCGCGCAGGTCGTCATCGCCGAAGGCGTCGATCATCCAGGCGCACATATTATGGATGGAAATGTAGGCGGCGGTGGAGACGCACCCCTCCGACAGCGCTTCGAAGACGATGGCCGCGTCGAGACGGCCGAGGCCGGAGCCGCCCAATTCCTCGCGTACGTAGATACCAGCGAGGCCTAGCTCCGCCGCGCTCTTGATGACGTCGACGGGAAAATGCTTTTCCTCGTCCCACTTCCCTGCGTTGGGCGCCAATTCGTCGGCCGCGAAACGCATCGCCATTTCGCGGATCGCTTCCTGATCGTCGGTGAGGGCGAAATCCATCCATCCGCTCCTTTATTCTTTCTCATCCTGCGCGGGCTCTGCGCCGTTCGCGCTTCTGCGTCGGGCGAAACGCCAGCTAACATAGCTGATCGCGAGCGTAACGGCGGCGACCGGGGCCGCCACGATCGCCCGCTCGCCGGCCACCTCGCCCACGGCGTGGAACACGACGAACGTCATCGCCGCGTAGAGAAAGGCCGTCGACGCGACGTAGAGCGCGAACGGGCCGTACGGCGCGCCGAAGAAACCCGCCGCGACGTAAGTCGGAATGCGCGTTCCCGGAACGAAACGCGCGGTCAGCAGGGTTTTGTACAGTTCGTCCTGAATGAGACGCCCGGCGGTTCGAACGCCCGGTTTCTCGGCGAACTTGTGGGCCCAATCGTATCGTCGGGCGAACCAGCCGAGCCAGTACTTCCAGACGTCGCTCGCCGTGAGCCCGACGACAATCGTTATCAGCAGCGCGAACCAGGGAGCGGCCCCGGCGAGCGACGCGGTGGCGGCCGTCAGAACGGCCAGGTCCTCCTGGAAGAAAGGCAACAGGAAGACGCTGGCGAACAACGCCGCGCCGGTCAGCATGCGCATATGTTCAGGATCGAGCGGCGGCATCCCAACCAACAAACCCGCAGACGCAGGTCTTTAGCCGTATTGGCGGGCCGCAGCCAGCGCGACGCGCGGCCTCATGGCTCGTCCGACGGCCTGTTGAACTGGCCGAGCAGCCAAACGAGCCAGGCGCGATAGCCCTCTCGGTCGAAATCGGCGTCGCAGGCGGCGAGGACGACGGCGCGAGCGTCCCGCTCCTCGGGCGCGTCGGCGAGAAGACGCGTTAGTTCGCGGGACGCTTCGTCCCTGCGCGGCGCCCAGTCGGCGACCATCTCTTTCACCGCCCCCTCAGGCCCGCCATGCTCGCCGACCGTGTGGGCGTTCAGATAGCCGCCCAACATGGCGAAAACGATCGGATAGGCGGCCTTCAACTCGGCCTGGGCGTCTTCGAAGCCCGACAGCGCCGCGACGGCGCGCCCGACCGGCGTGTCGCCGGCGGCGGGCCCCGAAACGCCCGGCTTATGCCGATCTACGACCTGCGCCCGGCCGCCGCGCCACGCGTTCCAGACATTGACGGCGACGAGCGCGAGAACGCCGACGGCGATTAGTTGAAGCACATAAAACATCGAACGCCCCTCCTGCGCGCTAACCCGCGGCTGGCGCCGAGCTTGCAAATCTTCACGCGTCGGCGCCAGCGCCCCTCCCTTGAAAGCCGTTCTTGGCGCCGACGCCGACTTTCCGCGACCCGATCGTCGCGCGCAGCGAAGGAATTTTTCTGCGCGCGGATTTTAAAAAAATTTCGCTATGGTTAGCGGAAAATCGTTCAGGCCTCTTTCCAAGGGGTTTCCCGCCTGTCGATTTTGTCATGAAAATTCAGTCATTTAGCTTTGAAGGTTTCGGCGCACGGTCGCGACAATGTCCGAACGCGCATTAACCTAGGGACAATTTTCTTTAAATTGGGGTTCATGGCCCCGCTCCTATTGCAGGCATCGAACGGAAGTCGGCTTTTCAAGAGGGAGCACCATGAGCAACACGTTCAAGAGAATGATGGTGGAAACGCGCGGCTCGATCGCCGTGTTGTTCGCCGTCGCTGGTTTCGTCCTGTTCATCGTCGCGGGCGCGGCGATCGACTACAATCGGGCGGTCACGGAGAAAGAAAAAGTCCAGGCGTCGCTCGACGCCGCCATGCTTGCGGCCCTGTCGCAAGAGCCGGCGAACGCCTCGCAAGCGTTCCAGAACACGCTTCTCGCGCAGCTTCAGCTGTCGAGCAGCGCCATTTCGCCTTCCAACGTGACCTTCGTGTCCGCGGCGCAGGCGAACAACTATAACCAGTCCTCGCTCGACCTGTCGAACGGCCAGGCCTACGCGTTTGAGCCGGACTTCAACGGTTCGGGCGCGCTCGAAGCCTCGCTTCTGGCCGAAATCGGCACGACGTACGCGAACCCGTTCGGGTCGGGCCTCGGCGTCAGCGCCGCGTCGGTCGCCGAGCACTCGGAAGCCCCGGCGCTCGGCTCCACGTCCTGCGTCTACTTCACGGATCCGCGCAACCGTGGCTTGGAAATCAAGAACGGGGCCGAGTTCAACGCGGACTGCACCGTCTACCTGCACACCCGCGGCCAGGCGATCCGCGTCCACAACAATGGCGTCGCCAACCTCGGCGGCTACTGCGCGCCGCGCACCAACAACTTCCGCACGGACGGCAACGGCGTCCTGACGCCGGCGAACGAAGCGAGCGAGTGCTCGTCGCAAAACCCGGATCCGTTCGGCACGCTTTCCTACCCGACGGAATCGAACGCGTCGTGCAGCAACCCGCAGAACCTCGTCGTTCTCGCCGGCCAGACCGTGACGCTCGATCCCGCCGTCAACTGCGGCAACGTCACCGTGGCCACGGGCGGCACGCTCGTCCTCAATCCGGGCGTCCACACGTTCGAGGGCAACTTCAACGTCGCCGACGGCGGGACGCTTGAAGGCGACAACGTTCTTCTCGTCCTTGAAAAAACGGCGAACCGCGGCGGCAACCGCACCTACCGTCTCGACGGCAACGTTGATCTCTCGGGTCTCCAGTCCGGCGACTACGAAGGCTTCGTCATCTTCCAGGCGGACTTCAACGGCAACTCGGACCGCCTGGTGTTTGGTTCGACGTCGAACGTCACGGCTGAAGGCCTCATCTACCTGCCGAACTGCCGCATCACGCTGCAATCCGACGTCAACGAGTTCGCGACCCGCTCGCTGCTCGTCACTGACCGGATCGCGGTGGACAACAACGCCTCGTTCACGGCGGTCGTCACGCAGGACAGCGACGTTCCGTTCCCTGGCCTTCTGACGGTCGAGTACGGCGTCGGCGAAGCGCGCCTTAGCTACAAACAAAACTAAATTCGTCTGCGGCGCCGGGCCGGCGGGCCGGCGCCCGGCGCAGCCAGGCACCGGAGAGGCAGGGGGGGCGCGGCGGGGGCGGCGCGGTTTTTTGAATTTTTTT
>JBHJHE010000063.1:0-22918 GCA_050331095.1 Parvularculaceae bacterium
GCCTCTCTGTCTTCGCGCGGGCGGCGGTGGCCTCCCCGCCGGGGGGGGCGTGCTTACGCTTAGCGCGCGGGCTCCGCGCGCCGGCCGGCGCTGGGCCATCGGCCAGACGACGGCGCCGCCCCAGTCGTGGCCGCAGAAGATCGCCCGATCGATATCGAGGGCGTTCAGGAGACCGACGAAATCGTCCGCCATCGCCGCGGCTGAATAGGCCGCGACGTCGTGGGGCGCGTCGGAAGCGCCGAAGCCCTTAAGGTCGATCGCGATCGCTCGAAAGCCCGCCGCCGCTATCGCCGGCAATTGCCGGCGCCATGCGCGCGCGATTTCGGGCCAGCCGTGGAGCAGTACGACGGGCGGCCGGGCGCCGCGCGCTTCCCCCATCTCGTAGGCGGCGAGGCCGACGCCGTCGCCGATCTCGACGCGGCGCGCCGGCGGAAACGATGGTTCCCTCACGTCCGGTCCGCGGGCCGGCGCAGGCCGAAGCGTCGCTTGAACCCGCCGGCGGCGGACGGCGGCCCGGCGCAATCGGCGCCGCGTTGCTTGCGCACCGCGTCGACGCTGACGACGAGGAGCGCGGTCCAGATCAGCCCGAAGCAGATCCCATGGGCGAGGGTGAACGTCTCCCCGTAGTAGAGGCCGAGGAAGAACTGCCCCGTCGGCCCGATGTACTGGATGAAGCCGATCGTCGACAGCTTGAGCCGCCGCGCCGCAAGGGCGAACAGAACGAGCGGGCCCACCGTCACGGGCCCGCCGAGCGCGAGCAGCGTCGCCATGCCCGGGCCCTCGTCGACGAAGGCGAGGCCGCGCGTCTGCGCAAGCCAGAAGAGCGTCGCGAGCGCGAACGGCGCCAGCAACACGGTCTCGATGAAGAGCCCCGGCATGGCCCCGACGTTCGTCGTTTTACGGACGAACCCGTAAGTCGTGAACGAACAGGCGAGAATGAGCGCGACCCAGGGAAAAACGCCGGCGCCGATCGTCAGGGCGGCGACGCCAAGGCAGGCGAGCGCGACGGCGATCGTCTGCGCCCGGCTTAGCTGTTCGCCGATCACGACGACGCCCGCCGCGACGAACATCAGGGGGTTGATGTAATAACCGAGGCTCGCCTCGAGCACGCGATCGTTTGCGACCGCCCACACATAGAAGAGCCAGTTCAGCGCGATGACGGCGGACGAAAAGGCGAGCGCGCGCAGGAGCCGCATGTTGCGGAATGCTGCGATCGTCTCGGGCCACTGTTTGCGCAGCGCAAGGATCGCGGCGCCGAACGGCACGGACCAAACGATCCGATGGCCGACGACCTCGAGCGGCGAAACCGAGGCGACCTGTTTGATGTAGATCGGAAAGAGGCCCCAGATCGCGTAGGCGGCGACGGCGAAGATGAGGCCGAGACGGACGGCGTCCTTGGCGTCTTGCGCGTCTTGAACGCCCGCCGCGCCGTCCGCCGCGCCGTTCGGGGCGTCGTCGGCGCGCGAAGCGCTCACGGGCGCGCTCCGACGAGCCCGCGATTGAGAAGAAGTTCTGCGATCTGGACGGCGTTCAGCGCCGCGCCCTTGCGCAGATTGTCCGAGACGCACCAGAAGGAGAGGCCGTTGTCGACTGTCGGGTCGACGCGCAGACGACTGACGAACGTCGCGAAATCGCCGACGCACTCGACCGGCGTCATGTAGCCGCCGTCCTCGCGCTTGTCGAAAATCAGGACGCCTGGCGCCTCGCGCAGGATCTCCCGCGCTTCATCGTCCGAGATCGGGTTTTCGAATTCGACCGTCACCGCCTCGGCGTGGCCGACGAAGGTTGGCACACGGACGCACGTGGCGTGGAGCTTGATCGCCGGGTCGAGGATCTTTTTCGTCTCGACGACCATCTTCCACTCTTCCTTGGTGGCGCCGTCCTCCATGAAAACGTCGATATGCGGTATTACGTTGAACGCGATCTGTTTGGTGAACTGGGCCGGCTCAGGCTGGTCGTTGACGAAAATGCCTTTCGTCTGGTTGAAAAGCTCGTCCATGGCGTCGCGCCCCGCGCCGGACGTCGACTGGTAGGTCGAGACGATGACGCGCTTGATGCGCGCCGCGTCGTGGAGCGGCTTCAGCGCGACGACAAGCTGCGCCGTCGAACAGTTCGGGTTGGCGACGATGTTTTTCTTCCGGGCGCCCATGATCGCGTCGGCGTTGACTTCCGGCACGATCAACGGCGCGTTGGGGTCCATGCGGAAGACGGACGAATTGTCGATGACCATGGCGCCGGCGGCCGCCGCTTTCGGCGCCCACGTCTTGGCGACGTCGCCGCCCGCCGCGAAGAGCGCGATGTCGGCGGTCGAAAAATCGAAAGTCTCAAGATCGCGGCAGGCGAGGGTGCGCTCGCCGAACGAGACCTCCCGGCCGATCGACTGGCGCGAGGCGAGGGCGACCACCTCGCGCGCGGGGAACAAGCGCTCGTCGAGGATCGCGATGATCTCCCGCCCTACAGCGCCGGTGGCCCCGACAACGGCGACGGTCGTTTCGATGTCCATGTCACGCGTCTCCTAACGGTCGCGCCACAACGGGCCGCGCACGGTTCCAAATAACGACTTTTGTCGGATTGACCGCCTGAATGTTGCGGATCCGACCGCGCAAAATCTTCAGGCCGGCCGCGGCGGCGCTAAATCGCGCCGTGGCAGTGCTTGTACTTCTTGCCGGAGCCGCAGGGGCAGGGCGCGTTGCGCGGCGTGTTGCGCCAGGTGTTCGGGTCGTTCTCGTCGACCGTGCGCGAGCGGTTGCGCGCTGACATCGTGGCGACGCCGGCCGAGGCGCCGCTCGCCGCGCCGACGGTCGCGGGCGCGCGCGTGCGCGGCGCGGCGAGGCCGGCCGCCGCGCCTGCGCCGACCTCGGCCATTTCGTTTTCGCCGGTGAACGGATCGAGATGCGTTTCCGTCATGTCGCTCGGCGCACGCACGGGTTGGGGCGGCTCCGGAGCGCGCTGCAGCCGCATGACGGCGCGCACGACGTCGCGGCGCAGACCGTCGAGGAGGCCTTCGAACAGGGCGAACGCCTCCGTCTTGAACTCGTTGATCGGGTCGCGCTGGGCGTGCCCGCGCATCCAGACGACGGAACGTAAATGGTCGAGCTGCTGCAGGTGTTCGCGCCAGTTATTGTCGAGAACGTTCAGCAAAATGACCTTCTCGACCCGACGCATGATGTCAGGGCCGATCTCGGCGGCGCGCGCCGCTGCGGCGGTCTTGGCGGCTTCGCCAAGTTTCTCGGAAATCTCCGTGTCGGCGACGCCTTCCTCCGCCGCCCACTCTTTGACGGGGAAGGGCTTGGCGAAGATATCCTCCGCTTCGGCGGCGAGGCCGTCCACGTCCCATTGCTCGGCGTAGGACTTCGGCGGGATGTGCTTGCCGACGAGATCGCCGATAAGCTCGTCGCGCATGTCGGCGATGATGTCGTCGACGGTGTCGGACGACATGAACTCGATGCGCTGTTCGAAGATCGCCTTGCGCTGATCGTTGATGACGTCGTCGAACTTGAGAACGTTCTTACGGATGTCGTAGTTGCGCTGCTCGACTTTCTTCTGCGCCGTCTCCACCGCCTTCGTGAACCAGGGATGCTCGATCGATTCGTCCGGCTGGATGCCGAAGCGCTTCAGCATCTTCTCCATCCCGCCGCCAAAGATCCGCATCAGGTCGTCTTCGAGGGAGAGGAAGAACTTGGTCGCGCCCGGGTCGCCCTGGCGGCCCGAACGGCCCCGCAGCTGATTGTCGATCCTCCGGCTCTCGTGGCGCTCGGTGGCGAGCACGAAGAGGCCGCCGGCCTCAAGCACTTTTCCTTTCTGGTCGGCGATGCGCGCCTCGATGTCGGCGCGCTTCGTCGCGATCGTTTCTTCGGTGTCGCCGTCGGCGAGGCTCGCCATCCGCTCCTTGTCGACGGAGCCGCCGAGCTGAATGTCCGTGCCCCGGCCGGCCATGTTGGTGGCGATCGTCACCGCGCCCGGCGCGCCGGCGTTGGCGACGATGTCGGCTTCTTGTTCGTGGAAGCGCGCGTTCAGAACGGTGTGCGGGATCGGGACCTTCCGGTCGGCGACGCTGTCGATATACGCGGCGCGGTCCTCAAGCTCCGCCTTTTCGTCCGCATGCTTGTCTTTCAGTTCGTCGGCGCGCGCCTTCAAGCCTTAGGCGACGCCGCGCCAAAACTTCTTGTCGCCGAGCAAATTCGAGAGGAGCTCGGACTTTTCGATCGACACGGTGCCGACGAGCACAGGCTGGCCGCGGCGGTGGCAGTCGGCGATCTGGACGGCGACGGCTTTGTATTTCTCGTCCGCCGTCATGTAGAGCTCGTCGTCCATATCGTCGCGGGCGATCGGCTTGTTGGTCGGGATCTCCGAGACGGCGAGCTTGTAGATGTCCTGGAACTCGGCCTCCTCCGTCAGGGCCGTGCCGGTCATGCCGGAGAGCTTCTCGTAGAGCCGGAAATAGTTCTGGAAGGTGATCGACGCGAGAGTCTGGTTCTCCGGCTGGATCGTCGCTTGCTCCTTCGCCTCGACGGCCTGGTGCAGGCCCTCCGACCAGCGCCGGCCCTCCATCATCCGACCGGTGAATTCGTCGATGATGACGACCTTGTCGTCGCGAACGATGTAGTCCTTGTCGCGCTGGAAGACCTTGTGGGCCTTCAGCGCCTGGTTGACGTGGTGGACGACGGAGATGTTGACCGCGTCGTAAAGGCTGTCCCCCTGCAGAAGGTCGGCGTCGGTGAGGAGGCCTTCGATCTTTTCGTTGCCTTCCTCGGTCAGCGTCACCGAGCGCGACTTCTCGTCGATCTCGAAGTCCGCCTCGCCGAGCTGAGGTATGAAGCCGTTTATGGTGATGTAGAGCTCGGACTTGTCGTCCGTTGGTCCGGAGATGATCAGCGGCGTGCGGGCCTCGTCGATCAGGATCGAATCGACCTCGTCGACGATGGCGTAGTGGTGGCCGCGCTGGACCATCTCCTCCATCGACGACTTCATGTTGTCGCGCAGATAGTCGAAGCCGTATTCGTTGTTTGTGCCGTAGGTGATGTCGGCGGCGTAGGCCTGACGGCGCTCCGCGTCCGTCAGTCCGTGCACGATGCAGCCGGTTGTCATGCCGAGGCGCTCGTAGACGCGGCCCCTCCACTCCGCGTCGCGGCGGGCGAGATAATCGTTCACGGTGACGACATGGACGCCGCGGCCCGTCAGGGCGTTCAGGTAAACGGGCAGGGTCGCGACGAGGGTCTTGCCCTCGCCGGTCTTCATTTCCGCGACGCCGCCCTCGTGTAGCACCATGCCGCCGAGGAGCTGCACGTCGTAATGGCGCTGACCCAGGGCGCGCTTCGCCGCCTCGCGCACCGTCGCGAACGCGTCCTCCAAAATGTCGTCGAGCTTCGCGCCGTCGGCGAGGCGCGCGCGGAACGCGTCGGAGCGCGCGCGAAGTTCGTCGTCGGAAAGCGCGTCGATTTGCGTCTCGAGCGCGTTGATCGCTTCCACGCGGCGCCATAGAGGCTTGAGGCGACGATCGTTTGACGACCCGAACACCTTCTTCGCTATTCCGATGATCGACATGGCGGACGTCTTCCGTTCGAGTTGTACAATCTTGCGCGCGAGGTTCGCGAAGCGCGTCGCACGCGGCGGCCAAGACGTTCATCGCGACCGCGGCGGTCCCGATCAAGAATCGCTCGATCGGGGCGTAGCGCGATCGTTTGGGTAAGCGACCGGAAAGGGAAGCCGGGTAGTCGTTTCGTGCGCGCGTCGCCGGCGAGGGAGAGATAGAGTTGGGTGTTTCGCGTGTCAACGAACGCCAATCGCCCGCGAACGAGCGCTTGAAGCGCCGCAAGAGGCGCTCGTGCTTGAACGCCTAACGGCAGCCGGCGCGCGCCGCGCGCCGCCTTCGCGGCCGCTGCCGCCGCGCAACGCGCCGGCGCTTCCCGCGCCTGTCGACAACGACGAACGGACTGACGCGGCGCCGCGGCTGTCGACGCCCGACGGGCGGGTCCACTCACGCGGCGTCTCCAGCCGTCCGCTCGCCGCCATCGGGCGGGCGCTCGCGCGCGTCGCCCGCGCGTTGGGCAAACTCGTCATGACCGTCTGGCGGCTCGCGGGCGCGCTCGACGCCGCCCTCTGGCACGGCGTCGTCTTCGGGACCCGCGCCATCGGCGGCGTCCTCTTGTCCGGCGCCGGCTTCATCGGCGCCATTATCGTCGATCTCGCGCGCTGGCTCCCGAGCCGCAGCGGCCGGGCCTACTGCGCGGCGTCGGGCATCGTCCTCGCGGTCTCGTCCTTGTGGATCATCGACGAACTGCGCCGTGCGGCCGCGACCCGGCATGGGTCGACCGCGCGCGTCGAAGCCCCGCCCATCGACATCGACGATCCGATACTCGCGCAAATCCGCGGGCGCTATGTGCACCTGAGCGAAATCGCCGCCGCCGCGCGCGCCGCCGGCGAGCTTCGCGACGGCGAAGAGCTTGATGCGCGCGCCGCGTTCGCCGGCGGCTTCGTCGACCGGTTCGTCGACCAGCGCCTTCTCGCCGCCGCCGCGTCCGACGCCGGACTCGACCGCGATCCGGACGTGTTGCGGCGCGCCCGGGCCGCGCGAGAGCGCGTTCTCGCCGCGGCTTTCGTCGACGAGCGCGTCGGGGAGGCGGCGACGCCGGAAGCGGTCGCGCGCCTTTACGAGGCGCAACGCGACATCGTGCGGCTCGGCGACGAGGTCCGCGCCCGCCACATCGTCGTCGAGACCGAAGCCGAGGCGCGCGAGATCATGGCCGCGCTTGGCGACGGCGCCGACTTCCGCCGTCTCGCCCGGACCCGATCCATCGACCGCGCGACGGCGCCGCTCGGCGGAGAGCTCGGTTACTTCTCCCGCGAGATCATGGCGCCCCGGCTCGCGAGGGCGGCGTTCTCGACGCCAAAAGGCGAGCGCGCAGGCCCTTTCTTCACCGAGCACGGCTGGCACGTCATTGAGGTGCTGGATCGCCGGCGCGCGCAAACCGTCGAGTTCGACGCCGTGCGCGAGGACATCGCGCGGTTCCTCGCCGACAAGAGCGTTAACGACGCGCTCGCCGACCTTCGACGGGAAAACAGGGTAGCGTATTTCCCGCCGGCCCCGGGCGACGGGGCCGCGCGGGCGACGCCGGCCGGCGAGCCGCGCGGCGAGGCCGCCAACTACGCCGGTCGAAATTAAGCGAGCTTCGAAACGGTCCGTTAATGTCGGTCTCGTAATGATTAGGGCGAAAAAGTGGCGGACCTTCTGATCGTCGTCGCTGCAGCCCTGATCGATGCGGACGGTCGGGTGCTGATCGCGGAGCGGCCGGACAACGCCGAGAGCGGCGGCCTCTGGGAGTTTCCCGGCGGCAAGTTGGAGGCGGGCGAGAGCCCTGAAGAGGGGCTCGTCCGAGAGTTGCGGGAGGAATTGGCGATCGACGTGTCGGCGGCTTGCCTTGCGCCGAGCGCCTTCGCGTCCGAGCGGCGGGCGGCGTTTCACTTGCTGATGCCGTTGTTCGTCTGCCGCAAATGGCGCGGCGCGCCGAAGCCTATGGCGGCGAAACGCCTCGCGTGGGTGCGGCCGCGAGAGGCGCTGAAGTACAACCTTGCGTCAGCGGATCGTCCGCTCGCGGCCCAGTTGGGGGATGCTTTATGACCGACAGCGAACGAAAGCCGTCCCGAGAGCAGGTTAGGGCGACGTCGTTTTTGCGAGCGTTCGCGTCGGACGAAGAGGGCGCGACCGCGATCGAGTACGCGCTGATCGGCGCGCTCATTTTCCTTGCGATCGTCGTCGGCATGACCGCAGTCAGCAACGAACTCAACAGCAGCTTCTCTGAGACGAGTTCAGCGCTGAAGGCGATCTAAACGTCGCCTTCGGGCGTCGCGTCCCGGACGGCGCGGGCGAGCGACGCGCTCGCCGATCCCGGGGCCAGAGGCCGCGGCTGGCTGGTCGCCGGCGCCCATCCCGTCGCCGTGATCAGATCGAACCTCTCGCGCCCCATTTCCTGAAGCGCGGCGAGCGCCGCCGCGGCGGCGTCCCGCCGAAGCGGCCGGCGGCCGTCGATCAGCGCGTTCGTTTCGCCCATCTTCCTGAGGGCGGCGATGAGGCGGCCCGGCGATCGATAGGCGACGTCAACGCGATCGACGTCGGCGACCGGCAGAGCGAACCCGGCCCGTTGCAGCGCGCCGCCGATGTCGCGAACGCTGGCGAACGGCGCCACCCGCGGGCCGGCGCCGCCTGCAAGGCGGGTTTCCGCCTCATAGAAGGCGCGCCGCATCCCCTCCAGCGTCCGCTCCCCGAACATCACGGCGATGAATAGCCCGTCGGGCTTCAGGCTTGCGCGGGCCTGGGCGAAGGCACCGACCGGATCGTTCGCCGCGTGAAGGCTCAAGAGACTGACGACGAGATCGAGCGAGGCGGGGGCGACAGGCGAGCGTTCCTCGTCGAACGCCAGCCGCAGGCCCTCTCGGCCCGCCAGCCGTGGGACCGCCATGTCGGCGGCGATCGCCTCGCCGACGCCGCAGGCGGGCGTCAGAAGGTCGATGAACTCGCTTGCGCCGAAGAAGAGCGCGCGGGGGAACGACCGGGTCGCCGTTTCGAGCCGGTCGACGACGTCCGCCATGGCGCGGCGGTGGAGGAAATCGGCGCTCGCAAGCGACCGCGCGGCGCGCGCCCGGCGACGGGCGTAAAGACGTCGATCGAAGATACGCGGCGCGGACATGGCTCGTTGGGCTCCCGTCGACGTGGTAGGCTTGGCGCGATGTCACCCGCGCCGCAACGCCGCGTCTGGCGCGCCGCGCGCGAGGGCGCGCTCGCGGCGTCGGCGGCGGACGTCCGCCGTCTGGCGCGTCGCGCCGCGAAACTGGCGCTCGACGCCCTGTCGCCGCCCCAGTGCCCGGTTTCCGGCGAGCGCGTGGCGGCTCCGGGCCAATTGTCGGGCGCCGGCTGGGCGCGGCTTAACTTTATCGATCGACCGTTCTGCGTGCGATGCGGCGCGCCTTTCGTTCTCGATTACGGTCCGGACGCCGTTTGTCCGCCGTGCCTCGCCGAGCCGCCGGCGTTCGACGCCGCGCGCGCCGCTGTCGTTTATGACGCCGTCAGCGCCCCGCTTTTGCTCTCCTATAAGAACGCCGATCGCACCGAACTCGCGACCGTCTTCGCCGCGTGGCTCGCGCGCGCCGGCGCGGATTTCGCCCGCGACGGCGCGTTGGTCACGTCTGTGCCGCTGCATCGGCGGCGGCTGTTCTCGCGGCGCTTCAACCAGGCGGCGCTGCTGGCGCAACGCTTCGCCAGCGCCGGGGGGCTTGAGTGCGACGTCTCGCTTTTGCGTCGACGCCGCGCCACGGCCTCGCAACAAAGCCTGTCGGAGGCCGGGCGACGACGGAACGTCCGGGGAGCCTTTGAGCTTGCGCCAGAGGCCGCGGCCCGCGTTTTCGGCCGCCCGATCGTCGTCGTGGACGACGTGGCGACGACCGGCGCGACGTTGTCGGCGTGCGCGCGGCCGCTGAAGCGCGCCGGCGCGGCGCGCGTCGACGCCCTCGTCGTCGCGCGCGTTGTCCGCGGCGCCGGCGACGCCATATAATCAATAGGAAAGAACCGGCGGTCGATTTGCGTCGCCGAGCGTCTCCGGAAGGGCGGGCCCATGAAGAAAGTCACCGTGTACACCAAGCCTTTGTGCCCGTACTGCGTGCGCGCCCTGTCCCTGCTCGACAAAAAGGGGGCGGAGGTCGAGGAGATCTCCGCCGCCTACGACCGCGATCGCCGCAGCGAGATGGTCGAGCGTTCGGGCGGGCGTTCGACGTTTCCGCAGATCTTCATCGGCGATGAGCACGTTGGCGGCTGCGACGACCTGATGGCGCTGGAGCGCGACGGGCGGCTCGACGCAATGTTGGCGTGACCGGCGCGAGGGGCCGGCCGATTCGCATCGCTGCGGCGCAAATGCGCTCCGGCGTCGATTGGATGCGCAATCTCGACGCCTGCGCCGACCTTGTCCGCGCGGCGGCGGCCGATGGCGCGGACCTAATCGCGACGCCGGAGATGACGACGTTGCTCGATCGCGACCGTCGCCGGCTCCTTGAAAACCTGCCGGAGAACGCCGCGGCGCGGGAACGCGAGTTTTTTGGCGGGCTCGCCGCCGACCTCGACGTCTGGATCCTGATCGGCTCGAGCCCCGAGCCCCTCGACGACGGCAGGCTCGCCAATCGCGGCCGGCTCTATCGGCCCAATGGCGGCGTGGCGGCGACATACGACAAGATCCACATGTTCGACGTCGCCTTGCCCACGGGCGAGACGTGGACGGAGTCGCGGGCCTACGCGCCGGGCGCGGGCGCGTCGCTCGTTCACACGCCGCTCGGACGGCTTGGTTTAACCATTTGTTACGACGTCAGATTTCCCCATTTGTATCGGGCGTTGGCGCAGGCCGGCGCAGACGTGATCTTCGTGCCGGCGGCCTTCACGCGGCCGACGGGCGAGGCGCATTGGGAGACGTTGCTGCGGGCGCGCGCCATCGAATGCGGCGCGTTCGTCGTCGCGCCGGCGCAAGGGGGAACCCATGACGACGGTCGCGACACGTGGGGCCGGGCGATGATCGTCGGGCCGTGGGGAGACGTGCGGGCGGCGTCGTCGGACGATGCGCCGGGCATCGTCGCGGCGGACGCCGATCTCGCCGATGTCGACGCGGCGCGCGAGGCGATTCCGTCGCTCGGCCATGATCGCGCCTTCGAGCTTGAGGTTTTTGAGTGTGATTAAGTATCGTTTGCGGTGCGCCAACGGCGACGAGTTCGAGGGCTGGTTCCGCTCGATCGACGATTACGACGCCCAGGCCGCCGCCGGCGCGCTCGCCTGTCCAATCTGCGGCGACGAGGACGTGCGCAAGGCGATGATGGCCCCGGCGATCGTCAAGCGCGGCGCGCGATCCGGATCTGCGGACGCGGCGCCCGCCGCCGTCGCCGCGCGCGTTCAGGCGAAAGCGATGGAGTTCGCCGCCCGGTCCCGCGCGCAAGTCGAGCGCCATTTCGACTATGTGGGCGACAAGTTCGCCGACGAAGCCCGGCGCATCCACAATGGCGACGCCGAGGCGCGAGGGATCTACGGCGAAGCGACGGCCCGCGAAGCCCGCGCGCTCGCCGAGGACGGCGTGGCGTTCGCGCCGTTGCCGGCCGCCGAAGCGTCCGAACCCGCCCGCGCGGCGCCGAAGAAAACCGAGGCGACCCCCGAGCCGGCGCGCGCGTCGACATCGCGGAAGATCAAGAATGACGGTTGAGCGTCGCCGAGGCGCGCCGGGTCGGCTTAGGCTGCGCCGATGGATCCGATCCTTGAACGATGCCGGCCGCTCGCTTTCTTCTCGGCGCTGACGCCGGAGACCCAGAGCGACCTCGTCGCCGGCGCGGACTGGTTCTCGCTTCCGGGCGGCTCGCGTCTCTTCGGCGTCGGCGACGACGCCGATGCGCTCTACTTCGTCGTCAGCGGCCGCCTAGTCGTGGTCCGGGCCGACCCGGCGCTCGAGGAGCGTGAACACTTAACCTACGTCCGCGCCGGCGACCCCTTCGGCCTGCGCGCCGTCATCGCCGGCGATCGCCGCGACGGAGAAGCCTACGCCCTGCGTGACGCGGAACTTGTCGCTGTGCCCCGCAGGCGCGTGCTCCGCCTGTTCGAGACCCGCGTCGACTTCGCCGCCGCCCTCGCCCGAACCCTCATCGACCGGTCGCGCCCGAAGCCGCCGGCGCCGGCCGCGGAGGCGGCGTTGCGCGACGGCGCCCCCAGGGTGTTCGCGCTCGTCGCCGGCTCGCCCTCGACGCCGGTCGAGGCCTACGCCGCCACGATCGCCGAGAACGTGGCCGCCTGCGGACGGCCGGTGGCGACGTTGGGTCCTGAGGACCTCGAGACAGCGAGCGGCCATTTCGGGGCGGGGGCCCAGCGCGACGGCGTCGTCCTCCTGCCGTGTCGTGTGGGCGACGACGCCTGGTACCGGTTCGCCCTCCGCCACGCCGACCGGTTTCTCGTCTTCGCTCGCCGCGATGCGCGCCCGCCCAAACCTTTGCCGCTGAGCCCGACGACGGCGTCGGCCGCGCGCCGGTTCCGGCTCGTCGACGTCGTCGCCGTCGACGAGGGCGCGCCAAGCGGGTCGCTCGCCGAGTGGGCGTCGACGCTGAACGCCGCGCGCATTTTTCAGTGGCGTGGCGGCCGGGGCGCGCGCCGGCTCGCCCGGGCCATCGCCGGGCGGTCGATCGGCGTCGTTCTGTCCGGCGGCGGCGCGCGCGCCTACGCCCATCTCGGCGCGATCCGCGCCTTGCGGGCCCGCGGCGCAGCGATCGACTTCATCGGCGGCGCGTCCATGGGAGCGATCGTCGCCGCGTGCGTCGCAATGGGCTGGGACGATGAGGAGACGGAAGCGCGGCTGCGCGACTCGTTCGTCGCCTCGAACCCGCTTGGCGATCAGGTGCTCCCCGTCATCGCGCTGACGCGGGGCAAGATCGTCGAGGAGCGCCTCGCCGCGCATTTCGGCGACGTCCGGATCGAGGATCTCGACCGGCCGTTCTTCTGCGTCTCGTCGGAACTGACGCAAGGCGCGTTGCGGGTGCACCGGACCGGTCTGCTGCGCGACGCGCTCCGGGCGTCGATATCGCTGCCCGGGGTTCTGCCGCCCATCGTCGACGGCGAGGCGCTGCTCGTCGACGGCGCGGTCATCGACAATTTTCCGACCGCGACGATGCGGGACCTCCACCGCGGCCTGACGATCGGCGTCGACGTCGCCCGTCGCGGCTCGATCGACGTCGCGCCCTATCGCGAGCCAATGGGCTTCGCCCGCTGGGTCCGTCGCAACGGCGTGCGCGCGGCCCCGCCGATCGTGGCCTTGCTGATGCGGGCGGCGACGGCGCGCCGGGAGATGGGCCCCGCCGCGGCGGGGCCCGACATCCTGATCGCGCCGCCGGCCGAGGGCGTTGAAATCCGCGACTGGACACGGTTCGCCGCAACGATCGCCGACGGCGAGCGCGCCGCGGTCGCGGTTCTCGACGAACCTGAGGCGCGGGCGCGTCTGGCGGCGTTTTCTGACTGTTTGGGGGCTGGTTTGGCGTGGCGCAGCATATTGTTGACGCTGGCGTCGCCTACGACGCTCCAGGCGTCTTTCAGGGGATTGTAGGCAACGCCGACGGTCTCATCGAGGCGCATGCCGGCGTGCGCGGCGGCGGCGGCGGCTTCCGACGGTTTGACGAATTTCCGCGGGTCGTGGGTGCCGCGGGGCAGCCAGCCGAGCACGTACTCCGCACCGACCTTGGCGAGGGCGAACGCCTTCAGCGTCCGGTTGATGGTGGCGACGATCATCAGGCCGCCAGGCTTCACGAGGTCGGCCGAAGCCCCGAGGAACAACTCGACGTCGGCGACATGCTCCACCGCCTCTAGGTTCAGGACGACGTCGAAGCCCGCGGGCTCGGCGCGCGCGAGGTCCTCAACCCGGGTCGAGCGATAGTCGATGTCGAGGCCGCTGCGCTCGGCGTGGGTCATTGCGGTCTTCACGTTACGCTCGGCGGCGTCGATCCCCACGACTGTCGCGCCAAGCCGCGCCATCGGCTCGCAAACGAGCCCGCCGCCGCAACCGACGTCGAGAAACCGCAAGCCCTTGAGCGGCTCGGCGGCTTGCGCGTCACGGCCGAAATGCGCCGCGACGGCGTTGCGAATGTAGGCGAGGCGCGTCGGGTTGAACTTGTGGAGCGGCTTGAACTTGCCGTTAGGATCCCACCAGTCGTCGGCCATGGCCGAAAACTTGTCGACTTCGCTCGGGTCGATGGTGGTGCGGCCCGACGCGTAAGCACGGTCTTCGACGGCGGCCTCGGCGTTTCCAAGCGGCATTCGGTTGGGTCTCACTTCTGGTTTGCGGCCGGCGTATCAGGGCGCGCCGGCCGACTTCTTGATCGCGTTCAGCGGCGTCGCGTAGACACCATCGCTTGGCATACGCCGCGCAAGACGAAATGGCGGCGCGCAATACTGTCGCGCCCTGACGCGTCCGCTGCGGCGGCATGGAAGGAGCCATGGCCCTCGTCGTTCAAAAGTTCGGCGGCACGTCGCTCGCCGACGCCGCGCGCATCGAGCGCGCAGCCGGGTTCGTGCGCCGCGACGCCGACGCCGGCCACGCCGTCGTGGCCGTCGTGTCGGCGATGGCGGGCGAGACCAATCGGCTCGTCGAGCTCTGCCGCGCCGTCGGCGATCCGGCGCCGGCGCTCGACGTGCGCAATGTGGAGGCGGACGCCGTGGTGGCGACGGGCGAACAGGTGAGCGCCGGCCTGCTCGCCCTCTCGCTACAGCGCCAGGGCTATCGCGCGCGCTCGTGGACCGGCTGGCAAACGCCGATCGAAACCGACGACGCCCACGGCAAGGCGCGCATCGCCGCCATTCCCGGGGAGGCGCTGACCCGCTCGCTCGAGAACGGCGAGATCGCGATTGTGACGGGGTTTCAAGGCGTCACAGCGGGCAAGCGCATCTCGACTTTAGGTCGCGGCGGTTCGGACACGACCGCCGTCGCGCTCGCCGCGGCGATCGGCGCGGACCGCTGCGACATCTACACGGACGTCGACGGCGTCTACACGACGGATCCAAGGATCAACCGCAACGCTCATCGGCTAGAACGAATCTCCTACGAAGAGATGTTGGAGATGGCGTCGCTCGGCGCGAAAGTCTTGCAAACGCGGTCGGTGGAGTTGGCGATGGCGCACGGCGTGCGCCTGCGGGTTCTGTCGAGCTTCGACCCGCCGGACGCGCCGGGGCGCGGCACGGAAATCTGCGACGAGGACGGGATTGTGGAGAAAAAAATCGTAAGCGCCGTCACGATCGCTCGCGACGAAGCGAAAATCAGTCTTTTGGCGGTGCCAGACGAGCCGGGCCGGGCGGCGTTGATTTTCCAGTTGCTCGGCGAGGCGGCGATTAACGTCGACATGAACGTCCAGCGCACGACGCGGGTCGCGGGCGCGAACATATCGTTCACCATGACCGAGACGGATCTCGACCGAGCCGCCGAAACGCTGGCCGCGCGCCAGGCGGACATCGGCTTCGAGGCGATGAAAGCGGACAAGAACGTCGTCAAGGTTTCGGTGATCGGGGTCGGCATGCGCAGCCACACTGGCGTCGCGTCGACGATGTTCGCGACCCTCGCCGAGCGCGGCATCAACATTCACAACATCTCGACCTCGGAGATCAAAATCAGCGTGTTGATCGACGCCGAATACGCTGAGCTCGCCGCCCGCGCGCTCCACACGGCCTATGGTCTCGACCGCGCGCCGGCGGCCGAAGCGTAGCCGGCCTATCTGAAAGCGGCGCCGTTTCGGGATTGCGCCGCGGCTCCATTCGACCGACATCCACATTCGAGCGCCGACCCCTGAACAAGGACTCCATGACCGAGCAGACGACGTCCAACGGCCGCCGAACGGGCGAGCGCGGGATCGCCGCTCTGTTGCGGCGGATGCACGACGTCGTCGCCACAGAGGCGACAGCGCAGCAGCGTCTTGACGACCTGACCCGCGTGATCGCGAGCCACGTCGAGGCCGACGTCTGTTCGATCTATCTGCGGCTCCCGAACGACGAGCTCGAGCTTTTCTCCTCGCTGGGCCTTAACCGCGACGCCGTCCACAAGACGCGCCTGTCCTGGGGCGAAGGGCTCGTCGGCCGCGCGTGCGCCACCCAGCGGCCGCTCGTCACGGCGGACGCGCCGCTGCATCCGGCGTTCTCATACCGGCCGGAGACCGGCGAAGACGCGCTGCACGGGTTTCTCGGGGTGCCGCTCTTGCGGTCGGGAAAGGCGCTCGGCGTGCTCGTTCTGCAAAACCGCCAGAGCCGGCGGTACTCCGACGAGGAGATCGAGGCGGCCCAGGCGGTGGCGACCCTTCTTGCGGAAATCGCGGCGTCCGGCGAACTCCTCGATGAGCCCACGACCCGTGGGCTCGATGCGGTCCTGACGCGGCCGGAACGCTTCGTCGGCCTCGGCGTCGTCCCGGGCGTCGCCATCGGCCAGGTCGCCTTCCACGAAGCGCCTTTGCCGAAGAAGCATAACGTGCTCGCCCGCGACGTCGACGCGGAAGCCGCGCGGCTCGACAGCGCGCTGAAGGAAATGCGCGCGTCGGTCGACGCCATGCTGGCGCGGCCGGGCCTTGGCGCGGCGCCTCGCGAGGTCCTCGAGGCGTATCGTTTGTTCGCCTATGACGGCGGCTGGAAAGAGCGCATGCGCAAGGCGGTGCACACGGGCCTTACCGCTGAATCCGCCGTGGAGCAGGTGCAGATGGAGAACCGCACGCGCATCGGCAACGCCCGTGATCCATACCTGCGAGAGCGCCTCCATGATCTCGACGATCTCTCCTACCGGCTGCTGCGCCACCTCACCGGCGCGCCGGCGAAGCATGAGTCCCTGCCGGACGCCGCCGTCGTCGTCGCCCGCACGATGGGGCCGGCGGACCTTCTGGAGTACGACCGCGCGCGCATTGTCGGGCTAGTCCTCGCCGAGGCGTCGGCGACGTCGCACGTCGCCATCGTCGCCCGGGCGCTCGATGTGCCCCTCGTCGCCGGGCTCGCCGACCTCGTCGACGGGGCCGAGGCAGGCGACGACATCGTCGTCGACGGCGACCTCGGCGCGGCGCACCTGCGCCCGCGGCCCGACGTCGTCGCGAGCTACCGCGAAAAACGGGAGCTGCGCTCCGAACGCCAGGCCGCCTACGCCCGCGAAAAGGCGCTGCCGTTCGAAACCGCGGATGGGGTGGAGATCGACGCCCAGATGAACGCCGGGCTCGCCATCGATATGGCGCATCTCGACGCCACCGGCGCGACCGGCGTCGGCCTCTTCCGCACCGAACTGCAGTTCCTGATCGGCGCGCAGTTGCCGGGCGTCAGCGCGCAGACCTCGCTTTATTCGGAGATCCTCGACCTCGCCGACGGCAAGCCCGTAGTCTTCCGAACCGCCGACCTCGGCGGCGACAAATCGGCGGACTACATGAAGCGTCCCGGCGAGGCGAACCCGGCCATGGGCTGGCGTGGCCTCCGCATCGCCGTCGACCGGCCGGGCCTCCTGCGCCAGCAACTGCGCGCGCTTCTAAGCGCCGCGGCGGGCAGGGATCTCTACGTCCTCTTTCCAATGGTGACCCTCGCCAGCGAGATCGCCGCCGCGCGCCAGTCCCTCGACAAGGAGATCGACGTGCGCCGAAAGCGGGCCCAGCCCCTGCCGCCGTCGATCGCGGTCGGCGCGATGATCGAGACCCCGTCAGCGGCGTGGGGGATCGAGGCGGTCGCGGCGCATGCGGACTTTTTGTCCGTCGGCGGCAACGACCTCGCGCAGTTCTATTTCGCCGCCGACCGCGACAGCGACCGCACGCAGCGGCGTTACGATCCGCTGGATCCGGGGTTCCTCACATTCCTGCGCCGCACGTTCTCCGTCGCGTCCGACGCCGGCAAGCCTTTGTCGTATTGCGGCGAGCAGGCGACCGACCCCGTCGTCGCCGCAGCGCTGATGGCGGTCGGCGCGCGGCGGTTCTCGATTCCGGCGACGTCGGTCGGTGGGTTCCGCCGGCTCGTGCGGTCTTTGCCGCTCGAAGAGACGTCGGCCTGGCTCCATGAGCGCCTCCAGGGATCGAGCGACAGCGTGCGTCGGGACCTGGCCATTTTTTTGCGTGCGCGGGGCGCGTCGGTCGAGCTTTGAACCGCCGCCGATTTCGCGCCGCGGCAACGGTTCGTCAACGACGCGGCGCTAACGTTCGAAGGCGTCGGTCGTCCGCATACCGCTTTTCAACGCCAAGCCCGCGCGCCTTGTTCGCGAGGCGCGGTTCGCCGGGCGTCCGCTCGGATCGGACGGCGCTCAAAAATGTCCCGGCGCGGGTGCTTTTTCCGCGCCGGCGTGATTTAATCACTTCTGAGGTTTCGTTGTTGTGGCGATGGCCAAGAGAGACCGTTCGGCCGAAATATTTCAATTCGAGGGCGCGCGGGCGCGATTGCGGCCCGACGATCTCGATCCGGCGAACTTCGCGAGCGTCGGCGCGATGCTGCGCGCCGTGCGCGAGCACGAAGGCCTGCCGATCGAGGCGGTCTCCGAACAGACCCATGTGAAGCCCGGCTATCTCGAGGCGAGCGAGGACATGCGCCATGGCGACCTGCCGGCGCCGGCGTTCGCTCTCGGCTTCGTGCGGGTTTACGCCGAGGCGCTGGGTCTTGAGCCGGGCCCGGTGGTCGCGCGCTTCAAGACCGAGGTCGGCGTCGCGCCGGCGGCGCGGGCCGCGAGCTCTGGCGCCGGCCCGGCGAAAGCGGAAGAGCCGCCGCGCGGCCGCCCCGACATGTCGTTGCTGGCGGTGTTGGCCGTAACGGCGTTTTTCGTCTGGTGCGCGTTCTGGGTCGCCCAGTCGACGACCAAACTGACGCCCATCAATCTCGACGCTTATCGCCCCACGGCTTCGGAATCCTTCGCCGCTGGCGGCGCCCTTGGCCGCGCGCCGGCCGGCGACTACGCCGCGGACGCTGTCGGCGCGCCGGCTGTGCTCGTCGAGGCCGAGGCCGTCGACGCCGTCAGCCCGGTCTACCCGCCGATCTGCGAAACGGCGGCCGCCGACGTCGAGTATGTCGACGTCGCGTTCACCGTCTCGGTCGACGGTCGCGTCAGCGCCGAGCGGGTCACCGGCGCGACCAACGACTGTTTCAAGCGCGCGGCGCTGAACGCCCTGCGCCAGTGGCGGTTTCAGCCGCGACGGGTCGACGGCGCGCCGCAGCCGGCCTACGACCAGCGCCACCGTTTCGCGTTCAAGCGCCCGAGCTAGGCTCCGTCTCGACGCCGGGATGTCGGCGCCTTGACAATGAACGCGACCGAGCGAAGGTCCGCCGCGAAGGCGACGCCGCATCGCGGCCGCCTGCAGGTTTCAAGGAGCGCACGCCCATGTCCGTCCGTCCCTGGCGCGACATCGAACGCCGCAAGAGCCGCCAGATCATGGTGGGGAACGTGCCCGTCGGCGGCGACGCGCCGATCGCCGTCCAGTCCATGACGAACACGGTCACGTCCGACGTCCAGGGCACGATCCGTCAGGTCAACGAAATCGCCGAAGCGGGCGGCGACATCGTGCGGGTTTCTTGTCCCGACACGGACTCGACGGCGGCGCTGAAGGAGATCGTCAAGCACTCGCCCGTGCCGATCGTCGCCGACATCCACTTCCACTATAAGCGCGGCATTGAGGCGGCGGAGGCGGGCGCGGCCTGCCTGCGCATCAATCCCGGCAATATCGGGTCGGAAGCGCGTGTGCGCGAGGTCATCAAGGCCGCCGTCGACCATGGCTGCTCAATGCGCATCGGCGTCAACGGCGGCTCGCTCGAAAAGGACCTTCTCGAAAAGTACGGCGAGCCATGTCCCGACGCGATGGTGGAGAGCGCGCTCGACCACGCCCGCATTCTTCAGGACAACGACTTTCACGAATTCAAGATCTCGGTGAAGGCGTCCGACGTCTTCCTCACCGTGGCCGCGTATCAGGCCCTCGCCGAAGCGATCGACTGCCCGCTCCATCTCGGCGTCACCGAAGCCGGCGGCTTGCGCATCGGCTCGGTGAAGTCCGCGATCGGCCTCGGCGCGCTTCTCTGGGCGGGCATCGGCGACACGATTCGCGTCTCGCTCTCCGCTGACCCGGTTGAAGAGATCAAGGTCGGTTTCGATATCCTGAAATCGTTGAACCTGCGCCATCGCGGCGTGAACGTGATTTCGTGTCCGTCGTGCGCGCGCCAGGGCTTCAACGTCATCGAAACCGTCGAAACGCTGGAGCAGCGGCTCGCCCACGTCACGACGCCGATGACGCTCTCCGTGATCGGCTGCGTCGTCAACGGGCCCGGCGAGGCGCGCGAGACGGACCTCGGGTTCACGGGCGGCGGGGCGGGCAAAGAAAACGGCATGGTCTACGTCGCCGGCGCGCCCGACCACAAGATCGACAACGCCGAACTCGTCGACCATCTCGTCGAACTCGTGGAGCGGCGGGCCGCCGAGATCGAGGCGGAGAAGCCCGCCGCCGAGTGACGCCGGCGCCTGCGGCGGTCCATGGCCGCCAGCCGGCCGAAAAACAGCGCGTCCTGAATAATGACCGAAACCCGGGGCTGACCCAAAGTCAGCCGCCTAAGCGTAAATGCGGCATGATCCCCGATGAAAAGCTGACGGCGCTCGTCGCTCGGTGCGACGACCTCGAAGCGGCGATGGCGACCGCGACGAACTCCGACGACATCGTCCGCCTGTCGAAGGAGCACGGCGAGTTGAAATCCGTCGCCGATAAGGCCCGCGCGCTGATAGACACGCGCCGGCAGTTGGTCGAGCTGGCCGAATTGTCGGAGGCGGACGATCCGGAGATGGCCTCGCTTGCCCGCGACGAGCTTGACGTCTTGCGCGAGACCGCGCCGGAGGCCGAACGCGAATTGCAGCTCCTCCTTCTGCCGCGCGACAAGGCCGATAGTTCAAGCGTCATCCTGGAAGTGCGCGCCGGCACGGGTGGCGACGAGGCCGCGCTCTTCGCCGGCGACTTGTTCCGCATGTATCAGCGCTACGCCTCGCTTCAGGGCTGGCGGCTCGAAGTGCTCTCCCAATCGGAGGCGGACGTCGGGGGCTATAAAGAGATTCAGGCGAACGTCGCCGGCGATAACGTCTTTGCACGGATGAAGTTCGAGAGCGGCGTTCACCGCGTCCAGCGCGTGCCGGATACCGAGACGCAAGGACGCATTCATACGTCCGCGGCGACGGTAGCCGTCTTGCCGGAGCCGGAAGACGTCGACGTCGAGATCGTCGAAAGCGACCTGCGCATCGACGTCTTTCGCGCGTCGGGACCGGGCGGTCAGTCGGTGAACACGACGGATTCCGCCGTGCGCATCACCCACCTGCCGACGGGCATCGTCGTCAGCCAGCAGGACGAGAAATCGCAGCACAAGAACCGCGCGAAAGCGCTGAAGATCCTCCGTGCCCGGTTGTACGAAGCCGAACGCATGCGCGCCGACGCCGAACGCGCCGCGGCGCGCAAGGGCATGGTCGGCTCTGGCGACCGGTCCGAACGCATACGGACGTATAATTTTCCGCAGAGCCGGGTCACGGACCACCGCATCAATCTGACGCTATACAAGCTCGAAGAGGTCGTAGCCGGCGACGCGCTCGACGAGGTCGTCTCGGCGCTGATCGCCCAGGACCAGGCGGATCGGCTCGCCGCCCTTCGGGAAGACGACGCTTGAGGGCCGGGGCGCCCGCCGAAGGCGCGGCGACTGTCGGCGCGCTGCTGCGATCGGCGCGCGCGCGGCTGCGAAGTTCCGCGACGCCGGCGCTCGACGCGCGCGTCCTGGCGAAGGCCGCGTTCGGCCTCGACGACGCCGGCCTCGCGCTCGGCGAACACACGAACGCCGCGGACGACGCGCGCGCGGCTTTCGAGGCGATGCTGGCGCGGGCCGAAGCGCGCGAGCCCGTCGCCTACATTGTCGGCGAGAAGGAGTTTTGGAGCCTGACGTTCGCGCTTGAACCGGGCGTTCTCGTTCCGCGGCCGGACAGCGAAACGCTGGTGGCCGCGGCGATCGATGCGTTCGCCGGGCGCAAGCCGCCGGCGACGATCCTCGATCTCGGCGTCGGCTCGGGCTGCCTTCTCGCCGCTCTTTTGACGGAGTTTCCGAACGCGCACGGCCTCGGCGTCGACAAGAAACCGCGCGCGGTCGCGCTCGCCGCGCGCAACCTCGACGCGATGGGCCTTGGACCGCGCGCCCGCATCGCGCGCGCCGACTGGCGCGACGACGCGTTTCTCCAGGGCGCTCAAGTCGCGGCGTTTGATCTCGTCGTGGCGAACCCGCCTTATATTCCGCTTAGCGAGCGATCGGCTTTGGCGCCGGAGGTCCGCGACCACGAAGATCCGGATGCGCTCTTCAGCGGCGAGGACGGGCTTGACGACGTCCGCGCGATCATGGCGCGATCGCCGCAAATCCTTAACGAATCCGGGGTATTGATCTTGGAGATAGGCGCTGGACAGGCGTGCGCGGCGGAAAGCGCCGCGCGAGCCGTTCAGCCGGACGCGACGGTTCGCATCCGGCCGGACTTGAGCGGCGCGCCGCGGGCCCTGGTGGTCGATGCGGCGAAGAAAAAAAGTTGCAAAGGAAATTAGCGCCGGTATTCTACGCGTAAGGCATGATGCTCGCATCAAGCTTTTTGGATTTCCCGATCGACGGATGGTTTGAAGCGCTGAGCGACCGCGTTTGCGGAAATTCAACGGCGACGGCGCGTGCTGACCGTTGGTCGCCGAACCGATCACAGGACCGATCGCGCCCCTAGTCGTAATACGGGGTGCACGGCGGACCGACGCAGATGTTGGACCGGCCCGATCTTCGAACGAATAAATCGTTGGGTCGAATGGGTCGTTGATCCGATACGTTGTTGATCTGAGACGGGGCCTCAAATTCGAACGACACGGTTGGCGTAAGCCGATCGACTTTGGCGGCGTAAGCCGAACGACATTGGCGGCGCGAGCCGCTTGGAACGCAGCGAAGATCTGCGCGTCGCCGTTAGTCGCGACGAACGCCGTCGGCGCAAGCTCGGCGGCAGGTCCATGAGAGTGTAAGCGCGAGGAATGAACATGAAGCGTGGCCGCAACCAACGGCGTCGTCAGGGCGTAAATCCGAATCGCGCCTATGATTCCAACGGGCCAGACGTGCGCATCCGCGGCACGGCGAATCAGATCTATGACAAGTATCTGTCGCTCGCGCGAGACGCGACGTCGGCCGGCGATCCGGTGCGGGCGGAGAATTATCTGCAGCATGCGGAGCACTAATTCCGCCTGATCCGCGCCATGCAGCCCCAACAAACGCCGAATCCGGACTATGACGACGCCCAGCCCTATGAGGCGAACGGTTTTGGCGGCGGCCGTCGACGGGAAGAGGACGGCAATCGAGTCGGCCAACGCGATTATCAGCGCGATGGGCCCAGGAGCGGCCGCGGCGCCCCCAACGGCC
>JBHJHE010000064.1:0-20174 GCA_050331095.1 Parvularculaceae bacterium
GACGACTGGTACCTCATCGCTCAATAGTTCTTCCACGTCGCGGCTGACGAGACCGCGACGACCCTCTATTTCCGCCTCATCGCCTCCTTGCGCGATCTGCTCGCCGACGCTCTTGACGAGATCGCCGACGCCGCGGCGGCCGGCCGCCCGCCTCGGCGCGAAGCCCAGGATCCGCGCTACGCCACCTGGACGGCGAAGCGCACGCCCCGCGACGGAGAGGTCGACTGGCGCCGGCCGGCGGCGGAGGTCGCGCGCCTCATCCGCGCGACGAGCCGGCCTTATCCCGGCGCCTATACGGACTACGCCGGCGAAAAAATCGTTCTGTGGTCGGCGAAAGAGTGGCCCGAGGGCGCCCGCTGCGCCGCGCAAGCCGGACAGCTTATCGAGCGCGGGCCCGACGGCGCCTTGCGCGTCCAGTGCGGCGACGGCGCGATCGAGATCGACGATTTCACCTATGAGGGCGAAAAGATTTTACGCAATCACATCATCTTCGGACGGGAGGGCTGAGCGCAGATGCGGATCCTCGTCATCGCGCCCCATGCGGACGACGAAAGCCTTGGCGCAGGCGGCGCGATCGCGCGCCACGTCGCCAATGGCGACGACGTGACCGTCGCCCTCATGACGGGACCGGACGAAGACGGAACCCACCCGTTCATCGATCCGGCCGCCTTCGAGAAGGTGCGCGGCGAATTCCACAAGGCGCTCGACGTTCTCGGCGTGGAGCGGCGCGTCGTGAAGAACCTGCCGGCAGTCGCCATGGCGAATTCGCCCGTTCAGATCGTCAACGCCGCGGCGAAAGCCGTCGTCGAGGAAGCGCGGCCGGAGCGGCTTTACGTTCCGTTCGCGTTCGATCTCCACAAGGATCATCGCGAATTGTTTTACGCTTTCGCGGTGCAGTGGCGCGCCTATCTGCCGACGGGTCAGGCGATCCGCGAGGTCTTGGCCTACGAGACGCCGTCGGAGACGCACCTCGCCGCGCCTTATGTCGAGCCGTCCTTCACGCCCAACGTTTTCATCGACGTCTCGGCGCATCTCGACAAAAAGCTCGCCGCGCTCGCCTGTTACGAAAGTCAGCGCCAGGACCCGCCCTTGCCGCGTTCGCCGCAGGCGATCGAAGCGCTTGCGCGCTTGCGAGGTTCGCAAATCGGCGTAGACGCCGCCGAGGCGTTCGTCCTTGTCCGTCGGCTTGAGACCTAGGGCCCCTTGAGGAGCGTCGACCATGCTCGCCACCCGCAAAGAAACGCTTGAACGGCTGCGTTGTCCGAAGACCGGCGAACGGCTGACGCGCGTCGCCAAGGACAAAGTCGCCGCCGCCGCCGGCCGATGCGAGTATCCGGTGCTCAACGACGTGCCGGTGGTCATCGACTTCGAAAACTCCGTGCTCGACGAGGTCGAGACGCGCGCGCGCGCCGCGGAGAGCATGGTCGTCCGCGCCGACTACGCCAATCCCGCTTTGCGGTTCGTTAAAGGCCTGCTTTCGCCGGAGAAAAAAGCGACGCAGCGGAACGTTTCCCGATTGATCGACGATCTGGAGGCGAAAGCGGCGGCGACGGGCCGGGAGGTTTCCGCGTTGATCGTCGGTGGCGGCAGCGTCGGCCAGGGCATGGCGCCGCTCTACGACCACCCGTCGATCAAGGTCTTCAGCTTCGACATCTACGCCTCGGACCTCGTGCAGTTCGTCGGCGACGCCCACCACATCCCCGCCGCCGATGGCGCCTTCGACGCCGTCGTCGTGCAGGCCGTTCTCGAACATGTTCTCGCCCCCGACCGGGCGGCCTCGGAAATCTGGCGGGTCTTGAAGGACGACGGCCTCGTCTACGCCGAGACGCCCTTCATGCAGCAGGTCCATGAAGGGCCCTACGACTTCACCCGCTTCACCGAAAGCGGCCACCGGTATCTCTTCCGATGGTTCGAACGCCTCGGTTCGGGAACGACGGGCGGCCCGGGCCTGCAACTCATGTGGTCAACGGATTACTTCTTCCGCAGCGTCTTCCGCTCCCGGATGGCGGGCAAGATCGCGAAGCTCGCAGTATTCTGGACCCAGTATCTCGACCGGCTGGCGCCGGAGCGCTACGCCGTCGACGGCGCGTGCGGCGTCTTCTTCTATGGCCGCAAGTCCGACCGCGCGATCTCGCCGCGCGAAGCGGTCGCGCACTATCGCGGAGCGCAACGGTGAAGTCCGACGCCCGCCCTCCGGCGAAGGTCCTCTTCCCCTATGTCGGCGTCGCCGCCGGGGGCAGCCACGTCTCGTCGCTCGGCCTTATCCAGAAGCTTGACCGGGCCCGCTACGAGCCCGTCCTCGCCCTGCAACACATGGACGGGGCCGTCCACGATGCGATGAAAGAGGCGGACGCGCCGCTTCTCCAGGCGCCGGCGTCGCCGGAAATGAAGGCCGGCGGCGGCGTGTCGGGTTCTGACTATTTTCGCATACTGGCCGCGACGCCGCGTCTTGCGCGCTTCGTGCGCGAGGGCCGCTATGCGATCGTTCACGGCAATGACGGCCTGTCGACGGCGACCTGGGCGCTCGCGGCCAAATTGGCGGGCGCGAAGCTCGTCTGGCACAATCGCGGCAATCCGCGCGCGGCGGGTTTGCGTTTCGTCGCGCCGCTCCTCGCCGACCGCGTCGTCTCGGTCTCCGCGTTCGCCTCGCCGCGACCGGGTCTTGTCAGCGCCGCGGGCAAGAACGCCGTCGTCCACAGCCCGTTCGACGTCGACGTCGACGCAGACCGCGTCGCCGCGCGGGACGCCCTCGCCACGGAGCTCCGCGCCGATCCGCGTACGTTGTTCGTCGGCTTCTTCGGCAACCTCATCGCCCGCAAGCGGCCGTTGCTCTTCGTCGACGCGGTCGTCGCCCTGCGCGAGCGCCTCGGCGGCCGGCCGGTGAAAGGTCTCCTTTTCGGCGCCGCCGACGACGGGGTCGACGACGAGGTCCGCGCGCGCGCCGCGGCCGCCGGCGCGGCGGACGACATCCATCTGATGGGGTTCCGCAAGCCCGGCGCGACATGGATCGCGGCCTGCGACATTCTGCTCGTGCCGGCCGTCGAAGAGCCGTTTGGCCGCACCCTGATCGAAGCGATGCTCGTTCGTACGCCAATCGTCGCGACGGATTCGGGCGGGAACCCCGAAGCGATCCGCCACGAAGAGACCGGCCTCATCGCACCGCCGGAGGACGCCGCCGCCCTCGCCGACGCCATGGCGCGCCTCGCCGCGACGCCCGACCTCGCCGCGCGCCTCGCGGAGGCGGCGCGCGCCGACGCGCTGCAGCGCTTCGGCGAGGACCGCCACGCCGAGGCGATAATGGCGATTTACAAGGCCGCACTCGCCGGCCGCTAACGTCTCGCTCGGCCCTGTTGTGCGATGACGGCCGACGACCTAGACACATGGCCGCGGGCGGCGGGGCGTTCCGCGGGGCCGGATTTTTCGCGACGGGCGAAGCGGGCCGACGAGGGGGCCGACATGGCGAAGCGCGACTTCAAAACGACGTTGACGGCGGGCGCCGCAGCTTTGGCGATGGGCGCGTGCGACGGTGGAACGCCTGACGCGCCGCTTGACCTGGCCGCGCCGGAGGATCGGCCGCTCGCCTTCGCCAGCGCCCAGGGCCATGGACGCTATGCGGTCGGCGGTCGCGGCGGCGAAATCATGCTGATCACGACGACCCGCGACGGCGGCCCCGGCTCGCTGCGGGAATGTCTTGAAGCGGCGGGCCCGCGGGTTTGCATCTTCCGCGTCGGCGGCCTCTTCCGGTTCGAGGGCGAGCGCCCGATCATCGCCAATCCTTTCATCACCGTCGCCGGCCAGACGGCGCCGGGCGACGGCGTCGTCATCGCCCATTCCGGCGGCGCGACGGGCCGCACGCCGCTTGTCGTCAAAGACACCCACGACGTCGTCATCCGCCACGTCCGCGTGCGCCCGGACCGCGTAAGCGACGACCGCGGCGGCAATGACGGCGTGACGATCGAGAACAGTCGCGACGTCATCCTCGACCATGCGAGCGTCTCGTGGGCGCTCGACGAAAACGTCGACGTTTACGGACCAAGCGACGACGTCACCGTCTCCTGGTCGATCTTCGCCGAGGGCGTGCAGGACCATGACAAGTGCGCGCTCATCTCCGGCGCGACCGACACGCCGCAGAACATCAGCTTTCTGAACAATCTCTGCGCCCATAATGGCGATCGCAATCCGAACGTCGACGTCGCCCCCGGCTCGTGCGTCGAGGTCGTCAACAACGTGTTTTACAACGGCGATTTCGAGTTCGTGGAGATCTGGGAGACGCGCGGCGGCTCGCCCGTGAGCGTCGTCGGCAACACCATGAAGGCGGGCCCGAGCACAAGCGCCGTCGCGTCGGCCGTGCGTCGCAGCACCGTCGAATCGAAAGGCGAAGCGCGCATCTTCCTGCGCGATAACGACGTCGTGGGCGCGCTGGCGGAAATGGGCCCGGACGTCGAGGCGGCCCGGGTTAGCGAGCCGCCTTGTCCGCTGACGCTGCGCCCCGTGGGCGCGGCGATGGCCGCCGAAGCCGTGTTCGGCGCCGCCGGCGCCCTCCCGCGCGCCGCCGTCGACGAGCGCATCGTCGCGGAGGCGCGCGAGGGCCGCGGCGCCCTCGTCGACCGACCCGGCGGCCTGCCGGAATACGAAAGCGCCGACGCGCCCCTCGACTTCGACGCCGACGGCATGGCGGACGGCTGGGAGCGCGAGCACGGCGCCGACGCCGCAGCTTTCGATCCGTGGGCGGATGCGGATGGCGACGGCGTCGCCAATCTCGAAGAGTACCTTGACGAACTTCACGCGCGCCTCGTGCGCGCCGCGCGGCGGGGTTAATCTTCCGTCCGCGTTAGGAAGAAAAGCGCGGTCGGGCGGCTTCGTACGAGATCTTGTCGATTTCGTAGACGACATAGTCGTGTTCGGCGCCGTTGTGCGTCTTACTGAGGGTCCCGTCGCGGCGCACGCCGCCAATCTTCTCCAACGCCTTGCGCGACCGCCGGTTCGCGGCGCCGACCCAAAACACGACGGCGTCGGCGAACGTGAACGCGTGCGACAACATCAGGTCTTTGACGCGTTTCGGTTGTAAAGGCCGCCCCAACGTCTGCTCTAACTCAAGAGCGGGCGGACGCTTTCGGCGTCGCCGGCCCAGTCTGCGCGCGCGCCTTCGGGCGCGCCGCTCGGCGCGTGGAAGCGCTTATAGCCCGCCGCGCGTTGGCGTTGGGCGAACAATTGCGTCTGCAGAGCGACGGCGGGCGCGATCGACAGGAGCGCGACGGCCGTCCACATACGGGCGTACATTGCCGTCGTGCCTTGCGAGAAAATGAAGAAAGCCGTCATGGTCGCCAGGCCGAGCGCCGCTTCCAACGGACGTCGAAACACCATCCTCAATGGACAGATAAACAGGATCAGCACGAGGCCGGTCCAGCCGAGGAAGGCGAGGAAGCCGCCCTCCGTCCACATCAAAAGGTAGGCGTTGTGCACCGGGGCGCCGTGGTCGCTCACGGTGCGGAACTGGTCGGCGCCAAGCCCGAGCACAGTGGTCTCGTTGGCGACGGCCCAGGCCTCCTCCATCAGTTCGACGCGCGAGGTGAAGGTGCCGGCCTCTTCGACGTTGCCGCTCGAAATCGCCGGGGCGACCCGCGCCTCGAACGCGCGGGGCAGCGGCGCGCCGGCGACGAGCCAGCCGGCCGCCACAAGCCCGGTGACGGCGAAAAAGCCGGGCGACGGACGCAACCGCGCGATCACCGCGAAAACGAGAGAAACGAGGATCGCCGTCGCCGTGCCGGTCGCGGACGCCGAGAACACGATGCCGCCGATGATGATGGTCATCATGGCGACGAACGCCCAAAGCGGCATCCAGCCGCGCAGGCGGAAGTAGTAAACGAACGGCAACGCCATGCAGAGCATCGCCGAGTGGGTGTTCGGGTTGCCGACGAGCGCGCCGACGCGGCCGTTGCCCGAGTAGAAGAGGGGGCCGAACGCGTTCAGGAGCGTCAGGTAGTTGAAGTCGTGGTAAATCAGGACGCCGAGGGTAAAGAGCTCCATCCCCGCGAGCCCGACGAGCATGAAGGTCACGAGGTTGCGCCAGCGCTCGCTCGTTTCCGAATGCAGGATGAAGGGCAAGAAGGCGAACGCGAAGACGTATTGGATGACGAAGATGAAGCCCCGTTCCGCCGAGCCGTTGACGAGGCTGCTCGCAAGGAGGAAGCCAATCATCACGGCGAAGGCGAGATACCAATAGTGGGTGAACGAGCCGAAGGGCTTCGACGCGACGCCGCGCCCGGCGATGAGCAAGGCGCCGCCGAGAATGAAGAAGAAGTCGCTGTAGGTGAACAGGACGCTGAGCGGTCGAAACTCCTGCACGAAGACGAGGAGCATCCCCAAAGCGATCATGCGCCGCGCCCATGACCACCCTTCCGCGGGTTGTATCTTCATGTCGTCGCCGTCCCCTTTGGCGCGCTTTCCGCCGTCATGCCGACCCACCGTAGGCCGGCCCCATCGAACGCCAGCCCCATCGCAGTCCAGCCCGTGGAAAACGGCCCGCAGAACCTGATCCCTGCGCCCGCCCGTCATCGCCGCGCGGGCGGACGCGCGCGTCGGCTTTTCGTGCTATCCTCGACGCTTTCACTCGTCAAACGTTCGTCGGACAGCATGCGCTGTCGGTGCAAAGGCCGTTCCGGGGCGGGGCGGGGCGCCGCGTTAACGACGAAGACGCCATAATCGATGGACCAGACCCCATGAAGCCGGAACGCGCCATCGCCGCCCTTGTCGCGAGCTTGTCGGCGATTTCAGCCATTGCGTTCGCATCGGATTTTCCCGTCTCGCGCTGCGTCAATATGGGCAACGCCCTGGACGCGCCGAACGAGGGCGACTGGGGCTGGCGCATTGAGGACGCCCATTTTGACGCCGTGCGCGCGGCTGGTTTTGATGCGGTGCGTCTGCCCGTGCGCTGGAGCGCCCACACAGGCCCTGCGCCGGATCACCCGATCGACCCGGCTTTTCTCGCCCGCGTCGACGAGGCGATCGCCGCGGCGCTCGCCCGCGACCTCGCGCTCGTCCTCGACGTCCACCATTTCGATGAGATCATGGCGGACCCGGCGGGCGAGACGCCGCGCCTCGTGGCGATCTGGCGGCAATTGTCGGCGCATTACGCCGACCTGCCGGCGACGGTGGTCTTTGAACCCCTGAACGAGCCCCATGGCGAACTCAAGGGCGAGGCGATGCGCCGGGCGCTGACGTTGGCCTACGAGGAGATCCGCCGCCATAACCCCGACCGCTACGTCGTCTTCGGCGGCGAGGAGTGGTCGACCATCCGAAAGATCGCGACGAACCCGGCGATCGACGACCCGAAGATCGTCTACACGTTTCACTATTACGATCCCTTCGCGTTCACCCATCAAAACACGGCCTTTCTCGGCGATGCGGCGCCGCGCGGGCGGCGCGGCTGGGGCGACGGCGCCGACCGCCGCGAACTCGCGCAGTATGCGGATTACGCCGCGCAGGTGCGCGAGACGACCGGGCGGCCTGTCTTCATGGGCGAGTTCGGCGTCTACGAAAAAGCGCCGCGCAAGGCGCGGCTTCGTTATCTGCAAGCTGTGCGCGAAGCGTTCGAAGGCGCCGGCGTCGGCTGGTGCGTCTGGAACTTCGCCGAAACCTTCGCTCTCTACGACGTCGAGACGGGCCGGTGGGACGTCGAGCAACTCGATGCGCTGGGGCTTGGCGGAGAGTGACGCGAGAATGCGGTCATTCGGCGGCGCGGGCGGCGGGGATGAAGGCTTCGAGCAACTCGACGTAAACGTCAGCGAAGTCGAAGAAGTTTTCCGTGCGTTGATTGATCGAGATTGCGGGCGAGGCGTCGGTCCGCCGCCCGACCGACGCCGGGCGGCGGGATCCTCCTGATCAGGACGCGCGTTTGCGCCGGCGCGCGACGCCGAGCCCTGCAAGGCCGGCGAGGAAGATCGGCAACGCCGCCGGGAGCGGCACCTCGGCGACGTCAAGCACTGCGAGGCCCCGCAGGTCGCCGAGGCTCGCCGCGAAGTCGCCGAGCCTTTCCAGAGCGCCGGAGGTGAGGTCCACCGAGAACAGGCTCGTCGCGCCGCTTGTGAACAGGAGCGCGAAGGCGACGTTCGTCGACAGATTTTCGTTCGACAGAATGTCGAAGCCGGCGTCGTCGCCGAAGAAGATCTCCTCGCCGTCGAGCGTTAGGCGGCCGACGGTCGAAATGTCGCCGGCGTTGTTGTTGAGGACGCCAAGGCTCTCGGTCTCTTCGTCGAGCACGTATTGGATGGTCGTCGTCGCGCCGTCGAAACTGTTGGTGTAGGCGTTGCCGACGATCGAAGGGTCGACGTTCGCGTTGACGTCGCCGTCGGCGAAGAAGAGATCGGTCACGCGCGTCGTTCCGCCGGTCTCGGGATTGAAGACGACGTTCTCGTCCGCCGCCGTGACGAGCCGCATACGATCGATCGTCGGATTCCAGTCGATGTCGAGCGCCCCGCTGGGGATTACGCCGGCCGCTGCGCCATCGTCGATCCGCGTCGTCGCGCCGGTCGCCGGATCCAAGATGAAGTATTGGTTCGCGGCGGCGTCGAACGCGATCAGGTCCCCCGTCGCCGGGCGGAAGTCGACGGCGTCGATGCGCGCCGCGTCGCCGGTAATCGCGATCGTCGTCGCGGCCGACGGCGACGACGCGTCGAAGCGCACCAGCGTCTGGCCGTCGGCGGTCAGCGAAAAGCCGACGGTGGAGGCGACGGCCGGCGCGGCCATGGCAACGGCCGCGGCGAGCCCCGCGAGCGCAGGCTTGGCGGGTGAAAAAGTCATAGTGAATGTCCCTCACTTGGTGGCGCGCACGGCCGGGCGCCGCACGCCTGGCCTTCCCAGCAACGACGCGCGACCCGACCTGGTTGCAAAATCGTTAAAATTTTCACGCGAGGGCGTCGTCGTCGCGCGAACCGCGGTTTCGGGACGACGCTTCGGGGCGACGTCATGACGAGGGCGGTCGACGGCGATGCGGATTTTTTTTATCAGTACAAAAATGGAAATCACACGCCGCTCGAAGCAGGACGATGAGTATGGAGATCGTTCGGGTCGGCGTCGGTTCCGTCCCCCGGCGCTTGCTCGTCAGCTCTGGCCCCTCATTGCGAAGGACGGCGCCGGCCGCGATTGTCACCTCGCGGCGGCTATGATTAAAGGCGGGTTGATGAGGGAGAGCACGCGGATCCTGTCGCGTCGTCGCCGGGACGACGCTGTTCACGCGCGCCGGCTGGAGAAGCCGGACGGCCGTTATGTCCTGCTCTACGGGTTCTCGCCCAACGACAGCGCCGTCTTGTCGGATGGGCTCGACGGCGGCCCGAAGCGCGCGGAGCTGCGGCGGCATCCCTTGCGGGACGAATGGTTCGTATACGCAGCCGGACGTCAGAACCGCACGTTCATGCCGTCGGCCGCCGACGATCCCTTGGCGCCTATGACGCCCGACGGTCCGGCGACGGAGATCCCCGTCGCCGACTTTGAGCTGGCGGTGTTCGAAAACCGGTTTCCAAGCTTCAGCGACGGCGCGAGCGCATTCGACGCGCCGCCCCCCGGCGTCGAGACCGCGCCGGCGACGGGGCGCTGCGAGGTCGTCGTCTATACGCCGGCGCCGACTGGCAGTCTTGCGACGCTGACGCAGGATCGGCGCGAGTTATTGGTCCATGCCTGGATCGATCGCTATGCGGAGCTCTACGCCGCCGGTGCGGCCTTCGTTCTGCCGTTCGAGAACCGCGGCGAAGAAGTGGGCGTGACGCTCCTCCACCCGCACGGACAGATCTACGCGTTTCCCATCGTGCCGACGGCGCAAGCCGCGGCCGCCCGCGCCTTCGCGAACGGATACGACCTCGCCGCCGCCATGCCGTTATGGCGCGAAGATTACTGGATCGCTGACGTCGACGGCGTCGTCGCCTTCGCGCCGCCCTTCGCGCGGTTCCCTTACGAGACTTGGATTGCGCCGTTCGCCCCGCGCGCGGGTCCGTGGGCGATGACGGACGATGAAGTTTCCGGTTTCGCCGCGCTCCTCGGCGACGTGACGCGCCGGTACGACGCGTTTTTCGGCCGCGATTGTCCGTACATGTTAAGTCTGCATGCGGCGCCCCGTGGCGATAGTCCCAACTGGCATTTCACCGCGCAGTTCTACCCGCTCCTGCGCGCGCCGGACAAAATCAAGTTCCTCGCTTCCGTTGAACAATCGACGGGGCTCTTCACGGTCGACGTGACGCCGGAGGACGCGGCGATCGCGCTGCGCGCCGTATGACGCTCCGCGCCGCGTTCGAGCGGCGCTTCGGCGAGGCGCCGCGCGGCGAGGGGCGCGCGAGCGGCCGGGTCAACCTCATCGGCGAACACATCGATTATCAGGGCGGCATGGTGTTGCCGATGCCGATCGACCGCACGGTGACGGTTCTTGCGACCCCGGCGCCTGGCGAGGCCGACGTCATCCATTCGACGACCTATGACGAAACGGTCGAGCGCACGGTGGGCGAGCGCTCGTCCGGTCATTGGTCGGACTATGCGTTCGGCGGGCTCGCCAAGGCGCGCGACCTCGGCGTTCTAGAGGGCGGCGTGCGCGTCGCGATCGAAAGCGACGTGCCCTACGGGGCCGGGCTTTCGTCGTCCGCCGCGATCATCGTCGCCACGCTGCGCGCCGCGTTCGCGACCGTCGGCCGGCCGTTCGACGACGTAGCGATCGCGCGGTGGGCGCAGGCGGTGGAGAACGATTTCATCGGCATGCCCTGCGGGATCATGGACCAGATGGCGGTGTCCGTCGCTGCGCCGGGGCAGGCCCTGGGGCTCGATACCAAATCGCTCGGCTATGACGTGATTGATTTGCCCACGGACGCGCATTTCGCAGTCCTTCACTCAGGCGTGACGCGCCGGCTCGAAGACGGACGTTACGCTGCGCGCCGGGGAGAGGCCGACGCCGCGCGTGAGTCCCTCGGCGTCGAAGACGTCTGTCTGATGACCGTTGAGGAGTTTGACCGATCGGCGCGCCTGCCGGAGCCGCTCGACCGGCGCGCGCGCCACGCTTACACGGAGCACCGGCGCGTTTTGAAGGCGCGCGACGCGCTCCTCGCTGGCGATATGAAGATATTCAGTAAAATGATGAATGAGAGCCACGCGTCGATGCGCGACGATTTCGAAATGTCGACGCCGGAGGTCGACGCCGTCGTCGCCGGCTCGTTGGCGAACGGCGCGATGGGCGCCCGCTTGACGGGCGGAGGCTTCGGCGGCTGCGTCGTGTCGTGCGTGCCGACGGAGGCGCTGGACGCCTGGCGCGCGGCGATGGCGGCGCAATTCCCGCAGACGACGTACGTCGCATAGGGACCGATGTTGGCGGCCTCATCATTCAGTAAAAAGACGATCGGCGCGGGGCGCATCGTTTATTCGGCGCTGCAGCATTAGGGCGTCGATCCAAATGGGACGGACGTCGGCGTCGTTTGGTCGCTGTCCCGCGCGGAGTCTCTGGACATTCCCACCCGAATGTTGGTGTATCTTATATAAAAGTTGCGTGACGAGAGGCTGGGAGGTCTTGCGCGCTATCCGAACCGACGGGCCGGTGGGAGGCCGCCCGCGGCGATCGTTAAACTGTGCGCGGCGCAATCCCATCCCTCGTCCGACGAATCCGAGCGGTCGACGAAACGACCGCAGGGCTGAATCGGCGCGAAGGGAGCGGCGCCCATTCTGGTTCGGAGGAACGGCTCCCGTTTGACCGCGGCAGGGAGGCTGCGGCGCGTACCAAATGGGAGGAACGCTGGAAATGACCTCAGTGAGGGGAACGCTGCTCGGCGCGGCGTCGATCGCCGTGTGCGGCGCAGCAAGCGCCGTCGCGCAGGACGACGTGCAGGATGAAATCGTCGTCACGGGCATTCGCGGCAGCCTGCAACAGTCTCTGGACGTGAAGCGGAACGCGGAGCAAATCGTCGACGCGGTGTCGGCGGAGGACGTCGGCAAGTTTCCGGACACGAACGTCGCCGAAGCGCTGCAGCGCATCACCGGCGTCGCCATCGACCGGGCCGGCGGCGAAGGCCAGTTCATCACCGTTCGCGGCCTCGGCCCGGAATTCAACTACGTGTTGCTGAACGGCCGCACCATCGCGACGGACAATGACGGCCGCGAGTTCTCGTTCGACGTGTTGTCGTCGGACATCATTCAGCGCGCTGAGGTGTTCAAGACGTCGACGCCGAACCTCCAGTCCGGCGGCATCGGCTCGGTCGTCAACGTCGTCACGGCGCGGCCGTTCGACAGGCCCGGCGTCAGCTTCACCGCGTCGGCGGCGGGTCTCTACGACACGCTGCGCGAGGAGTTCAGTCCTCAATTCAGCGGCGTCGGCTCGTGGACGAACGATTCGACGACGCTTGGCGCGACCATCGGCGTCGCCTACTCGAACCGCCGCGCGCAGGTCGACCGCGCCTTCACCAACGGTTTCGCGCTCCGCGACGGCGCGGTGAACCCGGGCGACATCATCGTCGACGCGCCGGAAAGCTCGGTCGGCCTCGACGCATCGGCCGTCGTGCCGGCGCCGACCTCACGCGTGCAGCAACAGGTCGTCTTCAGCCGCGACGAGCAGGATCGCGAGCGGATCACGATCAACGGCGCCGCGCAGGCGCGCCCCGTCGAGAACCTCACGATCACGCTCGACGGTCTGTGGTCCCGATTCGACATCGATTCGTCGGCGACGGAGTTCTCCGGGTTCTTCAGCCCGCCCTTCATCGATCCGGTCCTCGACGAAAACGGCACGGCGGTATCGTTCAGCCGACCGAGCGTCGACTTTGCGAACCGCAACCCGGACATCGCGGGCCTCGTCGGCCTCTCGCAAAACGACAACGTGCTGACGTCGAACTCGCGCCTCGCCGAGACGTATCAGTTCGGTCTCAATCTTGATTATCAGGCGACGGAAACCCTGAACCTGCACTTCGACGCCTCGGTGTCGCGGGCGACGCGCGACGAGACCAATCCCTTCGTCGTTCTCGGCGCGCTTGCGCCGACGTCGCCGCTCATCCAGCTGCCGGGCGACGAAGGCATTTCAACGATCACCAACCTGTCGGGCCTCACCGACGTGTCGATCCAGCGCCTGCACTTCGTCAATGTGCGTCGCGAGGACCTTGAGGACGACGTGTTCGAATTGCGCGCCGGAGGCGACTGGGAAGTCGACGCCGGGCCGCTGCGAACCGTGTCGTTCGGCGGTCTTTACACGGATCGTCGCAAGACGTTCAATCTGTTCGACAACTTCGCCGACCCCACGTCGAGCATCCTGGCGGGGCAGATCTTCTGCGCCTTTTGCGGCTATACCGTGCCGTTCGACACGTCGATCCTGAGCGAGTTCTCGTTCGACGGCTTTCTCGACGGCGTGCCGGGCGCGGAAACGGTGCCCGAGACGATCCTGACCGCTTCGTTCGAGGATGCGTTCGCCGAACTCAACGATCCGGCGAACCTTTCGAACCCCGACCGCACGGGCGGCAACACAGAGGCGCTGCTGGCGTTCGCGCAGAACCCCGATCTCGATCCGGTGTTCGGCATTTTCACGCCGACCTTCAATCCCGCCGGCAGCTTCGATGTCGAGGAAGACGTTGCGGCCGCCTATTTCAACACGCAGTGGGAGGGCGACTGGGGCGGGCTGCCTTGGAGCGCCAATGTCGGCTTCCGCGTCGCTATCACTGAAACGCTGTCGACCGGCATCCAGCAACCGGTGCTCGAGTTCCGCGAGACGCCGGGCGACACGGTGCTCGTGACGATCCTGGGGCCGCAACAGGCGGTCTCGGTCGAGAACCGATACGTCAACATCCTGCCGTCGGAGAACTACCGCATCGAGCCGACCGAGGACATCGTTCTTCGCCTCGCCTATTCGGAGACGCTGACGCGGCCGACGTTGACGGAGCTCGGCACGAACCAGGAGTTCGGCGGCCGTTCCGACGCGCCGACAAGCACGGGCGGCAACCCGTTCCTCGAGGCGTTCGAGTCCGAGAACTACGACGTCTCGTTCGAGTGGTACATCGACGACGTCAGCTACTTTTCGGTCGCCGGCTTCCACAAGGAGTTCGAGAACTTCCTGGAGTCGCAGACGCTGCCGATCGTCAATCCAATCGTGTTCCCGGCCGGGAACGACGGACGGCTCATGGACGAAGTCGTCGACGTCACGTTCCAGGACACGCGCAGCCGCAACGGCGAGACGGGTTCGATCACCGGCGTCGAGGTCGCGTTCCAGCGTTCGTTCACGGAGCTTCCGGCGCCGTTCGACGGGCTCGGCACGGTGATCAACTACACCTATGTGACGAGCAGCATCGACCGCGAAGAGGGAACGGCGGTCGCCGACTGCGACTTCACCGGCCTGTCGCCGCATTCGTTCAACGTGACGGGCTTCTATGAGAAGGGGCCGCTCTCGGGCCGCTTGTCGTACAACTACCGCGACGAGTTCCTGTTCCAGTGCTTCTCGTTCTTCAGCGAGCCGCAGGAGCGGGAGGCGTTCGGCCAGCTCGACTTCTCGGCCTCCTTCGACGTTTCGGACAACTTCCAGATCTTCGCGGAAGGCATCAATATTCTAAGTGCGGAGCGTCGGGACTTCTCTCGCTTCCGAAACCGGTTCCTCGAGCTTGAAGACACGGGCTCGCGGTTCCTGCTCGGCGTTCGCGCCAACTTCTAAGGGCGAGGGGGCGGGGCGGCCCGGCGCGTCCCCGCGTCGGGCCGTTCGCCCGCGCCGGTCGGCGGCGCAAGTCCTCCCTCGCGTGCGCCGTCGCATGGGGCGGTCCGGGCGTTCGTCCGGACCGTCCGCTTCCCCCCGAACGTCAGCCCGCCTTACAGCCGCGGGCGTTCGCCACTATAGTTTCGAACGCGTCGTTGGAGCGTCGTTGAATGACCACCCGAACACGGCCCCGCAGGATGTCGATCGCGCTCGCCGCGGCCTTTGTCGCCGCGACGACCGCGCATGGCTTGGCGCAGGGCGAGAGCGGCGCCGATCCGCTGGCGCCCGATCCGCTGGCGCCAACGGGCGCATGGTCGGCGTTCACCGGCGGCGCGGCGCAAACCCCGCCTATGGGCTGGAACTCGTGGAACGCTTTCCACACGGACGTCGATGAAGCGAAAGTCGTTGGCGCGGCGGAAGCGCTCGTCGAAACCGGGCTCGCCGCACTTGGCTACCGTTACGTCAATATCGACGACGGCTGGTGGCTGAAGCGCAGAAAGTCCGATGGCCGCCTGTTGGTGCGCACGGCGATTTTCCCGAGCGCGGCGACCGGCGGCGCGGCGCATTCGAGCTTTGAGCCCTTCGTCGAGCGCATCCACGCCATGGGGCTGAAGGCGGGCATCTACACCGACATCGGCCGCAACGCCTGTTCGCAGGCCTGGAACCTGACAAGCCCGAACCTGCCTGAAGGCGACGCTCGCGAGCGCGAAGTCGGCGCTTACGGTTTCGTCGAGCAGGATTTCCGACTGTTCTTCGAGGAGTGGGGCTTCGACTATGTGAAGGTCGACGCTTGCGGCGTGTCGAGCTACGCGCCGGATCGACCGTTGGTCGAAGAGCACGACTACAGAGGGTTCGAGCCTTTGATCGTCGGCGACAACGTCAACCGAACCGACATCGACGCGGTCCGCGGCCACTATGCGCGCATTCGCGACGCTCTCGTCGACCTCAACCCCAATGGCGACTTCGTGTACTCCATCTGCAATTGGGGCACGGCGAACGTGCGCAGTTGGGGCAAAGACGTCGGCAATCTGTGGCGTACGAGCGGCGACATTCGCCCGACCTGGACGCGCATGCTCCACACGTTCGATTCCGCGTCGACGCGCGCCCTGTTCGCCGGCCCCGGCGCCTGGAACGATCCCGACATGCTCTTCATCGGCAAGGGCGATTTCGACGAGAACCATCTGACCGAAGCGCGAAGTCACTTCGCCCTCTGGAGCGTTATCAATGCGCCCTTGCTCATCGGCTTCGACCTTCGCGACGCGCCCCAATCGTTGCTTGATATCTGGGGCGCGGCTGAAATCGTCGCCGTCAATCAGGACCCGGCCGGTCACCAGGGCGTCATCGCCTACGCCGGCGACGACGCGCAGATCATCGTGATGACGTTGTCGACCCGCGGCGAAAAAGCCGTCGCGGTCTTTAACCGCGGCCACGCCGACATCGACGTCACGCTTACCGCGGCGCACCTGAAGTTCGACGCCGACGCGCCGATATCCTTGCGCGACCTTTGGGCGGGCGCGGCGCGCGATGCGTTCACGAACGAAACGGCGTTGCGCGTCAAGGCGCGGGAGACGCTGATCTTCCGCGCGTCGGGGACGCCGCTCATGGCGTCCGGCGCCTACGCGTCGGAGATTCCGGGCCGCGTGAACGTCGCCGGCGACGGCGTCGTCCACCTGCAGCACGATCCGACGGTGCACCGCATGGTCGATCCGTGGGGCCAGGGCACGCGCCAGAGTTCGCGGCCCGAATACGCCGGCTGGGGCGGTCCGCGCGCCGATGCGACGCCCTATGACGAGACCATCCGCCTTGGCGGCGAGGCCTACGCCTACGGGATCGGCGCGCTCGCCAACTCGCGTCTTGAGATCCGCGCCGACGGAGAGTTCGAGACGTTCCGCGCGGTCGTCGGCGTCGACGATACGTCTCTCGACAAGCGCGCGGATGTCGTTTTCCGTGTGTACGCGGATGGAGAGCTCGTCGAAGAATCAAAGCCCGGCTCGTTCGACGACGCGCCGCAGGAGATCGCCGCCGATGTCGCCGGCGCGCAGCTCGTCGAACTCGTCGCCGTCAGCGACGCAAAAGCCGGCCCGCCGCTCGTCGTCGCCTGGGCGGATGCGCGATTTGATTAGCGCGGCCCCGATATGCGCGCCGCGCCGCGTCCGATGTCGCGCGAGGGCGCCCGCGTCATGCGCCTAGGTATTTGTTACTACCCTGAGCAATGGGATCGCGCTCTGTGGCGCGACGACGCCAAACGCATGGCGGACCTCGGGCTCAGCGTGGTGCGTCTCGGCGAGTTCGCCTGGTCGGAGGTGGAGCCCGCTCGCGACGCTTTCGAGTGGAGCTGGCTCGACGAGGCGATAGACGTACTGACGCAAGCCGGCCTTGAGCTCATCGTCGGCACGCCAACGGCGACGCCGCCCAAATGGCTCGTCGACGCCCGACCGGACATTTTGGCGCTCGACGCCTATGGCCGGCCCAGGCGGTTCGGCTCGCGCCGTCATTACTGCTTTTCCTCGCCGGCTTACCGGGAGGAGGCCCGCCGCATCGTAACGCTGTTCGCCGAGCGTTACGGCGGCCATGCGTCCGTCGTCGGTTGGCAGACGGATAATGAGTATGGCTGCCACGACACGGTCCGCAGCTATTCGCCCGCCGCGGCGACGGCGTTCCGCAACTGGCTGCGCCGGCGCTACGGCGACGTCGCGGGCCTCAACGAGGCCTGGGGCGCCGCTTTCTGGTCCCAACGGTACGGCGACTTCGACGAGGTCGACCTGCCGAACCTCACCGTCACAGAGCCGAACCCGAGCCATGTGCTGGACTTCCGTCGCTTTTCGTCGGACGCGGTCGTCTCGTTCAACCGGCTGCAGACGGACATATTGCGCGAGTTATCGCCCGGCCGGGACATCTATCACAATTTCATGGGCTTCTTCACGGATTTCGATCATTTTCAGTTATCGGAGGATGTAGACGTCGCGGGCTGGGACAGCTATCCCCTCGGCTTTCTCGACGTCGAGCCTTTCGCCGCCGTCGAAAAGCGCCGTTACATGCGCCAGGGCCACCCCGACTTCGCGGCGTTTCACCACGATCTCTACAGACGGTGCGGGCGCGGGCGGTTCGCCGTCCTTGAACAGCAGCCGGGCCCGGTAAACTGGGCCGCGAACAACGCCGCCCCGCTCGCCGGCAGGGTTCGTTTGTGGACGCACGAAGCGGCGGCCCACGGCGCGGAGCTCGTATCCTATTTCCGGTGGCGCCAGACGCCCGCAGCGCAGGAGCAGATGCACGCCGGGCTTCGCTTGCCCGACGACGCGCCGTCGCCCGCGTTCGCCGAAGTCGGCCAGTGCGCCGAAGAGGCTCCGCTCTTCGCGGGGGCGGGCCTCGCGGTCGAGGCTGCGCCTGTCGCGCTTGTGTTCAGCTACGAGACGCAATGGATGTCGGAAATCCAGCCCTACGGCGAGGCCTGGAACTACCTCCGGTTCGCGTACGAGTGGTATACGGCGCTTCGCCGCTTCGGCCTCAACGTCGATATCCGCGCGCCAGGCGATGATTTGTCCGCTTACGCCCTGGTCGCGGTTCCGTCGCTGTTCCATGTGAGCGAGGCCGCTCTTGACGCGTTTAAGGGAACAACGGCTGAAATCGCTTTTGGTCCGCGGACCGGTTCGCGCACGCGGGAGATGCGGATCCCGGCGAACAACCCGCCGGGGCCGCTCCGCGCTCTCGCGCCGCTAAAGACGATCTGGTCGGAAAGTCCGCCCCCGTTCCACAAGGAAATCGGCTCGTTCGACGGCAAGGAGATCGCCGGGCTCGCCTGGCTCGATCACGTCGAGACGGACCTCGAGCCGCTGGCGGCGACGGCGGAGGGCGTGGGCCTCCTTTTTCGCCACGACCGCTTCTGGTTCATGACGACGCGGCCCGACGACATGTTTCTGCAGTCGCTGACCGCGCGATTGCTCGCCGAAGCCGGCGTCGAGGCGGCGCTTCTCGACGCCGACGTGCGGCGGCGCTCGATCGGCGAGGTCGACTTCGCGTTCAATTATGGTCCGAACGACGTCGCCATCGGCGAGCTGGAGACTATTGCGCCCGCGGCGCGCCTTCTCGGCGCGGCGAAAACGCCGCCAGCCGGCGTCGCGGCTTGGAAACGACAGAGCTGAGCGAGGCGGGGAACGTCCATGGTCGATTTAACGCAGGCGACGGTGTTTTTTGCGATCACGGGGCTGATCGGCTTTTTGACCTACCTCCATTGCCGGCGAGCCGTCGCAGGCGACAGAAGCTCCGGGCACGACTACTTCCTCGCGAACGGCGGCCTCGCCTGGTACTTCGTCGCCGGATCGATCACCCTGACCAACCTGTCGACGGATCAGCTCGTCGGCATGAACGGCAATCAGATGCTGCTGCTGGCCTGGTGGGAGCTGTCGGCGGTCGCCGGTCTGTTCGTTCTCGCATTCATCTTTTTGCCGATTTACTATCGCAACGAGTGCACGACGACGACGGAGCTTCTCCAGAAGAAGTATAACGACAAACACATCAGGGCGCTGATCTCGCTCTTATTCCTCCTGGGGAACATCATCATTTTCCTGCCCGCCGTGCTCTATGGCGGCTCGATCTTTTTGCAGTCGATGACGGGGCTCGACGCCCCCGTGATGGCGATCGCGATCGCCTTCGCCGTCGTCGGCGCGGCCTACGCCATTCTCGGCGGTCTGCGCGCCGTCGCCGTCTCGGACACCTATAGCGGCGTTCTGATCCTCCCGCTGGCGCTCTTTATCGTCTACATGGCGCTGAAAGCGATCGATTTCGACTTGAGCGGCATCCCCCGCGAGCGTCTGACTCTCATCGGCGGAAACGATTCGCCGATCCCGTGGCATACGCTTCTCACGGGCATGATCTTTATCCAGACGTTCTACTGGAGCACGAACCAAACCCAGACGCAGCGAGCGATGGCCGCGCCGAACCTCAAGGAGGCGCAGAAGGGCGTGATGGCCGCGGCGGGCATCCGCCTCCTGATCGTCCCTGTCATCGTCACCCTGCCGGGCGTCGTCGCGTTCAAACTCTATGGCGACATCAACGACGCCGCCTACGGACGCATCGTCGGCGACATCCTGCCGCCTTACCTCTCCGGGGCCTTCGCCGCGGCGATTGCGGCGGCCGTTCTGACGACGTTCAACAGCATCCTGAACGCGTCGGCGGCGCTCTATGTGTGCGACCTCCACCAGGCCTATGTCGGCAAGGCGAGGAGCGTGCCGAAGTTGAACGCCCTCGTGTCGGCGACGATGACCGCGCTCGCGCTGTTGATGGTGCCGTTCTTCGCGGCCCAGGAGAGCGTCATAAACACGCTTCAGCAAATGTACGGATTACTGTCGATGCCGATCCTCTCCGCGTTCATCGTCGGCCTCGCGTTCCGGAACGTCGAAGCGCGAGCGGCGATCGTCGGGGTCGTCGCCGGAGTGGCTCTATATGCGATCCTCAGTTTAGTCTGGCCGCCCGTCCAATAAATACACGAGATGTT
>JBHJHE010000065.1:0-26606 GCA_050331095.1 Parvularculaceae bacterium
CACCGTCCCCGCCCCGCCACGCCACGACTGGCGCACCTACTGTTAAATCGATTTCGAGACTTGCGCCTACTTCTGTATTAGGGCCGACTTGCTCAAAGAGACTGGCCATGATACGCCCACCCCGACCCCGACGCCGAGCCCGACGCCCGCTCCAACGCCGACGCCCAGCCCAACGCCATCCCCCGCTCCGTCGACTGGCGGCCTCGGCGTCGGCTCAAACGTCGTCGTTAGCGGACGAAGCGGCGACGTGCGGCGCGATCCGGGCGGCTCGGAAGCCGGCAACCAGCGGCGCGGCTCCACCGGCGTCATCGTCGGCGGTCCCGGCCGCGACGACGGCTGGATCTGGTGGAACGTCGATTTCGACGCCGGCGTCGACGGATGGCTCCGCGAATCCTCGATCAGCGAAGACGACGGCTAACGCGCCGGCCGGTCGCGTTCGATCCGGCGAAAACGACAACGATATCAACGCCATGAAAACGCCGCCGTCTCGCGACGGCGGCGTTTTCATGGCTGATGCGTACGGGCGACTGTCAATAAACTTTCGCTTTTTACCGTTAACTTTTTGTTTACCATATCGCGTATGAGGCGTTTTTTTCGCCTTATGCGCGATGCTGAACCGTCGCGCGCATCCGTTTGCGGGCGTTGTCTTGGGTATGGGCCTTTGTTCAGTTTGTAGACGTCGCGCCGTTGCACGGCCGGTATCGCCCGGCGCTTACGCGTTTGGTTGGCTCGCCGCCCTCACGAGCGCCCTCTTCCTGACTTTCGGATGCGACGCCTCCGGCAGCGCCGACGACGCCGCTTCCGCCACGGCGCCGGACACGGTTTCGACGCCCGCGGCGATGGGCGCCGCCGTCCGCTTCTTGAACATGGCGACGTTCGGCGCGCGGCTTGAGGAGGCCGTAGAGCTGCAACGCATCGGCCACGCGGCCTGGCTGCGCCGCGAGTTCGAAAAGCCGCTCGCGGCGCACGTGCCGCGATTGATGGCGACAGCGACGCGCGAGAACGGCGAGTTGCGCAATGCGGACGAACCGTTTCTGCCGTGGCGGGATTTCGTCGAGGGCGACGACCAGCTGCGCCAGCGCGCCGCCTTCGCCCTGTCGCAGATTCTCGTCGTCAGCGACGACGGCGTCGGGCGTCTACGCGGGCGGCCGTTCGCCATGGCGTACTATCGCGACGTTCTCCTGCGCAACGCGTTCGGCAATTACCGCGATCTCCTCCGGGACGTGACGTTTTCGCCGGCGATGGCGACCTATCTGACGTATCTCTACAATCGCAGGGGCGATCCTTCTGCGAACCGCTTGCCGGACGAGAACTACGCCCGAGAACTGATGCAGCTCTTCACGATCGGGCTCGTCGAGCTGGCGCCCGACGGCGAGCCGCGACGCGACGTCGACGGACGAATGATCCCGACGTACGGCGTCGAGGACGTGCAGGGCCTCGCGCGGGTCTTCACCGGCTTCGGCCTCAAGGGCGACCGGTTCAGGTTCGGCGCGCGCGCGCCCGACGCCTTCTATTCTCCGTTGCAAGCGTATCCGGAGGCCCACGAACCTGGCGAAAAGGCGTTCCTTGGCGCCGTCGTCCCGCCTGGCGCAGGTCCGGAGGACAGCGTCGAGATCGCCCTCGACGCCCTCTTCGCCCACCCCAACGTTGCGCCGTTCATCGCCCGGCAAATGATCCAGCGTCTCGTCGCGAGCGCGCCGTCGCGCGGTTACGTCGCCCGCGCGGCGGCCGCCTTTGAGACCGGAGAATTCCGTATGCAGGACGGAACGAGCGTCGGCTCTGGACGCCGCGGCGACGTGTCGGCGCTCATCGCAGCTATTTTGTCCGACCCGGACGCCTTGCGGGCGCGCGAAGACGCGCCGGCGACGTTCGGCAAGGCGACGGAGCCCATCCTTCGCTTCACCCGTTGGGCGCGGGCGTTCGACGTCAACTCGGCCGACGCGTCCGGCGAGCGCGTTCTCGCCGACGCCAGCTCGCCCGACCGGTTCAATCAGCACCCGTGGCGCGCGCCCAGCGTCTTCAACTTTTACCGCCCCGGCTACGTGGCGCCCGGCACGGCCACCGGCGCGGCCGGCCTCACGGCGCCGGAGCTGCAAATCGCGACTGCGCCGGCGCTCACCGGCTACGCGGCGACGATCGGACGCTACGTCCGCGACGCCCCAAACCGCAACGCCGATGGCGCGCCACGAAACTATCGGCCCGATTACGCCGACGAACTCGCCCTCGCCGACGACCCGGACGCGCTCGTCGCACGGCTCGACATCAAACTCACCGGCGGCGCGCTGCAGCCCGAAACTCGCGCGCGCATCGTCCGGATGATGACGTTGATGGCGAGCGACGACGACGAGGACCGCCTGGCGCAGGTGCGCATCGGCGTGTGGATGGTCATGACCGCGCCGGAGTTCCTCGTTCAACGCTAGCCGGAACGCCGATCAGCATGGTTAGGACAAAGATGGCCGTCTTGACGAGACGCGCGCTCTTGGAGCGCGCCGCCCTGGCGCCGACTGCGGCCGGCGCGGCCGGATTGTGTTCAGCGCTCGGCTTTTTCGCCGCCCGCGCACAGCCCGCCCCCAGCGACTACCGCGCGCTCGTATGCGTTTTTCTGCGCGGGGGCGTTGACGCTTTCGACATCCTGATCCCGACCGAGCCCGCCGCCTACGAACGATACGCCGCGGGCCGGGCGTCGCTCGTCGAGAGCTATCGCGGCGCGCGCGATCGGTCGCGGCTCCTGCCTCTCGGCGCAACGGGCCATGGGTTTCCGCCGCAACTCGCGCGCCTGCGCGAGCTCTACGAGGCGGGCGACCTCGCCGTGGTCGCTAATGTCGGCCCGCTGATCGGACCGGTGGACCGGGACGGGTTCGAAAGCGGCCTTGCGCGCCTGCCGCCAGCGCTGTTCTCCCACAACGACCAGCAGTCCGCCTGGTCGGCCCTCGCGCCCGAGGGCGCGCCCTTCGGCTGGGGCGGCCTCTTCGGCGACGCCGTAGTCTCCGCCAACACGACGCCCAGCTTCACCGCGGTCTCCGTCGCGGGCAACGACGTTTTCCTCTCCGGGCGGACGACGCGGCCGTTTCCCGTGCGCCGCGGCGGCGGCGCCTTGCGTATCCCGGAGCTTCGCAATCGCGGGCTTCTGGGCGCCGCCCGCAACGACGCCGAGGCGCGCGAGCTTATCGTCGCGCATTTGCGCGCCGCCGGCTTCGAAAGCGACAATCTCTTTGAAACCGACCTCGCCGCGGCAAGCCGCACGGCGGTCGACAACAACGCCGCCTACGAAGCCGCCTTCGACGCGGCGCCGGCGCTCGACGGTTTCCCGTCGACGCCGCTTGGCTCGCAGTTGCGTACGATCGCGCGGACGATCGCCATCAGGGGCTCGCTCGGCGCGTCTCGCCAAGTCTTCCTCACCTCGATCGGCGGCTTCGACACTCATTCGGGACAGGCGGCCGCCCTCGCGGGATTGCAGATCCAGATCGCCGACGCCGTCAACGCCTTTCGCGCATCGATGACGGAGCTCGGCGTCGCCCGCGAGGTCACGCTCTTCACCGCATCCGAATTCGGCCGAACGTTCACGCCCAACGGCGACGGCACGGACCATGGCTGGGGCGGACATCATATCGTGGTCGGCGGATCCGTCCGTGGCGGCCGGATCTATGGCGACGTTCCGCCGCCGGAGGCCGATCATCCGCAGGCGGTGCGCGGCGGGCGGCTGATCCCGACCCTCGCCGTCGAACAGTACGCTGCGACGCTTGGCGCCTGGTTCGGCCTCGACGACGCGGCGCTCGCGGCCGCCCTCCCGAACCTTGCGAGGTTCATCGGCCGCCCCGATTTCGCTTAGAGGGCGCGGCGGCGAAAACGGGCGCCGGACTTGCGGTTCGCAACCCGGCTCAGCCGAGCGTCCAGCGCCGCGGCGCCCCGCGGGCGAGCGCGCCAGCGATGACGGCGTCCCATTTCGCGGCGATCGCCTCGACGGTGTACTGCTTGGCCTCCTCGGCCGCATTCGCCGCGAGCCGGCGTCTGAGATCGGCGTCGCCGAGGAAGCGCTTCAACGCGTCGGCCATGGCGTCGACGTCGCCGACGGGCGTCAAAAGGCCCGTGCGCTCGTGATCGATGAGCGAGGTCGTTCCGAACTCGCAGTCCGTTGAGACGATGGGCAGCCCAGCGGCCATCGCCTCGGCGAGGGCGTTTGGCCAGCCCTCATAGTCCGATGACAGAATAAATGCGTCCGCTGTTTCGATCCACCCGCCCGGCCGCGGAGTAACGCCCGGCAATTCAACGCGTCCGGCGAGCCCGACCTCGTCGCGAAGCGCTTCGAGGCGCTCGCGCTCTTCGCCCTCCCCCCAGATGACGAGCCGCCAATCGGGCGCGGCCTCGGCGACGCGCGCGAAAGCGCCGATCAGAAGATCGAAGCTCTTTTGCCGGTCGAGCCGGCCCACAGCGGCGAGCGCGCCGCCCCGGCGCTTGTTCGTCCAACCGGGCGGCAGGCTCACCGGATTCGGAATGATCGCCGTGTTCGGACGTTGGTTCGCGGGATAAAACGCGGCGGCCTCGTCGGTCATTGTCACGAACGCCGCAGCCTTCGGAAAGGCGGCCGCCCGCGCGCGCCTCCACAGGGGATCGAACTGCTGGAGCTTCGGGTTGTTTCGCTCAGAGACGATCACCGGCACGCCGAGGGGCCCCGCGGCGAACACCGACATAACGTTCATTTTCGTCAAAAAGCTGATAACGACGTCCGGACGCGGATCGGCGAACCGCCCCCGCAGCGCGCCGATGCGCCGCCAGGTCTGGAGAAGCGCCCGCCATTTCGGCTTCGGGATCGCCGGCGCGCCGAGCCGGGTCAGCGACACGCCGTCAGTGAGCGGATAATAAGGCTCCTCCGCCTCAGCCTCGAAGGTGACGACGCCGACGCTCCGTCCGGCGGCGGCCCAGTGGTTGGCGATGGACGTGACGACGCGCTCGCTGCCCCCGGCGCCGAGGGCCGGCAATGCGAAAAGGACGCTGGCGCCGGCCGGACTGAGGCTCGTTCGATCGCTCGTCGCCATCCGTATCCCGCCGCCTTGCGTCCCACGGCGGTTTATTGCCACCCACCGGTCGAAGCGGTCAAGCGACGCCGGGGCGAGGTCCAGCCGCTCCGGCAAGACGATGGTCCGACTACGGTGCGAGGCGCAAGTCGACTTCGCGCATCCAGCCGTCGTCGCCGGTCGCGAAATCGACGCGCCAGTAAACGAAGCCGTCGTCGCTCCCAGGACCGCCGACGATGACGCCGGGCGAGCCCGGCGGTTGGCGACCGCGGCGGGATCCGCCCGGCGCGGCGCGCACCTGGACGTTGACCGCCGCTTCAACGCGGGCGCCGACGCCGAAGTCGTCCGCCGGCGGCGCGGGCGCATCGACGATGATCGTCACGCTCGCCTGGTCGCTGGCGCCGACGTCGTCAGTGACGGTGAGGCGCGCATTATACGTTCCCGGATCGCCATAAACGAACGACGGGCTGGCGCCCATGGCGTCCGCAACGCCGTCCCCGTCGAAGTCCCAGGCTCGCGTCGCGATCGTTCCGTCCGGGTCCGCCGAACCGGCGCTCGAGGACGCGACGGTCAAGGGGGCTTCGCCTCGCGTCGGGCTGGCCGACGCCGCGGCGCTCGGCGCCTCGTTTGACGGCGCGGGCTCATCGACGGTGATCGTAACGCTCGCCGCCGCGCTCGCGCCGTCGTCGTCCGTCACCGTCAAACGCGCATTATACGTACCTGGATCGTCGTATGTGAAGGACGCAGTCGCACCATTCGCGTCGGTGGCGCCGTCGCCGTCGAGATCCCAGGCGTAAGCCGCGACGGCGCCGTCCGGATCGCTCGATCCGGCGCCGGAGAACGACACGGAGAACGGGGCCTGTCCGCGCGTGGGGTTGGCCGACACCGAAGCCGTCGGCGCCTCGTTCGACGGCGCCGCGGCCTCGACCTCGATCGCCGCGACGGCGACGTCGACGCCGCCCGGTCCGGCGCACGTCAAACGAGCCTCGCCGGACTGCTCTGGTCGGATCGTCTCGACGCCGAGCACCGATCTGTAGCCGGACCACAAGCCGGACGCCTCGCATAACCCCGCATTGGCGTTTTGCGGCTCATCGACCGTCCACTCGAGGACCACAGAACCGCCAGCCGCGACGCGGGTCGTCGACGCGCTGAGGGCGACCTGCGGCGCCGGCGCTACTCGCTCATTGTTGACGTAGACGATACGATTGGCGATGTCTTCGAGGCCACCGTCCGTACAAGTTACGTCAAGCGACAGATTGCGCTGCGGCCGCAGCGACCAGACGCCGTTGTTGTCGTTTGGATTCTCAAGGTCCCAGGATTTCTTGCAGCTGTCGCCGTAGCCCGTGAAATAGATCTTCACCTTCTGGCCGGCCCTCAACGCGTTCGGTACGAGATCGAACCGCGCGACCACGACGTCGGGCCCGCGGGGCACGGCGTAGCCGCAGGTGGGGGCGGCGTTCGCGCGGGCGCCGCGCCCGTGGGGCGATGGGCCGAAATCGCCCGCGAGCTCGTTGAGATAATCCTCAAGATCCGTGTACCCATTGCCGTCGGCGTCGCCGTTGCGGTCGGCGGGGTTCGACGGATCGAGCCCGCGATCGCGCTCCCACGCGTCGGGCATCCCGTCCTGGTCGGCGTCCGCCGGCGCCTCGCCCGGCGCTAGGTTCGGCCAACCGCCGCGATCGCTCGGGTCGTCGACGATGCCCCCGCCGCACGAGGCGACGTCGCCGACGATGCGCGCGTCGACAGCGTCTCGCGCGGGCGCTGTGGCGCCCGCGAACGCGAGCACGTCTTTATAGTTCTGCTGCGGATCGTCGAGCGTAGGGAAATCAGCCGACATCGATCCGTACCCGACCGGCGACGTCGAGAGGTACTTCCAATCCTTTTTGTCGAGCGTCCACTCCGGGTTCGTCCGCAGATCGGTGCGCACATGGTCGAGATTGGCGCCCATGTAGATCGAAAATTCGCCCAATTCGCTGTTGCGAAAGAGGTTCGCCGCGGCGCGCCAGCGCTGGGGCACGCTGTTCGGGCCGACGATCGACATGTTGCCCGCCCAATTGATGAAGCTTGATCCGTGCTGGGAATATATTTCCGCGGCGTAGTCCTGGAAGTTGTAGGTTACGTTCCCGAGGAAATCGAATTGACCGATTGCGCCTACGTTCGGCCCGCGTCGTTTCACATGGGCGATGAGGTTATGGTTGAACGACGCGTCGCGCACGCCGTCGCTGAAGAACGCCGCGAAGCCGTGTTCGCCGCTCGGATGGTTCGACGCGTTCAGGGGCTCGGCCAGGATCGACCACTGAACGGTGATGTCACGGCTGTTCTCGCTCGGCCGGTTGCCGGTGAGGCCGCCATTGCCGATGACGTTCAGAAGTTCGTCCGTGCTCCACGACATGCTCACATGGTCGAGGATGACGCGATGGCCCCGGATCAGGACCGCATCGACATTGCTCGACGGTTCGGCCGACGGCCCGGGTCGAACGCGGATGTGGCGCACGACGACGTCATGCGTGTCGATGAAGAGCGGCGCTTGGTCGTTGGGTCCGAAGCGGTTGGTGATCTGGACGCCGCCGCCCGGCGCCGATTGCCCCGCGATCGTTAGGTAGGGATCGACGGCGTGCAGCGGCGCATCCAACTGAATCTCGCCGCCAATGGCGAAAACGCAGGTGCGCGGGCCCGCGGCCTCGACACAGGCGCGAAGCGATCCGGCGCCCGTGTCGTTGAGCGTCGACACTATGTAGACGTCGCCGCCACGCCCGCCCGCCGCGTGCTTTCCGAAACCGGTCGCGGTGGGAAACGCTAACGGCGCCGCCGCTGCGCCGCCCCAAACGCCCGCCAGGGCGCCGATAAGCGCCCACCCGAGATTGCAATTCGCCGCCATTTTCTCCCCCCAGTAGCACCGGACACGCCGTCGCTTTCGCCTCCGTAATAAAGACGCGATCGCGCTAAAACAACGCCCGGGGCGCAAAACGCGTCGCGGGGCGTCACAGCGTTCGTTGGTGGGGGGAGATCGCCGCTTGACGCAGGGCCCCTATTGCGTGGAGTCGTTCAGCGCCCAGTCGTATTCATACTTATCGATGTCGTCGACGCCGCTCAGCGTCTCGGCGAGCTCTGGCTCCGCGAACTTTTTCAAGTGAGCGATCACACCCGCCTCGTCGCCGCCGAAATCCTCCTGGAACCAATTGTAGATCGATGAGGCGATGACGCGGTCGCCGTCGACGCGGAACCCGCGCGGATGATTAACGTATTCGCGCGCCGCGGCGTCGAGCGTCTCGTCGAGCCCTTCAGCGCGAAACGCGCTGTCGAGGAGGTTGGGGCAACCGATCGACGCGCAGTTCACGGCGTAGTGGACGCGGTTATCGTCGAAGAAGGGGCGGAGAATTCCGTGTTCGACATTGTCGAGCGTAATGTCGACGCCGTTCACTTCGATCAACTTGCGACCCCATGGCCCGGGGCGAAAGCCGGAGAAGATGCTCCGTATCGATTTCAGCGGGTAATTGTCGAGAATAACGTCGACCGTAACCGCGGTGTTAAGATTGACCCTGTAGACGAAGGCCTCGGCGCGACTGAGCGTCGTCGGATCGATCGCCTCTAGCGCGGAGACATACTCTTTGAGCGCTTCTTTGTCCGTATCCGTCACGCCGGCGTAGTTCACCGCCGTACGGCCGTCGTCGAACGTGACGACGTAAGCGCTCAAGAACGCGTCCCACGCGCCATGGTCGACAACGACGGCGCTGTCGGCGTCGAAGGCGTCAAAGACTTTGAGCTTGTCCTGCGCCGAGGCGGTCGACGCGAAAACGACGAACGACGCGAGCGCGCCAGCGACGGCGTGCGCGGCTTTCGTGATGAATTTCATGACGTAGCTTCTCCCTTGGTCAGCGCCGGCACCGTCGGCGACGTCCGCCCGCGCGTCCACTCACGAATGTAGCGCACGTCGCCGAAACGGCTCAAGATCACGCGATCGTTAGTCGATTTCAGTTGCAACAACGCGCGCTGCGCGTCGCTATGCGGCCGAGCGCGGCGGGGAGACGCGCCGGGACGATTTCGTTCGCGTTCGAGCCCGCCATCGCCATCGAGCAGAGAAAGGACTTGGCGCAATGTCCAGAAACAGCAAACGTTTCCGCGTAAAGACCGCGATCGCGCTTTTGGCGGCGGTCGCCGCCGAACCGCTCTTCGCCCAGTCGGGACTGGAGAAGTTCGCGACATCTAACGAAGACAATCCGCAAACGATCAATTACGGTCCGATCGACGAGTTCATCGACGCCGTGTCGGTGAAACGCGGCGACCGTCGGAATTTCCGATACAGCGTGCTGAGCGACCAGGGCAAACCGGCGCTCGACGCTTACATCAGCTCACTGACGGGCATCACCCCGACGGCGCTGTCGAAACGCGAACAGCTGACCTACTGGCTGAACCTCCACAATCTTCTCGTCTTGCGCGCCGTCGCGAGCGAAGGCGGCAAACGCTCCTTGAAACGCCCGCGCGGCGAATTCGACGATCCGGGCGAGTTGTGGACCCGCAAGCTCGTCTCCGTAGAAGGCGCGCCGGTGTCGCTCGACGACATCGAACGCCGCATCGTCTTGGCGAACTGGTCGTCGGAGCCGAACGTGATGTACGGACTCTATCAGGGGATCGAGGGCGGCCCGGCCTTCGAGCCGCCGAAAACCTTCTCCAGCGAAACGCTCGACGCCGATTTGAAGAGTCGCGGCGTCGCTTTCGTCAATGAACGCCGAAGCGTCCGCGTCCGTCGCGATAGCGCGCGCGTGCCGGCGATCTACGAGTGGTACAAAGCGTCCCTGTTCGGCGGCGACGATGCGCAGGTTCTCGACCACGTGAAATCGCTTGCGACCGACGATCTCGCCGACGACCTGAGTGGAGCGACGAAAGTCTCCTACAACAAAATGGATTTCGGCGTCGAAGAAGAGGTCGTCCGTCAACAACGCATCGACACCGGCGCGATCGGCGGCGGCGGGGGCGGCGGCGGCTCTTAAGAGGCGCGCCGTCTCCGACGCGCTAGAACGGCCGGGCGTCGCGCCCATCGCCGGCGTCGCCGCATCGCTCGATGACCCGTCGCCGCGGTTCGCCGCGGCGACGGCCGGCGTGGATCGCGTCGCGACAGAGGCTCCAGCGGGGCTGACGCCTAGCGGGCTCCGACGACTGTCGCTCGCCGCCGCCGCGCTTGCGATCGCCGCGTGCCTCGTCGCCATCTCCGTCGGGTCGCCGGCTTTCGCGTACGAGATCGTTCCGTCAACCGAGAATGTGGCGCGGTTTTTCGTCCTGGCCGCCGGCGCCGGCGCCGCATACCTCCTATTCGCCGCCCTCACGCCTCGCGCCCGGATCGGCGGACGGACGCTCGCCGCCTTCGTCGCCCTCGGCGCCGCCGCGCGCCTGGCGTTCTTCGGCTCGACGCCGATTTACGAAGACGATTGGTATCGGTATCTTTGGGATGGCGCCGTCGTCGCCGAGGGCGTCAATCCGTACGTCGTAACGCCGGCGGACGCGAGCCTGACGGATGCGTTCGGCGCCCCTCTGCCGGCGACGAACGACGCAGACGTTCAACGTCTTCGCGCGCTTGGCGCGTCGCTTGATCATTGGCCGGAACGCATCAACTATCCTTTCGTCTCGACCATTTACCCGCCGCTCGCACAGGCCGCGTTCGCGGCCGCGAACCTGATCACGCCCTTCGACCTTGACGCCTGGCGGGTCGTCCTCCTGGCGGCGGACGCGGCGGGGCTCGCGCTCCTCTTCGCGCTCCTGAAGCGCGTCGGGCGACGCGCCCATTGGGCTCTCCTCTACTGGCTCAACCCGATCGTCATCCTGACGACGTACAACGCCGCCCATATGGACGTTCTGCTCGCGCCGTTTTTGCTTGGCGCGACGTTGCTTGTTCTCGCCGACCGGCCCGCCTGGGCGGGGGCGTCGCTCGGCGCCGCCGTCGCGGTGAAGTTCTGGCCGGCGATGCTTGCGCCGTTGCTGTTTCGTCGCTGGCTAGGCCGGCCGGCGAGGCTCGCCGTCGCCGCGCTCGCGCTCGCCGTCGCGACCGCCGCGTTCGTCGGGCCGATGCTCGCGTCCCTCGATTTCGACCGCAGCGGCCTCGTCGCCTACGCCAACACATGGCGGCGCAACGCCTTCCTGTTCCCGCTCATCGCGCGACTGTTCGACGGGATCGCCGCCGATCCGGACCTCGCCGCGCGTTGCGTCGCGGCCCTGGTCCCTTTGTCCTACATCGCGTGGGCGACCGTCCGGCGACCTCGCGACGACGCGTCGGCGCTGCGTCGACTGCCGGAGGCGATGTTGGTCTCTGTTCTGATTTTTTACCTGTTCTCGCCGACGGGCTACCCCTGGTACGCCACCTGGTTTTTCCTGTTCGCGCCGTTCGCGCGCCCGAACGGACCAGCGACTCTCGGCGCGATCGCCCTCGCCGCGACGCTTCCGATCTACTATCTGCGGTTCTCGCTCGAGCGCCTCGGGCAGGCGGATTACTTCAATAACGTTCTTGCGCCGATCGAGTTCGGCGCGCCGATCGCCCTTGTTCTGGGCGAAGCCGCGCGCCGCACGCTCGTCGCGCGTTGGAAAGCGGCCGCATGATCGTCAGGATCGTCATCCCTGCTCGGAACGAGGCGCCGGCGATCGCGCGCGTCGTGGAGAGCGTGCGCAAGCGCGTCGACCGCGTGATCGTCGTCGACAACGGCTCGACCGACGGCACGGGCGATCTCGCGCGAGCGGCAGGCGCGCACGTCGTCGAAGAGCCGAGAGCCGGCTACGGACGAAGCTGCCTCGCCGGCATCGCTGCAGCCGACGACGCCGACGTCATCGTCTTCATGGACGGCGACGGCGCCGACGACGCACGCGATCTCCCCGCCCTGTTAGCGCCCATCGAGGCGGACGCGGCGGATTTCGTCGTCGGCTCGCGCCTCGCCGGCGGCGCGGTCGAGGCGGGCGCGCTAACCTGGCCGCAGCGCGCCGGCAACGCTCTCGCCTGCGGGCTGATGCGTCGGATCTGGGCCGGTCCGTTTACGGATCTCGGCCCGTTCCGCGCCATCCGAGCGGACGCTCTCGCCCGCCTCTCGATGGAGGCGCCGACCTATGGCTGGACCGTCGAAATGCAGATCCGTGCGCTGAAGGTCGGGCTTGCCTGCGCAGAGGTCCCGGTGCGCTATCGCCGGCGGGTCGGCGTCTCCAAAGTCTCCGGCACGGTCAAAGGCGTTGCGCTCGCCGGGACTTACATCCTCGGCGTCACCGCCCGTGAGGCGCTGCCCCCTGCGCCGAGGCCGGCGTCGCGCCGCGCCTAACCCCTAGATCGCCGCGCGCAACCGTTGGCGATGACGCCGCGCGATCGCCGTGCGCGAGTACCTGACGCGTTCCGCCGCGAAGAAGGCGGCCAACTCGACGAGACTGGTGTCGCCGAAGAAATGGCGACGATAGTCAGGCGGGCCCAGAACGCCGCCCTTGTTGAAGAGCAAGCGCCAGGTGAACTTGTTCCTCGGCAGAGCGCGCGCACCGCGGGCGATCGCGCGATGACTCTCCGGGATCCAGCGCTCACCGAGTATCCTTGCGCGAATTTTCGCAACCGCATCGGACACGGCGGCCTCGTCCTTCACGTCAAGCGCCTCGATCGTTTGATCGATCTCGTCGGCGAGAGCGTCGAACGGCGCGTAGCCGCCGCCGACGAGACGCAATTCAGGCGGCGCGACGGCGAGCCGCTCCTCAGCGGTTCGGCGACGCTTCAAAAGAGACTGGCGGAACGTCGTCAGACGGACGAGCTCGAGATAGGCGCCGAGGATCCAGACGACGCTGTAGACGCGCCACAACTCCGCATGGGAAAAGCTCTTGATCGCGTTGGCGACGAGGCGGTCGTTCGACGCCACGAAGCGCTGCGTCTGCGCTTCGTGGTCGGCGAACCGCGCGCGGCTGTAGTCGCCCGCCGCCCGCGCGGCCAGAAACGCCCGGCCAAAGGATAGAACGCAAGAAAGGCTTGTATAAAGACCTTTAGAGAACAGGGGATCGATGAAGCCAGCCGCATGGCCCAGAAGGCAAAACCGATCGCCGGCGACGGCGCGCGCGACGTACTGCAGGCGGTCGGCGCGGACCCAGTCGCGCACGGGCCGCGCGCCGTCGAGATGGCGGGCGATATCGGGATAGCGAGCGATGAAGGCGGCGAACTCGTCGGCCGGCGAGACGTTCGGCGTCGGTCCGTGGACGCGCGGGTCGAGCACGAGGCCGACGCTGCAGAACTCGTTCGTGGCGTCGCGATGGTTGTTAAAGGGAATGATCCACATCCACCCGCCCTCGAAGACGTGGTGGAGCGTGCCCTCGGCGAGCGAGAACGGCGCGCCGTACTCCGCGGCGCTCGGACCATCCGTGTGGATCGACTTGACGCCGGTCATGTGGGTGAAGAGCGCGCGGGTGTTCGTCGTCATATCCGAGCGGCGCAGGCCCCGGCTCGTCGCCATGATCGCCCCCGGCCCGCCGGCGTCGACGACGTAGTCGGCCGTCAGCGACGCGCCGTCGGCAAGGTCGATGCGCGCGCCCGCGCCGTCGATGTCGACGGTCGCGACGCGGGCGTTCTGGCGCACTTCGGCGCCGTATCGAACGGCGACGCCGGCGTAAAAGTAGTCGCTGTCCTGACGGTAGATGTGAAGTTCGTGGCCGTAGGGTTGCGCCGGGATCACCGCCTGGATGGCGTCCTCGCCGCGCGCGGGCTCGCCCTCGCGATGGGGCAGATAGCTGAAATGGCGTTTGACGCCGTGGGAGCCGCCGATCGCCGGTAGAAAATGCTCGGCGCTGAAATACTCCAGCTCCGGAACGTCGAAGACGCGCGCCAGCGAGCGCATGATCTCCGAAGTCTCCAGGATCATCGATTCGCCGATGGCGAACTTCGGGTGCGATCCCGCTTCGAGAACGAGCGTCTTGACGCCATGGCGCGCCATGGCGGCGGCGAGCATGTTGCCCGCGATGCCGCCGCCGACGATCGCCAGTTCATAATCGTTCGCGCCCGCTGGATCGTCGAACACGGCCCTCGCCCGCCTTCTCGCCTCAACGCGCGAGCATAACGTGACACCCGCCTCCCACGGCAACACGACCGCGAGAGCCGCCCCTGCGACAAAAAAAGCGCCGACCCTTTTCTCGGGATCGGCGCTTTTACGCGAAGGCGGCGTCGCCCGAACCTAGAAGTCGGCCTCGAGGCCGAGGAAGAAGAACCGGCCGCGCGGGCCCGCCGGACGGCTCAGGGTCGACAGGAACGGGTCGCGGTCGAGGGCGTTGTTGACGCCGCCATAGATCCGGAACTGGTCGGAGAGCTGGTAGTCCGCCGTGAAGTCGTGGACGAACGCCGAGCCCGTCTCGAACGGGTCGAATGCGAGCGGGTTCGCCGCGAGCGCCTCGTTCGACAGACTGTCGTCGTTGAGAAGCTGCGAGCTTTCATAGCGCCCGCGCCAACCCAGGCGGAAGCCGCGATAGTTCCAGTCCGCGGAGAAGTTCGTGATAATTTCCGGGATCGCGAATTCGCCTAGCAGATTTTCAAAAACCGTGAAGTCCACCGGATCCTGAAACTCGTTGAACTGAATGAAATAGGTGCCGACGGAGTTGAACCGCAAATCGCCGTAGTCGCCGCCGCCGCCGAAGAGGTCGGCGAGTTCGAACGAGTAAGTGACGCTCCAGTCGACGCCCTGGGTCTGCAGGGCTCCGAGATTGATTTGCCCCGACGAGAAGCCCGTGATGTTGCCATTGACGGTGTCTCGGTCGATTTGCGAGCAGAACTGATTGTCGATGCTCGGCAGGTCGACGCACGCCTCCGCGATGTCGAAGGCCGAGAGATCGTCGATCGCGCCGTCGATGTCGATATCGTAGAAGTCGGCGATGATCGTCAGGTTCGGAATGTACTCCGGCTCAAGCACGAAGCCGACGGTCCAGGTTTCGGCGCGCTCGGGCTCAAGGTCCGGATTGCCGCCTGACAGTCCGGGCACGAACGCCGTGTTGAAATCAGTCGAGTCAAAGCCCGGCGCGACGAAGGCGAGACAGTTCGCTTCGCGAAACTCCGTCCCGTTGCCGATTTCTTCCGGGTTGCATGGGTCGTCGTCGGCCCCGATCGTCGCCGGCTGCTGCGGCGAGAACAGTTCGGCGATGTTCGGCACCCGGATGGCGATGGCGAACGTGCCGCGGAACGTCAGGCTCTCCACCGGCTGGTAGCGCCCGCCGATCGACCAGGTGTTGGTGCGGCCGATCCCGTCATAGGCGGAAAACCGCGCCGAGCCCTTGAATTCGAGATACTCCGCGAACCGCTCCTCCGCCGCGAGCGGTATCACCGCTTCGAGATAGCCCTCTGTCGCGGTCTGACTGCCCTCAAGAGCCAGCGTCGGTCCGGAGTTGTTCGAGCCGAACGTCAATTCCTGAAGCACCAGCGGATCCGGCGTGAACGTATTGTCCTCGTCGCGGTACTCGAAACCGAGGGCGAAGCCGATGGGCCCGGCCGGCAACTCGAAGTACTCCGACGTGTCGCCGGTAACGACCGCACTGACGACGTTCTGGGTGATCACAGTCTCTTCAAACGTGTCGACGAAAGCGAACGCCGCGGCTTCAGGCGAGATCGCATCGGCGCCGAAGAGGCTCGTCGGCTGGCACTGCCCGTCGTTGAGATCGAACGTGACGGGATCGAAGTCGCCGTCCGCATCGGTGTTGAACGGCACGAACGGGAAGCCGGGGCTTGCGGGCACGGCCGTGGGGTCGATCGACGAGCGGCAGACGATATCGCCTGTCGCCGGGTCGACGACGGCGTCGACCGACGCGAAGAAACGCTCTTCGATCCGGGTATTGATGAAACGAATGTCAGCGTCCGTACGACCGTAGTTGTAAGATACGGAGTAATTCAGGCCGAAGGGCAATTCGCCCTCGACGCCGCCGACGAAGCGTAGCGTCGTGCGTTCGGCGTCAACGCGCGGCAGCGCGATCGTGTCGAGAGTGTCGCGTGAAATCGCGAGGATCGGGTCGACGCCCTGGGCGATCAGCCCGTCGAGTTGGGTTTGCAGCGCCGTCGGGATGAACGGGTTGTCGAGCGCGATCGGAATGTCGTCGTTAAAGCCGTTCACCTGAACGGAGTCGAAAGTGTCCGTGAACGCGTACTTGCCTTCGAAGAACACCTTGTGCCGATCGTTCAGGTCATAGGTTGCGCTGAAATTGGTCAGAATTCTGTCTGACGACGGAAGGATGAGCTCCGAATCCGGCGTCGCGGGCACGCCGTCGCCGCCCACGCCGGCGAAAAGGCCGACAAAAACGTCGGCGGGATTAAAGGGCCGCAGTTCGCCGTCGACGACTTGAAAGCGGGGCACGCCGCTGCCCGATCCGTCGTTCAACGGCACCGCGCCAAGTTCGCCGTTCGGCCCCAGAAGCCCGAGCGCGAAGCCGGCCTGTCCCGCTTCGCCGCCGAGAGCGCCGCCGATCAGGTTTCCGTCGTCGTCAAACTCCGGCGGCGGCGCGCCGTTCAGGATCGAGACGATCCCGAGCGCGCTCGACACCGGCAGGCGCCTGTCGGTGACGAACGTGTTGCTGGCCAGCGGATTGACGCCGAACGCCGCGGCGATGTCGTCATTGACCGGGATCGCGGAGGCGAGACCGAGACCGGCGAAGTCGCGTTCGCTGGAGAACACGGACGAATTGCGCGTGTACTCGACGCCGGCGACGAACTGGCCGCGCCCGCCGGCGAACTCGTCGCCATAGGCGACGGTGATGAGGCCTTCCTGGGCGTCGCCTTCATCGGAGATCCCGCCCTGCAGACGCACTTCAAGGCCGTCGAAGTCGGAGCCGTCGCGCAGGATGAAGTTGACGACGCCCGAGACCGCGTCGGCGCCGTAAATCGACGATGCGCCGCCGGTCAGAACCTCGACCCGCTCGATAAGCGAAGCGGGAATTGTGTTGACGTCGACGGACGATTGGCCGTTGCCGCCCGGCACGTGGCGCCGCCCGTTTTGGAGAACAAGCGTTCGGTTGATGCCGAGGCTGCGCAGATTGAGGAAGCTCGCGCCGAGGTCCGACGCGCTGTTGTTGTCGGCGGCGTTGAACGCCGAGAAATTGCCCGGCAGCGAGCCCTGCAGCGACGGCGACTCGCGCAGCAGAAACGCGATGTCCGTTTCGCCGGACGTCGTGATCTCGTCGCCGCCGATCACCGCGACCGGGTTGGCCGCCGACGTCGCGGCGTTCACCGCAATCCGCGAGCCCGTCACGACGATCTCGTCAGTCTCGTCGCCCTGCGCCTGCGCCGCCGTCGCCAACGCAAGGGCCGATGCGCCGCACGCAATAGCTGCGCGCACGCCGACCGCGATCCTCGAACGTTTGATCATGAGATGTCCCTCTTCGCACTTCTTCGCTCTGCGCCGTCGCCCCGACGGCCCCGCCCAAGGCGCGTTGGCGGCGCGACGTCAGACGCCGCGCGCCGCTGGCGCCGAACGTCACGGTAGTGTCACAGGCGGCGCGTGGGACAGCGTCAATCGTGCTGCGGCGCAAAATTAGTCGATGAAGATGCGAAAATGAGACACTTCGTTGACCGAAGCTCGCGATTTTCTTTCCCGGTAGCACAAAAATGCTAATTGGATGATTCCAAGGCAGACCGTCCGTCGCAAGCCGATTGTTTCGAACGCAGCGATGGCGCGTCGTCTGCGATGCCACGTCGCGACGGCCGCTGGCGTCGAGTTGCGTTTTCTCGCTGAACTCGCAGCGGGCGAGTCCACCGCCCAGATAGGCAAGGCGTTGAGCGTTCTCGCGGCGCGCGGATGCGAGATCTCCGTTCACCCGCGCGGGGAGGGCGCGCCATGAGCCGCGCTTGGCGTCTGGCGGAACGGCCCCCTCGTCGGCCGCCTGTCCGTAGACGACGGCGCGGCTGACGTATCCGGACAGGATTGCGAGCGAAACGCGCCCGGGCCCCGCCCCAGCGCCCACGAGGCGAGTCGTTTCGTTCAGTAGAATGACCGCTTGTTGATGGTACCGCGTCCCTGTTCTGGCCACTGTCCGTCTTGGATACTGATGACTGTTTTCGTAGGCGCGGCGCAAGTCTCACAGCGCGTTTGGCAGGAGGATATGACGTCTGGCCGATTAAATCGCTTTATGATCCCGACACCATAATATAATAATATGATACGAAGATCATATTGACGCTTTATGGTCTATAGATCATATTGGCGTCAGGAGGCATGACATGCAGAACCTGGCGCGAACCCCAAAAGACATCGGCCACGCAATCCGCGAGGCGCGGAAGCGCAAAGGATTGACGCAAGGCCAGCTCGCGAGCCTGAGCGGGGTCTGGCAGGAAACCATCTCCAAGATCGAAAACGGCGTCGCCAGCACAAAGCTCGAAACGCTGTTCGATCTCCTGTCGGCGCTCGACCTAGAAATCACGATCGACGACCGCAGCAAGGGGGCGTCCGCCGATCTTGAGGAGATTTTCTAGGGGATGGGACGCAAGCGCAGCTACACCCCGTTGAACGTCTTCCTGAACGCCCGGCATGTCGGGGAACTGGTGCGGGAACGCTCGGGCGCGATCAGCTTTACCTACTCCGCGGAATGGCTGGCATGGGAACACCGCTTACCGGTTTCGCTTTCCCTTCCCCTGCGGACGGACCGCTTTGTCGGCGCGCCGGTCATCGCCGTCTTTGACAATCTGCTCCCCGATTACGCGCCGATCCGCAGGCGCATAGCCGAACGGGTCGGCGCGGACGGAACCGACGCGTTCAGCCTCCTGAGCGAAATCGGGCGCGATTGCGTCGGCGCCCTGCAGTTCCTGCCCGACGACGACGAGCCGGCGCCGGCCGACCGCTTGTCCGGAGAGCCGATTTCAGACGAGCGGGTCGCCGCGATGCTGAAAGAGCTCGACGTCGCGCCGCTCGGCATCCGCCGCGAGCATGATTTCCGCATTTCGATCGCCGGAGCGCAAGAGAAGACGGCCCTCCTCTTTCACGACGGCGCCTGGATCGAGCCCTCCGGCGCCACGCCGACCACGCACATTATCAAGCCGCCGATCGGCCGGCTGCCGAACGGCATGGACCTGACGAACAGCGTCGAGAACGAATATCTGTGTCTGAAGCTGCTGGAAGCCTTCGGGCTGCGCACCGCACAAACCCGGATCGCCAAATTCAACGACCAGAAAGCGCTAGTCATCGCGCGTTTCGACCGTCGATGGACGAAGGACGGACGCCTGATCCGTCTGCCGCAAGAGGATTGCTGCCAGGCGCTGTCAACGCCGCCGACGCGCAAATATCAAAGCGAAGGCGGTCCCGGGATCGTCGAGATCATGAGCCTTCTGCGCGGCAGCGACGAGCCGGCCCAAGACCGCCGCGATTTTTTCAAGGCGAACGACCTGTTCTGGCTGCTCGGCGCCACAGACGGCCACGCGAAGAATTTCAGTCTCGGGCTCCTGCCGGGCGGACGCTTCCGCATGACCCCGCTCTATGACGTGCTGACCGTTCAGCCGACCGTCGATGCGAAAGCGATCGCGCGGAAAGACTTCCGGCTGGCCATGCGTATGGGCGCGTCGAACCACTACAGAGTTCACGACATCGCCGAACGCCACATCATGGAAACGGGCGTTGCAGCCGGGCTCTCCCGCGACGTCATGAACGAGGATTTCGATGAGATCGCGGCAGGCGCGGGCGAGGTCCTAGAGACAACCTTCGCATCACTGCCGAAGGACTTTCCTGCGGAACTGCCCGAATCCATCGCAAGCGGCGTCGAGTCGCGACTGACTAGACTTTGGCGAAGCGGTCCCGGGCGCTGAACGAGCAGCACATCTGGGCGCCCTAAAGAACTTCGCCCTCCGGCGGTTGCGAAATAGATTACATATCAATAGCGCAAGGACTCGTGATGCTCGTCGAGAATGAAAGCCAATATGCCTTTTGGCCGCGCGAAAGGTTGTCCGCAGTCTCATTGAGAAAATTGTCGCCCGGCCGACCGGACATGGCGAACTGAGCCTCGAAGTCGTTTGAAAACTTGGGGAAATTGCTCAGCGGGCTCTTGGAGAACACCTGCCGAACGACTTTGGGTTAATGATGGTACCGCCTCCCCGGTTCGAACGGGGGACCTCTAGATCCACAATCTAGCGCTCTAACCGACTGAGCTAAGGCGGCTTATCGCCAAGACCGGCACAACTATGACGCGGCCGGCGGCGGCGCAAGCCGGCCCCTAGCCGAGGAGCGCGATTTCCCGGCGCAATTGGGCGATGCGCGTGGCGTCCGCCGGGTGGGTCGACAGGAACTCCGGCGGGCCGCCGCCCTGTTTCGCCGCCGACATCTTTTCCCAAAAGCGCACGGCCTCGTTGGCGTCGTAGCCGGCCCGGTGCATGTAGCGCAGGCCGAACTTGTCGGCCTCGAGCTCGTGCTTGCGCGAGAACGGCAGGATGACGCCGAGCGAAGCGCCGAGCCCCAGAACGCCGGCGATCTGACCGCCATACTGGCTGCCCGACGTCGCCACCTGGGCGACGGAGACGCCGGTCTGCGCCAGCGTCGACTGGCTATAGCGTTCGCCGGAGTGGTTGTATTTCACATGGGCGACCTCGTGGCCCATGACCGCCGCGACCTGCGCGTCGTTGTCCATGAGATCGAGGATGCCGGTGTAGAAGCCGATCTTGCCGCCGGGCAGCGCGAAGGCGTTGAGCTGGTCAGAGGCGAAGACCTGGACCTCCCACCGGGACGGATCGCCGCCCGACGCGCGAATGATTTTCGGCGCGACGCGCTCCATGCGCGAGACGTACTTCGGGTCGTTGGAAAGCCGCTCCTGCCGCTTCAAGTCCGTCCATGCCGAGGAAGCGAGTTGGGCCATTTGCCCGGAAGAAACGAAGAGAAGCTGGCTGCGGCCGAGTTCCTCGTTGTAGGCGCAGCCCGGAACGAAGGCGACGACGGCGCCGGTGGCGAGGCCGCGCACGATCGCGCGCCGCGACATCGTCACCTCGCCCTCGACGCGAACTTCGACGCCGCTCGACTGCGCTTCAGAGGTGGAGCCGATTTGCGTGGATTGGGTCATGTTTCCGCTCCCGTGGCGGCGCGCGGGCGCGCGCGGCCTGTTTCGAAGCCCGAAAATCCCCCGCGCCGTGCGGAGAATCAAGGCTCGAGCTCGGTGTCCCAGTAGAGAAAGTCCTGCCAGCTCTTGTGCAGGAAGTTCGGCGGGAACGCGCGGCCGCGGTCGTTGAGCTCGTACATGCTCGGCCGCACCGGCTGGCGGGCGAGCTGCATGCCCGCCGCTCGCGGCGTGCGCCCGCCCTTCTTCAGATTGCAGGGGCTGCAGGCGGTGGCGATGTTCTCCCACGTGGTGCGGCCGCCGCGCGAGCGCGGGATCACATGGTCGAAGGTCAGCATTTCGCGTTCGCTTGCGCCGCAATACTGGCAGGAGAATCCGTCGCGCAGGAAGACGTTGAAGCGCGTGAAGGCCGGCGTGCGCGAGTGGCTGACGAAGTTCTTCAGCGAGACGACGGACGGCAGGCGCATCTCGAACGACGGGCTGCGCACCACGCGATCGTATTCGGCGACCACCTCAACCCGTTCGAGGAACACGGCCTTCAGAGCGTCCTGCCAGCCCCACAACGACAAGGGAAAATAGCTGAGCGGCCGATAGGCGGCGTTCAAAACAAGGGCCGGACACCCATCCGGCGCGTGGCTGATCACCTGCATCGCCAACGCCCCGAAAGAAGAGCCGCAGCGAAAACGCCGCGCGGCCGGTCTATGCTGAACCGTCGATCAGTGAAGGCGACCCCTCCTCGGTTCGGGCGCGATCGCTCGCGCACTGACGTGGTACATGATTCATGATGACAATTGTTTGACAATAGGCCGCAAAACGATCCTGACGCGGCGTTTCGCGCCCGCAAAACGCGGTCAGATCGGCTCGCGGCCTTTGAGAACGGCGTAATAGGTCCACAACACATGCGCCGCCACGCCGCGAAACGGCCGCCAGGCCTCGGCGCCGGCGTCAATGGCGGCCTGGTCGTCGGCCCGCTCCGCCGCCGCGTTGTAGGCCCCTTTAAGGGCGACGTCCTTCGGCGGCCAGACGTCAGGGCGTCCTTCGCAAAACAGGAGATAGATCGCCGCCGTCCACGGCCCGACGCCGCGGATCGCCTGAAGCGCCGCGCGCGCCGTCTCGTCGTCGAGCGCCGGCAGTCGGCCGAAATCAAACCCGCCGTCCGCGACGAGGGCCGCCAGGTCGGCGACGTAGCCCGACTTCTGGCGGGTGAAGCCCACCGAGCGCAGGCCGTCGGCGCCGAACCGGGCGACGGCGCCGGGGTCGGCGACATCCACCGCGGCCCGGGCGCGGGCCCAAACGGCCTGGGCGCTCGGCACGGAGACCTGCTGCTCCGCGACAATGCGCATGAGGCCTTCGAAGCCGCCGGCGCGGCGGCGCACCCGCGGTCTCTCAACGACGTCGAGCGCCCGGGCGAGCCCGGCGTCGCGGCGGGCGAGATCGGCGCAGGCCCCGCCGACGTCGCCGAAAACGTCGATCGCCGCGGCGGCGGATTTTTTCAGAACGAGTACTCCTCGAGGAGCGCCCGGCGGTCGCCTTCAAGGCCGATGACGAAACGGTGGGCGGCGTACTCGCCCATGGTCACGCCGCTCTCGGCGATCAGCCGCAAGGGCTCAAGGAAGCTCGTCTCGTCGGCGTCCTGCGAGCCCGGCATCGCGCGCCGGGCGAGACCGGCGCGGGAGATCTCGAGAAGCTCGAGGGCGACGTCGCGCACGGAGCGTCCGTCGATCGTCGCCTTGAGGCCGAGGCGCGCCGCGTCGAGCCGTGCGGCGGTGCGGCTCTCGGCCGACCAGCCCTTGGCGACGTCCCAGGCCGCCGCGAGCGCATCGGCGTCATAAAGCAGTCCGACCCAGAAGGCCGGCAACGCGCAGATGCGCGACCAGGCGCCGCTGTCGGCGCCGCGCATCTCAAGAAAGCGCTTCAGACGCACTTCCGGAAACGCCGTCGACAGATGGTCTTCCCAATCGTCCATCGTCGGACGCTCGCCCGGCAGTTCCGGCAACTCCCCACGCAGAAAATCCCGGAACGAACGACCGGCGACGTCGATATAGTCGGCGCCGCGCCGGACGAAATACATGGGCACGTCGAGCATGTAGTCGACATAGCGCTCGAAGCCGAACCCCTCGTCGAAGACGAAGTCGAGAAGACCCGTGCGGTCGGGGTCGGTGTCGGTCCAGATGTTGGCGCGCCACGAGGCCCAGCCGGTGGGCCGCCCCTCGACAAGCGAAGAGTTGGCGAAAAGCGCCGTCGCAATCGGCTGAAGCGCGAGCCCGACGCGGAACTTCATCGCCATGTCGGCTTCGCTCGAATAGTCGAGATTGACCTGCACCGTGCACGTGCGGTGCATCATGTCGAGGCCGAGGGAGCCCACTTTCGGCATGTAGTCGCGCATGACGCCGTAGCGCGCCTTCGGCATGCGCGGCATCTCCTCGCGGGTCCAGAACGGCGCGAACCCCATGCCCAGAAAGGCGATGTCCATCGGCTCGGCGACGGCCTTGACGGCGGCGAGATGGCGGTGAACCTCCGAACACGTCTGATGCACCGACTTCAGGGGCGCGCCGGAGAGCTCCACCTGGCCGCCGGGCTCCAGCGAGACCGACGCCCCCTCGCCGCGCAGGCCGATGGGCCGGTCCTCCTCCATCACGAGCGCCCAGCCGGTGCGCTCGCTCAACCGTTCCAGAACCGCGCGCACGCCGTTGTCGCCTTCGTAGCCGACGGGCGCGAGCGTCTTGCGGCAATAGATGAACTTCTCGTGCTCGGTGCCGATGCGCCAGTCCTCGACGGGCTTCGAGCCGGCCGCCAAGTAGGCCGCCAACTGAGCGACGCTCTCTATCGGCGTCGCGTCGCCCGCGCCGTCCTTCGCCATGCTCATCGGCGCACCGTCCCGCTTAGCCCGTGCATCCCGCGTCTCTCTCCCGCATCGCGCCTAAGCGTCGACGCTTACGCCGTTCGCGGCGCGCTTTCCACGTCGGCGCCGCTCACGGCCGCGGGAGCGGCTAACCCCAGCCGCGCCGTCCAGTCGCCCCGGGCGGCCTGCCACAGCGTCAACGCGGCGATGGCGGCGGTGTCGGCGCGCAGGATGCGGGGCCCCAGCCCCACGGGCGCGACGCCCGGCCCCGCGCGCAACCGCGCGCGCTCGGCCGGCGCGAACCCGCCCTCCGGCCCGATGAGGATCGCCGCTTTGGCGACGCCCGTCTCTTCGCGCGCCATGACGTCGAGAATGGACGGCGCGCGGCCCTCCGGCCCGCCCCAGGGCGCGTTCGGGTCGTCGCCGGCCTCGTCGCAAAAATAGAGCCGGCGGTCCGGCTCTAGACCGTCGAGAACGTCGAAGAGCGGCCGCGGCGCGATGACCTCCGGCGCCGAGAGGCGCCCCGACTGTTCGGCGGCTTCGCGGGCGATCAGGGCGAGGCGGTCAAGGCGCGCGCGCGCGGCGTTCGCGCGTTCGGTCGTCGCGAGCCGCAGCCGGGTCGCGCCGAGCTCGGTCGCTTTTTCCACGATCCGCTCCAAGGGCGCGCGCTTGACCGGGGCGAGCCAGAGCTCGACGTCGGCGAGCGCCTCCACTCTATCGGTCCGCGCTTCGAGGCGCGCGACCACCGCCTTTTTGTCGACCCGCGCCAGCGCGGCGTCGAACTCGCCGTCGCGGGCGTTGAAGATGAGGAGCCGGTCGCCGACCGACCGGCGCATGACGTTGCGGACATAATGCGCGCGCTCCTCGTCGAGGGCGACGTTGGCGCCGACCGCGAGGGGCGCGTCGATCAGAAGGCGGGGAATCATCGGCGGCACAATAGGCTAAAACGCGCGCCCGCCCATCTGTCGCTTTGAACGCCGGCGGGATCGGCGCTAGGCGGACCTTCGTGGAGACGACGCAGACATTCCCCGCCCCGGCGGACGCGGCGGCGCGCAACTGGGTGGACCGCTACGCCCCCGCCGCGGCGAAACCCTATCTGCGGCTGATGCGGGCCGACCGGCCGATCGGCGCGTGGCTGTTGTGGCTGCCCTGCGGCTGGGGCGCCGCCCTTGCGCTGGCGGGGGGCGCGAGCGACGCGGCGACGTTCGTCGGCCACGCGCTCCTCTTCGCCGTCGGCGCGGTCGCCATGCGCGGCGCAGGCTGCGTCTACAACGACATCGTCGACCGCGACATCGACGCCAAGGTCGCCCGCACCGCGAACCGCCCCCTGCCGTCGGGTCAGCTTAGCGTCCGCGCCGCCTGGATTTTTCTCATCGCCTTGTGCCTCGTGGGGCTCTTCGTCCTTCTCCAGTTCAACGGCTTTACGATCGCCCTGGGGTTCGGCTCTCTCGCCCTCGTCGCGGCCTATCCCTTCATGAAGCGGATCACCTGGTGGCCCCAGGCGTGGCTTGGGCTCACCTTCAACTGGGGCGCCCTCGTCGGCTACGCCGCCGCCGGCGGCGGGCTTGGACCGGCGCCGATCGCCGTCTACGCGGCGGGCGTCTTCTGGACGTTGGGTTACGACACGATCTACGCCCACATGGACAAGGACGACGACGCACTCATCGGCGTCAAATCCTCCGCCCGGGCGCTGGGGGAACGGACGCGTCCGGCGCTCGCCGCGTTCTACGCCGCGACGATCGCGCTCCTCGCCATCGGCGGGCTCGCGGCGGGGCTCGCGCCCCCCTTCTACGTCGCCCTCGCGGCGCCCGCGGCGCACCTCGCCTGGCAGGTGCGCGCCTTCGACGCCGACGACGCGGCGGGCGACCTCCGGCTCTTCAAATCCAACCGCGACGCCGGCCTCCTCGCCCTCGCAGCCTTTTTATTGGCCGCCGCGTGGGACGGCGCGTATGGCTGAGCGCTTCGATGGGAGACGGGAGGAGGCCCTCATGCGCTCAACGAGACGACGCTTTTTGACGATCGCCGCCGCCGGGGCCGCCGGGGCCGCGCAAGGGTGTGGCGCGCGCGACGCCGAGGCGCGCGCAGACGACAGGAGAGGCGACAACGTGACCGAACCCGATCCCGCGCTCATTCCCGATTACGACAAGTGGCGATTGTCCGAGGACGAATGGCGCAAGCGCCTCAGCCCGGAGGCGTTCCAGGTGTTGCGCCGCGAAGGCACCGAACGGCCGGGCTCAAGCCCCCTCGACGACGAAAAGCGCGCCGGGATTTTCGCCTGCGCCGGCTGCGGCCTGCCGCTCTTCTCCTCGGAGACGAAGTTCGATTCCGGCACTGGCTGGCCGTCCTTCTTCGACCATCTGCCGAACGCCCTCGGCACGAAATCCGACTACAAACTCATCGTGCCGCGCACGGAATACCACTGCGCCCGCTGCGGCGGCCACCAGGGCCACGTCTTCAGGAACGGCCCCGAACCGACGGGCCTGCGCTACTGCAACAACGGCGTGGCGCTGACGTTTACGCCGGAGGACGGCGAAGCGGCCTGAGGCGGGCTTCGTTGGAAGGACGGGTTTCGCCCGGGGGACAGGCGTTCGTGGCGTAGTTGGATTGGGTTCCGCTTGGGCGCAGGGGCGGGCACTGCATTTCCAATGCTCTACGTCCGCCCCATCCTCAAAGCGGACGTTAAGGCCGGTGGGTGGAATAAGTGAATCCGTAACAATTCAGGGTTTGATAAAAAACACACCTAAACTAGATGCGTTCCTATT
>JBHJHE010000066.1:0-16236 GCA_050331095.1 Parvularculaceae bacterium
CGCGCGGGCGCCGCGGCGCGAGCCGGAGCAGCCCGTCGTCGGTTTCGGCGACAACGCGCCGGCGTTTCTGAGCCGCTGAGATCCGCGTCGTTAACGGCGCGGCAAGGGGTTTGATTAGCCGTTCCTTTACGCCGCGGCGCCAAAGCTGCGCGCGGGCGGCGCGTCGCGCGTCGACGTCGTTTGCGGGTTCCTATGTCAATGAGCGTCGACAGCACTCACCGCATCGCCGAAGCGGCGTTGCAGGGCCTGAAGACGCTAGAGCTTGCGGCTACGCCGAAGAACTTCGAGTTGTGGAGCGCGCACCTCAGCGGCCGCGCCCCGGCGCTCTCCCGCGACATTCAAAGAGCGTTAACCGTTGGCGGAACGATCGACCAAAACCGCCTCGACGAGCTTTACGAAACCCATGTGCTGCGCGCAGATCTCTCGCGCGACATGGTCGAACTCGTCGACAAACTGAACGACGAGGTCGCGAAACTCGCGGACGCGATCGAGGAGAGCGGCGAGGACGCCCACTCGAACAACGAGGCGTTGGAGAGCCTGAAGGGCGAAATGTCCCGCTCGGCGGATTCAAGCCCCGGCGTCGCGGCGCTTCTCGAGCGGGTCATCTCCATCACGCGCTCCGTCCACGACACGAACCAGAAACTCGAAAAGCAATTGTCCGTGTCCTCCGACGAGGTCAGCGTCCTGCGCCAGAACATCGAGCACATTCAGCTCGAGGCGATGAAGGATCCGCTCACCGGCGTCCACAACCGCAAATCCTTCGACGACGGGCTCGCGCGGCTGACGAAAGCCGCAGCGGAGAACGGCGGCCCTCTCGCCCTCGTCATGGCCGACGTCGATTACTTCAAACGCTTCAACGACAAATGGGGCCACCAGACGGGCGATCAGGTGTTACGCCTTGTCGCCGAAGTGATGAACGCGAACGTCAAGGGCCAGGACCTCCTGGCGCGCTACGGCGGAGAGGAGTTCGCGATCGTTCTTCCGGGCACGACGCTCGACAACGCCAAGATGCTCGCCGACCGCATCCGTCGCGCCGTCGAATCGCGCCGCCTGAAGAAGCGACGCACGCGCGAAGACCTCGGCGTCATCACGGTTTCGATGGGGGTCGCGAGCTTCGCGGCGCCGGGCGATGCGAGCGAAGCGCTCGTCGAACGCGCCGACAAATGTCTCTACAAAGCCAAAAACGACGGCCGCAACCGGGTCGTCGACGAGACGGAGCTCGCAGCGAACGACGGCGAGAGCGACGCGGCCTAAGGGCCCCGGGGCGTTCAGCTTTGGACCGGGCGAAGACAGTCTCAGGCGCTTGTACCCAAAGCATCTAGAGTGTCCGGCCGTTTGATCAGCAGACGGTATGCTCTAGAATGAACCCGGCGCCGCGCCAGCCGTTTCGAACAAACCCTGATACGAACGAAAAAACGCTGCGGCGTCGTCGACATTGTCGAGAGCGTTGACGAGCGGCCGCGCCGGACCGTCGACGCGGTTCGCGAACGCGGCGAGCGCCGCATCGTCGCCGGCGAGCGCGAAGCCGGCGGCCGCGCGCACGGCGGCGTCGCGGCGCGCAGGGCTCGCATCGAGTTCGTATAGGGCGGCGTAGGCCCGCGCGGCCGGGGCCCAGCGCTCGGCGCGCCACAGAACGTCGGCGCGCGCCCTGACGCTCGCAAGGTCGTCGCGCTCCGCCAACAAGGCGAGCGCCGCGTCCGTGCGGCCAAGCTGGGCGAGGCTCTCCACCTCGAGCGTGCGCCGGCGGTCGACGAGCGGCTCGTCGAGGCCGGTGATGCGCGACGTGCGGATCGCCCGCAGCGCGTCGGCCGGCTCGCCGGCGGCGAGACGCGTCGCGGCGAGCTCGGCGGCGAGGCGCGCGCGCGCCGCTCCCCGCAGGCGCTGGAACGTCTGATGCTCAAGCAGTTCCGCCGCCTCGCGGGCAAGACCGAGGGCCGACAAATCCGCGGCGACGCGCCGGATGAGCGCGTCCCCGGCGGCGCCCGGCGGCGCGAAGTCGATGTTCTCGTAAAAAAGCCGCGCCGCAACGAGGGGCGGAAGAGCGAGCCGTTCGCCGAAGAGCCCGGGCAAGGCGTCGGCGAGGCGACGGCGCGCGGTCTCGGCGAGATCGGCGCGCGGGTGGTGCGCGATGAGGCGCCGCCAGGCGTGGATAGCGCGGGCCGCATCGCCGCTTGCGAAGGCGGCATGGCCAAGGATCGACAGGGCCTCGCGCTCCAGGAAGGGGTCGATCGGGCGCAGCAAGACCCGGCTCGCAAGATCGGCGATGTTCGCCGCGCGGTCGTTCGCGACTTCTCCTTCAAGGTCAGCGACGGCGCCGTAGATCGCCGCCCGCCAGGCGATCGGTCCGCTAGCGGACGAGGCGAGCAGCGCCGGCGAACCCGACCGCTCCGTTAGCCGCGCCTTGTGGAACGCCCGCGCGTCGCGGTCGACATAGGCGGCGTCGACGGCGGCGGCGACCGCGCGGCCGGCGTCGGTTTGGCCGTTGCGTCCGAGCGTGTCGGCGGCCTCGCCGGACGGCGCCGCCGCGGCCGCTTCGATCCGCAGCCGCATGATTTCTTCGGCGTGCTCCGGCGCGATGATCGCTGCGTCTCCAACGCGCTGGAAGGCTTTCGCCGCCTCGCGCAACGCGCCAAGCCGGGCGAGCGCGGCGGCGCGCAGGAGGGGCGCGGTCGCGTCCCGCGCGTCGGCCTTGGCCGCGAGCGCCAGAACCTTTTCGTCTCGGCCGAGATGAAACTGCGCCCGCAGCCGAACGCGTTCGACCGCGCGCGCGGCGTCGCCGCCGACGTCGCGTAGCGGCTCCAGCGTCGACAGCGCTTCGGCGTACAGTCCGTGCCGGGTGTAAAACGCGGCAAGGCGCAAGCGCGCTTCGGTTTCGTCGGCGTCCTCGGCGGCCTTCGCGGCGGCCTCTGCGGCGGCCTTCACCGCCTCGCCAAGGCGGCGCTCCTCTGCGGCGAAGGGCGTGTCTTCCTCCAGAATTTCAAGCGCCGCCGACGAGCCCCGCGTCGACACCACGGGCCCGAGGAATGGAATTTTGGGGTCGGGAACAGGCGCAGAGGCCGGCCGGCGCGAGGCCCGCAAGGTCGGCGCGGGCAACGTCGCCAACGTCGTTCGCTCCGCGACCGCGGGCGGCGGCGGCGGTTGCGGTGGCGGCGGCAAGGGCGCGGCTAGCGCCATCGAGGCGGCGTAGGCAAGGCCGCCGCTTGCGAACGCGACGGGACGTCTCACGGCGCATCGCTTTCCGCCGCCGCGCCGTCCGCCGGCGCATCTTCCGTACGGCCCGCAAGCAGCGCGGTCAGGGCCTCGGCTTTCGCCGGATCCATCTCGCCGAGGACGGCGGAGAGCGCTTGCGTGCGCATGCCCGCGGCCACGGGCAGGAGGATCGACGGCTCCAGAAGCTCGAAGATCCGCGCCGCGTCGCGGGGGCGCACGCGTTCATAAGTGCGCGACAGGGTCGCGAACTCCTCCGTCGTGCGCGTTGCCGCCGCCGCCTCCAATTGCGCGAGACGCTCCGCTTCGATGCGGATTTCGGCGAAGCGCGCTTCGAGCCGCCGCTCGGCCGCCGCGAGCGTCGCCTCGCGGGTGTCGAGCTCGCGCGCGCGCGCTTCGAGCTCCGCCTGGCGCGCGGTCAAACGCGCGGCCAGTCGCGCGCCGGGCGTCTCGGCGGAAGTCTGCGCGTCGTCTAATTCATCCGCATCCGGCGCAGCCGCGCCGACGCGCCCGCCCCCGACCTGCGCGGTCGCCGGCGCGCCGACCGCCGCCACGGCGCCGGCCATCCGCGAGACGGCGGCGGCGAGAAGCGCCGCGGCGAGCACGGGCAAAATCTGCAAGCGCGGGCCGGTCATTGCGCGCGCGCCTTTCGCGCGCGGCCGGCGACCGCTCGCACGTCCCCCACAGCCGCTTCGATGCGCGCGGCGATACGCTCGCCGGCGGCCACCATGACGGAGAGGTCCGTCGCGAGCGCCGACGCTCTGTCTTTGGTCCGCGTAAGGTTGCGCGCGCTTTCGAGACCGGTTTCTTCGATGCGAGCGAGCGTCGCTTCGGCGCGCCGGGCCGCCGCGTCGAACTCGTCGATCGCTTCCTTCAACGCGGTCTGGCCCGACTTGACTTCGTCAAGCCGGCGGCTGAGGCGCGCGCAGTAAAGACAGGTCGCGCCGAGCAAGGCGATCACGACGACGTTGATGAGAAGGCCGGCGCTCATGCGTCCTCGCCTTCGCTCGCGCCGTCCGCCGCTTCAAATTCGCGCGGAGCGTCAATAGCCGGAACGTCGAGGGCCGCCGGCGCCGGACGTTTTTCGTCCGCACCCGCCTCGCCGCCAGGCGCGTCGAGCAGCCGGAGGGCGATGCGGTCGCCAAGCCGGCCGCGGCGCGCCGCAGCGACGTCGCGCCCGCCCACGCTGAGCGACACCGGCGCCTGGGGCCCGTCGCGAAAGGCGACGACGTCGCCGACCTTCAGCTCAGCAAGGGCGCCGATCGTCATGTCCTTGCGCGCCAACACCGCCTGCGCGTCGAGGCGCGCAGACCGGATCCGGGCGTCGAGCCGCGCGCGCCAGGCGTCGTCGCGACGTTCGGAGTCGCTCGAAAACTCCCGCATCAACAACTCGCGGATCGGCTCGATCGCCCCGTGGGGCATCAGCACGTAGGCGCGGGTTTTCAACTCGCCGATGCCGATGTTGAGCTTGGCGAGCGCGCACACGCTCGGCTCCTGCGCGATCGCGGCGAAGCGCGGGCTCGTCTCGATGCGGTCGAGCCGGAAATTCGGTTCGTAGACGACCTGAAACGCCTCGTTGAGCGCCTCCATCACCGCGCCGAACAGCCGGCCCGCAAGGCTGAGCTCGATGGCGGTGAAGGCGCGGCCCTCGTCGACGAAGCCGGAAAGGCCGCGCCGGCCGCCGAGGAGCAGGTCGACGACCGCGAGGATCAGCGCGGATTCCGCGACGATGAGGCAGTGCGCCTCAAGCGGCGCCGAGCGCGCGACGCCGATGACGACCTCCCGTTCGTGGGCGTGCAGAAAATCGCCGAACCGAGTCGACGCGACATCTTCGAGCGTGACCTCGACGTTTTCGTCGGCGAGCTGACGCAGGCGGCGCGACATGCCCCGCGCGGCGCGATCGAAGACGACGTCGAGCATGGGCAGCTTGCGGTGCGCGACGAAGGCGGAGTTGATGAGCGCGTAAAGACCCGAACGATCCTGCGTCTCGGCGCCGGCGAAGTCGAAGCCTGCGAGCTTTGACAGGTTCGGCCGCGCATCGTCCCAGGCGACGTCGCCGTCCTTCACCTCGCCGTCGGGCGACGGCGTTTCACGCTCGAGGCCAAAACTCTTTTTACTGAACGATGAGGTCATCGACCACCACCTCCTGAGCTTTCGCCGGCGCGATCGCCACGTCGACGCGGCGCAGGAGCTCGTCTTTGACCCGCGCCATCGCCGGCGCGCCGCTAAGGTCTTCCGGCGACAATTGCCGCATGAGGAATGACATTCGTTCACGGATCTCCGCCTGACGCGCCGCGACGGCCCGCTCCGCGTCGCGATCGGCCACCACGACCACCGGCGTCAGCTTGGCGTAGGCGCGCCGTCCCTGGAGATCGGGCGCGAGGTCGACGAGCACCGGTTCGAGGCGAACGTAACGGGCCTCGCCGTTCGCGAACGTCGACAATGACGACGCGCCGATGCGACGGCGCACCTGATCGTTGAAGGCGAGCGTAGAGATCGACAGCATCAGCGAGGCGGCGATGAAAAAGAGCGTGATGTGCTTGCCGGGCGTGCGCACGCGCGCGCGGGCCCGGGGGCCCGACGCCGGGCCTGGCGCCCGCTCGTCCGCATGATCGATCGTCTCGATCGGTTCCATCGCCTCGCATCCGGCGCCCGGGTCGTCGTTTCGGCGCCAATGCCGGTTTTCGAAAAACAGCGTTAACGGCGGGTTTCGGCGGCGGGCCTTGCCCGGCAAATCTTGCCGACGCCCGTTTGCGCCCGATCTTACGCTTTGATTTTGCTGCCTTTTTGATCGGCACACGGTTTGCTCTCCGATCCGTGAACCGCGCCGCCAGGACGCGGAAGGAAGCAAGCGAGGCCGCCATGGAGAACGCGATCGCCGCCGGTCTGTCGCAGCAGGTCGCGCTGTCGCGCGCTCTGTCGACGGCGGCCAACAACGTCGCCAACCAGACGACGGCGGGCTTCAAGGCCGACCGACCGGCGTTTCAGGAGTATCTCGCGGTCCTCCCCGCCACGTCCCGCGCGGCGGACCCGACGGTGTCGCTCGTCTTCGATCCGAATACGTATGTCGACTTCAGCCAGGGGGCGCTCGAGCCGACGGGCGGGGACCTCGATTTCGCGATCGACGGCGAGGGCTTCTTCGCAATCGAAACCGCCTTCGGCGTTCGTTACGGGCGGGACGGACGGTTTTCAATCAACGACGCGGGCGAGCTCATCAATCGCGACGGCGCGCGCGTTCTCTGCGCTGACGGCGCGCCGATCTCCGTGAACCCCGTCGGCGGACCGATCACGTCGACGCCGGACGGCGAACTGCAGCAACTTGGCGCGCGCATCGGCCGGATCGGCGTCTTCACGTTCGACGCGCCGCAAGGGCTGTCGAAGGAGGGATCGGGCCTCTTCGACAATCCGGACGGCGCGGCCGGCGAAGCGACCGCGCGCGCCGACGCACGGCTCGCCCGCGGCTTCGTCGAAGGCTCGAACGTCGCGCCGATCGTCGCAGTGACGAACCTCATCGACATCTCCCGGGCCTTCACCCAGGCCGGACAGATCATCAGCACCGCGAACGAGCTCGCACGCGAGGCTATCGAGCGCCTCGGCGAGACCTCGTGAGGAAGGAGCCCGCGACATGAAATCGCTTAGCATCGCGGCGACGGGCATGCTCGCCCAACAGCGCAACGTCGAAGTCATCTCCAATAACATCGCCAATCTGAACACGGTCGGCTTCAAGCGTCAGCGAGCGGAGTTTCAGGACCTCCTGTACCAGACGATCGAGCGCGCCGGGGCGTCCTCGTCGATCACCGGCACGGCGACCCCCAACGGCGTTCAGATCGGCGCCGGCGTCAAGACGGGCTCGGTCTACCGCATCACCGAACAGGGCAACGTCACCTCCACCGGCAATGAGCTCGACCTCGCGATTTCGGGCCGCGGGCTCTTCCGCATTCAGCTGCCGGACGGCGCCGAGGCCTTTACCCGCGCAGGCAATTTCGCCGTCTCCGCTGACGGACGGATCGTCACGGAGGACGGATACGAAGTTTTCCCCGGCGTGACCGTGCCGGAGGAGACGGTCGATCTCTCGATTTCGGAGGACGGGCTTATCGAAGCGCGCCTCGCCGACGACGAGGACTTGCAGGAGCTTGGGGTTCTCGAACTGGCGACGTTCCTCAACGAGTCCGGGCTTGAGGCGATCGGCGACAATCTGCTGCTTGAAACCACCGCGTCGGGCCAGCCGACGATCGGCAATCCCGGCGAGCCCGGTTTCGGACGCCTGCTCCAGGGCTTCATAGAAACCGCGAACGTCGACCCCGTGCAGGAAATCACGTCGCTGATCGCCGCGCAGCGCGCCTATGAACTGAATGCGCGGGTGATCGAGACGTCGGACGAGATGCTGTCGACCAACGCCAACCTTCAGAGCTGATCTTGATCCTTAAGCGTATGATATGGAGGCTCGAGCGATGATGAAGCCGTTCCGCGTATCCGGAGTCGCCGGCTACTTGACGGTTTTGTTGTGGCTCCTCCTGACGATCGGCGCCGCGCGCGCCGCGACGGCCACGGAGCCTGCGCGCGTCGCCGATTTACGCAACGAAATCGTTTCGGCCCTCACAGGCGTCGACGCGCCGGCTGACGCGCCGCTTCTTCTCGATGCGCCGTTCGCCGCGACGCCGACCCTCGCCGACGCCGCGCCGACGGCGCAGTACGACGCGCGCACCGGGCGCTTCGTCGTGCGGTTCGCCACCGTCGACGCGGCCCCCTTCGCCGTGTCCGGATCGCTGCGCGCCCCGCGCCAAGCCGAAGCCCCCGCCTCGAGGCCGCGGGACGACCGCCGCGCCCCGACGCGAAAAGACCGCGGGCCCACCGTCATCGATCGCGGCGACGCCGTGACCATCGTCTTCGAGGCGCCTGGCATGCGGCTCGCCAATCGGGGCCTCGCGCAGGAACGCGGGGCCGTTGGCGACGTCATTGAGATAGAGACCATTCGCTCGGCGCGCGCCGTCAAGGCGATCGTCACCGGCGCCGGTCAGGCCGCGGCGATCGGAGCGTCGCAATGAAGCGCCTGCGTTTGAACTCTATACGGATCGCCGCCATTGCGCTTGTCGCGGCGGAACTGTCGGCCTGCGCCGCCGGCCAGCGCCTGCGCGACGTCGGCCGGGCCCCGCCACTGACGCCGACGGAAAGTCCGGAATCCCTGCATCGCGTGCGTCGCGTGGCGTTGCCGATGCCCGACGCCGCGCAGGAGACGAGCCTCGAAGGCAGCCTATGGCGTCGCGGCTCGCGGACGTTCTTCAAGGATCAGCGGGCGCGCACGCGCGGCGACATCGTCACCATCGTGATCGACATCGACGACCGCGCCCGCCTCGACAACCGCACGGAACGCCAGCGGGCGAACGGCGAAAGCGCCGAACTGCCGGCCTTTGGCGGGCTCGAACAACGCCTCGCCGACTTGCTGCCGGACGGCGCCAACCCGGCGCAACTCGTCGACCTTCAGTCGGCGTCGACCGTGCGCGGCGAAGGCACCGTCGACCGCCGCGAAGACGTTGAGCTGACGGTGGCCGCCATCGTCACCGAAGTGCTGCCGAACGGCAATCTCGTCGTCGCCGGCCGTCAGGAAGTGCGCGTGAATTTCGAAGTCCGGGAGCTGACGGTCACCGGCGTCATTCGGCCTGAAGACATCTCCAACGCCAATCGCATCAGCCACACGCAGGTCGCCGAAGCGCGGATTTCCTATGGCGGGCGTGGACAGCTGACCGACGCGCAACAGCCGCGCTATGGTCAGCAGATCTACGACATTCTGTTCCCGTTCTAATCGGCGCGCCGGGTCGCCGACCGACGCTCGATCCAGCGCGCGAACGCCTGCGCGCGCGGACGGATGATCAGGAACGCATCATAGAAAAAGTCGGCAATCTGTCGGACGATCGGCGCGCCGACGACTTTGCCCAGCGTTTTGAAACCCGGCGTCCGCCGCCACAGGGCGGCGAACGCCCCGGCGCCCTCGCGGAGCGTTCCGTCGGCGTCACGAACGTGAAAGCGGCCGAGCGCTTCATCCTTCGTCAGACCATCGCCCAAGGTAGCCGCGTCGATTTTGTGGATATTGACGAACGCCACCGCCGCAGGGTCGGCGCGCCGCTCGTAGAAAGCGATCTCGCGCCGGCAGAGCGGGCAGTCGCCGTCGAAGTAGACCGTCGCTTTGTTCATGCGCCGATTACGCCGGGAACGGAGATCGCGGACCCGCGGCGGCGCGACGCACGGGCCGGCCGACTAGTCGTCGCGATGGACTTTTTCGCTGCGCTCGTGGCGCTCCTGCGCCTCGAGCGACAGCGTCGCGATCGGACGCGCCTCTAGCCGGCCAAGGCCGATCGGTTCGCCGGTCTCTTCGCAGTAGCCGTATTCGCCCTCGTCGATCCGGCGCAGCGCCGCGTCGATCTTCGAGATCAGTTTGCGCTGGCGGTCGCGCGTGCGCAGTTCGAGCGCTTTGTCCGTCTCCGTCGACGCGCGGTCGGCGATGTCGGGAAGCTGCAGGCTTTCCTCCTGCAATTGATCGAGGGTGCCGCGGCTCGCCTTTAAAATGTCCGACCGCCAATCGAGCAGCTTCCGACGGAAGTACTCTTTCTGACGATCGTTCATGAACGGCTCGTTCGCCGTCGGCCGATACTCTTGCAGGTCGGTCGCCGACATCAGGTCGCTCCCACGCTCGTAACAATCGCCCCCAAACGCCGCGACCCGCGACGCCTCGCCCGAAAGCGCGCGTTCTATACCGACGGCGCCCGCCGCGCTCAAGCGCGGATCGGCTCGCAAAGATCCACAATCGCGTTGACATTCCTCAAACGCGGCGGATCGTTTTTCACAATCCGGCGACGCGTTACTTCGCACCTGCAAAAAAGAAACGCCGCGGGCTGACGACGCGCGGGGCGTCAGGCGCCGGCTATTCCGGGCGCACGGCGCGCGCCAGCCGGCCCCGAAACTCAAAGCCCGCGCTTGGCGAGTTCGACGCGCGCGCGCAACGCGATTTCGTCGCACACGGCGCGCAGACCCGCATCGTCCGTCTCCGCCGCGCGCTCCGCGAGCGCCGCGAGGTCGCCCATCGCGCCTGCGTCAACGCGTCCCGCAAGGAGATCGTCTCGCAGGCCGTCGAGAAGCTCCAGCATGCGCGCGCCGCGAGCGAGCGCGCGCGACCGGCCGCCGGGCCGCCCGGACTGCAAGGACAAGAGCGCGGCGACGGCTTGCGCAGCGCGCGCTCCGGCGGCGCCAGACGCACCGCCTACGGAGGAAACGCCTGCAGTCGCCCCGTCGCCGCGAGCGGCGCCCGCCCGGTCGGCGGGCGCGAAGCCCTTCGCCCCGTCGACGGTTCCGGCGGCGCGCGCGCCGTCGCTCTTGCCGGCCCGCGACGGACCAGCCGCCGCGCGATTCTTTGCGGGCGAAATCTCGACCATCGTCCGTTCAGACACCTTTCTCAGACCTTGCGCGCAACAGGTTCGATAAGCCCGGCCGCGTCAAGACCGCGTTAAGCCGGCAAAATGTTCCTGCGCCGGTTTCGCCGAACCGCCGGCGACGCCGCCGATCCCCACATAGAAAATCCAATATTTTCAGAGACTTAAAGCAGCAGGCGCGCTGGCACGGGGGTCGCAAGGCGATCGACCCGACGCCGACGAAAGAGCCTTTCTTCGAACCATGCGCACCTGCCGCGCGCCCATGCGCGCCTTCGTTTTCACGTTCTGCTTCTGGCTGACGCTGACGAGCGCCGAGCCCGGCGCCGAGGCGCGCTCGCGAATCAAGGACCTCGCCGACGTGGAGGGCGTGCGCGAGAACATGCTTCTCGGCTACGGCCTCGTCGTCGGCCTCGACCGCACCGGCGACCGCATCCGCAACGCGCCCTTCACCCGCGAGAGCCTCGTCTCGATGCTCGAGCGGCTCGGCGTCAACATCCGCTCCGAGGCGCTCGACACCGAGAACATCGCCGCCGTTATGGTGACGGCGAACCTGCCGCCATTCTCCTCCCAGGGCGCCCGGATCGACGTCAGCGTCAGCGCGCTCGGCGACGCGGAGAGCCTGCGCGGCGGCGTCCTGCTGGTGACGCCGCTCTATGGCGCCGACGGCGAGGTCTACGCGGTCGCCCAAGGGTCGGTCGCCGTCGCGGGCTTTCAGGCGCGCGGCGTTGCGGCCCGTCTCACCCAAGGCGTGCCGACGAACGGGCGCATCGCCAACGGCGCGGTCGTCGAGCGGCAAGTGACCGCGAATTTCGCGGGCCGGCGCGAGGTTAAGCTCGCCCTGCGCAATCCGGATTTTACGTCGGCGCGTCGCGTCAGCGCCGCCATCGACGACGCCCTCGGCGCCGACGTGGCGCGCGCGGCCGACCCGGGCACAGTGCTCCTACGCCGTCCAGAGGAGTTCGCCGGCGACATGGTCGCCCTCGTCGGCGCCATCGAAGGCCTGCGCGTCGACGTCGACGTGCGCGCGAAAGTGGTGATCGACGAAGCCTCGGGCGGCGTGGTGATCGGCGACGACGTGCGCGTCTCGACCGTCGCCATCGCCCAGGGACCGCTGACGATATCCGTCACCGAAATCCCGGTGGCGAGCCAGCCCGCGCCGTTTTCGCGGCGCGGCGAGACCGTTGTGCTGCCGCGTACGGCGATCGACGCCGACGAACGCCCGGTCGAGTTGCGGATCGTTTCCTCAGGCGGGCGTCTGCGCGACCTCGTCGACGGGCTCAACGCCCTCGGCGTCGCCCCGCGAGATCTCATCGCGATCCTGCAGGCGATCAAGGCCGCCGGGGCGCTGCAAGCCGACATCGAGGTGATCTGAGGGGAGGTGATCTGATGGGAGGGGATCCGGTGGGGATCGCGCCAGCCGCCGCGCCGACCGGCGCGCCGCGCCCTTCAGCGACTGAGCCGCGCCCGGGCGCGTCGGAAGCGCAAGCGCTGCGCGAGTTCGAGGCGATCTTCATCGCCGAAACCCTGGCGCCGCTGTTCGACGAGATCGCCGAGGGGACCTTCGGCGGCGGCGAGGAAGCCTACGTCGATCTCCTGCGCCAGGCCGTCTCCGAGGCGATCGCCGAACGCGGGGGGTTCGGCGTCGCCGACATGGCGCAGCGCGCGCTCATCGACGTTCAGGCTGACGAGGCGACCGGGAACGCCGCATCGCGAACCGAGGGGAACCAACCATGACGACTGACAACGAAAGCGACGTCGAGGTCGCCGAGCCGATACGCGCGCTCATCGACCTGACGACCGAGCTGACGGACGTGATCGAACGGGAGAACGAATTGCTGCGGGCCCGTCGGCCCCGCGAGATCGCTCCCTTGCAGGCCGACAAGGCGCGGCTGGCGGCGACGTACGCCACGGCGATCCGCGCGATCGCCGACGACCGAAGCGCCCTCAGCGCGCTCGCGCCGACGCTGATCGACGAGTTGCGCGCCTACACCGTCAAGTTCTAGGTGCGCGCAGCGTAGCTGCGCGCGCTTCTGGACGGGGCGCGCACCGCCGGGGAAGGCGTCGTCAAAGCGGTGGCCGCAGCGGCGGCCGCGCCCGCGGCTGGGGGGTACGGCTCGCCCGGAACGGGCGCGGGTCCGGTCGCAGTCGCCGAAGACGCCTGATCTTTTTCCAGGCGCGCCTCTTTATTTCTCCTAGCGTCCCGTTCGCCGATCAGATCCGTTGGACGCTCTGGATTCGGGGGTTTGAGCGCCTGAGACGGCGTTCGCCGGACCCCGGCTGAGCGCCCGGCGCTCCAGGCGGGTCGCCAGCCTCAACCAACTTATCCAACGCCGCGTCCGGCCGCCTATGGTTTTGGCGCATCACAAACCCGTCGGCGCGCCCGGGCCGATCGAGTTTGTGACGCCCGCGGGGCCGCGCGGCCTACCTTCGGTCGCATTTTGTGTTAATCATCGATGAAGCGCGTGGGTATGCGCGGGGGTGATTATGATGCGGATCTCGCCGATCGGGGTCGAGCTGATCAAGCGCTTCGAAGGCCTTGAGCTCGAATCCTACCAGGACATCGCGGGAATTTGGACCATCGGCTACGGGCACACCGAAACGGCGGGCCCCAACCAACGCATCACCGAGGACGAGGCCGAGGCGCTGCTGCGCCAGGACCTCGTCTCCCGCGAGCGCGCGGTGTCGGACCTCACCAACGTGTCGATCAACCAGAATGAGTTCGATGCGCTCGTCTCGTTCGTCTACAATGTCGGCGCGAACGCTTACCGCGGCTCCACCGCCCGCCGTCGCCTCAACGGCGGCAATCGGCTCGGGGCGGCCGACGCGCTTACCTGGTGGAACAAGTCGACCGTGAACGGCGTTCTGACGCCCGGTAACGGCCGCACCCGGCTGCGCGCCGCCGAGCGAGCGCTCTTGCTCACGCCCGTCGAACCGCCGGCGATGGCGAACAACGAAGACATTCGCGAAAACAGCCGCGTCACGCCGATGGAGGATCCGCCGCGGCGCGGCAATCTCGGCGACAGCCGCACGATCCAGGGCGCGACGGTCGCCGGCGGCGCCGGGGTCGCTTCGTCCAACATGGGCCGCGACAGCGCCCGCGAGCTCGACGAGCTTGAGGAGCGGATCGAGAGCGGCACGGTCATGGAAAGCGGCGAGATGGACGTCGTCGGCGATGACGCCGCCGAAGCGCCAGCCGATGATCCTGCGCCGATTGCCGAAGACGACGCGGTCGATCCGCCGGCGAGCGCGCCCGTGGACGAGGAAGAGGTCGACGACGGGACGGTTGACGACGAGGCGGCCGACGACGCGGCGATGGATCCGTGCGGCCCCTCGGACGGCGACGTCGACGGCGAGGCGGAAATGTCCTCCGACGCCGAACCGTCGGACGTTGAGGATTGTGAGGAGCCGGCGGACGGCGAAGCCGCCGAACGTCCGGCGGCGTCCTCCGACCCGGAGACTAGCGAAGGCGTCTTGGCCGATGCGCCGGTGGTGCCCGCGGCGCACGACAAGCACGACGCCCACGCCCAGTTACAGCTCGCGCTGATGATCCTGATCGTCCTCGCCGTGGGCTACATCATCTTTGCACGGATCGAAGACTGGTTCAGCTACAAGCGCTGATCTTCGCCCGACGAGCGCGGCGCGCTCAGTAACGTCGCGCATTGATGCGCGTCACCTGCATCTGGCCGGCGCGCAACGCGTCGATGCGCTCCGCCCATACGTCCGCCATCGTCGCCAGGGCCCGCATTGTGGCCGCGCGTTCCGATGCGCTCGGGGCACGCAGCGCGAGGTTGTAGGCGGCGCGCCACCGGGCCCACCCTTGCGTGATCCGAGGCAGGAACGCCTGGGTCTCGTCCACGGCCTCGCTCACGTGAAGGCCGCCTCGCTCCAGCGCTTCGATCGTTTCGTCGACGCTGCGCAAGGCGCCGCGCAGAGGATCGCGAAAACACGCGCGCAGGCGCACGCCCCGACGCGCCCCGGTGAAGTCGGTAAACGCCGCCGGCGCCCGCGGCTTCAACTGCTCGCCCACGAACAATCCGAACGCGGTTTGATCATTGTCCTTGTGCAGTTCGAAAAAACACAATGCGCCGTCGGCCCAGGCCCGGCGCAGTTTCGTGGCAGCCTCATCATAGGAGACGACCGAGTAGCGCCCGCGCTTGACGCCGCGACGGGCGAAGCCGCGCGCGCGCCATTTCGTGCCAACGCGCAAGTCCGCAAGCGGCGCGCCGCGGCCGGCGCCCATGACGGCGACCTTGGCCCGCAAGGGCAGGCCCAGCGTCCGTGCATGGCGCATCGTCCACGGCGCATCGCCGGGGTCGAGCCGCCCCTCGCCCCACAAAAGCTCCGCGATCGCATCGGCGCGGCCGCCGCGGCGTTCCAGTCGCTCGACGGCGATGCGCGCGCGCTCTTCTTCGGCGTCGAAGGCGTAGCCCTCCCACCAGGCGTTGAACCACCGCGCCGCAAACTGAAGGTCCGCGCGCCAATCGCTCGATTTCGGGTGCGGCGCCGCTGTGAGCGGCGCAGGCGTCGGCGGCGCGCTCTCAAAGGGCGCGGCGGCGTATGCGTGGCTGCGCAACGGTTGGGACGCCATCGATCCTTCGCCTCGGCCGCTTGTCGCGTGCGCGTCGACGCGCCGACCAACCTTCGTGATGGCCGGCGAGCGCTCAACAATTGGTTAATGAGAAAGGCCTCAAGCCGTTTGCGGGGCCGCCGGCGCGGCGCGCGGCCGCACCAGCGAGCGCAAACGCCATGACAGCGCCAGCGCGGCCGACGAAATGCCGACGAGGATGCCCCACCAGACGCCCGCCGCGCCCGCCGGGGTCGCCTGCGACAGCCAGGCCGCGAACGGAAAGCCCACGATCCAATAGCAAACGCCGGTGATGACCATCGGCGCGCGCACGTCTTTCAGACCGCGGAGCGACTGGTTCGCCGCGACCTGCACGGCGTCGGTGAGCATGAACCCCGCCGCAATCGGCAGGAACGTCGCGGCGAGCGCCATGAGCTCACGATTGGCGGCGTCCGACGCGTCGAGATAAAGCGCAGTGATCGCCCGGGGCGCGGCGGCCACCGGCGCGGCGACGAACGAGATAGCGACGACGGCGAAAACGATCGTCAGCGCCGCGGCGCGCCGCACGCCGTCGAGGTCGCCCGCGCCGGCATGCAGGCCCACCCGCACGGCGCCTGCGAACGAGATCCCCAGGGGCGCCATGAAGGCGAGCGACGAGACGTTGAGCGCGATCTGGAAGGCGGCCACCTCCGTCGCGCCGATGAGCCCGACGAGCAGAACCGACCCGTTGAACAGCATGCCCTCGAACGCGGTGGTGATCGAAATCGGCAGACCGAGCGCGAGCACGGCGCGCAGACGTCGCCAGTGCGGCGTCGCGAAGTCGCGAAAAACCTCGAACGCGCGGGCCGCGCGCTCGCGCGAGGCGTAGAGGCCCAACGCCGCGAACGCCGCGGCGTTGGAGATCGTCGAGGCTACGCCTGCGCCCACGAGCTCAAGCCGCGGAAAACCGAAACTACCGAAGATCAGGAGATAGGTGAGCGCGGCGTTCTGGACCGGCATGGCGCAAATGATCAACAGGGGGACCCGCGCCCGGTCGAGGGCGGC
>JBHJHE010000067.1:0-7858 GCA_050331095.1 Parvularculaceae bacterium
AAAGCCCGACGGAGGCGCGTTCTTTGTCCTTGCCCGCCTTGTCCTTGAACTGGGTCATGCGGTCGAGCCAGCCGAGCCGCGCCACGCAATTGAAGATCCAGGCGAGCTCGGCGTGCGAGCGCACGATCGACTGCCGAAAGAGCGCCGCGCGCGCCGGATCGACGCCGGCCGCGAGATAGCTCGCGGCGATGTGGCGCGTGCGCTCTCGGAGCTTTTCCGGCTCCTGCCACACGGTGATCGCGTGCATGTCGGCGATGAAGAAGTAGCAGTCGTACGCATCCTGCAGATCGACGAACTTTCGGATCGCGCCGAGGTAATTCCCAAGGTGCATCTCGCCCGAGGCCTGAATGCCGGAGAGGACCCGTTGGGGCCCGTCGTATGGTTCGTTTGCGTCCGTCATGTTTCCCGGCCGCTTTCCTTCCACGTTACGCCGTCGGCTTGAGCGATCGCTTGTAGTCGCCGAGCCGAACGCCGCCAAGGGCGAGGAGCGCGGCCCCATAGACGGCGGCTCCCGCCCCGGCGACGGCGACGACGGCGAGCCAGTCGCGGCCGAAGAGAAACGGCGCCAGAGCGCCGCGCGCGCCGAGCGCCCAGTGGATGAAAACGCCCATGGCGACGCACGCGAGGAGCGCGCGCGGCAGACGGGAGACAAGCCGCGCGTCGGGCGCGAACAGGCCGCGCCGGCGAAGCTCCATCGCGAGGAGGCCGATCTGGGCCCAGGTCGCGAAGCTCGTGGCGAACGCGACGCCCAGGAACCCCACGACCGGGAACAGCGCCAGCGCCACGACCGTGTTGAGCGCGATCGCCGCGAGGGCGTACTTCATCGGCGTGCGCGTGTCCTCCCGGGCGTAGAATGCGGGCAGGAACACCTTCTGCCAGACGAACGCTGGCAGACCCGCCCCGAAAAGCGCGAGCGCCGCCGCGGTCATGGCGACGTCGTTCTCCGTGAACGCCGAAGCGCGCCCGCCAAAAAGCGACAAGGCGTCGCTCGCGACGCCGCGAAAGAGCGCATCGCAAATCGGAGCCGACATCACGAGGAACGCCGTCGCCGCCGGCAAACAAAGGACGCCGGATAACTCGAGCGACCGGTTGACGGCGTTCAAGGCGCCCGCCTCGTCGCCGGTCTTCACACGCCGGGACAGGTTGGGCAGAAGGACGACGCCGAGCGCGATGCCGATCACGGCAAGCGGCAACTGGTAAAGCTGGTCGGCGTTCATCAGCCAGGAGACGGCGCCCGGCTCCTGGCTCGCGATGTTGGTGCCGACGACGATGTTGATCTGCACCGCGCCCGCCGAGATGAAGCCCGGCGAGCCGAGCCGGACGAGCCGGCTCACCGCCGGCGTCCATTTCGGCAGGCGCAGCGCTAGAAGATAGCCCTGCCGCCGCGCGCCCCAGACGAGCAGCGCCAATTGCAGGAACCCGCTGACGGCCGTCGCGACCGCGAGCGCCGCGCCGACTTCCGATAACGGCTCGTTCGCGTACGCTGCGATCGCCGCGATCTGACAAACGTTAAGGAGCAGCGGCGCGCCGGCGTAGGCGAGGTAACGGTCGAGCGAGTTCAGGATCCCCGACATCAGGCCGACAAGCGACATGCACGCGAGATAAGGGAACATGATCCGTAAGTAGACGGTCGTCAGATCGAACTTGACCGGATCCTCTTCGAAGCCCGACGCGACGAGAAAGACGAAGGCCGGCGCGCCGATTTCGACGATGAGGGTCAAGAGGCACAACACGAACAGGAGGCCCGCCATCACCTCTTCGGCGAAGCGTTTCGCCTCGGCCTTGTCGCTTTCGATCAGGCGCCCCTGAAACAACGGCACGAAAGCCGACTGGAACGCGCCCTCCGCGAAAAGTCGGCGGAACAAATTCGGCAGACGGAACGCCGCCCAGAACGCGTCGGCGACCGGATTGCCGCCGGCGCCGATCACGCCTGCGATCAGCACCTGGCGAACGAACCCTAGAATGCGGCTCAGCATCGTCATGCCGCTCACGGTCGCCATCGATTTGAGGATCGTGCTCTTCATCGTTTTCGTCTGGCGGCGGACATGTTGGAACGTCGGAAGGCGTGCGAACCGAGCCTTAGCCCGCCAATGTTTAACGGCGCCTGACGCTCACGACGCGTCGTCGGCGAGCGCCTTCAAGGCGTAGATTGCGTCGAGGGCGTCGCGCGGGCTCATGGCGTCGGGATCAAGCCCCTCGAGACGCTCAGCGAGTTCGCTTTTCTGCGGCTCGCCCGGCGCCCGCGCGGTCTCGGCGAAGAGCGGCAACTCCGCCAGTCCGCCGGGCGCCCCGGACTGGCGCCGCTCGTTTTCAAGCCGCTCCAACACCTCGCCGGCGCGGGCGACGACGCTTTCGGGCAACCCGGCGAGCCGGGCGACCGCGACGCCGTAGGACCGGTCGGCGGGGCCCGGCGCCACCTCGTGGAGGAAAACGACCTCGCCCTTCCATTCGCGCGCCTGCATCGAGACGTTTTCGAGATTCTCCAGCCGCTCCGCGAGAGCCGTCAGTTCGTGGTAGTGCGTCGCGAAGAGCCCGCGGCAGCGATTGACGTCGTGGAGGCGCTCCACGGCCGCCCAGGCGATGGCGAGGCCATCGAACGTCGAGGTGCCGCGGCCGATTTCGTCAAGCGCGACGAGAGCTCGCGGGCCCGCCTGGTTCAGGATCGCCGCCGTCTCGACCATCTCCACCATGAACGTCGAGCGGCCGGCGGCGATGTCGTCGCCGGCGCCGACGCGCGCGCACGCCCGGTCGACGATCCCGATGCGCGCGGCGTCGGCCGGGACGTACGAGCCCGATTGCGCCAGGATCGCGATCAGCGCGTTCTGGCGCAGATAGGTGGATTTGCCGGCCATGTTGGGCCCGGTGACGAGCTGCAGCTTCGCGCGCGGCGCGCCCGACGCGTCGTCGCGCGACAGGCGGCAGTCATTAGCGACGAACGCCGCCGCGCTGCGTTCGCCGCGCTCGCGGCGGACGGCTTGCTCCACCACCGGATGACGACCACGGACGACCTCGAAAGCGAGGCTGTCGTCGATTTGTGGGCGAACGTAATTCTCCTCCACGGCGAGGCGCGCGAGGCCTGCGGCGACGTCCAGCGCCGCGAGCGCCTCGGCGGCGGCGGCGACGTCATCGGCGCGGGAGAGAACGTCCGCCGTCAGCTCGTCGAACAGGGCGAGCTCCCGCGCGATCGCCTCGTCGCGGGCGCGGGCGATCTTGCCGTCGAGCTCGCTGCGCTCGACGCTCGTGAACCGCACGGCGCTCGCGAGCGTCTGCCGGTGGATGAATTCGTCCTTGTGCGGTCCGGCTAGGAGCGCGTCGGCGTGGGGCGGCGTCGCCTCGATGAAGTAGCCGAGAACGTTGTTGTGCTTGATCTTCAGCGATTTGACGCCGACGCGCTCGCGGTAGCGCGCCTCAAGCGTCGCGATCACGCGACGGGCGTCATCGCGCAAGGCCCGCGTCGCGTCGAGACCTGGGTCGAAGCCCTTGGCGATGAAGCCACCGTCACGCGCGAGAAGCGGCGGCTCGGCGTCGAGCGCCTCGTTGAGGCGCGTCGACAACTCCGAAAAACCGCCGCGCTCGGCCGCCTCGAGATTTTTCGCCGCCGCCGCGACCTCGGCCGGGGCCGCCGCCGCGGTAGCGAGGCGCCGAGCGAGGTCGCGCGCCGCGACGAGGCCCGCCGCAATCGCCCCAAGGTCGCGGGGTCCGCCGCGGCCAAGGGCGAGGCGCGACAGGGATCGCGCCATGTCGGGAGCGGTCTTCAGGAGCTCACGGCAATCCTCCGTCAGCGGTGGGTCAACGATGAAATGGGCGATGGCGTCGAGACGCGCGTCGACGCCGTCGCGATCGGTAAGCGGCGCGCCGAGGCGCGCGGCGAGCGCCCGCGCGCCGGGGCCTGGCACCGTTCGGTCGACGGCCGCGAGGAGCGAGCCGGCGCGGCCGCCGTTCTGCGACGCGAGGAGTTCGAGCGCGCGCCGGGTCGTGCGGTCGATCGCCATTGCGGCGTCCGAGGCGACGCGGCGCGGCGCGCGCAAGGATGGCGAACGGTCCACCTGCGTCGCGCAAAGATAAGCGAAGAGCCCGCCGAGCGCCGCGACCTCAGCGCGCGCGAAATCGCCGAAGGCGTCGAGACTCTTGACGCCATAGCTCTCCGAAACCCGCCGCGCGCCGGCGTCCACGGCGAAAAACGTCGCTGGATGGCGTACGATCCGCGCCTCGGCAAGGCTGTCGATCGCCGCTCGCCAGCCATCGTCGGCGTCGAGAGCGTCGGAGACGATCAGCTCGCTGATCGGCAGCGCCGCGACGTCCTGTACGAAGGTCCGTGGCGCGGTCGCACGCACGAAGAGTTCGCCCGTCGACACGTCCGCGTAAGCGAGCCCCGCCTCCCGCCCGCCGCCAACGACGCCAAGGGCAGCGAGGAAGTTGTTTGCGCCCGCTTCAAGAAGCGCGTCCTCCGTGAGCGTGCCCGGCGTCACGACACGGACGATATCGCGTGCGACGACGGCCTTGGCGCCGCGCTTCTTCGCCGCCGCCGGGTCCTCCATCTGCTCGCAAATCGCGACGGAAAAGCCCTGCCGGATAAGACGCGCAAGATACGCTTCGTATGCGTGGTAAGGAACGCCGCACATGGGCACCTCGCCGCCGGCGTGCTTGCCCCGCCGCGTGAGGGCGATGTCGAGCGCGCCGGCGGCCTTTATGGCGTCATCGAAAAAAAGCTCGTAAAAGTCGCCCATCCTGTAGAACAGCAGCGCATCGCCGGCCCGCGCCTTGATCTCAAGATACTGCGACATCATCGGCGTCGCCGCGACGCCGTCGTTCTGTTTCTCCGTCTTCTGATCTTTCACGCGCGCGGGCTTTTTTTGCGCGATTGCGTCATTGTCACGGGCGACGGATGGATTCATGTTCGAAGCGAAACGTCCATGGCGCGCGAGGGCGCGTAAAGCCCTCTGGATATCGGAGTCGGCGACTTGTGTCGAAGGCCGCGCGTAGGGTACGTCGCGCGCGTTGAGTGAGGGTCGTCGATGGCGATAGGTTTCGATCGATTTTCGGCGTCCGACGTCGATGTGCGCGTCAACGCCCGCGCGCGCCGCATCATTCTTCGCGTCGACCGCGTCACCGGCCAGGTGAGCGTGACGGTGCCGTCGGGGCGCGCCCGCGCCCAAGGGCTAGCCTTCGCCGCGGCGCGACGCGGATGGATCGAAACGCAATTGGCGCGCGCCACGGGTCCGCGACCGTTCGCCGACGGCGTCCGTTTTCCGTTGCGCGGCGCGCCGTGCCTTATCGTCAACGAGGGCGCCGCGCGAACACCGGTCGCACTGGAGTCCCGCGACGCCTTGCGCGTTGGCGGCCCGCCCGTGCGCGTGAACGCGCGCACCCGCGCCTGGCTCCGCGAAGAAGCCCGACGCGACGTGGCCAAACGCGTCGCCGTCTATGCGGCCCGCGTCGGTCGCGCCGCCGGGCCGATCGCCATTCGCGACACGCGTTCGCGTTGGGGAAGCTGCACCCGCGACGGCAAATTGTCATTCTCGTGGCGGCTCATTCTGACGCCCCCGGAGATTCTCGACTATGTCGTGGCGCATGAGTGCGCGCACCTTCGACATCTTGACCATTCGCGGGCGTTCTGGCGGCTAGTCGATCAGCTGGGCGTCGACGCCGACGGCGCGCGCGACTGGTTCAGACGCCACGGCGCCGGGCTTTTCGCCTGGGGCGTCGAGCCGCCGCCGGATGAGACCGCGGCATAGCCTAATCGGCGGGCGCCGCGACGGCGACGGATCTGAGCGGATCGGCGACGTTGAGCACGCGCGCCATCGCTTCGCGCCAGACGATCGCCGGCGCGCCGCCGCCGACGACGGCGCGTCCGTTTACGGGATCGCGCATCGGCGCGTCATCGTCCCGGCCGATCCAGACCGCGAGGGCGTGACCGCCGGCGTAGCCGACGAACCAGGCGTCGCGGCTGTCTTGCGTCGTGCCGGTTTTGCCTGCGACGCGTGCGCCCGGAACGTCGGCCCGCCTCCCCGTCCCGTCGGTGACGACCCGGGCAAGCATGGCGTCGAGGCGGGCCAGGTCGCGCGGCTTCGCGGCGAGCCCCTCGACCGACGTCGGCGCGGCGAACGCCTCGACGTCGTCGACGATGACGCGCGAGACAAGGCGCAGGCGCACGCGATAGCCGCCATTGACGAGGGGGGCGTAGGCGGCGGCGAGCTCCAGCGGGGTGACGACGTCAACGCCGAGCGCGAGGGCGGCGCCTGGGCTCAAGGGGCTTTCCAACCCCATGCGCCGGGCGGCCCGACGCACGGCCGCGCGTCCGACGCGTTCTTGAAGGCGCACCGTGGCCGCGTTGAGCGACTGAGCCAGCGCGTCCTCCAGGCGCGTTTCGCCGAGGTACCGGCCGCCATAGTTCGACGGGCGCCACGCGCCGACCGCGATCGGGGCGTCGTCGACCCGCGAGCGCGGCTTCATGCCCGCCTCGATCGCCGCGAGGTAGACGAACGGTTTGAAGGCGGCGCCCGGCTGGCGGCGCGCATCGGTCGCTCGGTTGAATTGCGAGCGGGCGTAGTCGCGTCCGCCGACGAGCCCGCGCACGGCGCCCGATCCGTCGATAAGCACGAGCGCCACTTCCGCCTGCGGATCGAAGCCGGGCCCGCGCGCGGCGATCGCAAGGCCGGCGCGAGCGCCATCAACCAGCGCCGCCTGCAGCGCAGGGTCAAGGGTCGTCTCGATCCTTACGCGTCCGATAAACGGCGCGCGCCGGCGCGCCTCGACGAGGGCCGCGTCGACGAAGTGCGGCGCGAGGTTCGCCGGCGCGGCCCTAAGGCGCACGCCCTCGGCGCGCGCCGCCGCGGCGCCGGCCGCGTCGATGAAGCCGGCCGCCTCCATGGCGTCGATGACTTGTGCGCCGCGGGCGCCGGCGCTCTCCGGATCGCGCGTCGGCGCGAGACGCGTTGGCGCTTTCAACAGCCCCGCGAGGATCGCCGCTTCGCCAAGGGTGAGGTCGGTCGCCGGCTTGTCGAAGTAGCGCCAGCTCGCCGCCGACAATCCGTACGCGCCGGCGCCGAAGTAAACGCGGTTCAGATAAAGCGTCAGGATTTCGTCTTTGGTGAACTTCGCCTCGAGCCAGAAAGCGAGGAGCAGTTCGCGGATCTTGCGCGCATAACTTCGATCCGATGACAGAAAAAGGTTCTTTGCAAGTTGCTGGGTGATCGTCGAACCGCCCTGGCGCACTTCGCCGTGGCGCAGATTGACGAGGAGCGCGCGCGCCATCGACACGGGATTTACGCCGATGTGGCGGTGAAAATTGCGGTCTTCGATCGCCAACACGGCGGCGGGGGCGTGCGCGGGCAATTCAGCGAGGCGCACCGGCGCGCCCTGGCTGCGTCCGCGCGTCGGCAATGGCGAACCGTCTCGGGCGACAAGGATCGCCTGGGGCGCGCGGTCGACGCGCCAGATCTCATCCGTTGACGGAAGGCCCGTAAAGAGGAACGCCACCAGCGCGGCGAGCGCAAGAACGCCGCCGAAGAGCGTGAAGCTCGCCGCGCCGGCGAAGGCGACGAAGCGTTTGGCCGGACCGCCGCTACGGCGTCGGAAACGCCGCTTCGGGCGCCGCGCCGATCTACGCGCCGATCTACGCGCCTGCGCGCGCAGCGGTTTCGCCGCTTGCGCCGACGATCCTGACGAAGACGATTTTCGCTTTGGCGTCGCGGCGCGGCGCGGCGTTGCGCGGCGGCTCCGCGCGCGGGGACGCCGGCGCGCTGACGGTCGTCGCCCGCTTTTCTTCGTCGCCATGGCGCGAACGATTGTGGACGGACGTTAACGCCGCGTTAAGCATGCGAGACGCTTCACGCGGTGGTTTCTCGTCGAACCCGCC
>JBHJHE010000068.1:0-35819 GCA_050331095.1 Parvularculaceae bacterium
GGCCTTATGTTCGTTATGGGTGCGGACGATTTCGTGTGTTTGGTGTCAGGCGCCATGGGCGCGGTCGTGCTTCGTCTCGTCAGCTACGACTACTAAGCGCCGGGCGGCGCGCGCGACGATCTTCTCGCGCAACAGCGCCCCCCCGCCGCCCTTAATCAGATTGAGGTCAGGGCCGATTTCGTCGGCGCCGTCAATGGCGAGATCGATCGCCGTCGCCTCGTCGCCGTCGGTTAGGGCGACGCCCGAGGCTTCGGCGCGGCGCGCCGTATCGTCCGACGTCGGTACGCCGACGATTTCGAGCCCGGCGCGGACGCGCTCCCCCAGAAGATCGATGAAATGCGCCATCGTGGAGCCGGTGCCGAGGCCGAGGCTCATGCCGTCCTCGACAAGCTCCAGCGCCGCGGCCGCCGCGGCGCGTTTTTGGGCGTCGGCGTTTTCAGCCATCGGATTTTTTCTCCGCCGTCCGGGCCGCACGGAACCGCTCCGCCCAGCCCTCAAGGTCGCGCTGACGGCCCCGCGCGACAGCGAGGGCCCCATCGGGCACGTTCCGGGTGACGACCGAGCCCGAGCCTACATAAGCGCCGCGGCCGACGGTGACGGGCGCGACCAGCGCCGAGTTGGAGCCGATGAAAGCGCCGGCCTCGATGACCGTCTCGTACTTGGCGTAGCCGTCATAATTGCAGGTGATCGTCCCCGCCCCGACGTTCGCGCCGGCGCCGACGCGCGCGTCGCCGATATAGCTCAAATGGTTGACCTTCGCGCCATCGGCGACCGCGGCCTTTTTGACCTCGACGAAATTGCCGATCCTGACGCCGGCGCCGAGATCCGCTCCCGGACGAAGTCGCGCGTAGGGCCCGACGACGCAGTTCGGCCCGACGCTCGCGCCCTCGATGTGGCTGAACGCGCGCACGACCACGCCCTCGCCGATGGCGACGCCGGGGCCGAAAAAAACGCCCGGCTCTATCGTGACGTCGCTGGCGATGCGCGTGTCGTGGGAGAAATAGACCGTTGACGGATCGACCATGGTGACGCCGTTCTCGAACGCCGCCGCGCGGGCCTTGCGCTGGAAGATCGCCTCGGCCGCCGCGAGTTCGGCCCGGCCGTTGACGCCGACGACTTCGTCTTCGTCCGTCTCGACGACGGCGCAGGCGCGCCCCTCGCGCCGGGCGATCGCCACAACGTCGGTAAGGTAGAATTCTTTCTTGGCGTTGTCGTTCGTCAATTGCGGCAGGCCGCGGCGCAGGAACTCGGCCTCGATCGCCATGACGCCGGAATTGACGAGGCCGATTTTCAATTCCTCGGGGCTCGCGTCCTTGGCCTCGACGATCGCCTCGAGCGCGCCGTCCGGGCCCTGCCGCAAACGGCCATAAGCCCTCGGATCGTCGGGGCGGAAGCCGAGGACCGCAACCGCCGCCCCGGCGTCGATGCGCGCCGGCAGCGCGCGCAGCGTCTCCGGCGCGACGAAGGGCGTGTCGGCGTAGAGGACGAGGACGACGCCCGCGAACCCCTCACGCGCCGGCGCCGCTTGCTTGACCGCATCGCCCGTGCCCTGGGGCGGGGCCTGGACGGCGACCCGGATGTCGGGATCGATGGCGCGCGCCGCCTCGCCCACCTCCGGCGCGTGGTCGCCGATGACGACGGCCGAGACCTTCGGGGCAAGCGCCGCGGCCGACGCCATGACGTGACCCAGCATCGAGCGGCCGGCGATCGGGTGCAGCACTTTCGGCAATGACGACTTCATGCGCGTGCCGCGGCCGGCGGCGAGGATCACGGCGGCGACGGCGGTCGTCATGGCGGGTCCCAACGTAAAGACTGGACGCGCGCGCTCGGTTCGTCGATGCGCGCGGCGAAACGCGATAGCCTTGCCCATGTCGGCGAAATCGGGGGCTTTTGTAAATGAGCGATGCGGCGGGAGACTTGTCGGGCGCTGCGGCGATCTTCGACCTCGACGGGACGCTGATCGACACCGCGGCCGACCTCGCCGCGGCCGTGAACCACGCGCTCGTCGGCGCCGGCGCGCCGCCGCTCGACCTCGCGACCGCGCGCGGGCTCATCGGCCACGGCGCCCGGGCGATGATCAGGCGCGGCTTCGCCGCGGCCGGCCGCACGCTGAGCGACGCTGACCTCGCCGATCGGCTCGCCGCCTTTCTTGACTACTACAACGCCCATATCGCCGACGCCTCGCGGCCCTTCCCCGGCGCGATCAAAGCGATCGCGCGCCTGCGCGCCGCCGGCGTGCGGGGCGCCGTGTGCACCAACAAGTCCGAGGCGCCGGCGCGGCGACTGCTCGCCATGCTCGGCGTCGACGGTTCGTTCGAAACGATCGTCGGCGGCGACACGGCCGCAAAGCCTAAGCCCGACCCGGCCCCAGTGCGGTTGTGTCTGGAGGCGACGCTGGGGTCGCCGCGCGCGACGCGGGCCGTTTTCATCGGCGACAGCGACACCGACATCCGTGCGGCCTCGGCGGCGGGCCTTGCTTGCGTTCTCGTGGAGTTCGGCTACGGCCCGACCGACCTCGCCGCCGAGGCGCTCACGACGATCGCCTCGTACGAAGAGCTCGACGAGGCGGTGCGTCTCGCGCTGGCGAAACGCGCCTGAGACGTTTCCTGATCAGGCGTCTCCGGATCAGGCGTCGGCGGTTCGCCTCGGCATGCCGTTGATCATGTCGCTGCGCAGATCCATCCGCGCCGAGCGCATCGTCGACACGAACCCTTCGGCGTTCATTTCAATCCGCACGTCGAAGCCCTGCTTGCGCCAAAAATCCTGGATCCGCTGCGCCAATCGCTGCGCGCCGTCCTTGTCGCAATGGTCCGCCATGAAACCTCCCATGCCGAGCTGCTGATATTTTTCGCATCGTAAGATTATAAGGCGAGCTGATCTCTGCAAGCAGAATCTTGCAATGCGGCTCCCGACGGCGCTCCACTAGCAATTTCAACGGCGCGTTCGCGGCGAAATTTTGCGCCGCAGCAAATTCATGTGCGCCTTGACGCAAATTATAAGTTTATCCTATCCAGTCGCGAGCAGCGTGGAGGCGGGAATGGCGACGAAACCGGCGGAGAGCGCCTTTCCCTCAGCCGACGCCGCGTCGATCGGCCAGCGCATCCGGGCCGCGCGAAAGGCCGCCGGCCACAACCAGGCCGAACTCGCCGAGCGGGTCGGCGTCAGTCAGCCCTCCGTGGCGAACTGGGAGAGCGGGGTCCACGACCCGCGCCGCCTGATGATCATCAAGATCGCGGCGGCGCTCGGCGTCAGCGCCGAATGGCTGGCGAGCGGCGCCCGCTCGGCGGACGAGCGGGACGCCCACTCCGCGGCGGCGTATCTGCGCCGCGCGATCCGCCATACGCCGGTGATCAACCTCGCCCACGCCGCGACATTGCTCGATCAGCCGGACGCGGACCCCCACGACGTCGCCGAGGACTACATCCCGATTACAACGGGGGCGGAGAAAGTTTTCGCCTACTTCACAAGCGACCCGGCTGTCGACCTCGTCTTCCCCCGCAACACCCTCGTCGTCATCGATTACGGCGACCGTCGGCCTGCGGACGGCGTCTTCTGCCTCGCCTCGGTGGACGGCCTGCCGATCCTGCGGCGCTGGCGCGACCGTCCGGCCCGCCTTGAAGCGCACTCAAGCCAGCCGGGTCACCCGGCGACGCCGTGGCGCAAGAACGCGCGCGTCATCGGCTGCGCCCGCGTCTCGATCCGGTTTCACTGAGGCGGACGGCAGGGGCCCGCGCCGCGTCGTCAGTACATCAACTTCGCCGCCGCCCGGGTCATGCCTTCGAAGTCGTGGCCCACGCCCGGAACGGTCTTGACGCGCCAGGCGGACGCGACGCCAAGCTCGCGCGCCTTGGCGGCGCAGAACGCATGGAAGCGCCGACCCCGCTGCAGCCGCCCGGGCCCCTGTTGGTCGACAAGCGGGGTTCGCAGGAGCGTGCCGCCGGCGCGGTCGTTGTCATCGCGTTCGCCGAGGAGGATCGTCAGCTTGCGCCGGAACGCAGCGCGCAGATCGTCGTCCGTCAAAGGCGTTCCCGCGAGACCGCTCGGCAAGGGGCGGGAAAAATCCGGGAACGTATAGAAACCGGCGTTCGCCGCGACGATGCGGTCGGCCTTCGCTTCGGGACGGAAGATCGCCATACGATGCAGGATCTGACCGCCCGCCGAATGTCCGAAAACATCATAGCGGTCCCGCGTCGATCCGCTGGCGGCGACGAGATGGTCGAAGACGCGGTCGAAATCGACGAACAGCCATCCGTCGCGGTCCGGCGCGACGTCGAACGCGATGTCCTCGTCGCGCAATCGAACGACGACGGCGCGATCGTTCAGCCGCTCGACCCTCGGGTTCCGGAAGCTGAGGTTTCTGACGACGCCGCCCATATGATAGGCGGCGAAGTCGTAGTCCGCCTCCGGATAGCCGAGCGCGGCGACAAGGACGCCCGCGGCGCGCGAGGAATCGAGCCAGGCGATGCGGTCTTCGCAGTCGTCTCGACCGGCGCCCGGAATGACGAGAAGGATAGGCGAAGCGGCCGTGAAGTTGGGGGGCATGTAGTAACGAACGGCGATGTCGGCCCCGTTGACCCCTGCAAACGCATATCTTCCGGCCCCTGGCAGAAGGCGCGCCGGCTCGCGGCCAAGGTTCGCCTCGTCCTTTGGCGCGAGCGTCATGCCGCAATCCGGGCAGCGGCCGGGGGCGTCGAATTCCCGGCCGTCCATGGAGCATCCGCACGGGGGACAAACGAAGCGCTCGCCTGAGACGACCGCGCCGCAGCCTGCCGTCGCAAGCATCGAAGCGAGCAACGTTCGTCGCGATACGTCGATCATTGGCCTCGTCCCTCGTCGCGAAACCTTTTTCGATAGTCGCCGGGAGACACCTGGAAACGCCTGGCGAAGGCGCGGCGAAACCCGTCTTCGCTCATAAAGCCGACGGCGTCCGACGTTCGGGCGATGCTGACGCCCTGACCCAGCAGGTCGCGGGCGGCGTCGAGGCGAAGGCGCTTGACGTAGCTCGCCGGCGCAAGGCCGAAGGCGTCTTTGAACCGCCGGGAGAACTGACGCGAGCTCACCCCGGCGCGGGCGGCCAGCGCCTCCACCGAGAGATCCTTATCAAGATTGTTCGTAATCCATGCGCAGGTCTCGGCGAGCCGGCTCGGCGCGCCCATCTGCATCTTCAAGGGCGCGGAGAATTGCGTTTGCGCCCCGCTGCGCCGAAAGAACACGACCATGCGGCGCGCCACGTCCATGGCGCAGCGCCCGCCGAAATCGCCCGCGATGAGATCGAGCGCCAGATCGACGCCCGCGGCGACCCCGCCCGAGGAGTGGAAGCGGCCGTCGTTCAAAAAGAGCGCGTCCGGCGCGACGCGCACGCGCGGATAGCTTTTCTGCAAATCCTCCGCGAACGCCCAATGGGTCGCCAGTCGTCGCCCGTCGACAAGACCGGACGCCGCCAATGGGTAGGCGCCGGTGCACACCGAAACGACGCGCTCGAACCGACGGGCGTTCGCCTTCAGCCACCCGCCGATGCGCGAACGCGTTTCCGGTTCGCGCGCGCCGGCGCCGCCGGGAACAAGCAACGTATGGGCCTTGCGCGACGGCGGCGCGGGCCGGTCGGCGACCAGCCCGAGACCCGATTCCGCCCGCACCGCGAGGTCGGCGAACGCCCAGGTCTCCACGTCATAGAGCGGCGCGCCGCCGTCGTCCGCAGCCGTCGTAAAGGCCTCTAACGGCCCAGCGACGTCGAGCGCGTTCACGCGGTCGAACAGTAGAACGGCGATGGACCTTTTTGTCGTCACGCCGCCAGGCTAGCCGACGCGGCCAATGGCGCAAATGACGCGTTTCCGACCAAAACGGACATCTAGCCGCTGAAACGACGCGCGGACGCGGACCGCCACGAAGTCCGAGGCTCCTTCAGCGACGCGAGCGGCGAGGCCGCTCGCGCTCTCTCAGACGCGGTCGGCGGAGAAGGTGTCGCAGGCTTCCGGGTCGCCGTTGCGGTAGCCGAAGGTGAACCATCGCACGCGTTGTTCGGACGATCCGTGGGTGAAGTTTTCGCGCTTCACTTCGCGGCCCGCCCGGCGCTGCAGCGTGTCGTCGCCAATGGCGCTCGCGGCGCGCAAGCCCTCCTCGATGTCGCCGGGCTCGAGAATGCCTGCCGTGCGGTCGGCGTCGTGGGCCCAAACGCCGGCGTAGCAGTCCGCCTGGAGCTCCATGCGCACCTGCAGCGCGTTCTGTTCGGTCTTGCCGGCGCGCGACTGGGCGGCCCGCACGCGCTCAGAGACGCCGGTGATCGTCTGCACATGGTGGCCGACCTCGTGGGCGATAACGTAGGCCGCCGCGAAGTCACCCGGCGCGCCGAAGCGACGGCCAAGCTCGCCGAAAAACGCCGTGTCGAGATAAACGGACTTGTCCGCCGGACAGTAGAACGGCCCCAAGGCCGACGAGGCGAAGCCGCAGCCCGATTGGGTCCGGCGTGAGAAAAGGACCATGCGCGGCGCGGCGTAGCGCGCGCCCGCGTCGGCGAAACGCCGGCCCCAGACGTCTTCGGTTTCGGCGAGGATCACTTCGGCGAAGGCCCCCGCCTCCTCGTCGGAAGCCGACAGTTGGACCGGCGCGCCGCCCGTCGGCGCGCCTGCTAGAAGCGCCACGGGGTCGAGGCCCATGGAGCGTAGGGCGAAAAAGCCGCCGACGAGCACGACGACGCCAGCGACGCCGAAGCGGCCGAGGACGAAGCGCAGGATGACGAAGGCGAGCCCGCCGAGACCGGCTGCGCCCGTCCCGCCCGACCCGCGCCGATCGTCGACATTGTCGCTGCGCCGCCGCCCTCGCCACTTCACCATCGCCCGGCTTCTCCCCATTCAGTCGGCAACCGCCTTATCGCCAGCCGCCCCACGGTTGTCGAGGGCCCGCGAGCGCAGCGCGCAGGCTCGCCCCGCATTACCGTCGCGCAATGGATCGGCCGGCGAAACGGCCGTATTCGGCGCTTGCGTCGCGGGGGCCGCGGGGGGCCGCGCTTGACCGGCGCCGCAGCGACTTTAAAGGTGAACGAAGCGTGAAGGCGGGGGGCTTTGACGCGTAGCGTGGGGCGGTGATCGGCCAATGGCGTCTAGCGGCTTTTTCGAGCGTTTCGGCGGCGCGCTCGCGACGGCCGCGGTGCTGATCGGCGTCATCGTCAACCCGTCCGCGCCGGGTCGCGCGCTGGAAAAAGCGAAATCCTTCAGCCTGCCGCGCACGGCCCTCGCCGACAAACCCTGTCGCGTCGCCGGCCCGACCCTGACGAGCGCCTTCGCCGACATCGAGGACGTCGTCTCCGTGTCGCCCCTCGGCGGCGTCACCGCGCCCTACGAGCCGCTGCCCGCCCCCTACATCCGCATCAACACCCGCAAGGGCGAGACCGCCTTCGACCGGCGCGAGACCGCCGCCCTAGCGCCGGCGCGCGCCGACGTCGTCGCCGTGGAGCGCCGCATCCGCCGCAACGAAGAGGGGATCGCCACGAGCCAGTCATGGACCGTGCATCTGTCGATCTGCGAAGACGTGTCGGTCTACTATGACGACCTCGACGCCGTCTCGCCCGAGCTGATGGAGAAAGTCGGCGGGCTGACGGCTTTCGAACAGATCGACGGCCCCGACCACACCGGCGTCGCGACGCGCGTGCGCGTGGCGACCGGCGACGCCCTCGGCGTCGGCGACGGTTTCGACGTCGGGCTTGAGGACCGCTCGGTCTCGCCGGACGATCTCGTGCGGCCCGAGCGCTATCGCACCAACCCGTACGCCGCGGCCCGCCGCCGGCGGGTCGACCCGGCGCTCATCGCCGCGGCGTCGACCGACCCCACGCGCGCCCAGTGCCCGCTCGACTATCTGCCGAAGCGCGTCGCCGCGGCGTGGACCGGCAAGCTTGGCGACGCCTACGGATTGCGCAAGGCGAAGGGCGACGACGCTTGCCGCACGGCCCTCGTCGAGGTCGCCGGCGCAGCGCAAGGCGCCTGGTACACCGACGCCGCCCACAATGGCGCGACCTCGAAACAGAGCGCCATCGCCCTCGCGCCGGACACGATCGACCCCAAGCGGATGATCTTCGCGCTGCACGGCAGGGTGCCGACGCTGGGGCCGGAACTCGTCGCCCTGCCGCCGAAGCAGCGCGCGGCGCGCGCGGCCGCCGCGAAGGACTTTTTGACGTTCGAGGCGGGCGGCGACGGCGTCAGCGGGGCGGCGCAGGTCAACACGCCGTTCAAGGACGTTCGCGTCGGCGAGACGCACTGTTATCAGCGCCTGCGCGCCAATTTCGTCGGCCCACGAATTTACGGCGTCGTCCTTCTCGGTCTCGAAGAGGGCCCCGACGGCCCGGTCATGCGCCTCGAAGCCCGCGGCGACGCCCAGTCGTGCGCCGACCTCGAGGCGCGCGCGTTTTCCGGGCGCGAAACGCTGTTTTACCGTTAGGCTCCGGGGGATCAGGTCCTCTCGTTAGATTGCTAACGTTGCGGCGATGGTGAAGATCCACGCCAAAGCAGTCTCGGAGCTCTAAGAACGTCGCGATCTCGCATCGCCCTGACGTAGCCGAACGAGTTCTGGATCGCAGAGGCCGTGGCGAGCGGCGATTACGCCAGCAAGACCGAACTTATCAACGACCTCGTCCGACGCGCCCGTCAGCGAGACGAGGAACAGGCGTTCGCGCGCAAAAAGCTCGACAATGCCGAGCGCGGCCGCCTCACCCCCACGTCAAAAGACGAAATCCGACCCGGCCGCCGCAGAGCCGTCGCCCGCGAACACGCCGTTTATCTCCGTGCGCCGAACGGCGTCGCCGAGATTATGGCTGTGACACGACACTAAGATGCGGGGCGGCGGCCTTGATCGTCGTCAGCCCCCGCAGATCATCCGCACCAGCTCTTGTTGGCGCCATAGGGCCGGGCGAGACCGGCGGCCAGCAGCGCCGCGCCGAGGTCGCGGCCGTCAGCGGCGAGAACCCTAGCGACGACGCGTCCGGCGTACTTGCCGCGACGCACGTCACGAAGCGCGACGCCGTCGGCGACGTGTCGCGCCGCGAACGCCTTCGCCCGTCTGCCAAGGACGCGCTCGCGGGGGCAGCGAGCGCCGCCGATCTCCGGCGCGTCAACGCCGTCGAGGCGCACGGCGACGTCCAGCGACAGGCCGATCCATATCGCCGCCTCGACGCGGATCGTGTCGCCGTCGACGACCCGCACGACGTTCGCATCCACCGGACCCGGGATTCGATCCGCTGCGGCCGCGCCCGTAGCAGCCAGAGCGATCGCACATGCTATAGTTGCAAGCGTCGACATGCTCCCGCATGGGTAGCATGTTCACAAAACGTTCGTAAAGCCGATAACGCCGGCGACCCGGCCCTTATGGGCGCTCAGCTAAAGTCGATCGCCCGGCCCTTGCGCTCCCAGTCGCCGTAACGCGTGGGATCTGGGCCCGTCGGTCCGCCCCGCTCGTCCGGCTTGTCCGCGTCGGCCTTCGCCGCGCGCCGCGCCGCCGCTTCTTCGAGCGCGCGCACTGCTTCGGGCGGCAGATCCGGGCGCGCCGCGCCCGGCGGCGTCTCCCGTCGCGTCGGCTTCTTGTCGATCGCCATAGTTGAACGCTCCTCGCAATTAACCCATTTCAACGCTTGGTACGTCGCAACACCAACGGATGGACGAACGACACCCATGAACACTTTGCGCACTGGCGTCCTGCTCGCCGCGTTGACGGCGCTTTTCGGCCTTGTGGGCCTTCTCCTCGGCGGCGCGACGGGCATGTTGCTCGCGCTCGGCTTCGCCGTCGCCTCGAACGCGTTCGCCTACTGGAACGCGGATAAAATCGTCCTGCGCATGTACAAAGCGCAAGAGGTCGACCCGGCGAGCGCGCCGGGCCACCTGCGCCGCTACGCCGAGACCACCGCGGCGCTCGCGCGCAACGCCGAAATGCCCGCGCCGAAAATCTACGTCATCGAAAATCCGCAGCCGAACGCCTTCGCCACCGGCCGCAATCCCGAAAACGCGGCCGTCGCCGCGACGACCGGTCTCCTCAGTATGCTGACGGAAGAAGAGGTCGCGGGCGTCATGGCGCACGAGCTCGCGCACGTCAAAAACCGTGACACGCTGACGATGACCGTCACGGCGACAATCGCCGGCGCGGTTACGACCCTCGCCAACTTCGCCATGTTCTTCGGCGGCGGGAACCGCAACAATGGCGGCATCATCGGCGCGCTGGCCATCATGATCCTGGCGCCGATGGCCGCCGGGCTCGTGCAGATGGCGATCAGCCGGGGCCGCGAATACGAGGCCGACCGCGTCGGCGCGGAAATCTGCGGCAACCCGCAATGGCTCGCCTCCGCGCTCGCGAAGATCTCCAACGGCGCGGCGCGCATTCCGAACGAAACCGCCGAAATGCACCCGGAAACCGGCCAATTGATGATCATCAATCCCTTGTCCGGTCAGGGCCGGGACAATCTTTTCTCCACACACCCGGCGACGCAGAACCGCATCGACCGGCTGATGGAGATGGTCGGCGGCTCCAGCGGCGCGGCGGGCCCCTGGTCCGCGCCCGGGTCCGCGCCCGGGTCCGCATCAGGTTCCGCTTCGGGGTCGCGCGGCCCCTGGGGCTGATCTCAGGCGGCGCAGCGGCCGGGCCGCGCGACGGCCTCGAGCGCGCCCAGAAGATCGGCGGCCAGATCGTCTGCGTGTTCGAGCCCGATCGAAAAGCGCACAAGCCGGTCGGAGATCCCGGCCTTCGCCCGCGCCTCCGGCGGCATTGCGGCGTGGGTCATCGCCGCCGGCACGCAAGCAAGGCTCTCGAACCCGCCGAGAGATTCCGCGATCGTGAAGATCCGCAGACGGCGCAATAGCTCCAGCGCGTCGACGCCCGGCGCGAAATCGACGCTGAACATGGAGCCGAAGCCCGCCTGCTGGCGCGCCGCGACGGCCCGGCCGGGATGACCTTGAAGCCCCGGATAGTGAACGGCGGCGACGCGCGGGTCCGCCGCAAGGCGCGCCGCGAGCCCGCCTGCGGTCTCCTGCTGGCGCTCGATCCGGGCGAAAAGCGTGCGCAGGCCGCGCAAGGTCTGGTAGCTGTCGAACGCCGCGCCGGTGACGCCAGTGCAGTTCGCCCACCAATATAACTCCTCGGCGAGCTCCGTCGTTTTGGCGAGGACCGCGCCCCCGACGACGTCCGAATGGCCGTTGATGAACTTCGTCGTCGAGTGGAGGACGACGTCGCAACCGAGATCAAGCGGGCGTTGCAGGGCCGGCGACAGGAACGTGTTGTCGGCGACCGTCACCGCGCCGACGGCCCGGGCGCGCCGGGCGACGTCGGCGACGTCGGTGATCCGCAACAGGGGATTGCTCGGCGTCTCGATGAGAATGAGCTTCGGGCGGCGCGCGAGGCCCGCTTCGAGCGCGTCGGGATCGGTCTGGTCGACGAAGGCTAGGTCGAAATGGCCTTTTTTCGCGCGCGCCGACAACAAACGGTGCGAGCCGCCATAACAGTCGTGGGGCGCGAGCACGAGGTCGCCCGGCGAAACCAGGCAGAGGACGAGGTCGATCGCCGACATGCCGCTCGACGTGACGACGCCGCCGGCCGCGCCTTCCAGGTCGGCGAGCGCGCGTTCGAGTTCGCGCCGCGTCGGATTGCCCGAGCGCGAATAGTCGAACGCCGGCTTTTCCTCCGGATCCGCCCAGCCGAACGTCGCCGACAGATGGAGCGCCGGCGCCACCGAGCGGTGGGCCGGATCGCGCGCGACGCCTGCGCTGGCGGCGATCGTTTCTGAGCGGTAGGGCAGGTCATGGGTCGTCATTGCGTGGTCTCCTCAAGAAAAGCGCGGATCGGCGCGCCGATGGCGGCCGTCTCCTTCAAAAAGGCGTCATGTCCGTAAACGGATGAAATGATTTCGAGGCGCGCGCGTCCGCCAAGGCGCGCGCGGGTCGCGGCGACGTCGGCGAGCGGAACGAGCCGATCCTCCGCGACGCCGACCAGCAAGCTCGGCGCGACGATGCGCGCGGCGTCGACGCGGTGGCGGTCGATGGCGTTCGACAGGGTGCGGTAGCGCGCGGCGCCGTTCTGGGCCGCGTACGCCGCGCCGCGGCTTGCCAGATAGCTTTCGACGGCGTCGGGCCCGTCGAACCGCGCGGCGAATTCATCCGCTGTGCGATAGGTCGTCATGGCGAGTTCCCGGGCGATTGCGACGGCCGTCGTCTCCTCGCCCACGGCGAGCCCCAGGTCGAGCACGCGCCGCTGGACGCGCCGCAACGCGGTCGCCATGGGGCGCGGCCGGTCGCCGGCGCTGACGGCGACGAGCTTGCCGACGCGCGCCGGCTCGCGGGCCGCGAAGGCGAGGCCGACCATGGCGCCGAAGGACGCCCCGACGAGCGCATCGACCCGCTCGATTTCAAGCCCGCGCAAGGCGATGGCGAGAAGATCGGCGTAGTCCGCCGTCGTTAGATCGACGGGCGTCGCGGGCGAGAGCGGCGCGAAGTCGAGGCTGACGCAGCGCCATCGGTTGAGGTCGATCGCGCCGCCTGCGCGCACAATGTCCGCCCACCAACCGCCGGAGCCGTGTTGGGATCGGGCGACGAACCGGTCAGCGGAGATCCCGCCCAACACGACAGCGACGGGCCCGTCCGCGCGACCGACGCACGAGATGCGCAGCCATTTATCGTCGATGCGGGCGCCGCGCTCGCCGCGCCAGTGGGCCGGAATCGCCACCTCGCAGAGATGCTCGCGCGGCTGGTCATGGTCTATGGCCAAGGACGGGGCCAAGGACGTGGCAGAAGACCTGGCGGGCGGCGCAATCGGAATTTCGCAAAGCGGCATTGGTCGGCGCTCCTCGTCAAAGCGCCGTGGGACAAAACCGACTTGCGGGAAAACAAATGCGGGAACGGACGAGCGCGTTAGCGCCTATTCCACCCCCCTCGCTTTAGCGACATTTGTTTCGCGCCCGCAAGCTGAAGGGTCAAATCGGCGCGTATCGATAGTGTTGCGACAAGGGCGGCGCACCTGTCAAGCAGCGAAATTGTGGCGGTTTCGCGGGACCGCTCCACGCTAGCTCCGGACGCCTGCTAATTTTAGCGATGTTTTAAGCGTCGGCTTTACGACGCCGCTCCTAATCTCAGACGCTCGCGGCGTCGTCGTTAAGGAATCGCCATGCGCATGGATTTCGGCACCGTCGGCGGCATGCTCGCCGGCCTTTGCGTCGTCGGCCTCGCCATCGTCATGGGCGGCGCCGTCGCGGTGTTCTTCAACATGCCGAGCTTTTTGATCGTGGTCGGCGGCACGCTGTCTGCGACGATCCTCCGTTTCCCAATCGACGAGGCGTTCGGCGCGTTCGGCGTCGGGGCGCGAACGGCGTTTTTCGACCAAAGGCGCAGCCCCGGCGAACTTCTGGAGGAGTTGCGGGGTCTGGCGGCCGTCTCGCGGCGCGCCGGGCCGATCGGCCTCGAGCGCATCGGCGTCTCCGATCCATTCCTCGCCCGCGGCAAGCAGATGATCGCTGACGGACTGTCAGTTGACCAATTGCGGGGCCAGTTGTCGCGCGAGCGCGAGCTTGAAATGCAGCGCCTCGTCGACGGCGAGAAGATTTTCCGCGCCATGGGCGAATCGGCGCCCGCCTTCGGCATGATCGGTACGATTGTCGGCCTCGTCAAAATGCTCTGGACGATGGACGATCCGTCCACGATCGGCCCGGCGATGGCGATCGCGCTGTTGACGACGCTCTACGGAGCCCTTGTCGCTTACGTGATCGCCCTGCCGATCGCCGACAAGCTCGCCTCGAAGCTCGAAGCGCAGGAGACGAACCTCTCGCTCATCATTGACGGGCTGTGCCAGATTTCCGAGCGGCGGTCGCCCGATTCTATCACGGACATGCTCATCGCCTACTTGCCCGAGCGCGCGCGCGGCGCTTTCGCGCCGGCGCCGGCGTCGGCGTAAGGAGCGCGCGATGGCGCCGCGCGCGGCCACTCTCGCGAGCCGACGCACGCGGCCGGCGGGCGGGTTCCGCCCGGCCGGCGGCTGGCTCGTCACTTATGCGGACCTGATGCCGATCCTCGTCTGCTTCTTTGTGCTGATCGTCTCTTTCTCCGTACAGGATGAAGTGAAACTCGAAGTGCTCGCCGGCTCCATGCGTGACGCGTTCGGCGTCGCGGAGCGCCGGCGCTTCGCGGGCGACGTGCGCTACGAGGGCGTGCCGGAGCGTCGCCAGCCGGCTGACGCCGTGCCGCGCGTCGAGCCAAGCGGCGCCGGCCTCTCGACGACGCTTAGCGGCGACCCCGCGATCGGCGAGGACGGCGCGAACGCCGCGGTCGATGCGGGGCCGACCCCCGACGCCCGCAATCCACGCGCGCCCTATGTCGCCGCCAAGGCGCGCCTCGAGCGCGCGGTTCTCTCAAACCCACTCCTCAAGGACGCGAGCGAGGCGATCACCGTCAACCTCGTCGAGGACGGATTGCAGATCGTCCTCGTCGACGTCGCCGGTCGGCCGATGTTCGAGCCCGGCGCGCGCGAGCCGACGCCCTTCGCCCGCGACCTCCTGGAGACGACGGCCGCCGCCCTCGCTCCCCTTGCGAACCGCATCCTGATCGAAGCGCACGCCGACGCGCGCGGCGCCGGCGCTTACTCGCCGTTCGACCTCACCGCCGACCGGGCGAACGCCGCGCGCCGGGCGATGGCCGCCGCGGGGCTCCCCGCGGATCGGATCGCCGCCGTCGTCGGGCGCGGCGACGCGGAGCCTTTGTATCCGGAAGATCCGTTCGCCCCCGGCAACCGGCGTGTCGAGATCGTTCTCGAACGCGCCGCGCCCCTGTTGCCGCCGGACCGATCGCTTTAGGGTTCCGGATCCTCCGATCGCCGGTTCGGGGCGCGCAATGAGGCGTAGGACGTCGCCAGAGAGAAAACCGACGCGGCGCTGAGGCGCAAGGCCTCGACCCGCAACTGGCGGGCGTCCTCTCGCCGCGCATCGACCCCGCGCGCGAGGCCGTTGAGGCGGGCCGCGTGGCCCTCCGCCGCACGGCCCATGAGCTCCGGTCCGAGTTCGAACGGCAATTCGTACTGGCACCCCATCAGGAGCGGACGGCCGTCGAGCGTCATGGTCGTCATCATAAAGAAATTGTCGAAAGCCGACCCGTCGGCGCGATGATTCTTCAGTATCACGCTAACCGGCTGCGATGCCGCGACGGCCTCTCGCACTTCTTCGACGCCCGTCTTGTCCGTATCCGGCCCTTGAAGAAACCGGCAATTGCGCCCGATGACGTCGATCGCAGCGTAGCCGGTAAGCTTTGAGAAGGCGGCGTTCGCGTAAACGAGCGGGCAATCGTCCGCAGACGGGTCTGCGATCGTTACGGCGATCGACGCTTTGTCAAAGCGCTTAAAAATCGGATCCGACACGCGCCGACCAGGGCCCCTAGTGGGCTTCGCTCCAGTTAGCGCCGGCGTTCGCCTCGACGACGAGCGGCGCGTCGAACTTGGCGGCGGGCGCCGGCGCGTCGCGCATCGTTTCGGCGACGACGGCGCAGGTCTCGTCAATCTCCGCCTCCGGCGCTTCGAGGATGAGCTCGTCGTGCACCTGGAGGAGGAGGCGCGCGGACAGCTTCTTTTTCTTCAGCGCCGGCGGCACACGGATCATCGCTCGGCGAATGACGTCCGCCGCCGCGCCCTGGATCGGCGCGTTGATCGCCTGGCGCTCTGCGTAACCGCGCATCGCCGGGTTCTTGTCCTTGATGCCTTCGACATAGGTCCGCCGACCGAAGATCGTCTCGACATAGCCGTTTGCGCGCGCGGAGGCGATCGTGTCGTCCATGTACCGACGGATGCCTGGGAACTTCTCGAAATAGCTGTCGATATAGTCTTTCGCCTGCGCCCGCGAAATGCCCAGCTGGTTCGCGAGGCCGAAGGCGGAGATGCCGTAGATGATGCCGAAATTGATCGCCTTGGCGCGCCGACGCACCATCGGATCCATGCACTCGATCGGCGTGTCGAACATTTCCGACGCCGTCATGGCGTGGATGTCGAGGCCGTCGGCGAAAGCGGCTTTCATCGAGCCGAGGTCGGCGATATGGGCGAGGAGCCGCAATTCTATCTGGCTGTAGTCCGCGGAGATGAGCCGCGAGCCGGGCTCTGCGACGAACGCCTCTCTGATCTTACGCCCGTCGTCCGTGCGGATTGGAATGTTCTGCAAGTTCGGCTCGTTCGACGACAGGCGACCCGTCGTCGTCGCCGCGAGTGAGTAAGACGTGTGGATCCGGCCGGTTTCCCGGTTGATCGCCTCGGGCAACGCATCCGTATACGTGCTTTTAAGCTTTGACAGTCCTCGCCAGGCGAGGATCGCGCGCGGCAGGTCGTGGCCCTCGGCGGCCAGTTGTTCGAGCACGTCGGCCTTCGTCGACCAGGCGCCTTTCGCTGTCTTCTTGCCGCCGGGCAGGCCGAGCTTGCCGAAGAGGATCTCGGCGATTTGCTTCGGCGAGCCGACGTTGAACGCCTCGCCAGCGAGTTCGTGGGCTTCCGCCTCGTGGCCGGCGATGCGTTGGGCGAAGTCCGACGACAGCCGCGAGAGAACGTCCGTATCGACCTTGACGCCGTCGCGCTCCATCGCCGCGACGACGCCCGCAAGAGGGCGCTCCAGCGTTTCGTAGACGGTCGTTTTGCCCTCGGCCGCAAGGCGCGGCTTAAGCGCGGCGTGAAGGCGCAGCGTCACGTCGGCGTCCTCGGCGGCGTACTTCGCAGCCTCGGCGATGGGGATCCGGTCAAACGTTTTCTGCTTCTTGCCCGTACCGGCGATATCGGAGAACTTGATCGTGTCGTGATCAAGCCAGCGCTTGGCGAGCTCGTCCATGCCATGGCCGCCGCGCCCGCAGTCGAGCGCATAGGAGATCAGCATGGTGTCGTCGATCGGCGAGACGTTGACGCCGTAGCGCGCCATGACGTTGAGGTCGTATTTGATGTTCTGGCCGATCTTCAGAACCGACGGGTCCTCCAGCATCGGCTTCAGGATCTTCAGCGCCGCGCCCATCGGCAGTTGCCGCGCGGCGTCGGCGCCCGCCTCGTCGAGCTGCAGCCCGTCGCCGCCATGGGCGAGCGGCACATAGGCCGCATCGCCCGGCGCGACGCTCAACGAGACGCCCACGAGCCCGGCGCGCATGGCGCTGAGGCTGTCCGTCTCCGTATCGAACGCGACGACGCCCCGCTCATAGGCCCGCGCGACATAGGCCTTCAACGCCTCCTCGTCGAAAATCGTCTGATAGGAGACGATCTCGGGTTTCGCCGCCGACGCGGCGGCCGCGACGGGCGCGGGGCCGAGCGCCGCTTCGACGCGCTTGGCGATCGTCGTGAACTCCATCGCCTTGAAGAAGGCGAGCAGGGGCGCGGGGTCGATCTCCTTGAGCGTCAGGTCGTCGATCGGCTCGGGTAGATCAAGGTCGTCCTTCAGCGTCACGAGCTCTTTGGAGAGGCGCGCGGCGTCGGCGTGCTCGATCAGGTTCTCGCGCCGCTTCTTCTGCTTGATGCCGTCCGCCGCCTGAAGAAGCGCTTCAAGGTCGCCGTACTCCTCAATGAGCTGGGCGGCGGTCTTGACGCCGATCCCGGGCACGCCCGGAACGTTGTCGACGCTGTCGCCGGCGAGCGCCTGAATGTCGATGACCTTCTCAGGCGGCGCGCCGAACTTCTCCACGACCTCGTCGATCCCGATGCGCCTATTCTTCATCGTGTCGAACATCGTGACGCGCTCGGAGACAAGCTGCATCATGTCCTTGTCCGACGAAACGATGACGCACGTACCGCCGTCGCGCTCGATCGCGCGGGCGTAGGAGGCGATAATGTCGTCCGCCTCGTAACCTTCCATTTCGAGGCAGGGAACGCCGAAGGCGCGCGTCGCGTCGCGGACGAGCGGAAACTGCGGGGCCAGGTCTTCGGGCGGCTCGTCGCGATTGGCTTTGTACTCGGCGTAAAGATCGTTACGGAACGTGTGGGAGGAGTGGTCGAAAACGACCGCGAAATGCGTCGGGTCGTGATCGTCGCCCATGTCGGTCATGAGCTTGAAGAGCATGTTGCAGAAGCCGGAGACGGCGCCGACCGGCGCGCCGTCCGACTTGCGCGTCAGGGGCGGCAGGGCGTGGTAGGCGCGAAAGATGTAGGCGGAGCCGTCGACGAGATAGAGCCGCCGCGCCTCGTCCGCTTGTTGTCCCATGCCTGCGGCCCCACTGTCGCGACCTTTGGCGTCGCCCGTCGACGAGCCGGCTTTATGGGACGCGGCCCCCCTCCCCGCAAGAGGCTAGAGCCCCGCTTCTTCGAGGCCAAGGCGGCCGAGGTCCACCGTCGCGGCGGCGTAGGCGGCTTCGGCGAGGCGGGTCTCGAGGTCCGCCAGGAGGTACCGGATGCGCGCGTCCGCAGTCGTCTCCTCACGGACGTTGACGAGGAAGAAATCGCTTGCGCCGCTAGCGAAGCGCCGGCGCTCCGCGCCTTCCATGATCTCGGTCTGTTCGACTTCGTTTTCGGCGATGACGGCGAGCTGGCGCGACACGTTCAGGCCGATGACGATGTTGCGCAACTCGATCTCGATCTCGTCTGCGGTTTGCCGGCGACGGGCGGCGAGCGCCTCGCGTTCGGCTTCGGCCGCGGCGAGCTTGCCCCGCGCGGCGCGACGCTGCAGCGGCTGCGAGAAGCGCAAGGCCACGATCGTGTCGGTGGAGTCGCGCGAGATGCCGCCCTCGGCGACGTTTCCGACGTCGTGGGAGACCTCGGCGCTGAAGTCGAGCTGCGGGTTCAACTCATTGGCCGCAAGGTCGATGCGGCCTTCGGCCCGCGCAAGCGCGGTGCGCAGGAGGCTGAGCTCCGGTCGGCGGCGCAGGGCTTCGCCCAGGGCCCGCTCGTCGCCGTCGACGGGCGTTGCGCCGGCCGCGTCGTCAGCCAGCGGACGGACCGCGCCCGCGGGCGGCAACAGCGTCGAAGCGGGCGTCACCGGCGCGCCGCGCTCGTCTCGATAGTAGAGAGAGAGATCGTTGGTGGCGGTGAGAAATTCGCGCCGCGCCTCCATCACGAGCCGCTCGCGCCGTAGGATGTTCTGCTTGTTCTCGGTGACGGTGATCGCGGCGCGCGCCCCGCGGCGCACCTGTTCTTCGAGCCCCGCCTCGCGGCGGTTGGCGATCTTCAGCAATTCTTCGTAGACGGCGAGTTGCCGGCCTGACGCGACCCACCGCCAATAGGCGCCGATCGCGCGGTGCTGCACCCCGACGCGCGTCAGCAAAAGGCCGAGGTCCGCTTCGGAGAGCGCTAGCGCGGCGTCGCGGGTCGCGAACCGACGATCGTCGAACTGACGATTGCGCAGGAGCGAAAAGATCGCGCCGACTTTGAATTCGCCGCCGGTGTTGGTGAACTCGATGTCTTCGTAGATCGGAAACGTGCCCTCCGACAGGCGATAGCCGCCGAAGACGCTGGCCCCGAGGGGACGCAGGTTCCGTTTCGCTTCGACGTTCACGAACCGGCCGGTCCAGAAGCCCGTGGCGCGGTCGCGCGCCGTGCCGGAAAAGACGATGTCGAAGGCGCCCTGCGCGGCGAGGGCGTCCGCCTCCGCGCCGCGCACCTTGGCGAGGCTTTCGACGATGCGCGGGAAATGGGCGGCCGAGGCGGCGAGCACCTCGTCGGCGGACAGATGGTCGGCGGCGCGCGCGGGCCCGCCGGCGGCGCGCGCGACCAAAAGGGCGAAGACGGCGAAGATGACGGTAAAGCGTGCGGTCGGCATGCGGCTTACGCGCCGCCCGCGCCTGAGCCGGCCGATCCCGGCGCCGTCGCCGCGCCGCCGCGCGGAAAGTTCGGCGGGAAGTTGTTCAGTTGACGCCACAATTCGTAACCGACGGAAACCTGTTCAAGAAGGATCCAGCCCCGCGCCGTCGCGCCGAACCGCACGAAACGCTCGCTAGGCCAAGGATGGGGATCGGATTCGTCCTCCGTCACAAGGACGCGGAAGCGGCCCGTCGCGTCCGCCGAGGCGTCGATCGCCGCGACGACGCCGCCGCACGTGCCAATGGCCACGGACGGCCAGCCGCTGAACTGAACCGCCGGCCAGCCCTCAAACTGGATGCGGACCTTCGCGCCCTCGTTGACGAGGGCGACGTCGCGCCCGTCGATGAAGATCTCAACGGCGCGTTCGACGTCGTCAGGGACGAACGTGGCGACCACCTGGCCGGCGTTGATGTACGTCGCGGCGTCCCCGGCGTTGAGGCGCAGGATGACGCCGTCGCGCGGGGCTTTGACGATCTGTACGGACTGGCGGGAGAGGTTGACGTCGATGCGGTTGAGCTCAGCGGCGGCCTCGGCGACGGTACCCCGCAGGCCTTCGACGCGGATCTGCGCTTGTTCGAAATCGCGCCGCGCCGCGAGACCGGCGTCGAAGAGTTCCTTCATCCGGGTCAGGTCGAGTTCAGCGGTGCGCACGGACGTCTCTGCGGCGTCGAGCTTGGCTTTGACCTGGGCGCGCTCCGCCTGCAGACGGTCGAGGAGCTGAGGGTCGTTGTCGACGATTTTGACGATCGGGTCGCCGGCTTTCACCGTAACCCCGTCGCGTACGTACCATTGCTCGATGCGGCCAGGCACGAGGGCGTTGATGTCCTGGAGGCGGTCCTGGGGATCGAGCGCCGTCACCGCGCCGGCGCCCGCCGTCGTCTGGACCCACGGCGCCAGAACGAGGAAAGCGATGGGCACGAAAACGCCGACGCCAAGCAGGGAGGCGACCGCGCGCATGAGGCGCGGCGGGCTGATCTCGTCGAGCGTCTTGAAGTGCTGAATGTGCTCGGCGCGGAACGGCATCGCGCTACTCCTCGTTACTCCTTGCCGATCAGCGCCACCGGCGCGCGCGCGGCGAGCGACGGCGCGCCGCCTGAGACGCCGTCCATGCGCGGCGCGTCCTGACGGGCGCGGGCGCGGAACGCCTCGAACGTCGGCAGATACTCCTGGCGGTCATAATCGAGATAGAGGTAAGCGTCGGCGCCGATGTCCGCCCGACGATTGGTGAAGTAGACGACCGTCAGCCTTTCGTCGCGCATCATGTGGACGAGCGCCCGGCGCAGGCATTCCTCCGCCATCAGATCGAAAAGCTGGCTGAGGATCAGAACCCTTGGTCGCGCGAGCATCGCCGCTGCGAGCTTCAGCTGCATGAGTTCGGTCGTCGATAAGGGCCACCCGGTGGCGGCGACGCGCGTGTCGAGCCCTTCTTCGAGGCTGGCGATGACGCTTTCGAGCCCGACGACGCGCAGCGCCTCGAGCGTGCTCGCCGGGTTCTGGTCCTCCGCGCTAAGGCGCAGATACTCGCGGATCGTCATGTCGATCGTGCTCGGACGGTCGAGCACGATGATCTCCTGGCGCAGGGCGTGGGCGTCGGCGTCGAGCACGTCGAGCCCGCCGAAGGCGACGAAGCCGCCCCGGGGCTCGAAATGGCGCTTCAGCATGTTGGTGACGAGGCGCTGGACGCCGTGGTTCGAGGCGGCGGCCATCACCTTCGCGCCGGGGCGCACGGCGAAGTTCAACGTCGCCTCGCGGCCGCGGGCGTCGCCCCGGGCCCCGACGAAGGCGAGGCCGCTGTCGGCGCATTCGAGGTCGTTCCGCCCCGCCGGCTCTTCCTGCGGAACGTCGTAGAAATGCATCAGCTCCTCGATCGAGGCGCACATGTCGTAGAAATACGTCAGGTAGGCGCCGAGCTGCGAGACGCCGAAAAACGCCGCCGACAGAACGAGTTCGGCGGCGACGAGCTGGCCGATCGACAACTGACCTTCGATCACGAGCCACCCGCCAAGACCAAGCAGCGTCGCGCTCGCGGCGGCGTAGATGAATAGGAAGCTCAGGGTCTGCGAGAAGAAGTTCCGAAAGTGACGCTTGTGCTGATCCACATAGGCGCGTGTCACCTCATCGGTGCCGGTGAGCGCCGAGGCGATGTGTCGTTGCGATTTGTAAAAGCCGTTCGACGAGCCGATGCCCTCGAGCCATCCGGCCGAAGCGTGCTTGCGGTGGGAGAGCTCGATGGCCGAGAGGACGGACGCGCGGCCCCAGATCGCCCAAACGCCCCAGATCATGAGCGCGACGACGCTGTTGAAGACGAAAAACAGCGGGTGGTAGAGCGACACGAGAATGAACCCGACGCCCGCCTGGAGGATCAGCGTAAACCCGCCGATCATCAGGATGGGCATGTTCTTCTGCACCGTGATGATGTCGAAATAACGGTTGAAGAGATCGCTGCGCCGCTGGTCCGCGAAAAACGGATTCTGCGCGTAGATCGATCGCACGGCGATCTCGGAGACGAACCGCGCGTAAAATCGCCGGCCGAAAATCTCCATGAGATGGAGGCGCAGGGCGTTCAGAAGGCCCGACATCGCCAGAAGGACGAAGAGCGCGCCGGAGAGCACGACGAGCGGCGTCGCAAGTCCGGTGTTGGCGACGGTGTTGATCAACATCTGCACGGAGATCGGCGTCGCGAGCGAGAGGAGGCTGATGCCGACGCCGTAGATCGCCGCCAGAATGTAGAAGTCGCGTTCGGGCGCCAACGCCTTGGCGACGAAGGAAAGCGCCTTCTGCAACGTCATGGGGCCGCTGGTGGGCGACGTCGGCGCGTCGTGCGTCGGCGTTCCTGCATCGGCCATGGCGGTGATCGTTCTCCTTCTTCGCGCTCATTACATGGCGCATTGCCGCGCCGCGGCAAGACGCGCGGCCTTCAAAATCGTCGTTGATTACGCTTTTTCGGCTTTAGCCGGATTTGATTAACGCTTCGTCGGACGCCGATGGCGCGCGCGGGCCGTCGATGGCGACGGCGAGCGAGCCGTCGGGCGCAGGCGCCACGCGGGCCTCGACCCCAAAAACGCGCGCGAGCCGCGCGGCGGTCATCGTCTCGGCCGGCGCGCCGTCGGCCACGATCCCGCCGCCGCGCATCCACACGAGCCGATCGGCGTAGCGGGCCGCAAGCGTCAGGTCGTGAACGACGCAGAACGCGGCGCGCGGGCCCCGGCTCGCGGCGCGCAGGCGGGCCATCGTCTCGTGCTGCGCGCGCGGATCGAGGTTCGCCGTCGGTTCGTCGGCGACGAGCAGCGGCGCCTCCGCCGCCAGCGCCCTCGCGAGATGGACGCGCGCCAGTTCGCCGCCGGAAAGCGCGTCCGACGGCCGGTCTTCAAAGCCGCCAAGCCCGCACGCCGAGATCGCGCGCGCAACGGCCGCGGCGTCCGCCGGGCCTAGCGCGTCTAGCCGCGCGCCGTGGGCGAACCGCCCCAGAGCGACGACGTCGCGCACGGGCGCCGGCCATGCGAGCGGGCGCGCCTGCGGCAGATAGGCGGCGGCGCGGGCGACGTCGGCGGCGCTCAACTCGGCGACGTCCCGTCCATCAAGGCGCGCCGCGCCGCCCGCCGCCGGGACGAGGCCAAGAGCGGCGCGCAGGAGCGTCGTCTTGCCGGCGCCGTTGGGGCCGATGAGCGCGACGAGTTCGCCGGGCCGAACGGCAAGCGACGCGCAGCGGACGACGCGCGCGCCGGCGATGGCGACGTGGAGGTCCCTCGTCTCCAGAAGCGGTTCAGTCATGGCGGGCCCGCCGCCAGGCGATGCGCGCGAAAATCGGCGCGCCCACCAGCGCCGCGGCGACGCCGAGCTTCAGTTCGCCCCCGGTTGGCAGCACCCGAACGACGATGTCGGCGATGACGAGCGCGAGCCCGGCGAGGAGCGCCGACGGCGCGAGGCTGCGCGCCGGATCGTGGCCGACGAAGGGCCGGACGATGTGCGGCGCGACAACGCCGACGAAGCCGACCGCGCCGGCGAGCGCCACCGCCCCCCCGGCGCTGAGGCCCGCGCCAAGCACCACGGCGACGCGCTGGCGGTCGAGGTCGAGACCGACCCCTCGCGCCGCCTCCTCCCCCAGCGTCAAGGCCGAAAGGCCCCGGCGCGTCGCGAAGAGAACGGCGCCGCCGGCGAGGATGAACGGCCCCGCGAGAGCGATGTCGACGAAGCTGCGGTTGGCGACGGAGCCCAGGGTCCAGTCGACAAGGTCGGCGAGGCTGAACGGGTTCGGCGCGAAGGCGAGGAGCGCGGACATCAAAGCGCCCGCGAAACTCGACAGCGCGACGCCGATGAGGATCAACGCCACCGCGGAGCGCACCCGCGCCGCTGCGACGGCGATCAGCGCCGTTGCGCCGAGCGCTCCGACGACGGCGGCCAGCGGCAAGGCGAGCGCGCTGAGGCTTGCGAGCCCGAAATAGATCGACGCGGCCGCAGCAAGGGAGGCGCACGCGGAGACGCCGAGGACGCCGGGCCCGGCGAGCGGGTTGCGCAAAAGTCCCTGGAGCGCCGCGCCGCCGACGCCAAGGGCCGCCCCGACGAGGAACGCCGCGACGGCGCGCGGCAGGCGGATCGCCCAGACCACCGTCTCGTCCCCCGGCGCGCCGACGCCCGCGAGCGCGGCGAGAACCCGCGCCGGCGACAGGGGCGTCGACCCGATCAGGCACGCCGCCAGGACCGCGGCGAGCGCGGTGCCCGCAAGGCCGCCGTTGAGGCGCGCGTCCGCCGGGGTTCGCCTTGCTCGCGTCATTCGCCGCGCGCAAGGGCTTCGACCGCGTCGGCGACGAACCAGGCGCCGCAGGCGAGGCTCGCCGCGTCGAGGTCGACGGATCGTCCGTGCACCAATTGCGCGCGGGCGATCGGGTGGCGCGCCGCGCTCCAAGCGCCTGCCGGCGCGGCGCCGAAAAACGCGCTCGCGGCGAGGTCCGGCCCTTCATAGGCGAGGCGTTCGAGCGGCAGGGCGCGCCAGCCGGGCGCCCGGGCGAAATTGTCGAGGCCGGCGGCGACGATCGCTTCGTGGGCGAGCGAGCCCGGCCCCGTGGTCACGCCCCCCGGCGTCATGTAGAGCGCGCTCGCGCCGTCGCTGCGTCTGGGGATCGCCGCCAGGCGCGCGTCCATCGCCGCGACCAGCCGCTCGCCGCGATCGATGGCGCCAAGATCGGCCGCCGCCGACCTGATCGCCCCGCGCACGCCGTCGAAATCCGCCGCATAAGGAATTTGCACGACGCGCGCCCCCGCTCGGGCGAAGAACGCCGCCGCGTTGGGCCCCCCGCCATACGTCCTGACGACGACGCCCGGCCGGCGCGCAATGGCGTCTTCCGCCGTCCCGCGCGCCTTCGGCAGGCCCGCCGCCTCGCCTCTCAGGTAGGCGAAGGATTTCTCCGCATCCCGCGACAGCGCCGCGATGCGGTTCCGCGGAACGAGGCCGAGCACGTACTGGTCGGCGCAATAGTCGAGGCTGACGACGCCATCTCCTAAATCGACGCCGACGTCGGCGGAGGGGCGCGCGCACGCCGCGACGATAAGAAGCGATATGGCGCGCGCCCACCGCATCAGAACGTCGCGCGGACGCCGCCGAAGGCCGAGACCGGGGCGGTCCCGAAACCGACATTGTCCTGATAGTCGGCGTCGAGCGCGTTTTCGACGCGGGCGAAGAGCTCGAGCCCGTCGCGCGCGGCGAAGGCGGCGCGCAGATTGACGAGCGTGAAGGCGTCGAGCGTCTGGCCGACGATCTCCTCCTCGCCATTGTATGTGACGCCGACGGAGAGCGATAGCCGACGCGTCGCCATCGCCGCCAGTTCCGCGTTGACGCGATGGTCAGGCTGGCCGCCGGCGACGACGCCGAGGGAGACGTTCGTAGCGTCCGTGTACGTGTAGGCCGCCTTGATCGAGAGCCAGTCCGCCGGACGGGCGTCAAGCGACGCCTCGACGCCCTCGGACCGGAATGTCTGGACGTTGAGGAAATTGAACGTCGTCAGATCGAAGGCGATGAGGTCGTCGATCGACTGGTCGAAATAGGTCGCGCGCAGGCGCAACCGGTCGTCGAACAAAGGCTGTTCGATCCCGGCGTCGAAGCCGTCGCTGAACTCCGCGAAGAGGTCCGGGTTGAAGCTTAACTCGCTCGCCGTCGGCGCGCGGAAGCCCTCCGAGTACGACGCGCGCAGGATCGTCCCCGTGACGGGGACGGCGAACGCCGCCGACGCGCTGAACGTCGTCTCGCCGCCAAAATCTTCGCTCGTATCGTGGCGCACGCCTGCGTTCAGTGTAAGGAATGACCCCGCGCGCGCCTGGACGAGGCCGAAGCCGGAGATCGTGTCGATCCCCTCGGTCGCGCCGAAGCCGGCGTCGACGCGCGAGCGTTGCTGGTCGTACTCAGCGCCGGCGACGAGCGTGAGGAACGCTGCGGGCCGCACCGTCGCCTGATACTCGTAAGAGGCGCGCGTCCCTTGCGCGTCGAAGGGGTTCGCATCGGAGAGGTTCGTCTGGTCGTTGCGCAGGAAACTGATCCGCGCCCGGCTTTCCAGAGCGCCGCCGAAGGCGCGGTGCGTCGCCGAACCGGCCAGCGATAGCTCCTCCGTTAGCGCTACGTCGCCGGCGTCGACGGGCCCGCCGGCCGCGAAGTCGAAACCGTCGAACTCGACCTCGGAATCCTGGAAACGGATCACCGCGTCCAACTCAAGGTTCGCCGTCGCCTGGACGCGTCCCTTCGAGGAAACGGTCAGATTGTCGAAACCGTCGTCTTCGACATTGCCGTTCGCTTCGTCAGCGGAGGAAAAGCCGTTGGTCGTCACGGCGCTGGCGCTTATCCGCCCCGAGGCGCGCTCGCCCCCGCCATAGAGGCTCGCCCCCCCGCGGACCGTGTCGAACGAGCCGCCCTCGAGGAACGCCGAGCCGCCAAAGCCCTCGCGCCCATCCTTGGTGACGACGTTGACGACGCCGCCGATCGCGTCGGAGCCGTAAAGCGTCGACTGGGCCCCGCGCAGCACCTCGATGCGCGCGACGTCGTCGGTCGAAAAGTTCGCGAAATTGAAGCCGTTCTGAAACGAAACCGGATCGTTCAAGACGATCCCGTCCTGAACGAGCAGGGTCTGGCCCGACGGGAGGCCCCGCAACGAGACGCTGGCGAGGGCTCCGAAGGTTCCCGAACGAATGATCTGTACGCCGGGCGCCGCGCCGAGGGCGTCGGTCAGAAAGCGCTGCTGGCGTATTTCGATTTCAGCGCCGGAGATCACGTCGACCGAGCGGCCGACCTGGTCGATCGGCGTCGGCAGCTTTGTCCCTGTGACGATGATCTCGTCGTTCGTCTCGCCTTGCGGCGGCGATTGCGCGAACGCGCCCGGCGCGGCGAGGAGCGCCGCAAGAGCGCAGACGGAGGTTTTCATACTAATTTGGTCCCCTTGGGTTCTGCGCGACCGGCGGCGAGGCCGGCCCCGCGCGACGACAAGCGACGCCCCCGCGCCCGGCCTTCCAAGCGAAGGTCCGTAGGGGCCGCGTTTCAGCGTTGTCGTCTCAGGGGAAAGGGCGCTTTCCCGCCCGCGGCGGCTGGTCCCGGCCGAACGGGCGAACGACGCGACGGCAGGTCTCCTGGCTCGCCGATCGTCGTCTCGGGCCGCCTTCCCAGCGCGCCGCCCGTTCGAGCGTTCGCGCCAGTGGCTTTTGGTTGGCCGTCGACTCCCGGCTTACAGTTGCGGGCACAGCCCCGGATTCCCACCGGGTTCCCTCTTAGCCGCCGGCTAGGGCGGCACCGTCTATCGACGTAAATGCGGGTTGAAACGCCGGCTTGTCAATCGCGGTTCGCCTCGCGCGGCGGACGCTAGTCCGCCAGATCGAGGCCCATTTCGCGCAGGCGCGCGGCCTCCTCGCTCCAGCCTTCGCGGACTTTCACGAAGAGATTGAGCCGCGCCGGCTCGCCGAGGATCTCTTCGATATCGGCGCGCGCGGCCGAGCCGATGGCCTTGATCGTTTCTCCGCCCCGCCCGAGAACGATGGGCTTCTGGCTGTCGCGAGAGACGAAGACGGTCTGGTCGATTTCGAGGCGGCCGTTCGGCGCTCGCCGCCAGCCGGTGGTCTCGACGGCGGAATCGTACGGCAATTCCTGGTGGAGGCGCAGATAGAGCTTCTCGCGGGTGATTTCGGCCGCCATCAGCCGGTCCGAAACGTCCGAGAGCTGATCCTCAGGGTACATCCACGCCCCCTCCGGCGCACGGGCGGCGAGAGCGGCCTTCAGGTCGCTAACGCCGTCGCCGTTCTTCGCGGCGATGAGAAAGACGTCCCTGAACGCGCCCGTCCCGTCGAGCTCGGCGATCAGCGGCAGGAGTTTGTCGCGCGTCAGGAGGTCGATCTTGTTCAGGGCGAGGATCGCACGGACGCCCCGGTCCTTCAGACCCGCGACTATCGCTTCGGCGTCGACGCGCCCTCGGTCTTTCCCGCCGGCGCCCCAGGACGCGGCGTCGACGACCATCAGGACGGCGTCGGCGCCCGCGAGGCTCTCCCACGCCGCGGCCACCATCGCGCGGTCGAGCTTGCGACGGGGACGGAAGACGCCAGGCGTGTCGATGAAGACGAGCTGGGCCGCGCCCTCGATGGCGACGCCGCGCGCCTGGGCCCGCGTCGTCTGCACTTTGTGGGTGACGATCGACACTTTCGCCCCGACCAAACGGTTGACGAGCGTCGATTTGCCGGCGTTCGTCGCGCCGACGACAGCGACGAAGGCGCAGCGGCGCGGCGCTGTCCGACCGTCCGGCGCGTCAGTCATCGGGCGTCATCCGCGGGGCGCCCATACGCCCTCGCGCTCCAACAACGCCTCGGCCGCCGCCATTTGCGCCGCCCGTTTCGACCGGCCGCGGCCCGTCGCCGGCTTTAAGCCCGAGACGTGCGCCGCCACGGTGAAGTCCGGCGCATGGTCAGGACCGTCCGTCGCCGTCGTTTCGTAGCGCGGCACGCCGAGGCCGCGGTCCTGGCTCCACTCCTGGAGCGCTGTCTTAGCGTCCTGGATGCGCGCCAAAAGCCGGTCGAGATTGTCGGTCCAGTAAGCGTTGAAGACGCGCCGCGACGCCTCGAGCCCGCCGTCGACGTATAGCGCGCCAAGGAGCGCCTCGCAGGCGTCGCCGAGGATCGCCGTCTTGTCGCGCCCGCCGGCGTCGGCTTCGTGGGCTGAGAGCCTCAAGGCCGGGCCGAGGTCAATGGCCCGTGCGGCGTCGGCGCACGTCTCTTTGCGCACGAGGGCGTTGAGGCGCGGCGCGAGGTCGCCCTCGTCCATATCGGGGAAGCGCCGCCAAAGAAGCTCCGCGGCCAGAAGGCCGAGCACCCGGTCGCCGAGGAATTCGAGGCGTTCGAGATCGCCGATGCGCGAGGACGCGGCGAGGCTTGCGTGCGTCAGCGCCCGGGCGAGCAGCTCCGGATCGCGAAAGCGCCAGCCGAGGCGCGTTTGAAGCGCGTCGAGGTCGGCGGCGCTCACTTAATTTCGTTGAGAAGCCGCCCGTAGCGGATCGCGAACGGCCATTTCCAGACTTCCCAGAACTGCGCCGTCGCCCCGTCGAACGAGAAGAACAGACGCTCCGCCCGACCGACGATGTCGTCATAGCCCACATAGCCGACCTGGGACTGGACCCGGCTGTCCTGGCTCTGGTCGCGATTGTCGCCCATCATGAAGTAGTGGCCTTCGGGCACGAGGTACGGACCCACATTGTCGAGCCGCCCGCGGTCGCCGGCGCACTCGATGACCTTGTAGGAAACGCCCTCGGGCAACGTCTCGCGATAGGCGGGCACGGCCGCGTCCGGCGCGCCGTCGCAATAGCCGGCTTCGAGCCCAAGGAACTCCTTGCGCACCGGATCGTCATTTATGTGGAGAACGCCCTCGACGATCTGGATCTTGTCGCCCGGCATGCCGACGAGGCGCTTGATGTAGTCCTTGTTGGCGTCTTTGCGGTTCTTGAAGACCATCACCTCGCCGCGGGCCGGTTCGCGGCCGAGGAAGCGGCCGTCGACGTCGAGGCGCGTCAACGGCCAGACGAGCGAGGCGCGCGAGTAACCGTAGGAGGGCTTCGAGACGAAGAGAAAGTCGCCGATCAGCAGGTTCGGCTTCATGGATCCGGACGGGATGTTGAAGGGCTGAAACACGATAATGCGCAGGATGAGCGCGATGCCGACGGCCCAGAGCACCGTCTTGCCGAGATCGACGATCTCCTCGCGGGCGGACATTTTCGCCTCGCCGCCGTCTCCGCCGTCGCTTTGGGCCGATCCGCCGCCCGATTTGACGTTGGTTTTGACGTCGCCGTCCATGCGCCTCGCCTCTTGCCGTTCAGATCCGCCCTCTTAGCCAACCGGGCGGGCGAAGTCTCTACCGTTCGTCGCGCCTCGCAGGCGCCGCGTAGATGATGACGAACGCCTGGGCGAGGGGCGGCTCGTCGGTGATCGAGAGGTGGATTTCGGGGACGAGGCCCGGCGGCGTGATCGCCGCGAGGCGCGCGCCCGCCCCACCCGTCAGCGCCATCGTCGGCTTGCCGCCGGGCAGGTTCAGGACCCCCATGTCGCGCCAGAAGACGCCTCGCGAAACGCCCGTGCCGAGCGCCTTCGCGCAGGCCTCCTTGGCGGCGAACCGCTTGGCGTAGGAGGCCGCGCGCAACCGCCGACGGTCGGACTTCGTCCGCTCGATCTCCGTGAAGACCCGCAGCGTGAAGCGGTCGCCGAAGCGCTCCAGCGTGCGCTCGACGCGGCGGATGTCGATGAGGTCGTTGCCGATGCCGATGATCATGGCGCGCCGTCCCGTTTCCGCACGTGATAGCCGCCGCCGGCCCCGGTAGACAGCCGCGCCCCAATGTTAACTCTTAAAAAGATTAACGAGGGGACAGATTCGATGCCTTTTTTGGAGATGTTCGCGGCGGCGGCCGTCGCGGCGAACGACGTTCCGGCGCGGCCGGGCCATCGCAGGACCCCGATTTATCCGGCGACCTGCCCGCTTCCGACGGATGACGCGCCGCAGGAGGATCGCGTCAACCTGGGTTTCAACGTGAACCGCGACGGCGAGCTTGAGGATCTGAGGGTGCTGTCGTCGACGCGTGAGTGTTTTGAGGACGCGAGCCTCGCCGCCGCGCGCACCTGGCGCTACGAACCGCGACGCGTCGACGGAAAACCCCGCGCCCAGGAGGAGCTTGAGGTCACGATCCTCTACAGACCTGACGAAGAGACGGGCACAGAGGATTTCGACGCCCGCCCTTTGCTCCGGCGACCGCCGCGGTACCCAAAGCAGTGCCTGGACACCGCCAAGGATCAAGAAACGGTCTTCATCGAATTCGATGTCACAACCGACGGCGCCACGGAGAACCCGAAGGTCATCGAAGCAACGTCGCGTTGCTTCGAAGCGTCGGCGCGCGCGTCGGTCGAGAAATGGACGTACCGACCGGCCATGCGTAACGGAACGCCCGTTCGCCGGAAGGGCGCTCAAGTCGCCATCACGTTCGAATTGGCCCCGTCATCCGCCGCGCCGGCCGCCCGGCGCGTGATCTTGAACAAACTTTTCGCCGCCCAACGCGACGTAAAGCGGCGGCGGCCGCGGTTTGAAAAAGCGGCGGCGAAACTTGAAGAAGTCGAAGCGACGTACGGCGACAGCTTCAACGACAAGGAGATGATGTTTTTCCACCAAGTGCGCGCTCAATTGCGGATCGCCCAAAAAGACTATCGAGGCGCGCTAGCCGACCTTCAAATCGTCAAGACCATTGGGCCGCGCGGCGACCTCGCCGTCGAGATCGACGCGCTGTTGAACAGCCTCAAAGCCGCGACCGCTCAAAGCGAGAACAAGACTGCTGAAGAGTAGACGCGAAAAACGCTGTGCGCGCCGACCGCGCCCACAGCGTCACTTCTCATGGCGTTAGCCGTTGGTTAGGCGGCCGCCGGCGCAAAGGCGAAGCCCGGCGAGCGCCCGCGCGCCGTCTTCAAGCGCCAGGCGACGCCGGCGAAGGCGATGATCATCAGCGCCCAGGCGCCCGGCTCCGGCGCCGACGAGACGAGCGAAGAGACCGTCAGGCCGCCGCCCGTCGCCGAAAAGTTCGACGCGCCGAACACGAACGCGTTGCAGCCGCCGAGGTCGCGACAGGCGTCGGTGAAGCCGCTGGGCTGGAACGTGAAGACGCCCGGGCCGGTGATCTCGACATAGTCGTTCACGGACGGATTGCCGAACGGGTCCGTCGTGCCCTGGCCGAGCGCGTTCTGGAACGCGCCGTTCACAAAGCGGCCGAAGCGAAAGAACACGAACGTCTGCACCGGGTTTACGGTCGCGACGTCGAAGATCGCCGTTTGATTCGTGACGAAATCGTCGAAGGCGAAAATCGCCGCGCCGCCGCGCAGGAACGTGGCGACGCCGGTCCCGCCGTCGGTCAAGGCGTCAGCGTTAACCACCGGGCCGCCCGTCGCGACGACGCTCGTCGGGAACGTCTCGGTGGCGGCTTCCGCGGCGCCGGTCGCGCCGGCGAGGGCGAGGACGCCGATGAAGGCGCGCGTGATAGAGCGGGGCATGTGAACTACATGGGTCATGCCTCGCAAGTAAGCGGAAAATTTTAATGAGGCTTTAGAAACCCTGGTGAACGGCCCGTTAAGAAACAGCGGCGGATTGCGGGCGTCGGGCCACGAGCGCAGCTCGTTGTCCTCGACCCTTGCGAAGCTTTCGTCGCGCATCGCGACGCGGTCTTCGAGCGTGTCGGACAAGGCCCTCCGGACGAGCGACCGGGCCGCGCCGCGCCGCGGCGGAACTATTGTTTGCACTGCAGCGAAACACCATTGATAGGAGCGCCATGCTCCAGTCGATCGCCGCCATCGCCGCCCTCCTCCTCGCCGCCGGGATCCTGCTCACAGGCAGCGGGCTGCAGACGACGCTGATCTCCGTGCGCGCGGACCTCGAAGGCTTCCCAACCGCCCTCGTCGGTCTTCTGATGTCGGCCTACTTCATCGGCTTTATCCTCGGTTGCCGCGTCATCCCCGGCGTCATCAAGTCCGCCGGCCACATCCGCACGTTCGTCGCCTTCGCCTCGATCGGGTCGGCGAGCGCGTTGACGCATTCGATCCTCGTGGGGCCGGCGACATGGCTTGTCCTGCGCGCCGTCACCGGCTTCTGCTTCGCCGGGCTCACCATGGTCCTCGAAAGCTGGATCAACGAGCGCGCGACGAACCAGAACCGCGGCCGGCTTCTGTCGATCTACCGCGTCGTCGACCTTGGCGCCGTCACCCTCGGCAACGCGCTTCTCGCGATCGCCGACCCGGGCGAGTTCTATCTCTTCGCGCTGATTTCGGTCCTGATGTCGCTCGCCCTCGTGCCCATCGCCTTGACGCGCAGCGTCGCGCCGCCGCCGATCGCCTCCGCCCGGTTGAACATTAAGAAGCTGTTCGAAGTTTCGCCGGTCGCGGCGATCGGCGCGCCGACCCTGGGGCTTGCGAACGCGGCGTTCTGGGCGGTCGGCCCTGTTTACGCCCAACGCTCCGGCTACGACGCGGCCGCGATCGGCGCTTTCATGAGCGCCGTGATCATCGGCGCGGCGCTCTTCCAATGGCCGCTGGGGCTCATCTCAGACCGCATCGACCGCCGGCTCGTGCTCCTCGGCTCGTCGGCGATCGGCGCGAGCGCCGCTTTCGCCATGTCGATCTACGGCGGCGTCGGCTTTTCATATCTTATCGGCGTCGGGTTCTTCGTCGGCGCGTTCACGATCCCGAGCTTCGGCCTGTGCGCCGCCCACGCGAACGACCACGCCGCGCCCGGCGAGGCGGTGGCGACGAGCGGCGGCCTTCTTCTGTTGCACGGCATGGGGTCGGCCCTCGGCGCCGTCCTCGGCGCGACGGTGATGTCCGCCTTCGGACCGCCGAGCCTCTTCGTCTATATCGGCGGCGTCTACGCGGGCTTTTCGCTGATCTGCTTCGCGCGCATCCTCGCCCGCCCGCCCGTGCCGAGGGAGAACAAGTCGCCCTTCCGCCCGGCCCCGAAAAACCCGGCGGGCACGGGTCTCTTTCGCAAGCTGCGCGCGCAAAGCAAAGGCGCGAAGGCCGAACCGCGTGCGGAACCCGCAACGCAGACGCCTTGAGCGCTCGCGTGCGGCCTTAGTACAGCCCGCCCGTGCGCGCGTCCTGCATCAGCCGCTTCATCTCGCGCACGGTCTCGGCGAGGCCGAGGAACATCGCCTCGCCCATCATGAAGTGGCCGATGTTGAGTTCGACGATTTGCGGAACGGCGGCGACGGGCTGGACGTTGTGGAACGTCAGTCCGTGCCCGGCGTGCACCTCGAGGCCGAGGCTGGCGGCCTTGGCTGCGGCGGCGCGGATTTTCTCGAGCTCCTCATTGATGCGCGCCGGCGTCGTCGCCGCGCACGCCTCGTGATAGGCGCCGGTATGGAGCTCGATCGCCGCCGTTCCGACGGCGGCGGCGGCTTCGAGTTGCGGCGTCTCCGGATCGATGAAGAGTGACGGGCGCACGCCCGCAGCCTTTAACTCGCGGACGAAAGGCTCAAGGAACGTCCGCCCCGCGACGACGTCGAGCCCGCCCTCGGTCGTGCGCTCCTCGCGCTTTTCCGGAACGAGGCAACAGGCGTGGGGCGCGACCTTGAGGCAGATGTCCAGCATCTCGCGGGTCGCGGCCATTTCGAAGTTGAGCGGCAGCGCCGTCGCGTCTTTGAGGCGCGCCATGTCGTCGTCGCGGATGTGGCGGCGGTCCTCGCGCAAGTGGGCGGTGATCCCGTCGGCGCCGGCCGCGGCGGCGGCCTCAGCGGCGCGGACCGGGTCCGGATGATCGCCCCCGCGGGCGTTGCGCAAGGTCGCGACGTGATCGATGTTGACCCCGAGGCGAATGTCAGTATTCGTCATATGTCGACCTCAGCTTGGCCGGCCGCGGCTGCCGGGCTTGACGGCGGGCGTCGCCGCGAGTTCCGGCGGCAGGGCGTCCGGCGCGTAGGTCGCGACGTCGAGCGTCGCGAGCGGGATCATCGGCGCCCCGACGTCCGCCGTCCCGCCCGACCGATCGATGAGGCAGGCGAGCGCGACGACGTCGCCGCCCGCCTGGCCGACGGCCGCAACGCACTCGCGCGCGGAAAGACCGGTCGAGACGATGTCCTCGACCACCAACACCCGCGCGCCCGGGGTTATCTCGAAGCCGCGGCGGATGACGAACCCGCCCGCGTCGCCCCGTTCGGCGAACATGAAGGGCGCGCCGAGGGACCGCGCGACCTCGTAGCCGAAAACGATCGCGCCGAGCGCCGGGGCGACGATCTGGGCAGGCGCCTTATCGGGTCCGAGCCGCTCGCGGACCTTCGCGGCGAGCGCGCCGCAAAGCCGCCCGACCCGCGCCGGATCCGTCGCGACGAGGGATTTGTTGAGGTAGGTATCGCTATGCCGGCCCGACGACAGGACGAAATGGCCTTTGAGGAGCGCGCCGGCCGCCTCGAACTCGGCGAGGACCTCAGACGTCTCCACGCTCGCCTCCCTCGACGCGTTCGGCCGCGACCACATGGTTCGCAACGCGGATGCCGGCGATCATGTTCGCGAGCTGCTTGGCGTCCTTGACGACGACGTCGATCCTCAGATCCACGAAGTTCTCAGACTTGTTCTGCAGACCAATGTTCGCGATGGAAACGCCGTAACGCGCTATGACGCTGGCGATGTCGCTCAGAACGCCAATCTCGTTGCGCACCGTGACGTCGACGGTGGAGTAGGCGGCGACGTCGTCGCCCTCCCGCCACTGCAGGTCGACCCAATGCGACTGGGGCGGATCGTCGGCGGCGAGCTTCTCGCAATAGATCGTATGCACCACGATCCGCGGACGGGCGCCGTTCGCGCCCTCGCCCCCAAAAGCCTCGCCCCACAGCCCGTCGCCTCGCACGCCGTCGCGGATGCCGACGATGCGCTCGCCCGGTACCGGCCGGCAGCAGCCCGCGGGTTCCGCGCTCTGCCCCTCCTTGAGGCCTACGCTCGGACGGTCGCCCGCGGTCGCCGCGGGCAGCTCGTCGCGCTCCAGGATCTCGGGGTAGAGCGCGCGCACCAGATCGCGGCCCGTCATCTCGGCGGCGCCCAGGCGGGCGAGA